>JAJZRL010000006.1 GCA_021802705.1 bacterium | reverse complement strand
AGGGTGCCGATGCCCACGTTGCCGTGGACGATGAGGCCGACTGCGGCGAGGCCGGTGTTGAGCTCGAGACCTCCGGTTTTAGACTGGCCGTTGTAGCTCACGTCAAGCGGAGCGTCGGCGTTATTGTTCGGAGGAGGAGAGGAGGGTTCGGTGAAGGACTGGGTGGCAAGGGCGTTCGCTCCGGAGGAGACGGCTGCGGTGATGAGGATGGCTAGGAGTGAGAGGAGAAGGGGCGAACGAGAGAGAGGTTTCACCAAACCTTCGCTCGCTTCGCCGGCTCTCGGTACAGCTTGTCGCCTTTCCGAACATCGAAGACTTGATAGAACTCCTGAAGATTCGAGGCGGGGCCGTTGATGCGGAAGGTACCGGGCGAGTGCGGATCGGTGAGGACTTGGGTCTTTTCCGCTTCCGGCCGGCGGTTTTCGCGTTCAAAGAGGGCAAAACCGAAGAAGAAGCGTTGTTCGGGCGTGAGTCCGGTGGCGTCGTTGCCTGCTTTCTGTTTCGTTTTCGCGAGACGGAGCCGGAACGCGTCATACGCGATCGAAGCCCCTCCGAGGTCGGCGATATTCTCGCCGAGCGTCAGTCGTCCGTTCACGGCGAGCCCGTCCGCGACGGTGTACGCGTTAAACTGCCTGACGAGCGCCTCTGCTTTCTTCTCGAAACGTTTCCGGTCTTCTTTCGTCCACCACGTTCTCCTGTTTCCCGTACCATCGAATTTCGATCCCTGATCGTCGAAGCCATGGGTGATCTCGTGGCCGATAACCGAACCCATCGCGCCATAGTTGAGCGCATCATCGCCATCGACCGAAAAGAAAGGCGGCTGCAGTATCGCGGCAGGGAAGACGATGTCGTTCAGGCCGAAACTGTAATATGCGTTCACGGTCTGCGGGTTCATGAACCACTCGCTTCGATCCACCGGCTTCTTGAGACGGCGCATCATGCGCGCATGTTCGAATCGCGCCGTACGAACCGCGTTACCGAAATAATCATGAGGGGATATCATGAGTCCGCGATACTTCCTCCATTTATCGGGATACCCGAGCTTGCGATCAATCTGACGCAGCTTTTTCGCCGCTTTCCGTTTCGTCGCGGCGCTCATCCAGTCGAGATTCCTGATGCGCGCTTCGTAGGCTTCAAAGAGGTCTTCGACCATCCGTGCCGCCTTTCTTTTCGCTTCCGGGCTGAAATACTCCTGCACGTAGAGCCTGCCGAGCGGTTCGCCGAGGCTGCCGTTCACCGAGGCAAGGATGCGCCGCCACGCCGGCTTCATTTTCGTCACACCGGAAAGCGTCGTGCCATAGAAGGCGAAGTTTTGCTTTTCGAATCTTGCAGTGAGATAGCTTGCAGCACCGCCGACAAGATGCCAGGACAGGAATGTCTTCCAGTCCTCAAGAGGCTCTTTCACGAGAAGCGCATCAAGCGCTTTGAAGAATTCCGGCTGCATGAGAATGACTCGGTTCACATCCCGAGCTCCGACGATCCGGAAAAAAGAATCCCAATCTATCGCGGGCGTCAGGCGGGCGAGCGCGGCGCGGCGTATCGGATGGTATGTCTTATCGACATCACGCAGGTCTTCCTTCGTCATGGATATCTTCGCGATGGCGGTCTCGATACGCATCACCGTCTTCGCGCCGTCCTTCGCCTCGGCTTTCGTCTTTCCCATGAGCGCGAATATCGCTTCGAGGTGCTTCACATATGCGGTACGCACGCGAACTGATTCACGGTCATCCTTGAGATAGTAATCGCGATCGGGCATGCCAAGCCCGCTTTGATGCAGGTATGCGACGTATTTCCTGCTGTCTTTCATGTCCTGATCGACCGCGATTCCCCACGGGCCGCCGCCGCCGATCGTCTCGAGATGCGCGAACACCGATACGAGCGAACGGACGTCGGTTATCTTCGCGATACGCTCAAGCCAGGGCGCAAGGGGAGTCGCGCCAAGCGCGTTCCGGCGCTTCGTGTCCATGCCTGAACGATAGAAATCACGGATCATCCTCTCGGCGCTGCCGGCTTTGAGATTCTTCTCGTCCTGCAGCCTTGAGACGATAGCGTGGAGCTTCTTTTCGGTTTCGTATCGGAGCATGAGGAACGAACCCCAGCGCGATTCGTGCGGCGGAACCGGATTCTTCTTCAACCATCCGCCATTCACATGATGATAGAAATCGTCTTGCGGCCGCACGTTCGTGTCCATATCGCGCCTGTCGAACCCTTGGCCGTTTTTTCTCATACGCGCATAGTATATGAATTTCTTATCTCATGCTATCTTTTCCTTATCTTATGGATGTTTCCGAGGTACGGAGGCGGTATCTTGATTTTTTCGCGAAGCGCGGGCATACGATAATCCCGTCGGCGCCTATCGTGCCTGAAAACGACCCGTCGACGCTCTTCACCTCAAGCGGCATGCAACCTCTCGTGCCGTACCTTCTCGGACAGCCGCATCCGGAAGGGAATCGCCTCGTCGACGCGCAGATGTCTTTCCGCGCCGAAGATATAGAAGAGATAGGCGACAACCGGCATACGACGTTTTTCGAAATGCTCGGTAACTGGTCGCTCGGGGATTACTTCAAGCAGGAACAACTTCCGTGGCTCTTCGAGTACCTGACGAACGCGGAAGAAGGGCTCGGACTCGACCCGCACAGGCTTTACGTGACCGTTTTCGGCGGCGATAAAGAGAGCGGGATGGAAGCGGACACGGAATCCGTCGAGATATGGAAGAGCCTTTTCAACAAGAAGGGGATAGAAGCGGCGTTCGTGGAGCTCGATACCGAAAAGAAGGGGGGCGAGGCCGGGATGCAAGGCGGCCGCATCTTCTCTTATGGAGCGAAGAAGAACTGGTGGAGCCGCGCGGGTGTTCCGTCCAATATGCCGCCGGGAGAAATCGGCGGCCCCGACTCGGAGGTTTTTTACGATTTCGGATTGCCGCATGACGAAAAGTTCGGGAAAGAGTGCCACCCGAATTGTGATTGCGGCCGCTTTGTCGAGGTCGGCAATTCGGTTTTCATGCAGTTCGTCAAGAGATCGGACGGGGCATTCGAGGAGTTACCGAAGAGGAACGTGGATTTCGGCGGCGGGCTCGAACGCTTGACGGCGGCGACACGCGGGAATCACGATATCTTCTTGATCGACGTATTTGATGCCGCCCGCTCGACGATCGAAAGCCGAGCGCTTTGGAAATACGGCCAGAACGACGAGACGAGATTCGAATACCGCATCATCCTCGACCATATCCGCGCAGCGGCATTCATGTTCGCGGGCGGTATCCGTCCGAGCAATACGGAGCAGGGCTATGTGCTTCGCCGGCTTGTCCGGCGCGCGATACTCGCGGCGGACCGGCTCGGCATCAAAGATGCCGTCCTTGCCGATGTCGCGAAAGGATTCGGTATTTCGTACGCAGAACACTATCCTTTCATTTCGGAGCAGCATGACGTTATCCGCGAAGGGCTGCAGAAAGAAGAAGAACAGTTTCGCAAGACTCTCGCGAGCGGGTTGCGCGAGCTCGACAGGATCATTGAACGATCCGGCGTCCTTTCGGGAGATGACGCGTTCTTCCTTTTCACGACATACGGTTTTCCTCTTGAGTTGACGCTCGTGGAAATCGGCGCGCGAAACATCAAGACGAGCGACGATCTCGTTCCTGTCTTCAAGGAACGATTCTCCACTCATCTTGAGAAATCGCGCGCGGGCGCTGCGCAAAAATTCGCAGGCGGGCTTGCCGATCATGCCGAACAGACAATCCGCTACCACACCGCGCACCATCTTCTCTTGAAAGCGCTTCAGACAGTACTCGGACCGGACGTGCACCAGCGCGGTAGCAATATCACGAGCGAGCGCCTGCGCATCGATTTTTCATACGGCGAAAAAATGACTCCGGAACAAAAAGAGGCCGCAGAGAAGATCGTCAACGATGCGATAGACGAAGAGCTGCCGGTTACCCGCGTCTTCATGAAAAAAGAGGACGCCGAACGCATCGGCGCTGAACATGAGTTCGGCGCGACGTATCCCGCACAGGTGAGCGTGTACTCGGTCGGACCGAAAGGAGCGACCGAAGATGACCCGAGATTCTCCGAGGCATTCTCCATCGAATTCTGCGGGGGTCCGCACGTTTCAAATACGCGAGAGCTCGGCGAAGGCGGGAAACGTTTCAGGATAAAAAAAGAGGAAGCGTCCTCTTCCGGCATCCGTCGCATCAAAGCGGTGCTAGAATGACGGCATGGGTCTTTTCCGCAGGAAGTACGCCGCTTCGGTCGTGCTCGTCGATATCGCTTCCGACTCGGTTGCCGGAGCTTATGTGCGGTATGAGGAAGGGGAGAAGCCGGCGCTCATCTATACCCGACGCGTTCCTATCGAGGTACGCGAAGACGAAGCTCATGAACGCGCCATGCTGCGGGCGCTTAAGATTCTGGGCGATATCCTCATCCATGAAGGCGCGCCGGCGCTCGCCCGAGTAACGGGAAGCGGCAGCATAGAAAACATATTCGTCGCTATCGACGCGCCATGGCAAGAGACGCGTGTCCGTACCGAACGTTTCGAACAGAAAGAACCCTTCGTCTTCAACAGGAATATCGTTGCCGAGATTCTCGAGAAAAACGCCGTCGAAGCCGGAAAACTGGCAACTGACGAGAGCATTATCGGTACCATGCTAAACGGCTACGAGACGTCCGATCCCTACGGGAAAAGGGCCCATAGGGCTACGATCGTCATCCTTACGTCGCTTATCGAAGAAAAGATCGCTCGAGGAATCGCCTCGGTATTCCGGTCGCTCTATCATACGAGACGCATCGCCACCATATCCAGCAACTCGTTACGCTATCAAGTGCTTCGCGCCCGATTTCCGCACGAACACGATGCGCTCGTGCTTGATGCGACGAAATCCTATACCTCGAGCGTGCTTATACGCAAAGGACTCTTTGTCGCCGTATCGGAGATTGGAGCCGGTACTGAAGAAGAGTCATGGGTTCATGCCGTAAAGGACGAGTTCGCTGATATCGCGAAGCAGTACCCCCTGCCCCGGACGATATTGCTATTGTCCCGCGAGTCCGACGCGTCGGTACTGCGGGAAAGGCTTGATTCGGCAAATCTCGGATCGCTCTGGCTCTCCGACAATCCTCCTGCGGTTGTCCCTGTCCTGACCAGCCAGTTCTCCGATTCGGTGCGACACGTGACGACGGCAGCTCCGGACCTTTCGCTCCTTCTCATGACTCTCTACTGGCATCAGACCCTCAACAAGGATGAGGCGAGCTCTCCGTAGGTTGTGTGCACAACAGACTTCGCCTTATCCCTTAGCATTGTTATACTCTTTAGCGTATGTATAAGCTTGACGATATTATCCCTCCTTCACGCCGGAAAGAACCCGAATCGCAAAAGCAGCAAACCGCACCCCAACAGGAACCGTTACGTCCGCGTTCGTCGCTCGCTCCCGGGAAACCGGGACGATTCCCGTATCTCACGATAGCGACGGCTCTTCTTGTCATCATCGCTTCTTTCGGGGTGCTTTTCTATTTTTCGAGCGCTAAGGTCGAGGTGGTGCCAAACTCCGTTTCCGTAGCCGTCCAAGGATCATTCACCGCGAATCAAGACTCCTCGGCCGCTGCCAGCATCCCTTTCCAAGTCATAACCGCGCAGAAAATAGCGACGCAGGCCGTAACGAGCAGCGGTACGAAAGACGTGAACTCGTTCTCTTCCGGGACTATCGTCGTCTACAATACCCAGGCGAAACCTCAGAGACTCATCGCAAATACCAGATTCGCGACGCCATCAGGGCTTATCTTCCGAATCCGTGCGCCGATAACCGTTCCGGCAAAGAAGGCTTCGGGTCCCGGTGCCGTGACGGCAACCGTATATGCCGATCAGGCAGGAAGTTCCTATGATATCGGACCGACTTCTTTCACCGTTCCCGGGCTTGCCGGAACCCCGCAGGAAAATGCGGTTTACGCTCGTTCGTCCGGAGCTATGACCGGCGGCGCTTCCGGGAACGTTCCGGTTGTCGACGCGGCAACCGAAGCGCAAGCTCGTGATGCGCTCATCTCAGCTCTCTCCACAAACCTTACTGCGAGCCTTGCTACGCAGGTTCCTTCCGGCTATATATTACTCCCCGGTGCGGCGACGACGACCTACCAGGACCTCAATCCGGCTCCTTCGCAAACGAGCGGCATGGCAAACGTCCAGGAAGAGGGGACCGTGACGGCGGTCGTTTTCCCGAATGCCGATCTCGCCAAAGCGATTGCCACATCGGTATCCGGTCTTAATTATCAGGGGGAGCCGCTGACGCTCGCTTCCACGAGTGCATTACGCTTCACCATGAACTCCGGTTCGATTGACCAGAAAATATCCTCATTCTCTTTCGCGCTGAGCGGCACCGCATCGCTCGTCTACACCATCGATCCGGCGCGCATAGCGGCGGCGGTAAGCGGAAAGACGCGCTCAGCGGCAGAAGTCGCTCTCACGAATTATCCTGAAATAAAACGCGCTATCATCGTTCTTCGCCCATTCTGGAGGCAGAGTTTCCCGCAAGATCCGTCTGCCATCTCGGTCGTCGTCATGCCTCATTGACGATTCCTTTCGCACCTGATAGACTACCATGGCATCTGCATGAATGAAGGCGAAAACACTGTAACGGCGGTCGGTACCGTCGAGGAGGTTTTGCCGAATTCGCTTTTTCGGGTCCGTTTGTCGGCACCGGCAAGTCTTCCTGCCGACGCATCGGAAGAAAAGAGCGATGCGAAGAAGGGAGAAGAAGGCGAACTCGTACTCGCTTATCTCGCGGGCAAGATGCGTCTCCATCGCATACGTGTCCTTGTCGGAGATCAGGTAGATATGGTGCTCGATCCCTACGGGGGCCGCGCGCGCATCGTGCGGCGATTAACATAACGTGATCACACATAAACAATTACGATGAGAGTTCGTGCATCGATAAGAAAACAGCAGACAGGAGACCAGCTCGTTCGCCGAGGCGGTCGTCTGTACCGTATCAATAAGAAAAATCCTCGCCGAAAGGCACGACAGGGATAACTGTCCGTATTTCCACTTAAAACCATGCGTATCGCCGGTATCACCATTCCCGATAATAAACAGCTCGCTTATGCGTTGCCGCTCATCTACGGCATCGGTATGACGCGCGCACAGGATATCTTGAAAAAAGCCGGCATCGAGCCGACAAGGAAGGGTTCCGAGCTTTCGAGCGAAGAAGAACAGCAGATCCGTTCGCTCGCCGAATCATTCGTCATAGAAGGAGAGCTGCGCCGTGAGATAGGGCAGGACATCAAGCGGCTCAAGGATATCCGTTCCGCACGCGGGATCCGGCACGAGCGAGGATTGCCGGTGCGCGGACAGAGGACAAAAACCAACTCACGAACACGGCGGGGCAACGTCCGCAAGACGATGACATCCGGACGCCGTACTCTTGAAAAAACATAATCTATGGGAAAAAAACGAATCATCAAAAAGAGCGGGAAAGGCCTTGACCAAGGACGCAAAGAGCGCGCGCTGTCGAAAGCGACGAAGCGTCATCTTGAAAAGGGCGTTCTCCATATTGAAGCGACATTCAACAATACGAAAGCCGTCCTTACCGACGAGAAGGGCAATGCCGTCGTCAGTTCCTCTGCCGGTTCGCTCGGTTTTTCCGGCGCAAGGAAGTCGACGCCGTATGCTGCAGCGAAAGTCGGCGAGTTCCTCGGAGAGAAGGGTACGATGATCGGCCTCAAAGAGGCATCGGTCGTCATTTGCGGCGTCGGCTCCGGCCGCGAGTCGGTCCTGCGCGCTTTTTCAGGCAAGGGCATCCAGATCTCTTCCATACGGGATGTGACGCCGGTTCCGCACAATGGTCCGCGCCCGCCAAAACCACGACGCGTGTAATCATTCCAACGATATATTATGAAAACAGGTCCACGATATAAAATAGCAAAACGCCTCGGCGCTTCCGTCTTCGAGAAAGCGCAGACGCAAAAGTTCGCGCTTTCAGCTGATCGCAGCGCGAAAAACAAGCGCGGCGGACGCGGGCGGGCAAGCGAATATAGCAAACAGATGCTTGAAAAGCAGAAGGTGCGCGTCACTTATGGTCTGCCGGAAAGACAATTCCGCAACTATGTGCGCAAAGCGCTTGCGGCGCATAGCGCACAGCCTTCCGAGCGTCTCCACGAGCTTCTCGAACTCCGGCTCGATAACGTCATATGGCGGCTCGGTCTCGCCCCGACGCGCCGGGCAGCCCGTCAAATGGTGTCTCATGGCCATGTGCTCGTCGGCGGGAAGAAGATGCGGGTACCTTCGCACACGCTTTCAGTCGGGGATCGGATCGCGATACGGGAAGCATCGAGAAAGCACACCTCTCTTCTCGGCTTCGGCGAACGTTTTCTCGAACGTCCGCTCGTAAGCTGGCTTTCATGGGATCCGAAAGGCATGGAGGGCGGCGTTGTCGAGTTGCCCACCATCGCCTCAGCCGATCCGGCGGGCGACCTTGCGGCCGTGCTCTCGTTCTACACGAGATAGCTTTTATTCATGTATCCGAATTAAACGGTAATTACGATTGCGTTATGGAATACCACATCACACTTCCCAGCAAACCTCGTGTCGTTTCTGAAGAGAACACGCAGGGGATTTATGAGATTGATTCGCTGTATCCGGGATACGGGCATACGCTCGGAAACTCTTTGCGGCGTATCATTCTTTCCTCTCTTCCCGGCGCCGCTGTCACGCAAGTGAAGATCGACGGCGTCCCGCACGAGTTCGCCACCATAGAGGGCGTCCGCGAAACCGTCATGGAGATACTCATGAATCTTAAGCGCGTCCACTTCGTCCTTCATGGCGACGAGCCGCAGACCATAAGGCTTTCAGCCAAGGGTGCGGTAGAAGCTACGGCAAAGGATTTCGATCTGCCGACTCAGGTCGAGATAAAGAATCCCGATCAGCATATCGCCGACCTTTCCGGAAAAGCGTCGCTTGAGTTCGAGGCGACGATCGAGCGCGGCCTCGGCTACGTATCGCGCGAAGTGCTCACGAAGGAAAAGGTCGATATCGGCACCATCGCGCTTGATGCCACCTTCACGCCGATACGACGCGTAAATTACGAGGTGGAGAACATGCGTGTCGGCGACCGTACCGATTTCAACCGCCTGCGCGTCCTCATCGAAACGAACGGTACCATTGCTCCGCGCGAAGCGTTGGAACAATCGATCGAGATCATGATCCATCAGCTGAGAGCTATCGTCGGTTTCCAGGAAGATTCGAGCATTCCCGAAGAAGCCGCAAGCACGGCCGAGTCACCCGATCCTGCGAAAACGAAAATCGCCGATCTCGAACTTTCCGCGCGCGTCGTCTCGGCCCTGGAAGAAGCCGGCATAAAGAGCGTTGCCGGCCTCGCACGAAAATCCGCAAACACTCTCAAGGAGATCGACGGTATCGGCGAGAAGGCGCTCGGAGAGATTTCGGCAGCGCTTGCGCGTTTCGGGCTCGGACTTAAGGGAGAGTAATGAAGAAAGCATGAGCCAGAGAAGCAAACCTCGTTCGTTTAACAGGCCGGCTAACCAGCGCCGGGCGTTGCTCCGCTCGCTCGCACGTTCGCTCGTCATGCATGAACGCATATCGACCACCGAAGCGAAAGCGAAGGAGCTTCGCCCGTTCGTCGAACGGCTCGTAACCTATGCAAAGAAAAATACGCTCGCAAGCCGGCGCCTTACGAAAGCCCGCCTCAATGATGACGTCGCGGTAGCGAAGCTTTTTGAATCGATCGGGCCGCGTTACAGCGAACGAGCCGGAGGGTATACGCGCATCGTAAAACGGACGCGACGGGGCGCGAACGACGCGCGAAAACTTGCTTATATCGCATTTGTCTAGTATGCATCTTGTTATGACACCGCAAACCGGACAGACCACGTACACGATAAACGCCGCAAACCGCTCGCTCGGACGCGTTGCGAGCGAAGCCGCTCACGCGCTTCTCGGGAAGCGTTCGGTTCGTTTTGCGAGAAACCAAGCGCTTCCCATGAAAGTCGTTATCGAAAACGCCAGTAAGCTCAATCTGCCGGAACGCCGGACGAAAGGGAAGATCTATACCCGCTACACCGGATATCCCGGGGGCTTGCGTGAAATGAGCATGGAAGAAATGCTTGCGAAGAAAGGTATCGAAGAAGTCGTGCGAAAAACGGTGGATGGGATGATCCCCCGCAATAAGCTCCGCGCGCCGCGGATGAAAAATCTAATCGTCAACGCGTAGCCTATTATGACAACAACCGCTTTTATCACCGCCGTTGGACGCCGCAAGACCGCCGTCGCAAGCGTGCGGCTATCACCGGCTCCCGAAGCTCTCATCACGGTAAACGGCAAGAGTTTGAACGAATATTTCAAGACGGCTGAACGCGCGAAGATCGCCGGAGAAGCCTTCGAGATAGCTGACAGCGCACAGACGTACGCCGTGACTGCTCATATCGAAGGAGGCGGCGTTGCCGCGCAAGCCGACGCGCTCCGGCACGCCATTAGCCGCGCGCTCGTCAAAGCCGAACCGGGCACTCGAACGGTGCTGAAGGGAGCGAAGCTTCTTACCCGGGATCCGCGCGCCAAAGAACGCAAGAAGCCGGGTCTCGTCAAGGCACGCAAGCGCAAGCAGTGGAGCAAGCGCTGAGTACTCCTCTCATCCCCACACCCTCTTTTTGACTCGACGCTTCGCTTCGGGCATTATGAACGCATGAAGGAATGGCATGGAGATGATATAGACCCGGAGGACGTTGTCCTTGAGGAGGAGAATGACGAGCCGCTCGAGGACGGTGGCGCCGAGAAGAGAGTCGTGAAGCTCAAAAGCGAACTTGAGGCCTGTCGTGCGGAGAAGCAGGAATATATGGACGGCTGGCAGCGTGCAAAAGCCGACTATGTGAACCTCTTGAAGCGAGGCAACGAAGAAGTTGCTCGAGCGAAGCAGATCGGGATTTCAAAAGCAGTGGAGGAAATGTTCCCCGCGTTCGATGCGATCGAACGCGCGAAATGGCATGGAGAGCTTCCCGAAGGCTTCTTGGCTATTGTAAAAAGCCTTGAGGACGCATTCGCCAAGCTCGGTCTTGAAGAGATAGGAATCGGAACCGGAGTGTTTGATCCTGTCATACACGAAGCGCTCGGCCAAGATAGCGTCGATACGGCAGAGAAGGATGGGACCATCACGACCGTCCTCGAGAAGGGGTGGAAGGTGGGCGGGATGGTCATCCGCCCCGCGAAAGTTCGCGTTGCCCGCTTTGCAAGCGAGAATCAAGGAGCGTAAAATATAAATAACGCATAATACGTATGGCAAAAATTCTTGGCATTGATCTTGGTACGACTAATTCCGCGATGGCGATCGTCGAAGGCGGCGAACCGCGCGTCCTTGAAAACGCAGAGGGGGCGCGGACGACGCCGTCTATCGTCGCTATCGGAAAGACGGGAGAACGTACAGTCGGTACGCTCGCGAAGCGCCAGTCGGTGACGAATCCTTTGAATACGATCTATCAGATCAAACGCTTTATCGGACACTCGTATGACGAGCCGGAGGTTCAGAAGGATAAAGCGGCGGTGCCGTTTGAAATGCGTAAAGCCGATAACGGAGGCATCGAGGTGCGTATGGCTGATACGTGGTGCCGTCCGGAAGAGGTCTCGGCGATGATCCTCGGCAAGCTGAAAGCCGATGCCGAAGCGAAAATCGGCGAGACGATAAGCGAGGCCGTCATCACCGTTCCCGCCTATTTCAACGATGACCAACGCAGCGCGACCAAGGCCGCCGGACAGATCGCCGGACTCGACGTGAAGCGCATCATCAACGAGCCGACGGCGGCCGCGCTCGCGTACGGTTTCAATAAAAAGAAAGACGAAAAAATCGCGGTCTTCGATTTCGGCGGCGGCACGTTCGATATATCCGTCCTTGAGGTGGGGGATGACGTGATCGAGGTGAAATCGACCGATGGCGACGCACACCTCGGCGGAAAGGATATCGATCAGAAGATCATCAACTGGCTCGCCGACGAATTCAAGAAAGAGAGCGGCATCGACGTAAGGAGCGACGCGCTTGCGCGACAGCGTCTCGATGAGGCCGCGGAAAAGGCGAAGATCGAGCTCTCAAGCGCGATGGAGACGGAGATCAACATCCCGTTCCTCACGTCCGATGCTGCGGGACCGCGACATCTCCTCATCAAGATGACACGCGCGAAACTCGAAGAGCTTTCCGGAGAATTCATCGAGCGCGCGATGGCGATCACGAAACGAGCGATGGAAGCATCACCGTTCAAGATAGGCGATATCGACGAGGTCATTCTCGTAGGAGGCCAAACCCGTATGCCCGCCATCCAGGCAGCCGTCGAGTCGTTCTTCGGCAAGAAACCGAACATGAGCGTAAACCCTGATGAGGTTGTCGCTATCGGTGCCGCCATCCAGGCCGGCATCCTCCAGGGCGACGTGAAAGACATCCTTCTCGTCGATGTCATTCCGCTCTCGCTCTCGATAGAAACGATGGGGGGCGTCGCGACGAAGCTTGTCGAGCGCAATACGGCGATACCGACCTCGCGCACGCAGACATTCTCGACCGCAGCCGATAACCAACCCTCTGTCGAAATCCACATCACCCAAGGAGAGCGCGCGATGAGCACCGACAACAAGTCTCTCGGCCGTTTCATGCTCGACGGTATTCCACCCGCGCCGCGCGGCATGCCGCAGATCGAAGTGACGTTCGATGTCGACGCTTCCGGCATCCTTACCGTAAAAGCGAAAGAGAAGATGACAGGGAAGGAGCAGAGTATCCGCATCGAAGGCTCGACCGGCCTTTCGAAAGAGGACATAGAGAAAATGCGCCAAGATGCCGAGGCTCATGCGGCGGACGACGAGAAACGCAAAGAGCTTATCGAGGTACGCAACATCGCTGATCAGGCTATCTACGCGGCTGAAAAAGCGATCAAAGAAAACGGCGAGAAGGCCGGCGCCGAAGTAGTGAAAGAGGTCCAAGACGGTGTCGACGCACTTAAGACAGCGCGGAACAGCGAAGATGCGGCGACCATCAAGAACGCGACCGAGAAGCTCTCGTCAACGCTCTCTAAGATCGGTGAAGCGATGATGAAAAACCAGACGCCGCCGCCAGCTTCGAACGGCGATCAGAATCCTCCCGACGCCGCCGGACCGGCCGACGCAGAGTTCAAAGAAAAAGAATAAGAAGTTCGTCGCGTTTAAAAACGCAGCGAATTTTTGCATGTGAATTTGTAAGAGCGTATAATCGCGGATATGGCGAAAGATTATTACAGCGTGCTTGGCGTCGACAAGAAAGCGAGCAAGGATGATATCAAGAAAGCATTTCGGAAGCTTGCCCATAAGTATCATCCGGACAAAGGAGGCCCCGACGAGAAATTCAAGGAAATCACCGAAGCTTACGCCGTTCTGAGCGATGATAAGAAGCGCCGCGAATACGACGCTTACGGCCAGGCGTTCCCCGGCGGCGGTCCGGCGGGGAACGGGAACGGGTTTGGCGGATTCGATTTCAGCCAATTCCAGCAAGGTTTCGGACAAGGCGGCGTCGAGTTCGACCTCGGCGATATTTTCGGCGAGATGTTTTCAGGAGGCCGAGGCGGCAGCCCCCGGACGCCGCGAGGACGCGATATCTCTATCGATCTCGAAATCCCGTTCAAAGATGCCGTGTTCGGGACGGCCCGCACGGTGCTTATCGCGAAAGTCTCGACGTGTACGCTCTGTCGCGGCACCGGCGCTGCACCGGGCACCGAGCTTGAGACCTGCAAGACTTGTAACGGTAGCGGCCGGGTACACGAGATACGCAATTCTATCCTCGGGCAGTTCAGCAGCGTGCGCCTGTGCACGCAGTGCGATGGCAGCGGCAAGATCCCGAAAGAAAAATGCCCCGAATGCAAGGGTCACGGTACGCGCCGCCGCGAAGAGGAAATAAAGATCAACATCCCGCCCGGTATCGATAATGGAGAAATGATACGGTTGCCTCAGCAAGGCGAGGCGGTAAAAACAGGCATCGCAGGAGACCTTTATGTGAAGATACACGTGAAGCCGCATCCCGTATTCCGTCGGGAGGATTTGAATCTCGTCATGGATCTTCCGGTTAAGCTCACCGATGCTCTTCTCGGGACGACGGTACCCGTTGAAACGCTCGAAGGGAAGACACTCGAGGTGAAAATACCCCCGATGAAGCGCGCCGAGGAGCTTTTGCGCGTGCGCGGCAAGGGCATCCCGAGCGAATTTGCACGCGGCGATCTCATTATCCGGCTCGAAACGGCGCTTCCGCAGAAACTCTCAAGCAAAGCGAAGAAGGCGATGGAGGACTTGAGAAACGAGGGCATCTGACAACCTTCCGCTTCTCCCGAAGCCGTACCGTATACTGTGTGATATGCACGCCCTTAACAGTGTCGCTCAAGCAAGCGCTCTGACGACGCATACCGCGCTCACCGCGTGGTCCGTCGCGAGCAATTTTCTCATCATCATCGTTCTGGTCGCGCTCCTTTTCCTTTTCGCACGATACGTCGGACGAGGTCCTTTCGTCGCGCTCCTTTTCTCTTTCTATGCCGCGTATGCGCTGTATATCGCATTCCCGTACGCTTCTCTGCTCCCTTCAGCACCGCTCATGACAGCGCTTTTGGCGCACATCGGCCTGTACGCCGGCCTTGCGGGAGCCTTCTACATCACCCTGCGGCGCGTCGTCGTTTCCGATTTCCTTTCGATAGGCTTCCTCGGGCTTATCATCCTCTCGTTCTTCGGCGCCGCGTTCCTTCTCGCGCTCGCATACCATCTCTTCTCGGTTGCTACGGCATACCACTTCACTTCCGCCATAAGCGCGCTTTTCGCGCCGAGTCAGTATTTCTTCTGGTGGTTCGCGGCGCCAGCCATAGGCCTCTTCTTCCTCGCTCGCTAGCTTCATGTCCGAGATGACAGGAAACGACACGCCGGTATCTTTCCGCGAGGGAATGCGCGGCATCTGGCGGCACGCACGACCGTATCGCGGGGAACTCTTGTTCCTCGCGTTTCTCGGCCTCATCTCTGCAGCGGCAAACGGCAGCGTGCCGTACGTCACGGGCCGCTTCTTCGATGCGCTTATCAGCCTTTCGCAAGGCGGGGCAGCGGGTGGCGCGTTCCCGTTTTGGGCGATGATGCTCGCCGCATGGGCGGGCATCCAGATTATCGCGAACAGCATCGATTGGGTGATAGACCGCTCGCGACGCAAGATCGATACGTACGTGCACCTCGGTATCCAGACTGAAGGGTTCATCCACCTCTTCCGGCTCCCGATCGCATACCATACGAACGAACACATCAATGGCGTGCTCTCGAAGATCGGAACAGCGGGGTGGCGCGTCTCATCCATCATGCAGAACGCCATCCAGATCGCGCCGCAGCTCCTCTCCGTCGTGATCGGCATCGTCCTTGCGGCAAGTATCAACGTGCCGATAGCGGGCATTCTCGCAGCCGGCGTCTGCGCATATGTCGTATCGCTCGTTTTCATGCTTCGACCGATCGCAGCGATCGATCACACGGCGCATGAATCGTGGAATCGCCACTGGGATGATTCGGCTTCGGCGGTCCAACAAGTAACCGCTATCAAACAGGCGGCGGCGGAAGAACACGAGATCGCGAAAGCGCGTAGGAATCTGATCGGAGAAACAGCGGGGATCTGGTATTCGCTCGAGAAGGTATGGAGCAATATCGGATTCTTCCAGCGCATCATCGTCTTCCTCACGCAGTTCGCGATATTCGTCGCTTCGGCGAGCCTCGTGGCGAAAGGTTTCATGACCGTAGGCGATCTCGTCGCGCTCAACGGCTATGCGCTCATGTTCTTCGGTCCTTTCGTCGCGCTCGGGTACAGTTGGCAGACCATCCAGAACGGCCTTACATCGGCCGGACAGCTCGAACGAGTCTTTGTCGAGCCGGAAGAGGTCTACCATCCGGACGGCGCCGTGACGCAAACAGAGCGTTCGGGGAGGACTGTCTTCGACGCCGTCTCATTCGACTACGGAGACAAGGAGGTTGAGGTGCTTTCCGACGTTTCGTTTGTCGCGAACCCGGGCGAGACGATCGCGCTTGTCGGCGAATCGGGAAGCGGGAAAAGCACGGCCGTCTCGCTTATCTCCGGCTACTATTTCCCGACGAGCGGACGCGTGCTCGTCGATGGCGTCGACACGCGACAGTGGGACCTGACCGAGCTTCGGCGCCGTATCGCGGTGGTACCGCAGGAAGTCGCACTCTTCAACGACACGGTTCGCGCGAACATCCGCTACGGCACCTTCGACGCGTCCGACGAAGCTGTCGAGCGTGCTGCGCGCGATGCGCATATCCACGACTTCATCGTGAAGCAACCGCAAGGATACGACACGCTCGTCGGCGAGCGCGGCATCAAGCTCTCGGTCGGACAGAAGCAGCGTATCGCGATCGCCCGCGCGATCTTGCGCAACCCGGAAATCCTCATTCTCGACGAGCCGACTTCCGCTCTCGACCCGGAGACGGAGCGGCTCATCACCGATTCGCTTGAGAAGCTCATGCGCGGCCGCACGACCTTCATCATCGCGCACCGGCTCTCGACCGTTCGGACAGCGGGGAAGATCCTCGTCTTGAAGGACGGCCGTATTGCCGAAAGCGGCACTCATGACGAGCTCATGCGAATCGAGGCCGGCACATACCATCGGCTCTATGAGCTCCACATCGGCCTGCATAAATAGTGTTATATTTCTCCCATGACGCTTGTTGAAGAACTGAGGGCCCGCGGGCTGATCGAGCACTCGTCCGCCGAACCGGAGAAGGTACTCCAGGTATCGCGGACGGTCTATATCGGTACGGATCCGACCGCCGATTCGCTGCATGTCGGGCATCTCGCGTGGGTGCTCCTCATGAAGCGGCTTGGCGAAGCGGGCAATAAGCTCGTCTTCCTCATCGGCGGAGCGACCGGCATGATCGGCGATCCGAAGGAGACGGGCGAACGTCCGATGCTCGATACGAAGACAGTCGCAAAGAACACCCGCGCACTGAAGGCGCAGCTAAAGGGTATCCTCGGCCGCACGCCGTTTAAGATGGTTGATAATGCCGACTGGCTCATGCGCGCCAGGCTCATACCGTTTCTGCGCGAGGTCGGCAAGTACTTCACGGTGAACGACCTCATGAAGCGCGAGATTATCAAGAAACGCCTCGAGACACCGGACGAAAGCATCTCGTACACCGAGTTCACATACGCGCTCTTGCAAGGCTTCGATTACCTGATGCTCAACGAGCGGCACGGCGTCGACCTTCAGGTGGGAGGATCAGACCAGTGGACAAACATGCTTTCCGGCGTCGACCTCATCCGGAAGCGGCTCGGGAAGCAGGTATACGCGCTCGGCATGCCGCTTGTGACCGATGCAGCCGGCAAGAAATTCGGAAAAACGGAAGGGAATGCCGTCTGGCTTGATCCGAAAAAAACATCCCCTTTCAGTTTTTATCAATTCTGGGTCAATCTTCCCGATGCCGGTATCGAAAAATATCTTAACGTGTACACGTTCCTGCCGCTTAGCGAGATAGACGCTCTTATGGAGCGTCATCGCCGCAACGAGGCCGCTCGTGAAGCGCAACAAACACTTGCGCGGCTCGTAACCGAAACCGTACACGGATCGAGAACGGCTGCTCAGGCCGCTACCGCAAGCGGCGCCCTGTTCGGCACGACGCCGTTCTCGGAACTTCCGCTCGGAGCACGCGGCATCGCTCTTGCCGAAGCGCCATCGGTAACCATCACGGGAAAGGATATCGAGAAGGGGTTCCCGCTTGTCGAAGCGCTCATCGCGGGCGGATTTGCCGCCTCGAAAAGCGAAGCCCGGCGGCTCGTGGAAGGGAAGGGGATCACGCTCTCGGGGATGCGCATTGAGGACCCCGAACGTAAGCTCTCACTTGCAGATTTCTCGAACGGTTACGCGCTCGTACGCAAAGGAAAACAGAACGTTCTCATTCTCGTTTTGAAATAAATAGAAAATCCGCTATAGTAGGCAGGACTTGCGTCGGTGGCGGAGTGGTCAATCGCAACAGGCTGTAAACCTGTCGGGCATAGCCCTACGAAGGTTCAAATCCTTCCCGGCGCACCATCACAGAAACCTAAAAGCCACAAAATGAGGCTTTCTGCTGCGCTTGACTTTTGAGCGCGTATATGCTATACTGGTTGTGTCATCGGGATCCCAAAAACCCGCCGACCTCTGCGGTAAGTACCGTGGAGAAATTGTACCTTGAGGAGGTAATACTGTGAGACCATTAATCTTTCTTGGTGTGTTTTTGTGCGTGAGTTTCATCATCCTAGCCGTCCTGTCTTCGCTACAAGGCGAGTGGGTGACGACGACAGCCTACTCGCTCGCCGCACTCTACTGTGCGGCGTCAGGAATCGCGGACTGCAGGTTTTTAAAGCACCTGAAACGCTTGCGTCACTGAAGTTTCCCGCTGTTCATTGGAATCATCACATTCGAGCCTCTCGCAGAAACTTCCGCTTGGGGCTCTCGCTTTACTTTGAGCTCAGAAGTATTGGCAAGAAATGGTGCGTGTGGTATTATAGCGGTGTTGCCGTAGCAAAAAGCAGCTCGCAACGGGCTATTTTTTGCTACGGCAAACCGGGGAAAGTCCTCCGGAGCCCGCTGGCAGACATTGGAGGTATACCGATGAATGATTCAACGTTTGACGTTGAGAACGGTAGCGAACGTAGCTCCGGCTACGTCGCTGAAAACAAGCGCACTCTTCACATCATCGATTGCGATGCCGAACCTTTCATCCCTGAAGGATGGGTGGGGTACAAAAACCACAAAAAGAATGGGCAGCTCGTCTGGGATCCCTCAAGGATAACGCTTTGGCTTTCGAAGAGTCAGAAAGAAAAAGGCGAAGCGCATGGCAGAATCATCCGCGCGGAACTTGCGGACATGCCTGCCTTGAACGCTAACGTCCTTGATTTCCTTCTTGCCCATCAGCACCTCATACCAGAAGAATGGGAATCCATTTATCCTCTTTTCTGGGGAACCGAATATCGGGATCTGTTCGGAAAGCTTTCCGTCCGGTATCTCTATAAAGACAGGAACTACTGGTATTGGAGCAGTGAATATGTTGATGGGGAGCTCAATGACAGGCGTCGAGTAGTTGTGTACAACCCTACTAGCTTTTAGTTCTTTACCTGTAAAATTAAAGAGGTCTTCCTCCTTAAGGGGCTCCGCTCCTTATTTCGCTCCGCGTCTTAAAGCGCGGAGTTTTTTTATCGGCATATCGCAAGCTTTCGTGGTAGCATAGTGGACATGACCGCGACGAAACCCGTCCTCGTCTCCGGCGTAAAGCCGACAGGCAATCTTCATATCGGCAATTACTTCGGCGCGATGCGCCAGCTGGTCGATCTCTCGAAAACCAAGAAGTGTCGTCCGTTTATCTTCATCGCTGATTACCACGCCCTCAATTTCGTACATGATGCGGATGAGATGCGCCGCCGTACCCGCGAGCTTGCGATGGCGTACCTTGCCGTCGGTCTCGATCCGGAGGACATCGTGCTTTTCAAGCAGTCGGACGTCCCCGCTCATACCGAGCTTTGCTGGATATTCGATACTCTCACCACGATGCCTTACCTTGAACGGGCGCACGCCTTCAAGGATGCCGAAGCGAAAAACAAAGAGATAAGCGTCGGCACCTTCAATTACCCGATGCTCATGGCGGCCGATATCTTGCTCTACGACGCGAAGATCGTTCCGGTCGGTCAAGACCAGAAACAGCACATCGAATATGCGCGCGACACTGCCGAGAAATTCAACCGGATCTTCAAGTCGCAAGTCTTTACGCTCCCCGAACCCTACATCCTGCCCGATGTCGCCATTGTCCCGGGCGTCGACGGTCAAAAAATGAGCAAAAGTTACGGGAATGTCATACCGCTTTTCGCGAGTCATGACGAACTTGTGAAAAACGTCATGAGTATCGTAACCGACTCATCAGGGAAACGGCCGGAGATCGTCTATGCCATCCATAAGCTCGTGCGGGGCGAACACGAGCTTGAAAAGCTCTATGCCGAGTATGAAGGGAATTACAAGATGCTCAAAGAGTTCCTCGTCGAGGATCTCGATCGTTATCTCGCGCCGATGCGAGCAAGATACGAAGAGCTGCAGGAAAATCCGGATACTGTCGAAGAGATCCTTAGGGAAGGGATGCAAGAAGCCCGCGTCGTAAGCGAGGCGAAGATGGAACAAGTCCGTCGCGCTATCGGCGTTGTATAACCCGTTTCGACATCAAAAGGAGTACGTCTTGGACACCAAAACCTTACTTGTCCGCATTACGGATCCGATGACAAGATATGGCGGCCTGGTAGCGGGAACCCCGCAAAACATCGCGGGGTGTGTTATTTTATAGACATTATGGAGCGCACGCTTATCGGAGAGCTTGGGAAACACATGGGCGAGACGATTTCGATCGGGGCGTCGATTGACGTCCGCCGTGACCAAGGGAAACTCGTCTTTTTCGATTTCCGCGACCGCTCGGGGAAGGTGCAGGGCGTCGTCCTGCCAGGCTCGCCGGCCATAGAAACCGCCAAGGAGACCCGTCCGGAATACGTCGTGCGCGTCGAAGGCACCGTGAACAAGCGTCCGGAGAGAAACGCCGTGGACCGTCAGAACGGCGACATCGAGCTCGAGGTGCGTGGCATCGAAGTGCTCGGGAAAGCGGAAACGCTTCCATTTGAAGCGGACGCCGATATCAACCTCGACACGATGCTCGACTACCGCCCGCTCACCGTCCGCCGCGATCATGAACGGCTCATCTTCGCGGCGCAGCGCGAGATCATCGCGGGTTTTCGCGAATACCTCGACAGCCAGGGCTTTACCGAGTTCCAGGCGCCGAAACTCGTCGGCGACGATGCCGAGGGCGGCGCCGGCGTCTTCAAGGTCGAATACTTCAAGGATCGGAGCGCCTACCTCGCTACCTCGCCGCAACTCTATAAGCAGATGATGGTCGGCGCCTTCGAGCGCGTCTACACGACCGGCGCCCAGTTCCGCGCGGAGAAGCATGCGACTACCCGGCACCTGAACGAGCTCACGATGCTCGATTTCGAGATGGGCTTCATCGAAGACCATACCGATGTCATGCGCATGCTCGAGAGAACGCTGAAGCACATCACCAAGCGCCTCGAAGAGAAACTCCCGGATCAGGTGCCGCTTCCTCAAGTGCCTGAACACTTCCCGACGATGACGCTCCGCGAGGCACAGACGCTCCTCGGCGTCTCCACCGACGAGCCCGATCTCGAGCCTGAACACGAGCGTGCGCTCTCGGAGTGGGCGGCGAAAGAGAAGGGGAGCGACTTCGTTTTCGTCACGCACTACCCGGTCTCGAAGCGCCCATTCTACACGATGGAAGACGCGAGCGATCCAGGCATGACGAAGAGCTTCGACCTCCTCTTCCGCGGCGTCGAGATCGTTTCGGGCAGTCAACGCGTACACGACTACGACATGCTCGTCGAGCATATGCGGGCAAAAGGCCTTGATCCGGAAAAGTTTTCGTTCTATCTCATGGCTTTCAAGTACGGCATGCCGCCCCACGGCGGTATCGGCATGGGCCTTGAACGTCTCACGCAGAAATTTCTCCTCCTCGACAACGTGAAGAAGGCGGCGCTTTTCCCTCGTGATATGAATCGCATCGACGTGTTGCTTTCAAGCTCGATCCCCGATGAATCCGACGACGCTTAAAACCAACTTCATCGTAGAGACGGAAGCCTATCAGGGGCCATTCGAGCTTGCGCTCGAGCTTATCGAAGCACGGAAGCTCCTTGTCAATGATCTCGCCCTCGCAAGCATCACCGATGACTTCATCGAGCATGTACGGGCGCAGGAAACCTTCCCGGTCGAAGAAACCGCAAACTTCATCCAGATAGCAGCGACGCTGCTCCTCATAAAGTCAAAATCGCTCATCCCCGATCTTGTCCTGACCCAAGAGGAACGTACGGATGTCGAAGACCTCAAGCATCGGCTCGAAATCTATGAAAAAGCCCGCGAAGCGGCGCGCGAACTTGGACGCATTTTCGGGAAAAATCTCATGAGGGCGGCAAGCCGCCGCCCTCCGGAACCCTTCTTCTCCCCGACACGCGATTGCACGAAAGAAGCTCTTGAGAGCGCGCTTATGCGAGTCCTCTCTTCCGCGCAAACGATACCCGAAAAATTACCGGAAACACGCATCAAACCTCTCGTCACCATAGAGGAAATGATGGACCGCCTCGCTAAGCGCGTAGCACGCGCCATGACGCTTTCTTTCAGGGAATTTACCGGCGATACGAAAGAAAAGGTCGAAATCATCGTCTCTTTTCTCGCTCTCCTTGAGCTTGTTAAGCAGGGCACGGTCTCCGCTGACCAGTACGACACGGTAGGCGATATCCGCATCAATCATACGGCCGTCAACACGGTTCCGCGGTACGGATAAGCATCCCCAGGGACACACGTTGCTTGGGGAAGAGAGCACGGCTATGATAGATGGATGCTCACCCCTCAGGCCGCCGTCTTTTCGCTCCTTTTCGCTTCCGGCGAGCCTTTCGATAAAGGACAGTTAGCCGCTCTCGTCGGGCTTGATAGGGAAGGGCTTGCCGCGGCGCTCTCGGCGCTCGCCGGCTCTCTCGACGAAAGCGGCGTCGTTCTCGTCGAGACCGAAACCGAGGTTGAGCTGCGTACCGCCCCGGAGGCGGCTGCCGTCATAAACAAATTCCGAGAACAGACCCTTGCCCGCGATCTCGGCAAGGCAAGCCTGGAAACACTCTCTATCATCGCTTACCAGGAAGGGGCGTCGCGCGGCGAGATCGACTGGGTGCGCGGAGTCAATTCCTCTGCGTCATTGCGGACTCTCCTCCTGCGCGGCCTTATCGAGGGGAGGGAAGACGAGCATGACAAACGGCGGATACGCTACTATCTCACCACCGAGGCGCTCGCGCACCTGGGACTTAGAAATGCCGATGAACTCCCACGAAAGCAAGAGCTTTCTCTTAAAATAGCGGCAATCGTGAAGGAAGTCGATTATCCGTCGGAATAGCATCCCTCTTCGTAAACATGCTTATGGATGCTCAAGATATGGCGGCGGCGGAACAGCAGCGCATCCGGTCCCTGCGCGAGATCGGAACCGCGCTCGTACTTTCTTCCGGACTTCTCGCCCTCTTCTTTTTCTTGCCGTTTTCTCCCGACAAGAAAGAAGCGCCCTCGCCGATCACCATAGCGACCTCCACTCCGCCGAATGCCTTCGCACACATCCATGTCGAAGCGAAAGCTGCGACCGTCTATGATCTTGCCACCGGCAAAACGCTATACGCAAAAAACGCCGATGCCCAGCTTCCTCTCGCCTCGCTTACGAAACTCCTGACCATCTATACCGCTCTTTCCGAATTTTCACCGGATACGCCGATAACCATCCCTGCCGACGTCATGGGACTCGATGCGCCTCACGCCTTTTCTCCGGGTCAGGTATTCTCTCTGTCCGATCTCGCGCGCCTCACGCTCACCGCATCGCTGAACGACGGCGCTGCCGCGATTGCCGAAGCGACAGCGAAACGGAAAAACGAAACGGAAAACGCCATGCTTGCCGGAACGGCCGCCGCGCTCGGACTTTCGCAAACCTACGCGGTCAACGGGAACGGCCTTGATGCGAACACTGCCGTTTCGGGCGGCTACGGTTCCGCACACGATATCGCCCGCCTCGCGGGTGCTTTGGTCGAGCGAGCTCCGGAGATAACAGCCGCGACAACGCAGCCTTCGGCTCACGCCGTCTCGAAAGAGGGCGTATCTTTTTCCGTAAGAAACACAGACCCGATAGTCACCACCATCCCGCATCTCCTGCTCTCGAAGACAGGCTATACCGATCTCGCGGGGGGCAACCTTGCGCTCGTCTTTGACGTCGGTATCGAACATCCGATAGCGGTGGTCGTTCTCGGGTCATCGCTGAAAGCTCGTTTCACCGACGGCGCCGCGCTCGTCGCGGCGACATTCGCGCATTTCGCGGGCGTCGCTTCTCTATGATCAGCACCGCCGCAAGGATCCTCATACCTTCCGCAACGTCGTTTGCATTCGGCATCGCGCTTGCTCCTTTCCTCGCAAACATCCTGTACCGGGCAAAAGCTTGGAAGAAAAAAGCGGGGAAGGGGAATGGCATCGGCGGGGGAGGCACCCCGATCTTCGATGAGCTGCACAAAGAGCGGGAAGTTTCGACGCCGCGCATGGGCGGTATCCTCATCTGGGTTTCGGTCCTGTGGACGGCTCTGTTTTTCTGGATCCTCGCTCATTCGCTCGGCACGTTCTGGCCGGTGCTCGACTTCGTAAATCGCCGTGAGACATGGCTGCCTCTCTTCGCTCTCGCTGCCGGCGCATACGCGGGGCTCATCGACGACTTCCTTGAGATTACCGAAGGGAAAGGTGGGCTTTCGCTTGCCCGCCGGCTTATCATCGTCGGAAGCATCGGCCTTGCCGGCGGCTGGTGGTTCTACACAAAACTCGGCGTTACCGCTATCGGCGTCCCTTTCGGCGCTCCGCTTGTGATCGGCTGGTTCATCATCCCGTTTTTCGCACTCGTCACGCTCGCCATTTATGCAGGCGGCACGATAGACGGTCTTGACGGCCTTGCCGGCGGCGTATTCGCGATAATATTCATGGTTTACGCCGGCATAGCCTTCGGAGAAGGTCAGACGTCGCTTGCAGCGTTTGCCGCATCGGTTGCGGGAGCGACGCTCGCCTTCCTCTGGTTCAACGTTCCTCCGGCTCGTTTCTACATGTCGGAAACCGGAAGTATGGCGCTCACGCTCGCGCTTGCAATGACGGCTTTCGCTTCAGACGCGCTTGCCGGCGGCGTCGGCATATTCGTGCTTCCGCTTGTCGCTCTCCCTTTGACGGCGACCGTCGTAACGACGCTCCTTCAGATTTTCTGGAAAAAAGCATTCCATAGAAAACTGTTCCGAGTCGCTCCCATCCACCACCACTTCGAAGCAATCGGCTGGTCGGCCGCGAAAGTCACCATGCGCTACTGGATTATCACCATTATCGCAGGAGTGCTCGGGCTCTCTATCGCGCTTCTCGCGCGCCTTCCATGAAATTCGTTTCCGGCGATCGCATCTTCTTCGCCCTCATGCTCTCTATCGCGCTTGCCGGTCTCGCGATATTCTCTTCGGCAACACTTGGCCTTCTCGCGCGCGGGAACGTCTCCATTTCCCGGGACATCCTGCTTCAAGCGGGGCTCGGGCTCGGATTCGGGCTTGTAGCATTCTTTGCCGCCCGCGCGATTCCTCTCGAGCGGATACGAGCCTTCGCGCCGTACCTCTATGCCGCGGCGCTCCTCCTTACAGCGAGCGTATTCATACCGGGAATAGGGTTTCATGCCGGCGGGGCAACGCGATGGATCAACCTCCGCTTTACGACCCTGCAACCGGCGGAGTTCCTGAAAATCGGCGTCGTGCTCGGGCTTGCGTGGTGGCTCGCTCCTCGCGCGCGCCAGCTTACGAATCCGAAAAAGGGGCTCTTGCCTTTCGCCGCGTTCCTCGCTCTGCCGGTCGGGCTCCTGCTCGCGCAGCCGAACACGTCGACGACGCTGCTTATCGTCGCGACAGGGGCCGTGATGTACTTTGCCGCCGGAGCCCCGTGGCGCGACTTCGGTATCCTCGCTATCGGCACCATTCTTGTATTCGGCATTATCGTCATTCCGCGACCGTATGTCCTTGAGCGCGTAAAAACTTTCTTCGACCCCTCAGCCCATTCGCTGAGCAGCGGATACCAGATACAACAATCCTTGATCGCGATCGGCTCCGGCGGAATCCTCGGGCGAGGATTCGGGCAAAGCGTAGAAAAATTCAATTACCTCCCCGAGCCTGACGGCGATTCCGTCTTTGCCGTATTTGCGGAAGAGACGGGGTTTATCGGCGCCATGACCCTTCTCGCGCTCTTTGTCGGGCTTGCCGCGCGCGGTATCGTCATCGCCGGGAATGCACGGGACCTTTTTGGCGGATTAGTGGCGCTCGGATTCTCTTTCATCATCATCCTGCAGGCTTTCATCAATATCGGCGCGATGCTCGGCATCATCCCGCTTACGGGCCTGCCGCTTCCGTTCGTCTCTCACGGAGGAACCGCTCTCGTGGCGACCTTCCTCATGTGCGGTTTTATCCTCAACGTCGGCACGCGGCGTAAAAGCTGAAAACTGCTATAGTTTGGATATGACTATCGTGTTTACGGGCGGCGGGACCGGAGGACATTTTTATCCGATCATTGCCATTGCCGAAGCAATAAACGATATGGTGAGGGAGCAGCGGCTCGTGCCTCCCAAGCTTTATTTCCTCGCTCCGGAACCGCTTGACCAGAAAGCTCTCTTTGAAAACGGGGTTGCCTATGTGAAGATTCCGGCTGGAAAAGTCCGGCGATACGCTTCGTTTGAAAACGTAACCGGCGCATTCGTGACGCTTGCCGGCTTTTTTGCCGCCCTTAAAACTCTTTTTCGCTTGTACCCGGATGTCGTCGTAAGCAAGGGCGGCTACGGCAGCGTACCGGTCGTGCTCGCGGCATGGGTACTCCGTATCCCCGTCATCATCCACGAATCAGACGCGAAACCCGGACGTGCGAATCTCCTCGCAGCCCGGTTCGCGGAGAGGATAGCCGTCTCTTTCGAAGGAGCTGCGAAATATTTCCCCAAACGCGTTCAGAGCAAGATCGCTCGTACGGGTATCCCGATCCGCAAAGCGCTCATGCGTGTGGAACCGGAAGGGGCGCGACAATACCTCGGCCTTGAAGCGGAGATGCCGACGATCCTTATCCTGGGCGGTTCGCAAGGTTCGGCGAAGATAAACGAATCTGTCCTCTCTTCGCTCTCGACACTCGTTTCTTTCGCCAATGTCATCCATCAAACCGGCCAGGCACACCTGAAGAGCGTGGAAGCTATCGCCAGCGTCATCCTTACGAAGGACGCTCACGCGAATCGGTACCACCCTTTCAGCTACCTCTCTGAGACGTCGCTCCAAAGAGCCGCGGGCGTCGCCGACGTCATCGTATCGCGCGCGGGATCGAGCGCCATAGCCGAAATCAGCCTCTGGAGAAAACCGACCATCCTTATCCCGATCCCCGAGTCCGTGAGTCACGACCAGCGTGCCAACGCGTACACGTATGCGAGGACGGGCGCAGCGATCGTCATCGAAGAAGAGAATCTCACGCCCCATATCCTCGCTTCCGAGATACAACGCGTTCTTAGCGACCCCGGACTCGCCGAGCGCATGGAAGCTTCCGCCGCCGGTTTTACCGATCCGGACGCCGCTCGTATCCTCGCCGAAAGAGTGCTGGGCATCGCGCTTGCGCACGAATCATGAGCGGCATTGTCACGCGCTTCGCACCGTCACCGACCGGTCTTCTCCACGCCGGAAATTACCGCACGGCCGTTTTCGCCTATCTTTTCGCAAAACACGAGGACGGCACGTTCATCGTGCGCATAGAGGATACCGACAGGGAACGTTCGAGGCCGGAGTACGAAGCGAATATCTTCGAATCGCTCGCGTGGCTTGATCTCCCCATCGATCGGCAATACCGTCAGAGCGAAAACGCCGGGCGCCACCGCGAACTCCTCGAGAAGCTCGTTTCCGCGGGTTCGGCCTATATCTCAAAAGAAACGCCGAAAAACCCGGGTGAGAGGGAAGAGGTCATCCGTTTCAGGAATCCGGGCGGGAATATCTCTTTTCCCGATGTCATCCGCGGCGACATAACGATGGACGTGACCGATCTCGGCGACTTCGTTATCGCCCGTTCTTTCGAGGAGCCGGTATTCCATCTCGCCGTCGTCGTCGACGACGCGGACGAAGGCGTTACGCATGTGATCCGAGGCGAGGATCATATCGCCAACACGCCGCGGCAGATACTCATCCAACGGGCGCTCGGCTTCACCACGCCCGTCTATGCCCACGTGCCGCTCATCCTCGATACGGATCGTACGAAGCTTTCGAAACGAAAGGGGGCGAAAGCGCTCACCGAATACCGAGACCAGGGCGTCTTACCCGAGGCGATGCTCAACTATCTCGCTTTTCTCGGCTGGAATCCGGGCGATGACCGGGAATATTTCTCGCGGGACGCGCTCATCGAAACGTTCGATCTCGCACGCATACAGAAAGGCGCGGCCATCTTCGACGAAACGAAGCTCTTTTCGGTAAACCAGCACTGGATGCGGACCCTTTCGGCCGAAGATTTCATCATGCGCGGCAACCTTTCAGCAAACAATCAAAGGACACTCTATGCGATCGTGCCGCTTCTTAAGGAACGGGCGCGTACATTCGCGGAAGCGCGATCGGTGCTTGCGCTTGAGCTCGCTTTCTTCTTTTCCGAACCGGTACTCGAACGGGACCGCCTCACCATCAAAGAACCTCCCGATCGCTCCGGGATGACAAGACCAACCCTCGAAAAGCTTGCTGAGCTCATAAGAACCCTTCCGGATGGCGTTTCCGTCGAAGGCGTGAAGGAGACGGTCATGCCGTTCGCCGATGCTAAGGAGACGGAAGGGAAAGGTGGCCGGGGCGCCGTGCTCTGGCCGCTGCGCTACGCCCTCTCAGGACAAGAACGCTCACCGGACCCCTTTACGATCACAGCGATCCTCGGCAAGGATGAAGCCCTTTCGCGTATACAAAAAGCGGTTGGTATACTTGAAAAATGAGAGCGGCAAGGCTTCTTTTTTTCCTTCTATTTTGCGCAATTTCATCAGGACTCGTCCTTGGCATGCCGCGCACCGGGCGCGCTGACACTGCGGCGAATATCCAATCCCAAATAGACGCGCATACGCAGCAGATCAACGCTCTTGATGCTGAGATCGCCGCGTACCAAAAACAGCTTAATGCGCTCGGCGTCAAGAAGAACACGCTCCAGTCGACGATCGATTCGCTTTCGCTCTCGCAAAAGCAGCTCGGTGCCCAGATCAAGGTGACTCAGAACAAGATTGCCTCCGCGAATCTTGCGATACAAGAGCTCACGCTCTCCATCGGCGACAAGGAGTCGGCTGTCGCTGCGGACCAGATCGCGATAGGGAAGGCGCTCCAGGACATCGCCGAAAACGAACAGACGCCCTTCATCGCCCAGGTGTTCTCTTCGAATTCCTTAAGCGAGGCATGGCAGAGGACCGACGAGGCGATGCAATTTAACGCAGCGCTTGCGAGCAATATCAGCGACCTCCAGGCCGCACGGACCGTTCTTGCGACAAACCGGGACCAGGTCTCCGCGAAGAAGACCCAGCTTGTTTCGCTCCAAAGCGAGCTCACGCTCCAGAAGCGCTCGGTCGATGCGAGCAAGGTTGCCGAACAGCAGCTTCTCGCCCAGACGAGAAATCAGGAATCGGGCTATCAGCGGCTCATCGCCGAAAAGAAAGCGTCTGAAAAATCCTTCGAGGATGAGCTCGTCAGCCTCCAGAGCCAATTGAACCTTATCGTACATCCGGGCCTTCTGCCGAAAGCGGGCTCCGGCGTGCTCTCCTGGCCCTTCAGTGATGCTTTCATGCAAAACTGCGCCCGACGCAAAAATATATTCGGCAATCTCTCTTGCATCACTCAATATTTCGGCAATACGCCGTTTGCAACGGCGAATCCGCAGATCTACAGCGGACACGGCCATGACGGCATCGACATCGCAGCGCCTATCGGCACGCCGGTCGAAGCGGCGCTTTCCGGTATCGTGCTTGCAACCGGCGATACCGACCTCGTGCACGACTCAAGAGGCCGGCAGTGTTATTCCTTCGGGAAGTGGGTGATGCTCGAACACAGCGATGGGATCAATACCATGTATGCCCATCTTTCTGAAATCGACGTATCGAAGGGACAGTCGGTCCAAACGGGACAGATAATCGGACTCTCGGGCATGACCGGCTATGCTACCGGACCGCATCTTCATTTCGGCGTGTACGCAACCGAAGGCACGAAAATAATGACCCTTCGCCAGTTCCGCGGCGCGACAATCGGCTGTGCCGATGCCACTATGCCGGTAGCGACACTCTCGGCGTACCTTAACCCGCTCTCATATCTAATTAATTCATGAAAGCCGAGGGGGAGCTTGTCTATGTCGCAAAAGATATATTGTGCGACATTTAGAATGCTGTTTGGCGACAGGAGCGGGCGTGATAAAAATACGCTTCCCCGCCCTGCTAACCCTCATTCTGGTACTGGAATTTATTTTGTTTAAAAATCAGCAGGAGATATTCGCGACGATATAGTCATAGGCTTCGTCGACCGAATCGACGATCACGTAAAGATCCATGTCGTCTTTATTGATAGCCTTGTGTTCCTCGTAGAGCGTTTTCTCGATGAAAGCCGCGAGCGGGCCCCAATACTGTTTTCCAAAAAGGATGATAGGCACCTTGTGTATCTTTTTCGTCTGCACGAGCGTTACTATCTCGAAGAATTCATCAAGGGTTCCAAAACCGCCCGGGAAATAGACGTACACCTCGGATGCATAGGTAAGCATCACCTTCCGTACGAAGAAATGATCGAAACCGAACCTGTTTGTCAGGTACGGATTGTAACTCTGAGCTTCCGGTAAGTTGATATTGAGCCCGACCGAATCCCCGCCCGCCTCGAAGGCGCCCTTATTCGCCGCCTGCATGACGCCTGAACTTCCGCCGGTAATGATCGCGAAGCCTCTCTTTGCAAGCCGTCCTGCAAGCAGGGTGGCATCCCGGTATACCCTGTCTTCAAAAGAGGCGCGGGCACTGCCGAAGAACGATGCGGCAAGACCGTACTGACGGATAACATCAAACCCTTCGACAAACTCGGACATGATCTTGAAGATGCGCCATGATTCCACCTTGTTCGGCTTGCACACGAGGGGCGTATGCTCTTCAGGTATCGTTCGCTGGCCTTCGTGTACGACTTTCGCAAGCCGCTCGGCGGCCTTATGATCGTTCACCGCACCGGAAGCAGGAGTGTGGGTGTGCATTTGCTGTCTGTCTATTGTAGCAGATCGAAATCAGTCGCAATGCGCGGCCGGAACATATCCCGCCGCGCGGGCTTGCGCGGCGGAATCAAACCAGACTTTGTTCGCCTGCGCGATACGATCCGCTCCTGCGCACCACGATGAATAGTACTTCGTGCCATTCTTCGAGGCGACGACCTTCCCTTCCATGGTCGAGGTAGCTGCGAAAGGAGGCTGGCTGATCGAAATCGGTACGGGCTGCTGTTCCGAAGCGTCAAGGCCGGCAAGATAGCCGAGCCCGAAACTGAGTACGGAAGCGAGGACGAGAATGATGATGAGCAGGACGTCCCGCGGAATACGGGCGGCAAGGTCTTTGCATTTCTCGCGCGTTTCTGCTATAGTCACTGCACACAACTATACCACTATGGCATCAACGAAAGCCGGAGGATCGGCAAAAAACCTTACTGATTCGAACCCGAAGTATCTCGGCGTGAAGCTCGCTGACGGAGCATCCGCTCGCCCGGGAATGGTGATCGTCCGCCAGCGCGGCACGAAGATCGAGGCGGGCCAAAACGTAAAGGTCGGCCGTGACCACACTCTTTTTGCCATCGCTTCCGGTACCGTCGCCTTCCGCACGAAACGCAAGCGCTCTTTTGACGGACGCATCCTGAAAAAGAAATTCGCTGAGGTCGTCTGATCGCTTGAAGCGAAAAGCCGTCTCCCCTTCCCTCTTTAATCTTTCTATTTAGATAAGCGGTAGAAATCTATTCCGCTCAAACCGTTTTTTGGAAATGTTGCCAATCCTTATTGTGCCAATCTCCGCCCCATTCCCAACCGCATGATTTAAAAAGAGGCGCGATATCGGCAGTTACCGTCCCCGGCTGTCCCGGATCATACCGGGCGCCGGGCGGGACGACTTCGCCGTCATATTGAATGCAGGGGTTGAGCGCCGGATTTATATCTATAGCAAGCCCGAACGAGTGGCACGAAAGACGATCGGTCCCGCGGATGGGGCGATAATTGAACGCCGAGGTGTTGTTCGCGACCATTGAGCGATCGTCATCCCATCCGTATGCGACGATGGGGATGACGCGCGCGATCGGGAATCGTTTTTCCGCTAACCTGTCAAAAATACGCCTGATTTCCTGAGCGACATCTGCGTGCACGACAAGCTGACCCTGATGAAGCTTCCCGTCGAAGGAATAGTGCGGAATCTCGACAAGCGAGAGGGTCTTTCGAATATTGTCCGGAATCTCCTTTTCAGCGAGAGCTTCGCTGAAACTCATGGCACTGTCGACAATGATCTCTCTCATGGGAGATGAGAGGAAAGCTACGTCTCTGCTTCGAGGATGATGGAAAAGGCGCCGAACGCCTCGCCTGCGGCGAGAGGTACCGTGAACGTTCCCAATTCTTTTATCGGCTTCTCGAGCTTTACGGAGCCTTTCGGAAGGTCGATGCGCGCCTGCTCTTTTACCGCATCGATAATCTCAGGCTCCCCGACCGCGTCATACAGGTGGCCTTTTTCATTCGCTTTCGCTTTGATGACGATACGCGCTTCGGCGAGGTGAGCGATGTTCTGCTCAAAGAGCTTCGTATCGAGTTCGCGACGGGCTTCTGATTGCTTTCGACGCGTCTCGGCCTGCTTCACCGCAGAGGGTGTCGCGAAAATGGCCAGCTTTTTCGGAACAAGGTAATTGAGCGCATAGCCGCCTTCGACGTCGACCACCTCGTGCGCGCGCCCGATCTTCTTCGTATCTTTCGTCAGGATGACTTTCATGCACACCAGCCTACCCTATCGCGCGCCGGTAGTCAAAAAGGTTATCGCACGCGCCATCTGGGGATCTTTGCCCGCCTTTATGTCCGCCTCGGTAATCGGAACGACGATATCGGGGGTTATCCCGTTCCCCATGATCCAATGCCCCGCGGGAGTTATCCAACGCGCAACCGTAACCTTGAGAGCCCCTCCATCAAGAGGAATGAGCGTCTGTACCGATCCTTTGCCGAAAGAGCGCGTCCCTATGATAGTCGCGGCATGATTGTCCTGGAGCGCTCCGGCGAGGATCTCGGAAGCCGATGCCGAACCTCCGTCGATAAGCACGGCGACTTTCGTACCCGAAGGAATGTCTCCGTATCCGAGGCTCGTATGCACCTGGTTCGGCTCCTTCCCGTCAAAGTCTTCCGTCACGACCGTCGCGCCTTTCGGAAGGAAGTGGCTTGCGATGTCGACCGCTGAATCAAGGTAGCCGCCCGGGTTGCCGCGCAGGTCGATAATGAGCTTCTTGGAGCCGGAAGCTCTGAAGCGAGCGAGAGCCTGGTCGAACAAGCTGGCGGAATTCGCGGTGAACTCGTAGAGCGCGATGTGATAGACGCCGCTTGCGGCATCGAGACCGTCGCTCGTCTCGGGTACCTGTATCGTCTCCCGGACGATCTTGACGTCAAATGAGGATCCTCCGCGAATGATGGTGAGGTCGACCGCCGTACCGGCCGGGCCGCGGATTTTGCTTACCGCCTCATCGATCGAAACGCCATCGGTCGAGACCCCGTCGATGGCGGTAATGATGTCGCCGGCCTTGAGGCCTGCTGTTGCCGCCGGCGTTCCCTTAAGCGGGGCGATGACGGTCAAGACCTTGTTCTTTACGCCGATCTCTACGCCGATACCCGCGAAACTTCCCGATATGTTATCGGAAAACGCAGCGGCTTCTTTGGGCGGGAAGAAGACCGTATACGGGTCGCCGTACGAAGCGACGAGACCCTGTATCGCGCCGAAGATACGGTCTTTTGCCGACGGGAGCGTCGAGGACGCATGGGTGATGACGTAGTTCGCTTCGAGCGCATTCCATGCTTTCCAGAAATCAGAAAGGTCGACGCTCTGATTCGGCGTCGCGTCGAGACCGTCTCCGACGAGAGGAAGACTGCTCACCATCTCGGCCGCAGAATTCTTGCCGCCCACGACGATGCCCGCACTGAAGGCGAGAAGCGCTATAAGCGCGAACGAAAAACCGCGCTTTATGCGGGTATGAGCGCTGCGGCCATATGCTTCTCCGGAAGGCTCCATCCTGAAAAGTGTAGCACACGAGGAAAACGGTAACGGTACGCGTGGTATCCTATACCCATGATATTCCGGCACGAATATAAAGACGGGGTCTGGATAGACCTCGAGCAACCGACAGAAGACGAGATTAAACAGGTTTCGCGTGAGTTTTCAATCAGTGAACGGATCGAAATGGAGCTGCTTTCCCCTACCCCGGCGCCGCTCGTTTCGGGAGATTCTCAAACCGCATTCCTCGTCTTGCATTTTCCGGCGCAAGGCACGAACGACGGCGAGACGAAAAGCCAGGAGATCGATTTCGTCGTCGCGAGCGGGTTTATCATAACGGTGCGATACGAGGTCATCGCTCCCCTACACCACCTGAAAAAGATCCTTGAAGCCCAGAAGCTTATCACCGGCAGAGCGCCGCTCACGACCGATGTCTTGATCGAAATACTCTTCGCCCATCTTTATACGGCTGTCCGCAACCACACGAGCAGTATCGCGAGCCATCTTTCCCGCGTCGAACAGGACATGTTCAGCGGCCGCGAGCGCGCTACCGTACGGACCATCTCGGATATCAGTCGTGAATTCCTGCATCTTGAGGCTGCGCTTGCGAACCAGAATGAACCGCTTAACCGGTTCTTGCAGTCGCTCGTCCAGCGGAACTTCTTCGACACCACGTTCTCCGAACGCGCAGTACGTGTCGCGGCCGAACGCACGCAGGTCGCGCATCTCGTGCACACGTACCGCGCCGTCGCAACCGATCTGCGCGAAACCAATAGCACGCTCCTTGCCGCTCGTCAGAACGAAATCATGAAAACGCTGACGGTCATAACGTTCAGCGTGCTGCCTCTCGAGCTTATCGCTCTTGTTTTCGGCATGCATGCGCTCGGTACGCCGCTCGAACAAAACCAAAATGCGTTCTGGATCATCATGGCGCTCATGCTCGGCATCGCCGGCGTCATGACGCTCTTTTTCGCACGAAAGCGTTGGATTTTTTAGCGTATGGGATGGTTGGCCCGCGTGTTCGGAAAGTCGACGGGAAGCGGCCAGAGACCGCGTATATTCCTCACGAACTCCCTTTCCGGGACGAAAGAGGTGTTCGTGCCATTGAAGCCCGGCATGGTGCTGCTTTATACCTGCGGACCGACCGTCTATAGTCGCCAGCACATAGGCAACCTGCGATCGATACTTTTTTCGGATACGCTCTCGCGAGTATTCACGCATGCCGGTTATCGCGTACGCCGCGTCATCAACATAACCGATGTCGGTCACCTCGTCGGCAACGGAGACATAGGAGAAGACAAGGTCGAAGAGAGCGCGAAACGGGAGGGTCTTTCGGCCTCCACCATTGCCGAACGCTATACGAAAATGTTCCTCGACGACCTTGCGGAACTCAATGTCGACACGGAAGACATCTTTTTCCCGCGCGCCACCCAGTACATCGAGGAGCAGATCTCGCTTGCCCGCAGGCTTGAAGAGAAAGGGTTCGCTTACCGCACGCGCAGCGGCCTGTATTTCGATACGAACCGCTTCCCCGCTTACGGCAAGCTCGGCGGCCTGAAAGATGCGGAGCTGAAAGCCGGTGCGCGCATCGAAACGGATCCGGAGAAACACAATCCCGCCGACTTTGTCCTCTGGAAAAAGACGCCGCGCGGCGTACACCGCCTGCAGGAGTGGGACTCTCCCTGGGGGCGAGGGTGCCCGGGGTGGAACATCGAATGTTCGGCGATGGCGCATACGCTGCTCGGCGTTGAAATCGACATCCATACCGGAGGCGAGGATCTCGCGCCGACGCACCACAACAATGAGATCGCCCAATCGGAGGCGGCTTTCGGACGACCGTTCGTCCATTACTGGATGCACAACGCGTTCCTGAACATGGGCGGCGAAAAGATATCGAAATCGACCGGTAACGTCATCTATCTTTCCGATCTGGTCGCGAAGGGCTATCATCCCCTCTCCCTCCGTTATTTCTTCCTCCAGGCGCATCATCGCACGCCGCTCTCTTTCTCTTTTGACGCGCTTGACGGTGCTGCCGGAGCGCTCGAACGGCTCTGGAACCTTTCCCGCGAGATCGCCAAGGAATCCGAGCGCCACAGCGCGCCTTCGGAAGCGCGGAAAAGCTTTCTTGCGGCGATGCGCAACGATATAGCGACGCCGCAAGCGCTCAGCATCCTTTGGAGCTCGCTTAGAAGCGAAGAATACGCTCCGGAGGAAAAATGGGGTCTCCTCGAAGATGCGGAGGGACACCTCGGCCTTTCGCTCCTCTCTCCTCCGTCTTTGCACACGCTGTCTCGGGAGGACGTGCCGGACGACATACAAGACATGCTCGAAAAGCGCGAAAAAGCACGCGTTTCCAAGGATTTTAAGGAAGCCGACCGCATAAGAGCCGCCATAGAGCGCAGTGGATATCGTGTGGATGACGGGCCGAACGGGCCGGTGTTGACTCGAGCGACTCTTTGATACAATTTCGAGTGATGTCTGCCGTCGACCGCGTCCCTCCGCAATCACTCGAATCCGAACGGGCACTGCTTGGCGCGCTCCTCCTCAAGCCGGACGCCATATACGATGTGTCCGATATCGTCGGTCCGGATTCTTTCTATGCGGAAAAACACCGGCTCATCTTTGCCGCCATGCGCGAACTTACCGAACGGAGCGAACCGATCGACCTCCTCTCGCTCTCCGAACGGATGCAGGACCAGGGACTCCTTGAACGCTCCGGCGGCCGCAGTTATCTCGCCGAGCTTGCCGGATCGGCTCCGACCCCGGGAAACTTTTCGCACTATGCCGAACTCGTCTCCCGTAAGTTCTTGTTGCGTTCTCTCATCGATACCGCCTACCACATCACCGAATCCGCATACGACGACGCGCGCGACACCATGGAGGTGCTCGACGAGGCCGAGAAAAGCATTTACGCCATAAGCAATGCTTCTACCGCCCACAAGTTCACCGCGATCGGCGACAAGATCCATGACGTGTGGGACCGTATCGAAGCGCTTTCGAAAAAAGAGGACGGTATCCGGGGCGTCCCTTCAGGCTTCCCTGCCCTCGACAATCTCCTTTCAGGTTTCCATCCTTCAGACCTCGTCATCATAGCCGCCCGTCCTTCGATGGGAAAAACATCGCTCGCGCTTGATATCGCGCGGAATGCCGCCGTGCGGCACAATGTCCCTGTCGGTATCTTTTCTCTCGAAATGAGCTCGGAACAGCTCATCGACCGCATGCTCGCCGCCGAATCGTTCGTCAATTCGTGGAAGCTTCGGACCGGCCAGATAAAAGAAGAAGAGGATTTCGGCCGTATCCGGGATGCGCTCGAATCGCTCTCGAAAGCCCCCATTTTCATCGATGATAAGCCGGGGAATAACATCCTCGCCATGCGTGCGGTCGCCCGAAGGCTCAAGCGGGAACGCGGCATCGGTCTCATCATTGTCGACTATCTCCAGCTCATGTCCCCGACGTCGACAAAGGCATCCGACTCGCTCGTCCAGCAGGTAACCGAGATATCCCGCTCGCTCAAATCGCTCGCACGCGAGATTTCCGTCCCGGTCATCGCGCTTTCCCAGCTTTCCCGTGCGGTCGAGCAGCGCGGCGGCAAGCCGCGTCTCTCGGACCTGCGCGATTCGGGCTCCATAGAACAAGATGCGGATGTCGTGATGTTCATCCACCGCGATGACAAGCGTAATCCCGAGAGCGAGAGGCAGAACATCGCGGAAATCCTCATCGAAAAGCATCGAAACGGGCCGACCGGATCAGCCGAACTCTACTTCGATGAAAAACGCGCCACGTTCCAACCGATCGATACGTCGGGCTACGGGGAGCTTGCAGCAGAATTTTAACCGCATGGACCACATTGACGAACTCGCGCTCGCCTTTACCCGCTTACCCGGTGTCGGTCCGCGCCAGGGGAAACGTTTCGTTTTCCACCTCCTTGCAGCGCCGGCTTCCGAAAGGGCGAAGCTTGCGAAACTCATCGCGGCGCTCGATACGAACGCTCGCCAATGCCCCCGGTGCCTGCGCTTCCATAACGGCACCGCGGATGCCGTATGCGGATACTGTTCCGATAAGAACCGCGACGATACCCAACTGATGCTCGTCGAGAAAGACCAGGATCTTCTCGCCGTCGAACGGGCCGGAACCTATACGGGCCGCTATTTCGTGCTGGGCGGCGTGCTCACGCTCTCAGGAAAAGGGTCCTTCCGCGAAAAAGAATTGCTGCAGGCGATCGACAAGCGCTTGGAGGAGGGATTGAAGGAGGTGATCCTCGCCCTTTCGGCGACGAGCGAAGGCGAACATACCGCCGACCGCATACGCGAAATCTTCGCGCCATATCGCGGACGCATGGCGGTCTCGGTGCTCGGCCGCGGGCTTGCGACCGGCAGCGAACTCGAATATTCTGACGCCGAAACGCTCCGCGCGGCGCTCAACAACCGCAGAGAGGCTTAGCGCTCCCGAACGAACGTCAACGCCTTCCCCTTGTTTGCAGCCCGGCCGGTGCGGCCGATACGGTGGACGTAGTCTTCGTACGTCGAAGGGAGGTCGTAATTGATGACATGCGAAACGGAGGGTATGTCGAGGCCGCGCGCGGCGACATCGGTCGCCACGAGCACGCTTACGCTTCCCCGCTTAAACGCTTCGAGCGCGCGCGTCCGTGCGGAGTGCGTCTTATTGCCGTGGATGCTTTCGGCATGGATGTGCCGACGAGAAAGCTCTTTAGCGAGCTTCTCGACGCCGAATTTCGTACGTCCGAAAACGAGCACCCGGCTGAACTCGCTCCCTTCGAGCATCTGGGCGAGCGTTTCGAACTTATCGGCGCTGCGCGGGATGCGGACGACGTCCTGCTCGACATTCCTCGACGTATCGCGAGCCTTGACGGAAATGATGACCGGATCCGAAAGGAAATCGCCGATGAGCCGTTCGATCTCCTTCGACATCGTCGCCGAAAAGAAGAGCGTGTGCCGCTCATGCCGCATATGAGAGAGGATGAAGCGCATATCGTCGATGAAGCCCATGTCGAGCATACGGTCGGCTTCGTCCAAAACGACGGTGCCAAAACCGGAAAGATCGAGCGCTTTACGCTCCATGAGATCCTTGAGACGTCCGGGCGTACCGATAACGAAAGCCGGAACATGCCGGAGCGCCGATATCTGCGGGGCGATGTTCGCGCCGCCGACGGCGACCATGCCCCGGAATCCGAGACCCTTTGCGAACCCCGCGAGCTCTCTCTCGATCTGGACAGCGAGCTCACGCGTCGGTGCCATCACCAAGACGCGCTCCTGTGGACGCTTCATGATCTTATCGATAAGCGGTACGAGAAAGGCCGCCGTCTTCCCCGTACCGGTTTCGGCGAGTCCGACCACGTCCTTATCGAGCAAGATGTGAGGAATGGCTTTGTCCTGGATAGGCGTCGGAAGCTCGTAGCCTTTGGTGGCGATATTTTTCTTCAACCGATCGTCTACGTCGAAGTCGGAGAATTTATGCTCGGGGACATACGCCGGCTCTTCAGCCGTCACGAAAGATTTATTCATGAACTTCTCGATTTCGGCTTCCGTTTCGCCGAAGGCGCCGAATCCTCGCCGGTGGGGAGACGCGTGTCCGCGGCCGCTTGAGCTATAACGGTCTGAGGGCCGGTTCCTATCGCGAGTACCGGAATAACGCGTGCCCCCCCTACCCTTGTATCGAGACGGGTACGGTGAGCGCGAATGTTCGCCGGACGATCCGCCGGACGTCTGATGATTCCATCTTCCTATTTGCATATAGTGATACCTCAACGCGGACGAAGGCCTCCTCCGGAGGCTCTCATCCGTCTGTTAAGAATTAAATTTAAGAAATGCTATCAATTTTAACTTTGAGAATCGGCTGGCGATGGCCGCGACGTTTGTAGTATCGGCTCTTCGGCTTGTACTTCACGACATCGATTTTCTTCTCTTTTCCGACGAGGACAACGGTACCTTTGACTTCAGCGCCTTTGATGGTAGGCGCTCCGATGGTCGTGTCCGAACCGTTATCAACGAGGAGTACCTCGTCAAAGACAACCGTATCGCCTTTTTTCAAATCCCCGGGGAGCTTTTCTATCGAAATAGAGTCGCCTTTCGAGACGACATATTGCTTACCGCCGGTCTTGATTACGGCCACTTCCATAGTGGTTATATACTAGCACGTTCATTCATAAAAAACAAGGCCCCGCTAGAAAGCGGAGCCCGAAGCCCGAACAGGCTAGATCTCAAGAAGCGTCTTTTCTCGCTGTACGACCGAATGCGTGCGTATGAGCCTCCCGCTTACGATCTCCCTGTCTTTCGGCAAGAGGATCTCCGCGGTGCCCCTTTCTGCATACTTTTGAGCCATGGTGAAACAAGCAAACAGGAACGCCGCGAAAAAGAATGACCCGATGCTGAAAGCGATGAACCTCCTCCAGGCGTTCTCCTTCATACCGAACATGACCATGACGACAGCTCCGGCACCGAACCCGATGAGAGCGACAGTGTTTCGGAATAATTCCGCGTCCATTTCGATTCCTCCCAAGAACAAGAACCTCACTCTGAGGATCTCTGGGGTTTTATGTACAACACTCAGGAGACTCAGTCAAGCTCTGCCGATGGCTTCTCAAGAAGCTCCGGTTCGATCCCGATTTTCGTATCGGCGATACGGTAGACATCCTTATCGATCTTCCGAAGCTCCTTGTACCCGCTGTTATAGTGCGAAACCGTGGTGCCGAGAGCGCCGCCAAGTTTGCGGTAGAGCTCCTGCCAGGCGCTCACGTGCTTCCCGAGCTCTCCGACCCGTTGCTGGATCTCGGTCGCCTTCTGTTCTATCTGGAGGGCTTTGAGTCCCTGCAGCACCGTCTGGAGATAAGCGAGAAAGGATGTCGGCGAAACGATGATCACCTTATGCTTGCTCGCGGCCCGTTGGATGAGATTCTCGTCCTCTCCGGCGCCTACCTGATTGGTAAGGAGATCATAATAGATCCCTTCGGAAGGGATGAACATGAAGGCGAAATCCATCGTCCCCTCCTCCGGACGGATGTATTTCGCGGTTTCCTGGATACGCTGCTTGAGGTCGTTCACGAATGCCTTTTCGAAAGAGTCGCGCTCGCCTTCGCTTGCCTGGATGAACCGGTTGTAGTTTTCGAGCGAAAACTTTGAATCGACCGGCACTATCTTCTCATTCACGAATACAGCCGCGTCGACGATCTCCCCGTTCTTGAACGGGTACTGCATGCGATACATCCCCGGCGGAAGCACGTTTTTCAAAACGGTCTCAAGGTAATACTCGCCGAGGATGCCGCGCTGTTTCGGATTTTTCAAGATGTCCTGAAGGTTCTGCAGCTGCTCGGCGAACCCTTGGGTCTGGCGACCGATCTCTTTCACCGATGTTACTTCCTGGGTTATCTCTTTGATGAGGCGCGCGGATTCTGAAAACTGACGGTATGCGTTTTCTTGCATCGCTTTAGACGATTCCGAGACGCGCTCGTCGAGCGTACGGGCGAGCTCTTGCATCTGCCGTTGCAAAAGCACCATGCCGCCCTCCTCGTGGGGAGAGCGGCGCAGTATGAGGTAAAGACCGACGCCTTGTACGAGGAATAACACCACGATAAGGAGGGCGACTGCGAGGATGCTCATCGTGTGTAGTATACTCTGCTCTATGTCCATCCACGAAACGCTGAAAAAATCGATCCCCGACGCCTTACGAGCGAAAGATGAAGTGCGGCTGCGGACGCTTCGTTCGCTTGTCACTGCTCTCACAAACGAAGTCGTCGCAAAAAAACGTAAGCCCGACGAATTCCTGACCGACGAAGAAGCGGTCGTGGTCATCAGACGCGCGGCAAACCAGCGCAAAGACGCTATCAGCCAGTTCGAGAGCGCGCATCGCGAGGATCTCGCCGAGCCGGAAAAGGCCGAGCTCGCCATTATAGAGTCCTATCTCCCCGCCCGCATGAGCCGTGAAGAGATTGCGTCGTTCGCACAGGCAAAACTGAAAGAGTCAGGGGTCACCTCAAGAGCGGAAATGGGAAAATTCATGGGTTCGCTCATGAAAGAGCTTCGCGGAAAGGCCGATGGGGAAGATGTGAAAGCTGTTGTGGATAACTTGCTTTTGGAACAGAATTAATGTTTAATGAATGCGGGTCCTTGATTCCTGGAGGCGCCATGTTGGAAAAACCTTTTAACGTACAGCGTGCACGGCTAAACCATGACCGCGATGCCCTGGTCAGAATGGGCAAAAAAGGCGCGAAAGCGTCAGCGGAGAAACGGCACGAAGAACAACAGTTAAAAGATTTTCGTGCGGCGGAACGCGCCGAAGAGCTGTTAGAAGCTCGCTACCAAAGTAACGAGCACATCCTCTCGCCCGAGGGCGAGGACGGCGAATTCCCGGACGGAATCATCTTACACGAGTAGTGGAAGAGCAGTGCGCGAGCTTTGCGCGGGTGGCCTCTGGCTCCCGCGCCTTTTTTTACACAGGCGAGACCTGCGATAATCCCCATTTATGCATGACTGGCCGTATTTCGCGCCGACTACCCCGCTCGCATCTGATATATACTATGACGTATATGCACATAACACGATTCAGCTCGTTCAAAGACACCGAAGAATTTTTCACCCGTGCTTTTAATGGTCATGAGCTTACCTTCATTCCGGAACCGCTTTCTCTTGCGACGGCTCACATGGCGCATGACGCCGATATTATCTCCGTGTTCGTCGATTGCGACGTTTCGAAAGAGGTGCTTGACGCGCTTCCGAACGTCAAGCTTATCGTTACGGAATCAACCGGCGTCGATCATATCGATATGGCATACGCGAAGGAACGCGGCATCACGGTCGCGAGCGTTCCGGGATACGGCGTCAATGCCGTCGCCGAGTTTACGTTCGGGCTCTTATTGAACCTTTCCCGAAACATCATGTTCTCGGCCGACCAGGTCCGGGAACGCGGGATTTTCGACGTAAAAGCGTTCCAGGGATTCGATCTCTGCGGAAAGACGCTCGGCGTCGTCGGAACGGGACGCATCGGGACGCACGTCATCGAGGTCGCGCGGGGATTCGGTATGAACATCGTCGCCTTCGACGTGCATCCGGATCAGGAACGCGCCACTGCGCTCGGTTTCTCGTACCTGCCGCTTCCCGAGCTTGCGGCAAAAGCTGACGTCATTACGCTCCATGTCCCCTACCTTCCGGAGACCCACCATCTCATCGACGCATCCATTTTCGAGGTGATGAAAAAGGGAGTCATCCTCATAAATACCGCGCGGGGCGAAGTCGTCGATACCATCGCGCTCGTCGACGCTCTAAAGAGCGGACGCATCGCCGGAGCGGGTCTTGATGTCCTTGAAGGAGAGCATGAGCTTCACACGGCGGATAAGAACGGACTGCTTGACGTCCCCGAAGGACACGACCTGCGACCGCTTCTCGGCGACCGCATGCTGATGGACATGCCGAACGTGATAGTAACGCCGCACATCGCCTTCCATTCAAGAGAGGCTGATCAGGATCGCGTCTCGAAAGCGGTACAGGAGATCGAGAAGTATCTGGGAACCGTCACGACTCCTCTCGGCGCTTCTTAAGCTCCGAAGCCTATGCGGCCGCACTGGATCAAGAATTTTGACGCGCTTGCGACCAGCGGCGTGCGGAGAGATGCGCTCCGCATCCTCGAGGCCGGATACGACTCGATCGATCCGGCGGAAGTGCTGCGAACGAAAGTGTCCGTCTCGGGCGCTTCCTTGACGATAAGAGAGCGCTCTTTCGACCTGAAACCGTTTAAAAACGTATTCCTCGTCGGATTCGGGAAAGGCTCTTGCGCGGCGGTATCGGAACTGTATTCCCTCCTCAAAGCCCGGATCAAGAAGAGCGTCGTCATTGACAAGACGGTGCTGACGACCTGTCCGGCGGAAGTCGAGGCATTCGTCGGAACGCACCCTCTTCCGTCAGAAGCGAACGTGGATGCGACGAAGGTCGTCCTCGGTCTCGCGGAAGACGCGGGCGAAGACGATCTGGTGCTCGTCGTTGTCGGCGGAGGAGGGTCCGCGCTGCTCTGCGCTTCCCTCGAAGAGCGCGACCAGGAGATGCGGCTCTTTGAAAAATGTGAAGAGGTCGGGGCGACGATCCAGGAAATGAATACGGTCCGTAAACACCTCTCAAGCCTCAAGGGAGGCAGACTGGCTCGCGCGCTCTACCCCGCGACCGTAATCGGGCTTATCTTTTCCGATATCGTCGGCGGACATCCCGAGGAAGTCGCTTCCGGACCCACTTACCGCGACACTTCGACCGCTGAAGACGCGAACGCCATCCTTGAGCGGTACGGGCTTGGCGGAACATTCACGCTCGAAGAAACGCCGAAGGAACAGAAATACTTTGAGAGAGTGACGAACATCGTCCTTGTCTCGAATGAAGATTCGCGAGAGCACATGGCGGAAATCGCCCGTACCATGGGTTATGAGAGCATCGTTATCGCGGAGCCGCTCTATGCGTCTGCGGAAGAGACGCTCGAAAGCATACGCGCGCACGCCAAGCCGGGCCGGGCGGTCTTTGCGGGAGGCGAAGTCCGCGTGCGTGTCCCGAAGGATCATGGAAACGGCGGGCGTTGCGAGATGCTTGCGCTCGATAGTCTGTCCTCTCTCGGCCCGCAAGACGTTTTCGTCGCGGCAGCGTCCGACGGCAGCGACAACAGCGACAGAGCCGGAGCCATAGTCGGCAAGAGCACGCTGGAGCGCGGAACGGCTTTGCAGATAGACTTCTCTGCCGCCCGCGCGCACGCCGACGCCCTGTCTGTCTTCGCAAAGACAGGAGACGAGATAATCACGGGACCGGTACAAGCGAATGTCTCCGACTGGTATTTCCTTATCACTTCGCACGAACCGGTATGAAGATCGCCTCGATATCCGCCGAGGAGATACGGGACTCTCGCGGCAATCCGACGTTATATGTGACCGTCTCCTGCGAGGACGGCACGAAGGGCTCTTTCGCGGTACCCTCCGGAGCAAGCACGGGTGCGACAGAGGCTGTCGAGCTCCGGGATGAATCCGCCTCGGGAGGGCACGTCCTCACGGCTATCCGCCACATCGCGACCGAGGTTAATGACGCGCTTCGCGGAATGGAGGTTGCCGAGCAAGGAAAAATAGATGCTGCGTTGATAGCGCTTGACGGAACCGAGCGTAAATCGAGGCTCGGCGGAAACTCGACGATCGGCGTAAGCGGAGCGGTCTGCCGAGCTGCCGCCGCAAGCTCCGGTATCGAGCTGTACGAGTATCTCCGGTCGCTCGCCGATATCCCGCCATCAAACCGGATCGCGCCATTTTTGTACATGAATCTCATAAACGGAGGGATGCACGCCTCTACCCGGCTCGCTTTCCAGGAGTACCTGATCGTCCCGCAGACGGAGTCGCCGCAAGAGGCGCTTTCTATGGGCGTCGAAGCATTGCGGCGCGTCGAAGAACACGTTACGAACCGGCACCAGGGCGCATGGGCCATCGGCGACGAGGGCGGCGTCGCGCTCGATGTCGAAGATACCGAGATTCCCCTCAGGATACTGAGCGAAGTCCGGGATTCGCTCAAAAACCAGGGCTCCTTCGAGATCGCTCTCGACATCGCCGCAAGCTCGTTTTGGAGCGACGGCTCCTATCGCATCGGAGAACATACCCTCTCTTCCGAAGAACTCGGTGCGAAAATCGCGGAATACGCCGCTACGTACGACCTGTTTTCGATCGAAGACCCGTTTGAAGAGCAGGATTTCGAAGCATTCGCGGGATTGCAGGCCGCCTTGCCTGACACGAGGATCGTCGGCGACGACCTCACGACGACGAACGCGTGGCGCCTGCAAAAAGCGATCGACAAGCGGAGCATCCGTGCCGTCATCATCAAGCCGAACCAGATAGGGACCATAAGCGAGACCCTGGAGACCATGGGTCTCGCCCGGAAACACGGGATCGATTGCATCGTAAGCCATCGGAGCGGCGAAACGATGGACACCTTTATCGCCGATCTCGCGTTTGCGTTCGGAACGCTCGGCATCAAGGTCGGAGCGCCGCGCACGAAAGAAAGGATGGCGAAGATAGAACGGCTTATCGAGATCGCGAGCGCTGATACCGAAGCCGGCTAAAGAAAGCGGCTTTCTGTCCGGTTAATCAAGCAGTCCAAGGCGGATGCCGACGACGCCGTATTTCTGCTGATTCAGCAAAAGAAATTGCTACTAGAGGAGAAACGCATCGAGGAACTCAATATGGAAGACGCCCTGAACTATTGCTTTAACTTTGTACGAGATAGCGGCAAGACCTGGGCCGAGCTTGAGAAGATGCCAGCGTATCGTGCGCGGTTCCAAAAACTTGTATTTCCTCAGAAAACCACTTTTGATGGAATAGAATTTGGAACCACGAAAATGTCGCTTGTTTTCGAGCTAAATGAGACGGTTGGTACCGATTCTTCTAAACTGGTGACCCTACGGGGAATCGAACCCCGATTTACGCCGTGAGAGGGCGCTGTCCTAACCGTTAGACGATAGGGCCTTAGAATTGTTTATAACAAATAGGCTCTTGAAGCGCTACACGCGGCGGCGCCACGCTTTCTCCTGACGCACGAGCCGTACCGTATCAACCGGATCGGCGAGCAAAGCCTCGACGATGCGTTCCATGCGAACGGACTGCGAGCCTTTCACGAGGAAAACGTCTCCGTCGCGCGCAAGTTCGGCAAGCGAATGCGCCGCGACCCTCGCGTTATCGAAAAGGATCACCTCGGCGCTCCCTTGCGTGTCAACAAAGATGCGGGCGCGAATCCCGACGGCCGCGACGATGTCGGCGGAATCCCGAGCGAGAGCGCCGATGCGTTCATGTTCCATCACCGAATAGCGTCCGAGTTCGAGCATATCGCCAAGGACGGCGATGCGCCGCTTCGCGTGCGGAAACGCTTTCAAGGTCGTAAGCGCCTCTTCGACAGCCGCGGGAGATGCGTTATATGAATCGTCGATGACGATCGAGCCGTTCTTCCCGCGCAAGAGCCGTCCGCGGCCGGGCGGGGGGTCGTATTCCCCGAGCGCACGGAGCGCGTCGAGAGTCTCTATGTCGAAAGCGACCGCTATGGCGAGCGCGGCGGCCGCAGGAAGAAGCTGGGTCCTCCCTACCGAGCCTCGCACGAAAAGACCCTCGTTCGCCTCTCCCACGCGGACACGGGTGCTCATCCCGTCGACGGCTCCGTCAGTCTCGTGGAACTCCGCCTCGCCGATACGCACGGTCGCGTCCTCTGCGGTGCCATACGAAATCACGCAAGCCGGGATGCGCGCTGCCATATCGAGCGCATATGCGTCGTCAGAAGGGATGATAAGCGGCGCTCCCGCGCGGAGAGCGTATGCGGGAGAAAACTCTTCTTCCCGTACCGCCTCCGGAGAAGAATAGGCTTCGACATGCACCGGTATCTGAGGCAGCCTGGTCACGACAACCGCTTCCGGCGTCGCGATGCGCAATATCCGAGCGAGATCGCCGGGTCGGTCGGCACCAATCTCAAGCACGAGCATGTTCGGATAGTGATTGGGGAGGAAGAGGAGAGCGAACGCGCTCTTCACGACGGAAAACCATGCGAAAGGATTGCCCCACGGATTCCCTACGCCAAGGATGGTAAAGGGGACGCCGAACTCGCTGTTAAAGCTCTTCTCGCTCTTGCGAACGAGAAACCGCGCGGTAAGCACCGCCGCGACCGCGTCTTTCGTCGACGTCTTCCCTACCGAGCCGGTCACCATCACGATATGCGGACGATATCGCTGCACGACGGCACGCGCGAGAAGTCCGAGTGCGAAAGCGACGATATGTTTCAAGATATTTTTCATACGGATGGCGTTACGGTTGCAAAACCGCGATCAGGCGGTATGGCGTAGTAGTCGATAAGGAAGTGCGTCAGGTCGAGCAGCGACGGTGTCAGGCTCTTTGACGCGTATTCAACCCCCTTCGGATCATTCGTATACAGCAAGATGATGAAACGGGGATTGAACGACGGGAAGAACGCTACCTCGGAATGGAAGAAACGGTTGGTGTAGTAGGTACCCGTCGGCGTCGGCAATTGTGCGGTTCCCGTCTTCGCCGCGACGGACATCGTGGGGATCATCGCTTTCCCGCCGTCGAGCGTGTGGTCGAAGAGCGCATCCATCATGACAGTCGTATCCCGGGCGGCAGTACCGGAAAAGACCCGAGTACCTTCCCCCCAGTCGAGCGGGCGGACGATACCGGAATCAAGACGTATCGCGCTCACGAGATGCGGTTCCACCAGGATGCCTCCGTTTGCTACCGCGGCAAGCGCGCGAATCATCTGTATCGGCGTCACGGCAATACCCTCGCCAAAAGCCGCAGTATCATAATACACCTGTTGCGGTTTAAAGAGGTTCCCGATGAGCGCGTCCGTCTCGTTCGGAAGATCGATGCCGGTCTTCTGTCCGAAAATCTTGGTGAAGTACGCCCTGAACTGGGTCTGTCCGAGCTGTTCCGCCACCCACGAAGCGCCGACGTTAAGCGACTGCTCGATGATCGTCTGCATCGGGATGACTCCGTACGGCTTGTAATTCCAGTTGCAGATGCGCGCCTTATCGACGATGATGCAGCCGGTATCGTTGTAGGTCGTCTGCGGGGTTATGACGCCTGCCGAAAGCGCCGACGCCATGGTGATCGGCTTCATGATGGAACCGAATTCGTAGACGTGCTCGACCAGCTGATTGCTCAAGCGTTGCGGATCGATGTTCTGGAGATCATTCCCGTCGAAAGTCGGATAGGTCGCAAGCGCAATGATAGCACCGGTCGATGGATCCATGATGATGCCCCCGGAACTCTGGCTCGAATACGTCGTGGTTATCTTCGCAAGGTCGGTCTCGAGCCGCGTCTCGACTTCAGGTTCGATCGTCGTTACGACATCACCCTCGCGCGCATCCTGCGCGTTGACGAGGAGATTCCCGACATTCGAGAAAAGCTCGGCGAAAAAATTCTTATAGAGCGAATTCCCCGAGCGCGAGAGCGTTTCGTCATACGTCGCCTCGAGGCCGGTCTGGCCGGAAAGCACGTCGCCCGAGCCGTACGAGACGATGCCGATCGATTGTGCGGCGAGCGATCCGCCAGGATAGTAGCGCCAGCGCTCGCGCAAGACCTCGACGCCGGGGATATTCTCCGCGGCGAGCGTCTGTCCCGCAGCGTCGGAAAGATGGTGCGCGACTTCGATATACACCTGCGATTTCTTTGCCGCGGCGGCAAGGAAGCCGGCGTGATCGAATGCAAGCGTCGTGGAAGCGACAGCATCTATCGCCATATATGCCGCCTCAGGGTCGGCGAGCGTCTGCGGATTTATGGCGACAAGAAAACCGCTCGCGAGCGTCGCCGCCGAGATGAGCGTCCCGTCCTTACGGGTGAAATAGATGGAGCCCCTGTCAAAAAGCCCGCTTCCGCCCGAGGCGAACTGGGAATCCGCTTTCTGGGAATACTCCTGCCCATGCACGATCTGGATGAAATACAGACGCGTAAGGATAAGGAGCGCAACAAAGACGATGCAGGCAAGGACAAGACGGATACGGGTACGGAACTGCGCGCGCATACGCCTAACGCAAGGCGGTCATGCTCGCTGACGGGACGAATGCTTCGGCTACAGGTTTGGCATACCCCTCGGCGGTGTAATCCGTATTCGTGATGCTCGCCACCGCAGCGAGATATCGCGACTCGAGACTCGCGACAGAGGCTTCGTCGTTCCTGACCGACTGCGCGAACTCGACAGTGGAAGCAGCGTAGCTCATGACGACAGCGATGAGTCCGATATAGGCGACAGCCAGGACCGCGATACTGCCGAGACACAGCGACACGAAAGGGAACGGGAGGCGATAGTGGAATCTATACATAAGAAAAGCGGGCGGGCGACATTTCCGCGCCGGCGATATCGACAGACATCGTACTCGCGTTACGCTCGAAAACGCGAAGCTTCGCGCTTCGCGCACGGTGATTCGCAAGGATCTCTTCGCGCGAAGGGACAATCGGTTTCTTCGGCGAGAGCGAACCAAGCCCCGCGTGTACGGCATCGCGAAAAACGTTCTTCACGATGCGGTCCTCGATGCTATGGAAGGAAATGACCGCCAGCCGCCCGGAAGCGGTGAGTACTTTCAGCGACGCGCCGAGCCCTTCGCGCAGGCTCGCAAGCTCGTCATTGACAGCGATGCGGAGAGCCTGGAAAGTCTTGGTTGCCGGATTGGTCTTCTGCTTGTGATACCACGCCGGCGTTCCAGCAAGGACCGCCGCAGCGAGCGCCCCGGTCGTGAGGATGCGTTCCCGAGAGCGCGCCGCGACTATCGCACGGGCGATACCGCGCGAAAACCGCTCTTCCCCATACGTGAAGATGATACGCGCGAGCTCTTCCTCCGAAGAGGAGTTGACGATATCAGCCGCCGCTTCGCCGTTCTCGTCGTAGTTCATAAGGAGAGGATCGTCTTCTCTCTGAAAAGAGAACCCGCGCGGCGCGGCGATCTGGTAACCGCTCCATCCCAGGTCGAAGAGCATCTTGTCGGCCGAGACGATCCCGAGCCTCTCGAGGATACGCGACAAGTTGCGGAAGTTGTCGTTTATAAGATGCGCGACGGGGCGATGGGGTCGGCGATCGGCCGCGTATGCCGACCGCGCCCGCTCGACCGCCGCCGCGTCCGCATCGATGCCGATGATCGTGCCGTCTTCGCCGAGCATGGAGAGGAGCGCGGCAAAATGCCCCGCTCCGCCGAGCGTGGCATCAACGACAGTGTCGGAGGGCTGCACGTCGAGTGTCTCGAGCACTTCACGCATGAGCACACTGTCGTGACGGGCTTCCATATCAGTTTTGCGCTTGCGCGCCGACTTTCTCCGCAAAAGCGTCGGCATCCCGTTCGATCCCGGCGGTATATTTCTCCCACGCCCCTTCTTCCCATATTTCGACCCTGTCGGCGATACCGGCGACAACAGCCTTCTCGGAAATGGACGCGAAAGATTTGAGATGTTCGGGAATGAGCACGCGACCCGACCGGTCGACTTCGACCTCGGAAGAGCCGGCAAGGAAGAGCCGCGCCAGGCCGCGCCGCGCCGCGCTGCCGTTTACATCAGCCGCGTATGCGCGCGCCTCTTTTTCCCACGCCTTCCGCGAATAGACGTACAAGCAATGATCGAGGCCGCGCGTTACGACAACGACGCGGCCCAGATCCTTCCGGAATTTCGAAGGGATGGAAATCCTATTCTTTGAATCGAATGTGTGAAGGTATTCGCCGAGGAACATAGGGAATGGTTCTTCGGAGAAGGAAGCCGGCCACCACTCCCGCTTCCCACTTCGCTGACCATTCTTGGATTATATCCCACTCTCCCCCACACCGGCGGTCTGGTTATCCACATAACGCAACCGCGCAGCGAGAGCTGCGCGGTTGCGTTATGCCGATCCGAGCGGCTATTCTTTCGGCCGTAAAAGCGGGAAAAGCTGAGCCTCGCGTACCGAAACGCCCTCAAATACGCTGAAAAGCCTCTCGGAAACCCCGAACCCGAACGTGGGCGGCATGCCATACTCAAGAGCCTCGACGAACGAAGCGTCGTTCATCTGCGCTTCAGCGTCTCCGGCCTCACGCAGCGCCTGCTGGTGACGGAAACGATCGACCTGGTCGAGCGGGTCGTTCAGCTCGTTGAATCCTTTTCCCATCTCGGACCCGCCTAAGATAACCTGGAAGCGCTCGACGACCCGCGGATCCCCGCTGCTGCGCTTTGCGAGCGGTTCGAGATAGACGGGTACGCCGGTAAGGAAGCCGGGCCCCCCGAGCGTCTTGCGAACCTGTTTCCAGAGAAGGTCGACGCCCCGCTCGAGATTGAATCCCTTTTCATCAAAAGGGATCGCGCGGCGCGCAAGCACGTCGCGCACTTCTTCTGCGGTCGTTTCAAGCGGATCGACCCCGAATTCGCCCTTCACGAGAGCGCCGTAGCCATAGCGCTCCCAAGATGCGCCGAGATCGACAGTGAATTCCTTTATGCTGAAGCGCTGGGTGCCGTATACGGTATCCGCGAGGGTGCGGTAGATGTCGACGATCATGTCCATGCCCGCTTCGTATCCCTTGAACGCTTCGTAAAACTCGACCTGCGTGTAATCCTGCGCGTGCTCGTGCGACATGCCTTCATTGCGGAATATCCGGCCGATCTCGAAAACCTTCGGCAAGCCGGCAACCATGAGCCGCTTCTGCCACAGCTCGCCGGCGGAGATGCGCAGGTAGACGTCCATGTCGAGAGCGTTGTGGTGCGTTACGAACGGACGGGCATCGGCGCCGCCGGTCGCTGTCTCGAGCACGGGGGTTTCCACCTCGACGAAGCCCTGTCCGAGAAGGTACGAGCGCCACGTGTTCCAGAAAAGAGAACGGCGGCGGAAGCGGTCCGAAAGGTCTTTTGAGAGCAGGATATCGAGGTAGCGTTTCCGGTAGCGTTCGTCTTCGTCTTTGATGCCGTACCATTCGTCCGGCAAGGGCCGGATGGACTTGGCGAGCATGCGCCACCCCGACACGTTGAGCGAGAGCATGCCCCGCTTGGTCGTAAAAGCGGTGCCGGTGCATTCGATGATGTCGCCCACGTCGACCGTTTCGCCAAAGAGCGCATAGAGCGGCTCTCCGAGCTTGTCGCGCTGGAGGTAGCACTGCCCTCTTGCTCCGTCGAAGATGTCGACGAAGAGCGAGCCGCCGTGCTCGCGCATGGAAAGGACGCGTCCTGCAAGCGTAACGGGAATCCCGTCCGCCTCGAGCTTCGCATGTGCATTGAGAAAGAGGGCGACCGGGTGGGAGCGGTTTGCCTGCGACGGATACGCGCTCATGCCCGCCTCTTTGAGGCGGGCTATCTTCGCTATCCTTTCGGCACGGACGGTCTCAAGCAGAGCCATGTGCTCCCACTATACCCTATCAGCTGACTTTCTCGATCAGGTAGGTCTGTTTGCCGGCCGGCGTCTCGAACGTGAAGACATCGCCCTTCTTCTTCCCCATGAGCGCGGCGCCGAGCGGAGAGAGGTGCGAGAGCTTCTTCACGCGCATGTCGACTTCCTCGCTCCCGACAAGCGTATACTCATGCGTTTCGGCGCTTCCCTCTTTCCTGATCGACACCTTCGAGCCGAAACCGACCTCGTTCTTCTTCTTTCCATCGGTAACGATCTTCGTGTGCTTGACGAATTCCTCGAGCTTCTTGATGCGCTCTTCGGTCGCGGCCTGCAGATCGCGGGCCTCCTGGTATTCGGCATTCTCTGAGAGGTCGCCGAGCGAACGGGCGTATTCGAGATTTTCCGCGATTTCGGTGCGGCGAACCGTCTTGAGATGCTCAAGCTCTTTCACCATCTCATCGAACTTCTCCTGCGAGACGAAGGAGTCGTGTGTGTCAGGCATCATACATCTGTGTGCTAATGCATCCATTGTACGCGAGCGTTTTCGAAGCGCAAGGGTTCGCGCTGGGTTTGTTGTGTGAAAATTATCGCACCGCTAGTTTTTGATACAAGTATAAGTCTCGTGTGTAACGAGGTGCCCATGTATGTCCGACGTCTGCCAATAGGCCATATACAAATTATAGAATCCAGTTTGACATGTACACAATGTTTGAGATCCACAGTATGCCGGAAGAACACTTACACCACATGCGTTACTTTGTTTTTCACAAAACCCCGCCACCGCCCCGCTCGGCAGGTCGTTGTAGTTGGCAACGGGGCCGCCGCCGAGCGTGGAGGTGCAGTTCTGACCGTTCTGGTCGCAGTATGCGGCAGCTCCCACCTTGCCGATAACGTTCAGGGTGGTGACGGGGTTCAGGGTGCCGATGCCCACGTTGCCGTACTGGACGAGGAGGCCGTTTGTGGCTCCTCCGGTGTTGAGGAGGAGGCCGGCTGACTTCGATTGGGAGTTCGCGCTCACGTCAAGCGGAGCGTCGGCGTTATTGTTCGGAGGAGGAGAGGAGGGTTCGGTGAAGGACTGGGTGGCAAGGGCGTTCGCTCCGGAGGAGACGGCTGCGGTGATGAGGATGGCTAGGAGTGAG
>JAJZRL010000001.1 GCA_021802705.1 bacterium | reverse complement strand
TGAACCCCGTCACCAAACTCAACGTCATCGGCAAGGTGGGAGCCGCCGCCTATTGCGACCAGAACGGCCAGAACTGCACCTCCACCCTCGGTGGCGGTCCTGTTGCCAACTACAACGACCTGCCGAGCGGGGCGACGGCGGGGTGGTGTGGTTACACTTCCTCCAAGCTCAATAATAGCTCACAAGCGATCACCACTGGTAAAGGTGGTTTTGTATGGAAAACTGTTATCGCTCCTGCCGTGAATTGTCCTTATACTGCTCCTTTTGCTGGTGGCTCGGCGCCTTCTAACGGTGACTGTTTGTCTGGCTGGACTTTATTTCCTACGGATGGCGAAAACATTTACACTTGCATCAAAAACTAGCTCTGCGATAAACACGGTTATCCCCAAGGGTGGCTTTGCACCGTGATACGATACCAGGGTCAGTTCTCTTACAACCAGGAGCAGTTTGAGGTGAAGCCGGTGAGAATCCGGCACTGTCGCGCAACGGTAACTCCCAAAGAGAAGTCCGATCCCTCAGGCTACGGAGACCCATCGTCTCCTCTCATTGCCCGCGTAAGGTATCGGTTTTCTTTGACCGTTTCGGCAAAGATTTCATAAAGACAAGAATTTTTTCGAAACACGCGTTACCGAATATAAGACCGGTGGGACGCTTAATTGGTAAGCCGCCGCGGAAGCCCTCCTGATGAGGCGTCCGGCTCTTTTACCACGTCCCGATAGTGTAAGAGCGCTTCTCGTAAAGCCGTTTATCAAGGCTGAACTCACGCCAGCTTTTCCCAAGCCAGAGAGCGAGAAAGACGATAACGTAGATGATAGCCGCGCCGATATCGGTTGAGCCCGGCTGATACGGGCCGCCGAACCCTTCGGCAGTCGACCAGATGACGAGCGTCATCGCGATGCCGCCGGCCATAGCGATTTTCGTAAAGAGGCCGAAAAGGAGCCCGACAGCGATGGCGGTCTCTGCGACTGCAACGATTATCCCAAAAAAGTGCGGATTGACGGAAACCCCGTGGATCCACAGGTTTATCCATGCTTGCACGAGCGCGGGCTGGTCTTGTGCGCCCATAGTGAGGTAGCTCGTAAAATTGTCGAGAAATGCCGGTTGCCACTTGAAATAGGCATCGATAAGCCATACGAATCCGAAAACGATTCGTAGAGCGGCAAACGAGCGGTCTTCAGCGGTCTGCATAGGACATGTATATGATATACCGCGCAGGGTGAAACGAAAGAGGGGGGTGTGGAGTATTAAAGAATATGCTGTTTAAAAAACTTTCCGCCTCGGTTCTTATACTCGGGGCCTCGCTTTTCTATTTGTTTTCGCGTCCTTCGTCCGGCTCAGTGAGCGCCGCTTCGGGCGTGGCTATGACTTCGTCCGTGCCGGCACCCTCTCAGGCGACACCGCCAACCGCCCGGCTTGCCGCATCCGCTTCGCAGACGCCGGTTAAAAAATCTCCCTATAAAGACGGGGTCTTTACCGGAAACTCCGCTGATGCCTACTACGGCCTCGTGAAAGTGCAGGCGACCATACGGAACGGTTCTCTTAGCAACGTCGCGTTCCTCTCGTATCCGAACAGTCATTCGACCTCGCTCTTTATCAACGGCCAGGCGATGCCGATGCTCACGCAAGAGGCGATTTCCGCGCAGAGCGCGAATGTCGACATCATTTCCGGCGCGACGGAAACGAGCCTCGCATTCCGGCAATCGCTCGCAGAGGCGCTTTTGAAAGCAAAAAGCTGATATCTCCCTCATGCGCGAGACAAGACTCATCATGGGCATGCCTGTCGAGATAGATATCGTCGGTTCGGACGTCCAAGTTGCGCGCGATGCGGCGTTCGACTACCTGAATCGCGTCGACGAGCGGTTCAGCCTTTATAAGAGGGGAAGCGAGATATCTCGCATCAATTGCGGCGAGCTTACGCTTGAAGCGGCAAGCCCTGCGATGCACGAAGTCTTTGCGCTTGCCGAGAAAACGGAAAAGGAAACGAACGGCTATTTCAACATACGCCGTCCCGACGGCCTGCTCGATCCTTCCGGTATCGTGAAAGGGTGGGCGATACGCGAAGCCGCAACGCTCATTCGCGATGCGGGGCACAAGCACTTTTTCGTGAATGCCGGCGGCGACATAGCGACAAGCGGCGAAAATGCAGCGGGTGCGCCGTGGGCGGTCGGGATCAGGAATCCTTTCGTCCGGAACGAGGTCGTGAAGATCATATATCCCCGCGGGAAGGGCGTCGCTACGTCAGGCTCGTATATCCGTGGTTCCCATATCTACAACCCGCACGCGCCCGAAGACGATCTTTGCGATATCGTCAGCATCACGATCGTCGCTCCCGACGTGCTTGAGGCCGACCGGTACGCGACGGCCGCGTTTGCCATGGGGAGGGACGGCATAGCCTTTATCGAAGAGCAGCCCGGTCTCGAAGGATATGCGATCGATATAAACGGGACAGCGATCCTCTCGAGCGGTTTCGCAGCATTCACGACGCTATGAGCGCTTTTCTGAAGACGATCCTCGACCGCACGACGATGTACAGGCTGGTGCTGTATTACCTGCTCGCGTTGCTTGTCGTTGCCGCCGCGGTAGGAGCGTACGGCGGCATACCGTACACCCCCACCGCGATCGTCTATTCGGCCGCCGTGCTCACCGTCGCTGCCTGGGTGACAAACGTGCTTTTCGCGCGCTTGTTCGGCGCCGTGACCAACCTGGAATCCGCCATCATCACCGCGCTCATCCTTGCGCTCATCCTGCCTCCGGTAGGGGTCGGGGACGCGCCCGGCTCTGTCGGTCTCATCCTTGTCGCGACGACAGCCATGGCTTCCAAATACGCGATCTCTTTCGGAGGGAAACACCTGTTCAATCCGGCGGCATTCGCAGCCGCTTTTTCCGCATTCGTCCTCGGTACGAGCGCGACGTGGTGGGTTGCGGGGAATATCGCGCTCATGCCGATCGTCGTGCTTGGCGGCATCGCCATCGTGTATAAGTTGCGCCGGTTCGATCTCATCGGCGCGTTTGCATCGGCCGCGTTCGTGACTATCGCGTTCACGTCGTCCGATCCGATTACCGACCTTCAGGCGACGATCCTCCATTCCGCTTTCTTCTTCCTCGCTTTCGCTATGCTTACCGAACCGCTCACGATGCCGCCGACCCGCCGGCTGCGGCTTGTCTACGGCGCTATCGTCGGCGTGCTCTTCGCTCCCGCAGCGCATCTCGGCTCGTTCTATTTTTCTCCCGAGACGGCGCTCCTTGCAGGGAACCTATTCTCATACTTCGTAAGCCCGAAGGGCCGCTATATACTTTCGCTTGTCGAAAGGAGAAAGCTTGCGCGCGGCATATACGAATTCGGCTTCAGGAGCGACCGGCCCTTCAGCTTCCTTCCCGGACAATATCTTGAGTGGACGCTTAGCGGCGTGCCCTTCGACAGCAGAGGCAATCGTCGTTATTTCACCATCGCCTCGGCGCCTCATGAAGACATCATGCGGCTCGGCATGCGTATCCCCGATACGCCAAGCGCATTCAAAGAGGCGCTTGCCTCTCTTCCAAGGGGCGGACATATCCATGTCGCATCGCTTGCCGGCGACTTCACGCCTCCGGATGATCCGGCGCGAAAACTCGCGTTCATTGCGGGCGGCATAGGCGTTACGCCGTTTGCGAGCATGGTAAGGCATTTTATCGGATCCGGAGAATCGCGGGATATGGTCTTGCTGTACGCAAGCCGGACAGCCGAAGAGATCGCCTATCGGGATATCTTCGCTCTTGCGGCGAAACAGGGGTTGCGTACGGTCTATGCGCTTACGTCTCCCGACGCCCGGGCTTTTCCCGGAGCGCGCGTCGGAACGATCGATGCTACCTTCATTTCACGCGAGATCCCTGACTACCGTGAGCGCACCTTTTATCTTTCCGGTCCTCCCGGCATGGTGTCCGGCATGAAGCGGGCGCTCCTTGATCTCGGGGTTTCGCGTTTCTCCATCAAGACCGACTATTTCCCCGGTCTCGCATAGCGACCCGCGGTTGTCTCTCTTTCACGCTTTTGCTACTGTTGCTTTATCGCCGGGATAGCTCAGGCAGTTAGAGCATGGGATTCATAAACCCAAGGTCGCAGGTGCAAGTCCTGCTCCCGGCACCAGCGTAAAACGGTGCGGAACCGTAACGGCAGCGAGTCGTAAAGCGACTTGCGACAATCGGGTAAAAATCTGCTAGGATAGCCGCAAGCTCTTGCGGGAGTAGCTCAACTGGTTAGAGCATCCGCCTGTCACGCGGAAGGTTGCGGGTTCGAGTCCCGTCTCTCGCGCACTTCAATTAGAATAAAACAAGGGTCACCTAGACTAATGTCTTCGGGTGCGGGTTGTTTATGTGTGTTTACGCGCGATTACGTGAAAGACATGCCAGAATTTATTTCCTCCCGCGGCGATTTTACCGAGACCCTTTTCTTCCTCGTTATAGAGAACATTCAAATTATACGTGGACAATTTTTCTTCCAGTTCGCTTTTTGAGACAAAAGTAAGCATCGGATCATTGTGCCACTCATCCTCCGGACCGAAGAAGGTGGCACAAAAGATACCGCTCTCTTTTAGAGATCCAGCAGCCGTTGCAAGGACATTCCAAAAGCGTTCTTTCGGAATAAAAGGCAGTGCATATTGAGCGTTTACGAGGTCGTACTCGCCATCTGGCGCGAAATTTTCCATAGGGCTTACGATCACATCAAGGTTCGGAGTTCCCGGCGCGAGATACTTGATACTTTCCTCGGAATCTACGGCCGTCACCTCATATCCTTTAGAAGCGAGATATTTCGAATCTCCCAGTGCACCGGCGCCGAGATCAAGCGCCCGTTTTGGTCCGGTAGATTCCACTAAACCCGTCGCTCTCATGAGCAGTTCGTGCGGCTTTTTATTTACCGTCTTTTGAACATACTCTCTCCACGTCATGTACCGTCAGTCTAGCGTATCCGCCGGAAACGAATAACCTCTTCGTCCTTGGATCGCAATCTTCTGCGGGACGAACAGGCCCATCGCGGAGCATAGCGCCGATTGCGCGTCTCGTGCGAGCTCAAGCCGAAGGGTGGTATAAGATTAACGCATGGACCCCGATGATCTAGAGGAACTTCACGACTTGATGGATGACTATGGCCTCGATGCCGAGGAAGCCATCCGCGTCAAAGAGATCATGGATGAGGAGGGGCTCGACGCGGACGAGGCCGTTGAATTGAAAGACGATCTGTGAGAGACGCTTGCAACAAGCGTAGTAATGAAAGCTGAAATAGCCTTAGCTACGCTCGACCGTACCGGTCCTCAAGACGAGCGATATCGTTTTCGTCGAAATCGCCGAATGCTATTTCAAGGAAAGCGAGCCCCTCAGGACCTCCTGTGACGCGGTGTTCCGAATGTCGGGGGCTAAAGTACGCATCACCCTCGTGGGCGGCGTGGTCGTCGTCTCCTATATGGATGGTGCCGGAACCTTTTATGACGCGCCAGAACTCGTCACGATGCTCGTGAGTCTGGAGGCTGATGGATTCTCCGGCGTTGACCGTCACGATCTTTACCGTCGACTTCTCGTTTAGCGTGAAGCGTTCAAAGTTTCCCCACGGACGTTCTTCTTTTTCGTAATGAGAGAGGCCTTCCATAGATTTGGAAAGTATACAATGAATTACGCTCGAGGAAGGAAGGCCGTACCTTGTAAGGTGAGGATAACGAGGGCACAGGCATGATTGAAAAGCCTTTTAAAATAGCGTAGGCTCATGATACACGTTGCAGACAAGGATCACGTCCTATTTTTCCCGGTTCGTTTTCGGGATACGCGTGGGGAGGCCGCTTGTAGCATCGGAAATGTGTCGCGCGCCGAGATAGCTCAGTTGGTAGAGCACATCCATGGTAAGGATGAGGTCGTCGGTTCAATCCCGACTCTCGGCTCCCGGGGTATTGACAAATATATTTATGTTCTGTAGTATTGCAATCCAGATGCGGTTCCCGGGGAAATTCCCAAAAACCGCCAAAAAGGTCTTTGCCATCAATCTCAAACAGAGGAGGAAATTAGCGCGTAACTAAGCGGTTACAAAAGCCAAAAGAAGCAGTAACACCTCGTTGTTCAATCAATGTTCACTCAAGGAGTTAATGATGAAAAAGTTGTCTTTTGTTGTCCTTACCCTCGCTGCCGCCCTTTCCGTCGCCCCGCTGCCGGCCTTCGCCGGGAATTGGAGCGCGGCAAACGGCGGTTTTCAGGCCGATGCCGGCTTCACCGGCAACGGTGTGGGAGTTTCGGAAGGGGGATTTGGCGGCGACGTGTTCGCCGTAACAACCGGTGGTGCCACGAGCGTCTCCGTGGGCGGAAGTCTTCTGACTTTCACCGCGGGCGTTGGAATGGGTGACGCGGGTGCGAGCATCGGCTCGTCCGGCGTTGCGCAGTACATGGGCGGCTCGTCAACGGCGAGCGTCGGCGCATCTGTAAGCGCGGCGGCGACCGCGGTCGGGAACGTGAATTCGTTCACGAACGCAGGCATCGGCTCGTCCGCTTCCGCAAACGGCTGGCATTACTAATCTAAATCGGCACGCGGTAACTTTTCAGAGAGGATCTCATTCTCTCTGAAAAGCTCCGGAGAGGATGAAATCCTCTCCGGAATTCCTCATCTACAATCTTGAAAGGAAATCGGAAATGAGAAAGCTCGCGCTTACCATCATCGCAACACTCTTCGCTGTACCTGCGTTTGCAGGCAACGTCGCGTCTTCTTCTGCGGGGGCAAATGCTTCCGCGGGAGCCTCGGCAAGCAACAACCTCAACCTCAATGTGAGCGGAGGGAGCGGAACATCGTCGGCTTCGGCACAGACGGGTCCCGTGTCCGTTGGACAGTCCGTAGGGGCTGTAACCGTAACGCCCAGTCTTCAGACTGGATCCGTCGCGAACAGAACCAGCCTGACCATCCAAGGAGGCGAGCCGCCCAAGATTCCTGTCGGGGTGCCCGGCACTGTCGTGCCACAGGTACCTACCGCACAGATCTTCGGCGGACTTAATGCCCCGGCGACCGTCACCGGTATTCCGCTTATCATGGAGTACCTGAACGCGTGTCAGCCCGTTGCAACACGAGCTGATCCGCTTGAAGACATCTTTGCCGAAGGGGCAAGCGGGAAGACCAAAATCGTTTTCTCGCCTGACCAGGATTACGCCGGTAAAAAAAGCGTGATCGTCACGAAGGAGAAGGTGTGGGGCGGTACCGTCACGACCTCGATTGTTCAACAAGTCGAGAGCGTAACGGCAGCGTTCCCGCAAACGGCAGGAAAGTATACCTGCCTTGGCGTTCTTACGGTCATGGCGAAGAGGAATGAGCACGGCGTCCCGTTTACGACCATCGTTTCTGATGCGCGGATCTATCCGCTTAAAGAGATGAAAGGCTTCAAAAACGTCGTGCTCGTCTCTGTAAAAGAAGCTATCGCCGCCGCGCTCGGAACGACAACGGCAGGGAACGGTTTTTCCGTTTCTCCGGGGCTCTCCGCAGCAGCAGCCAATGTGCTCACGCTCGGTACCCTCTCCGCCGGTTTCAGCAACGGCAGCGGCGGGACCTATAGCGATGCAAACATCGGCGATACGTTCCTCGTTCTTTCTCCCACAACCGACAGCGACGGGGTGGTGATCGATCCCGGGCAAATCCAGGGATCCTACCACCCGACCGTTTCGGCTGGCAGCGAGAACGGCAAGAAGCTCGAAGCTATCACCAAATAGTTTTCTAGCCTTGAGATTGATTGTTAAAGAGCGGCTTCGCATCATGCGAAGCCGTTTTTCTTTTCTCCGGGGATTTTTTATGATAGAAGGAAGAGGCGCCGCGTCAGCCTGGTTTCTGTGTCCAGGCGTCGCAGCCGAAGCTCTTTTGTCATACGATACAATACGAACAAGACAATTGTGCCGCCTTAGCTCAGCCGGTAGAGCGACGGTATCGTAAACCGTAGGTCCCCAGTTCGATCCTGGGAGGCGGCTCCGAAAGTATGAACGAGAAAAACGAGCAACGGATAAGAGAGCTCGAAACGATGATGGCTTCGTCCGGCTTCTGGGCGGACAAAGAACAGGCACAGCGGATAGTGAAAGAATACCAAACGCTCAAGGAAGGAGGTTCAGGCGACTTACACGATCGAGGCGATGCCACGCTCGCCGTCCTCGCCGGCGCCGGCGGCGACGATGCGGAGGATTTTGCGCGCATGCTCCGCCGCATGTATGAGGGGTATGCGTCGCAGAAAGGATGGCACGTGCGGGAGCTCCACGCAAACGAGAATCCTCAAGGCGGATACCGCAACGTCCTCCTTGAGATAAGCGGCACCGGCGCTTACGGGCGTTTGAAACACGAAGCGGGAGTGCACCGGTTGGTGCGGCAGTCGCCTTTTAACGCGAACGCGAAACGTCAGACCTCGTTCGCGCTCGTCGAGGCGCTTCCGGTCCTCGCCGAGGGCGATGCCGTCGAATTGAAAAGCGACGATCTCGATATACAGTTCGCAAAGTCCGGCGGCGCCGGAGGGCAGAACGTGAACAAGCGCGAGACGGCGGTGCGCATCCTGCACATACCCACGAACTTTTCCGTGCATGTTTCAAGCGAGCGGAGCCAGCAGGCGAACCGCGAGAAAGCGCTCGAGCTTCTCAAGGCGAAACTCTTTGCGAAGGAGGAAGAGAAGCGTGTCGCCGAAGCGAAAGGGCGTTCGATTGCCACGACTACGGCAAACGAGTGGGGGAGCCAGATACGTTCATACGTCCTCCACCCGTATAAGATGGTCAAGGACCATCGCACCGGCTACGAGTCATCGAATCCGGAGAAAGTCCTTGAGGGCGATCTTGATGGTTTCATCGACGCTGCGATCCGCGTCCAAGACGATCCGGCTGCGTAAGGGAAAGCTTGGTAAAAGGGGAGCATTCTCGGCTTTTTCTCCTTTATCCCCAGCTCAAATCGGCTCCGCTGAGGCGGTTTTCTAGACGAGAAGGAAGAGGGTGGGGTACAATGATGAGCGACGCATGATCTATTTTGATAAAGTCACGAAGCGATACAAGGATACTGCCGCGCTCGAGGAAGTAACGCTCTCAGTCGCCCCGAAGGAATTCGTCTCCATCGTCGGCCACTCGGGCGCCGGGAAAACGACGCTTCTGAAGCTCCTTTTGGCGGAAGAACGCCCGACCGACGGGGCTGTTTTTTTTGAATCGGTCGACGTGAATGACTTGCCGAGCTCGGCGCTCCATCGCTACCGTCGCAAGATAGGCATGGTCTTCCAGGATTTCCGGCTCATTCCGAACAAGACCGCCTACGAGAACATCGCTTTCGCGATGGAAGCTGCCGGCCGCACCGACGACGAGATCGCGAGCGATGTCCCCTATATCCTCGAATTGGTGAGTCTTGCCGACAAAGCGAGACATTTTCCGGACCAGCTCTCGGGCGGTGAAAAGCAGCGTATCGCTATCGGTCGGGCGATCATCAATCAGCCCGACCTTATCGTCGCCGATGAACCGACCGGGAATCTCGACCCCATCAATACCTACGAAATCGTCGAGATACTGAAGAAGATAAACGAACTCGGCACGACGATCATCATCACGACGCACAATAAGGGCGTCGTCGATGCCATCGGCAAGCGCGTCGTGACTATCGAACGCGGCCGCGTCGTACGCGATGATGCCGAAGGCAAGTATGTCCTGTAGAATCAGCGTATGACGTGGATGATCATGAGGCGGGTGCTCGTGAGCGGCGGAAAGAATTTCGTCCGGGGCGGCGCCGTTTCGGCAGCGACGGTGCTTATCATGACGGTAACGCTCGCGATTATCGGTTTTCTCGTCTTTCTTTCGGCACTCCTTTCCTTCACGCTCACGACCATCAAGAACAAAGTCGATGTTTCGGTCTATTTCGTTACGACCGCGACCGAACAGGACATTCTCGCCGTCAAGAATCAGCTTGAGCAGCTGCCGCAGGTATCGAGCGTCACCTACACCTCCGCAGCGGATGCACTTACGGCTTTCCGCGCGCGGCATGCGAACGACCAGCTCACCCTGCAAGCGCTTGATCAGCTCGGCGGCAACCCGCTCGACGCCTCGCTTGAGATACGCGCGAAAGACCCTTCGGAATACGAAAGCATCGTGAATTTCCTCGAAGCGTCTCCCGCGCTCTCTCCGAACAGCACCTCCATCATCGACCGTATCAATTACGCTCAGAATAAGAACGTCATCGACCGCCTCTCTCTCGCGATACTGGCTACGCGCGAGATCGGCTTCGCCGTCGTCATCTTCTTCGCCGCCGCGTCGATCCTCATCGCGTTTGCCACCATCCGTCTTGCGATTTATACCGCCAAGGACGAAATAGCGGTCATGCGGCTCGTGGGCGCTTCGAATGCTTATATCCAGGGCCCTTTCATAGTCGAGGGCGTCATTGCCGGTGGCATCGCGGCGTTCATCGTCCTCCTACTTTTTTGGCCGGCCACGTGGTACGTGGGAGCGAAGACTTCCGACTGGTTCGATGGTTTTAACTTTGCGAGCTACTACAGCGGTCATTTTCCGCTCCTTTTCGGTGTCCTCGTGCTCTCAGGCATCACGCTCGGCGGCGTCGCTTCCGTGCTCGCTATCCGTAAGTATCTGGCTTGACCTCTGGTATGGCGAAGGAAGGACATAAATACATATTCGTTCTCGGCGGCGTCATGAGCGGCGTCGGGAAGGGCGTCGTGACGAGTTCGATAGGCCTTCTGCTCGAACGAAAGGGCTATCCGGTGAACCTTATAAAAGTCGATCCGTATCTGAACGTCGATGCGGGAACGATGAATCCGACCGAACATGGGGAAGTCTTCGTCCTTCGGAGCGGGCTTGAGACCGATCAGGATATGGGGAATTACGAGCGCTTTCTCGGACGCGACCTCACGAACGATGATTACATGACAAGCGGCATGGTGTACCAGTCGGTCATCGCGCGGGAACGGGCGCTCGAGTATGGCGGAAAGTGCGTCGAGACTATCCCGCACGTACGCGATGAGATCTTGCACCGGCTTGAAAAAGCGGCGGCCTACAACGGCAGCCGCGTTTCCGTCATCGAGATCGGCGGCACGATAGGCGATTTCCAAAACGCGCTTTTTATCGAGGCAGCGCGTGTCTTGAAAATGACGCAGCCGGAAGACGTGCTTTTCGTCATGGTGTCGTATTTGCCGACGCCGGGCACCTTGGGCGAAATGAAGACGAAACCGACGCAGACCGCCGTGCGCGACCTGAACTCCTATGGCGTGCAGCCTGATTTCATCATCGCGCGCTCGAAAGAGCCCATCGACGAGAAGCGCAAGGAGAAGCTCGCTATCTGGTGCAACGTGCGCAAGGACCGCATCATCGCCGCGCCCGACATCAAGAGCATCTATGAGGCGCCCGTCAATTTCGAAAAGGACAAGTTCAGCACGGCGCTCCAGGACGCGCTTAAGCTGCCCGAAAAACGCAAGGCTTCTTTGTCGGCGTGGAAAAAGTTCGCGCTCGCGACAGTCGATGCGGCGGCGCCAGAGGTGCATATCGCTGTCGTCGGAAAATATTTCGACACGGGAGATTTCGTGCTTTCCGATGCGTACCTTTCGGTCATCGAAGCGATCAAGTTCTCCGCAGCAAAACTCGGGCGACAGGCGAAGATAAGCTGGATAAATTCAAAAGACATAGAACGGAACGGCAATCAAGCCGTCGCCGCGCTCGCGCAGTATGACGGCATCATCGTTCCGGGAGGGTTCGGAGAGACGGGCATCGAAGGCAAGATACGGGCGGTCCAATTCGCCCGGGAGAAGAAGATCCCTTACTTCGGCCTCTGTTACGGCATGCAGCTTATGGTCATCGAATACGCGCGGAACGTGCTCGGACTCAAAGGAGCCCATACGACTGAAGTAAAGAAGAACGCCGAAGATCCGGTGGTCGACGTGATGCTCGAACAGAAGAAGCATCTCGCTGACAACAAGTACGGCGGCACCATGCGCCTCGGCGCCTATCCCTGCTATCTGAAGAGGGGCACCTTGGCACGCCTTGCCTATAAGAAAGAGCTTGTCGAAGAGCGGCATCGCCATCGGTACGAGATAAATCCGGCGTATGTGAAGCGGCTTGAAGATGCCGGGCTCGTTTTCTCAGGAACCAGTCCCGACGGGGTTCTCATGGAAATTTCCGAGCTTCCCCGCTCGATGCATCCTTTCATGCTCGGTACGCAATTCCATCCCGAGTTCCAGGCGCGTCCGCTTGCGCCGCATCCTCTGTTCACCGAATTCTTGAAAGTCGCAGTCGCCCAGAATCGCAAGCGCCGGTAAGATACGTCGTGCTTGAAGCTACTGTTTCAAGCCGAGTCCGGTGCGGATAAGGTACCAGTTCGTAAGGAGAAGGATACCGGCAAGAGCGAAGAGGATAGCGAGCGAAGTCGCAAGCGAAACGTCGGAAATGCCGAGAAAGCCGTACCGAAGGCCGTTGATGAGATAGAATATCGGATCGAATTTGGTAAGGGTGCCCCAGAAGCCGGGGAGCAGTTCGGTGGAGTAGAACACCCCGCCCAGATAGACGAGCGGCGTGAGGACGAAGGTCGGTACGATATTGATGCCGTCGATCGATTTCGCGTACACGCCGTTTACGAGTCCCGCGAGTGCGAAGATGAGCGACGTGAGGACGATGAATATCGCGATGCTTGCGGCAGAGTATACGGAAAGGTGCGTGAAGAAAAGCGCGACGGCGAGCACGAGAACGCCGGTTATGATACCGCGCAGCATCGCCGACGAGACGAATCCCGCGATGATGATCCACGGCGGCGTGGGAGAGACGAGGATCTCGTCGATATTGCGGTTGAAGAATTTCGAAGTGAACATCGTGAACGACGAGTTCATGTACGAATTCATCACGACCGAAAGCATCACGAGGCCCGGAACGACGAACGCGATATACGAGACGCCCTGCACCTGCCCGATCCTCGAGCCGAGAAAGGCGCCGAAGATGAGGAAATACAGAGCCGAGGTGACGATCGAGGGAAGGAAAGTCTGCGGCCAGACGCGCAGCATCCGCACGATATCTTTGCGGATGATGGTGTAGTACGAGATCCACTGCTCGTAAGGTGTCATAGGTGTGCGCTGTTAGCGGGGGCGTGGGTAAGTTTCAAGTACACTTCCTCGAGGCGCCCGCCGCGGAAGCCGTCTTCGTGCGTTGGCGTCGGACCCGTGTCGAGGGCGAGTATCTCGTCAAGCGTACCGTGCGCGACGATCGCGCCTTTATCGATGATAGCGATACGTTTCGCGAGCTGCTCGGCTTCCTCGAGGTAGTGCGTAGTGAGGAAGATCGTCACGCCTTTCTCAACGAGCGTCCGAAGATACTTCCACATACCGCGGCGGCTCTCGACGTCGACGCCCGCTGTCGGTTCGTCGAGAAAGAGAAGCCTCGGCTCATTCACGAGGGCGCGCGCGATCATGAGCCGCCGCTGCATCCCGCCCGAAAGTTCCCGCGTCCGCGCCTCCATCTTGCCGCCGAGTCCGAGGTCGGCGAGGAGCGCACGGGCGCGCGGAAGCGCGACCGAGCGCGGGATACCGTAGTAGCCCGCCTGGTTGACGACGATGTCGATCGCCTTGCCGAAAAAATCGAGATTCAGGTTCTGCGGAACGACGCCGACCGCCCGCCGCGCTCGCTCGGGCTCCTTAAAAGCGTCAATGCCGAACATCTCGAGCGCCCCGCTCGAGGGAGTGACGAGTCCGGTCGCGATGCCGATGAGCGTCGTTTTGCCGGCGCCATTCGGTCCCAAGAGCGCGAAAAAATTGCCCGCAGGTACGGAAAGGGAAGCTCCTCGGAGGGCCGTGGTGCCTCCGGCGTAAGTTTTTTCAAGATGCGTGACGGTAAGCGCGTTTTCTTGCATAGGTTTCAACACTATAGCAAATGCCGCAATCGCGCTGTATGAATATCGAAGTCTAGGAGACCGAGCGGATGGTCGTAGTCAGCGCATCGACGCGATCGAAGAACGCCGCGCTTCGGATATCGCGCGGACGCGGAAGGTCGATAGAAACGTTTTCTTTTATACGTCCGGGACGCGCTTTCATGATGATCACGTGATCCGAGAGTTCGACGGCGTCCGGAATGAGATGGTTCACCATGAGGATCGTCATGCCGTATGTGCGCCAGATCTTCAGGAGATCGGCCTTGAGAGCTTCCGCGGTGATGGTATCGAGGTTTGAGAAGGGCTCGTCCATGATGAGCAGGTCCGGAGAGATGGCAAGCGCGCGCGCAAGCCCGACCCGTTGGCGTTGGCCGCCTGAAAGCGCGTTCGGGTAATGCTTTTCAAGATGATCGAGACCGACCTCTTTTAATTTTTCACGCGCGATACGCTCCCGTTCGCGCCGCGGGACCCGCTTCATGCGCAATCCGAAAGCGACATTTTCGAGCGCGGTGAGCCAGGGGAAAAGCGCATAATTCTGGAATACCATCGCCGGGCGGGAGAATTTTCGGATGATGGTGCCGCTTGTGTGCGGCATGAGGCCGAGGATGACGCGCATCAGGGTCGATTTTCCCGCTCCGGACGGTCCGATTATCGAGACGAACGCGCCGCTCGGGACAGAAAATGAAATATCCTCAAGAGCGAGCACGCCCCGCGCTTCCTCGTCAGCGAAGATCGCGCTTACACGCGAGAGAACGAGCGCTACGGCAGAAGGGTCATTCGGCATAGCGGCTGCTGCTTTCGGACAGTAAGGGCGCCCAGACGAGGCGGTTCACGACGAAGACGATGAGGAGTATGGCGAGCATACCCGCGATCGCGGCATGGCTTATGCCGGAAACGCTCGCGTCTTTGATGAATGCGCCGAAGCCGCCCGCGTTCGCGATGATTTCGGCGCCGATGACCGATTCCCACCCCATAGCGATGCCGACGATCGAGCCGGTGAGGATGGCGGGGAACGAAAGCGGCGCAAGATAGAACGAGATGCGCCGGAGGCCGTTTGCGCCGAAAATGGAAGCCGCGTCATTAAGGTCGCGGTGCGCGTTCTTTATCGCCGTAAGTATCGCGAAAAGGATCGGCCAAACGATCGAACTCACCGCGAAAAGGATGATCATCTGGTCCGTGTATCCGAAGAAGTATATGAAGAGCGGGATGAGCGCGAACGAAGGGACGTTCTGCAAGATGTCGAAAACAGGGAAGAGTGCATCGGTAAACGGGCTCCAGCCGACCAAAAGCGCTATGGAGACGCCAAGCACGAGCGCAAGGCTGTAAGCGAGCGCAAGACGGTACGTGGTGTGAAGGACGGCTTTGAGAAGAGTCGCCCATTCGACCGACCCTAAGCGTCCGGAAACGATGAAGAGCATCGCAACGACCACTATGCCCGCCATGATGATCCACGTATAGCGATAGCGCCGAGCATGAGCACGATGCCATGCTTTCGTATGGGTGTGTGCGATGCTGCGAATCATACGTTTACATCATAGCGCATCCATACCTCCGCCTCCGCTTATACGCGGGTTGAACAAACCTGTCGGATACCGTATCGTGCAGGGAGCCGCGACATATTTTGCCGCGACAATGCCGGCTCGTCTAAAGGTAGGACACATCCCTCTGGAGGATGGTATTGGGGTTCGAGTCCCTGGCCGGCAGCAACCTTGAGGTAGGTTCGGATTCCGAAGAGCATCAGGTTTTAAGCCACTTTCTAAATCGGTTCGAAACTCAAAGACCCATCACCTTTCTGGGAATCGAACTTCGTGTGGGCTGGCTTAAATTATAGAAAATGGGCTAAACTACTTTTATGCCCGAGACGCTTGCGCACATAACGTCTGATCACCCCGAGTTTAAGCTCGACCGTCCTTCGATCGCCACAGATAAGGTGGTTGTGTTTTTGCCTGGGATAAGTGGGGGTGCATTTTCAGACCGCTTCCAACCCCTCGTCGACGCCTGTCTCACGGCGGGTCTGGCAATAGCCCGGCTAAATATATGGAGGGACGCTACTGATGTTGAAGCGAAGAATCTGTCTGAGATTTATAGAGATCTTGGTAATATAACCACACATCTCCATCAGGAATTTCCGTACATGTTTGGAATAGGGAAGAGTTTTGGAGGAGCAATAATGCTCCTATTCCCTGGGGTTTATATGCAAAAGAAAGTTCTGTGGGCCCCCGCAGTTGGTGTGACTGAAGTAGGTGCAAACGTCGGGGCTTATATGAATGCCCATCTCGGTTCCTTGCAGTCGTTACTTGACTTGGAAGTTGACCGAGCATTTCTAAAAGACAAGTCAGTACCGACCCTTCTTATCCATGGTACTGCTGACGATAATATTCCGTTCTCGAACTCAGAAAGATTAGTTTCTATGCTTCCGAACGCGAAACTTTTTCCCATTGAGGGAGCTGACCATTCATATAGAAACAAGGTGCACGAGGACGCTGTAATCAAGGCCTCCATCGACTTCTTAACTGTTGTGTAAACCACGCCTCCTCTGGCGTCACCTTTCTCGGACTCGAACCGTTTTTCTGGGGAAAGGCAGCAACCCACCTTGAGCATCTAAGCCGTATTTCCGAGGAGGGTTCGAGTCGCAGAAAGGCAGCCGACGGGCATCCATTTCAGACAGGTTCGGACCCTAGTACGCACAGCCACGAAATTCTTGACTTTACCATTTATTCGTTATATTATATTTAAGTAGTTCTTTGACCATCTACTTGCACCGTTTGCCATAGCAGAAAGCGGCTCGGAAAGAAAACGGAGCAGTGGGCCTCTCCCTGCTATGGCAAACGAGGCCAGAAGCCCCTCAACTCGCGGGAAGCGAGGAACCAATGGGCAATCAGCCCGAAGGAGAGAGAAATGAAATACGGCGAAATCAATCTTGGTCAGGTGGAAGCTATCATCAACAAGCTCGGCGGCGAACAGGGCGCTCTGCGCTTCTTGCGCGGCGAGCTCGTCGTCTCGGCGGCTAAGCCCATCGAGATGCCCGTCTGGAAGACGGTGAAGCTCGGCACCAAGAAGACGCCCAGCGAGTACCGCGAGGCACTGAAGTCGGCGGGCCGTCGTCGCGCCAGCGACTGGGGCGACGAAATCCTTGGCAGGATTACCTGCTCCAAGGAAGAAATCGACCTCGATTTCGTCGAGCTCTCGGTTGCTGACCTCGGCTTCAAGGGCTGTACCCAATACACGAACATCTGCACGAGAGCGCAGGAATTCGGTTTCGAGCTCTGCCCTGCGGAAGTCGGCCCCGCTCTGCGCTTAGAGTACGGCGACCAGCCGAACGGCGAATGGCTCTACATCGCAATAGAAGCCATCAGCTGCGGCGGCCTCCCCAGCATTTTCAGAGTCGGATGCGTTGATGGCGACCTGTGGCTCGACGGCTGCGACGGTCGTCCCTTCAGCTTCTGGGACGCTGGCGACCGCTTCGTCTTCGGTTGTCGCAAGTAGAACTCTGGGTTTTGCCTTTCCGTATCCCCTCCGCCTCCATTCCAGGCGGAGGGGATTATTGTTTTGGTACGCCATATTGACCGCTATCGGGATCCAGGGTATTTTGAAGTTCGTTGTTCTTTGAAGGTTATTCGCTTTGGCAGATTTACCACAGCAGAAAGCGGCTTATCCTAGGCCTCTTCCTGCTATGGCAAACCGAGAATCGTCTCGGAACCACAGGCAAACGTCCGCAAGAATCGGACGCTTACACATCGGAGGATTCACATGAACGAGACAGAAGATATATTTACTTCCGAGCAGCGCACGAAGATAAGGAATCTTTTGGCCGCGTACAAGATGACTCATTCTCGTTTCGAGAAGATCCTGCAAAGCGGTATTCTTGCGTATCTTTTCGATCCGCGAGCGGACTTCAGCGACCGGGAAGCCATCCGGGCGGCGCTCAGGCTGAGCGACGCTAATCGTCCGCGCGTCATCCACCACGACAGGCCTTTAAGAAGAAGCGATATCCAGGAAAGCTGGTAAGGAGGCTCATGATGAACAGGCAGCAGAATGGCAAGCTGGTGACCGTCAGTATCAACGGCGTAAAGATCCAGATCAATCCGAGCAGCATCGACAAGGAAAGCCGCGTAATCCATCGCGGCATTCTCGACGGGGTGGAGGTGAATAGTCCTGCGACGTGCTCGATCGGCGAACCCGTCATCCTCTGGCCTGAAGCCGGAAAGCCTTTTGCGATGGCGATAGGCCGGGCCGAACTGACGATTCTTGCGGTGCAATTCCTCCAAGCGGAAGGCTATACCGTCACGAATCATGGTCGACACCGGCAGCCGCTCGAAACAACCTGAGCGGTCTCAATCCTATACAGGCAGTCTCTTTCGGAGGAGCTGCCTGTTTTATTTTGTGGAAATGTTTCTTCATAGTATGGTAAAACAGCTCTTATTCTCGTCGCATGTATGTATCCCAAGAAGCAGCGAAACAGAAAATCCTGAAGGAAAAATACGGTGGCATCGAAAATGCCGCCTTTTATGCCGACTGCGCGCGCGTCGAAGCTTTCGAGCCGTGGCAATACGTGCTCGGGCATGCGGAATTTCTCGGTTGCCGCATCGATCTTGCGCACCGGCCGATGGTGCCGCGTGACGAGACCGCTTTCTGGGTCGAGCGCGTGATCGAAGAATGGAAAGGCGCGAAAGCCGTGAAAGCACTCGACCTTTACGCCGGTTCGGGCAATATCGGCATCGCGCTCCTGAAGCACCTGCCCGAAGCGAACGTCTCATTCAACGAGCTCGACGGGAACCTCCTGCCGCAGATCGCCCTCTCGCTCAAGGCTAATGGGATCGATTCCTCTCGCGCGACCCTGCTTTCCGGCGACAGTTTCGAGCGTGTCACGGGGACGTTCGATATCATTTGCGCCAATCCGCCGTATGTCGATCCTGCCGGCGAAGACGAGATGGATCCGGAGATGCGGTATGAGCCGCGCATGGCTTTCTTCGGATCAAGCGACGGATTCGGGCACCACCGCGAGCTTATACGTAAAGGGAAGGAGTACCTCACGTCGCGCGGCGTTCTCTATGTCGAGGTCGATATGACTCAGGTTGAGGAGCTGAAGAGCGTCCTTGCGGCTACCGACTGGCATTACGATTTCTGGGATGATCCTTATGGCAATGAAGGCGTGATGGTATTGCGGCGCTCCTGAAAGGACGGTAGGGTATGCTGCGTGAAGCCGAAGAAACGGATACCGCGTACCGCCCCTGCCGCACCACTTTCATCGTCGTGGGGCGAGGTAGCGTCTTGGTATGACGACCTCCTTGAAAAGAACGCCGATACGTATCAAACGCAGGTCATCCTTCCGAACCTTTTGCGCGTCCTTGCCTTGCGGAAGGGAGAGCGGATTGTCGATATCGCGTGCGGGCAGGGATTTTTCACGCGAGCCTGCGCGCGGGCAGGAGCAAGTCCTGTCGGCGCGGATATATCGGAAGAGCTCGTGGGTCTTGCGCGCGTACAATCTCCGAAGAGCATTCCTTTCCACGTCGCTCCCGCGCACCGGCTTGCTTTTGCCGGAGACGAGGCTTATGACACCGCGCTCATGGTGCTCGCCCTCCAGAACGTCGGATCTATGGATGCGGCGTATGCGGAAGCGCGCCGCGTCCTTGTCCCGAACGGGCGCATGGTGCTCGTAATCAATCATCCCGCATTCCGCGTGCTCAAGCACTCAAGCTGGGGATATGACGAAACGACCCGTACGCAGTATCGCCGCGTGGAACGCTACCTGTCCGCGAAGAAGATATCCGTAGACATGCATCCGGGAAAAAAGAACGGCGCGAAGACGGTTTCGTACCACTACTCGCTCCAAGACATCGCGAAATCGCTGCATAAGAACGGCTTCGTCATCTCTCGGATCGAAGAATGGATCTCGCATCGCGTGAGCGGGAGCGGTCCGCGCAAGGAAGCGGAAGATACAGCTCGCAAAGAGATACCGCTTTTCATGATGCTTGAGGTTCTGAAAAGGGACAGGCCTTGACCCGGAGGGTGCGGCCGGAAGCGGCCATCATCCTCCCTGCTTCTTTTGCGGCGCGCACATCCCGATAGCGGCAAGGAACGTCTCGAGTTCTTTGCCTTCGATAGGGCGCCATTGCCCGGGCTTCAGAGCGTCAAGCCCGATGGTTACTATACGCGTCCGTTCGAGGCTGGAGACAGTATTGTGGAGCGCCGCCACCATGCGCCGGATCTGATGCTTCTTGCCTTCGGTGAGCACGATGATAAAGCTCTTCTCTCCGGTCTTCCGCACGAGGCAGTTTTTCGTGCGGTACCCTTCGATGTCGACGCCCGCTTCCATCGCTTTCTTGAAGCCCGCGCGAAGCGGTTGAAGCGTTCGTACGCGATACTCTTTATCATGATCGTACTTGGGGCTGAGGAGACGGTCGGTTATACGGCCGTCGTTCGTGAGAATGATAAGGCCGCTCGAGTCCTTATCAAGCCTGCCGACCGGAAATACTTCCCGCATATCTTTTATTCCGGCGACGCTCTGCTTGATATCCTTTTCGCCGCGCTGCGGCGAATGCGTGATGACTCCCGCGGGCTTGTGGTACGCATAGTACCGGTATTCTTTCGGGGAACTCTCTCCGCGTACTGTCGCCTCGTCTCCTTCGCCGACCATCTCGCCAAGCGCTGCTATGCGCCCGTTTATGTGCACCTTCTTCCTCGCAATAAGATCGTCTGCGGCACGACGGGTGGCTATGCCCCTATACGCGAGATATTTGTTGATGCGCATCGGGTACGCATCTGCCGCTCCGGTAGGTTGTTTCCGCATAGTATCAGGTACTATAGCCTGTTTTCTGTTTTTTCCGATACTGCCGAGCTCGAGAGGGCGTTTTGCCGGAGGCGTCGGGGGCTATTGACTTTTTAAGCGTACAATGCTATTATTTTCATAGATTCACAGCCACGGAGTTGATATGGGAAAGTTCGATAAGAGTGCAAGACAGGAAGAATTGAAGCACGGAATGGGGACGAAGATCCTCATCGTAATGTGTATCGCCCTCGCTCTTTTTCTGATCTTTGGTATTAACTGGGACTGGGTCTTTGGGGCTCGTTAGAACTGTTGTCCACAAATCCCCGCATTTCGTTTTTGAAAACGAAATGCGGGGATTCCTTATTTAATAAAGAGCCGCGTACCTTTATACTGTTTAAACCAGACAGAGCATGAAGAAGAAATACGAAAAAGAGGCTGAACAGATATTCAAGGTTCCCGCGGAAATCCTTGAGGAAGGCATCGGTTTTGCAGAAAAGGAGGAAAAAGCGCTTATCAGTAAAGTACCATTCAAACGCGCCGAAGAATACTGGGATACGCTCGGTCCCGGGCTCACTACCGGTGCCGCTGACGACGATCCTTCCGGTATCGCCACCTATTCGCAAGCAGGCGCGCAGTACGGCCCGCAGCTTATCTGGCTTTCGCTTTTCACATTTCCATTCATGGCCACCGTGCAGGAGATGTGTGCACGTATCGGACTCGTTTCCGGCCAGGGTCTTGCCGCGAATATCCGTCGGCACTATCCAGCACATGCGCTCATTATGGTAACGATTCTTCTCTTCGCAGCGAACGTGTTCAATATCGCCGCCGACCTCGGCGCGATGGCAGCCGCAACGCGTCTTTTGGTACCCGGTGCGGGATTTACGTCCCTCGTCATCTTTTTCGCGCTCGTGAGCCTGCTGCTCCAGATATTCACCACGTACGCGCGATATGCGAAATATCTCAAATACCTGACCCTCGCGCTGCTCTCGTATGTCGCCGTAGCATTCTCGGTGCATCTTAATTGGGGTGACATCCTCTACCACACCTTCGTGCCCTCGATGACGTTTTCCAAAAGCCAGATATTCCTGATCGCTGCGGTGCTCGGGACTACGATCTCCCCGTATCTTTTTTTCTGGCAGACTTCGCAAGAGGTCGAGGAGGAGATACAGCACGGCGAGACGACGGTCAAAGAGCGGCGGAAGCAGGTGAGCGAGCAGTCAGTCCATGCCATGCGCACTGACGTATGGAGCGGAATGTTTTTTTCGAATCTCATCACGTTCTTTATCTTTGCCGCGTGCGCCGGAACCTTGTATGCGCATGGCGTAACGGATATAAACACGGCCGATCAGGCGGCGCTCGCGCTCAAGCCTTTCGGCTCCTTCGCATATCCTTTCTTCGCGCTCGGCATCATCGGGACCGGCCTTCTCGCGGTGCCGGTTCTCGCGGGTTCGACCGCGTACGCGCTCGCCGAAAGTTTCGGCTGGAAATACGGCCTCTACCGGAAGCTGAAGCAAGCGTACGCGTTTTACGGCGTCATCATCGTGTCCATGCTGCTTGGCATTGTCGCGAATTTCGCGCACCTCGACCCGATACGCGCCCTTATTTACGCAGCGGTCGGAAACGGCATTATCGCGCCGATCATCCTTTTCTTCGTCATCCGTCTTTCGAGCGACAAGAAAGTCATGGGCACGTATGCGAACCGCCCGTTTGTTTCGTTTCTCGGCTGGCTAACCGTCATTGTCATGGCGGTTTCCGGCGTAAGCGCCATCCTTTCGCTGTGGTAACGCACGCGACGCAGCCGTCTGCAGCCGCGGCATCGCTTGCGTAAAAATCAATCCGTTGTACATTTTATATGTCGCTCGTCGCGGCATTTTTATTTATGGAAATAAGGAATATCGCCATCATCGCCCACGTCGACCACGGGAAGACGACCCTGACCGATGCCATATTGAGACAGACCGGCGCCGTGCCGGAGGGTGTCTCTATGGATAGCAATGCGCTCGAACGCGAGCGCGGCATCACCATTTATGCGAAAAACGCGTCGGTCGAATACAAAGGGACGAAGATCAACATCGTCGATACGCCCGGGCATGCGGATTTCGGCAGCGAAGTCGAGCGCGTGTTGCGCTCGATCGACTCGGTGCTGCTTGTCGTGGACGCGCAGGAAGGCCCGATGCCGCAGACGCGTTTCGTGCTGAAGAAGTCGCTCGAGCTCGGCCTCAAGCCTATCGTCGTTATCAATAAGATCGACAAGCCCGCGGCTGATCCTGCCCGTTGCGAAGAGCTTGTCCTCGAGCTCTTCCTCGAGCTCGGCGCTTCCGATGAACAGTCCGATTTTCCGGTCGTATATGCCATCTCCCGGGAAGGAGTTGCCATGAAGAAACTCGATGACGCTCGCAAGGACCTGACCCCGCTCCTCGATACGATCCTCGAACATGTGCCGCTCGCAAACGGGAACGCTTCTTCGGAAGCGCCGCTCATGCTCCAGCCCTTCAATCTCGCGTATGACAATTTTCTCGGGCGCATCGCCGTCGGGCGTCTGTACGCGGGGACGGTCCGTCCCAATCAGAACGTCTTCATCAAGAAAGCGGACGGCGAGACGCGCCAGGGCCGCACCACGAAGATCTTCACCTTCAAGGGCCTTGAACGGGTCGAGGCGGCCGAGGCATACGCCGGAGATATCGCGCTCATCGCCGGCCTTCCCGATATCTATATCGGAGAGACCGTAACGACAGACGAGACGGCCGTTCCGCTTCCGGCTATCGCGGTCGACGAGCCGACCATCGCGCTCAATTTTCTCGTGAACAATTCTCCGTTTGCCGGTCGGGAAGGGAAATACGTGACCAGCCGCCAGATCCGCGATCGGCTCTTGAAAGAGCTTGAGGTCAACGTCGGCCTCAAGGTCGACTTCGGGAGCGCGGACGCGTTTCGCGTGTCGGGACGAGGGGAGCTCCACATCGCTATTCTTCTTGAGAATATGCGGCGCGAAGGATACGAGCTGCAGGTCTCGCAACCGCAGGTCATCATCCGGAAAGAAGATGGCGTGGAAACGGAGCCGTTCGAAGAAGTCATCATTGACACCCCTTCGGAGTTCCAGGGCGCCATCATCGAGAAGCTCGGCGCGCGCGGATTCGTGCTCCAGGATCTCGTTCAACATGACGCTACCGTGCGCCTCACCTTCGAAGGCCCGACCCGCGGCCTCCTTGGTTACAAGAATCTCTTTGTCATCGATACGCGCGGCGAAGGCATCCTTTCATCGCGCGTCGTCGGCTTTAAGCCGTATGCCGGGGAGATACGGAGACGTTCCGTCGGCTCGATGATCTCGATGGCGACCGGTAAGGCGCTCGGTTTTTCGCTTTGGAATCTGCAAGACCGCGGCGTGCTCTACATCAAACCGGCGACCGAAGTCTATGAGGGGATGGTCGTGGGCAACACCTCGAAGGGCGAGGAGATGGTGGTCAATCCGACGAAAGGCAAGCAGCTCACGAACATGCGCGCTTCCGGCTCCGACGAGGCCATCTACCTCACGCCGCCGTATGAACTCACCATAGAGCGCGGGCTCGAGGTCATAGCCGAAGACGAATACCTTGAGATCACTCCCGCCGGCGTACGCCTGCGCAAACAGCACCTCACCGAGAACGATCGCGCGAAGGCGCGGCGCGCCTGACGTCGCTCACAAACGGATTATCTTTTATATAAAAGCGCCACGGCAGCTCCGTTCCCTTGCTGATGCCGATACGACCGGAGGAGACGATATCCTCCGGCGCTATCGCCGGCGCATCATACAAAACGAAATCGCCTTTGACCGGAGTCCCGTTCTCTTTCCCCGTGATGCCGAAGGCCTCGCAGAATTTTGCGGGACCGGAACACAGGTCTTTCATCAGGGGCGTCTTGCGACGGCGCTTCATGAGCGATATGCCCTCGACAGGCTCGACCGCACGGATGAGCACGGCGCCGGCATTCCGGGCGTCGGTCGTTACGTTCGCGCACCAGTGCATGCCGTAGGTGAAATATACGTACCAGTGGCCGTACGTGTCCCTCATCGGCGCGCTTCGCGGCGTCGAACGGAAGGCGTGCGAGGCAGGGTCGGTCCCATAGGCTTCCGTTTCCACGATGACGCCCGCGCAAGAGCCCTTCCGCACGATTTTCCCGAGCAGTTTCGGTGCGAGAGTGAGAGCGTCTCCCTTAAACCATGAACGAGGCAGGGGTTTCATTGTCGTACGCAGCATGCACATAAGCATATCCCACCAAAAGGAAACCGCTCATGACGAGCGGTTTCCTTTTGGTGGAGGTGGGGAGAATCGAACCCCCGTCCGAATCTGTCCGAGAAAGCGAGTCTACGACGCGTAGTCGGAATTAACGTTTAAGACAGGATGCGAAGAATACCGACGAAACCATTCCTATCCGATCCCTTGTTTAAATGCGCCGGTCGGGATTCCGGACATCGATTCCGCAGACCATTCCGCCTATGCCTTCGGCTGCAGAAGCCCGAGGAGGATAGACGTCGCACAAGCGAAGGGCCGTTAGGCTGCCGCGTATGCGAACGCGAAGTCGTGCATACCGAAGTACGGAGACTTCACGCTTGCAAGAGTGTTCTTGGCAAGTTTGGTTGCCCGTTGGATTTGAGTGTCAGACGGGCGGTGCACTGCGTCGCACGATTTTCAAGGCGCAGACCGTCAAAACCGATCACCCCCGCGAGCTCCGCGATCTGCGTTTGAAGAGCATATCGTGGGGTTTGCGGGAAGGGCCGGAATCAGCGGCTTTTCATCGTACGCTCCGCTTCACGCTCTGCCTCGCGCCTTTTCAGGTCTTCGCGCTGATCGGCTTTCTTTTTTCCGCGAGCGATAATGATGCGTACTTTGATAAGATTCCGTGATAAGAATACCTCAATCGGCACGATTGTCAATCCTTTCTTCGATTCCGCCGAAGAGAGTACGGCTATCTCTTTTTTCGTAAGCAGGAGCCGTCTCGACCTTTCCGGATCGTACTCTTTCGGGGTGTTCATCGCCTGGTACGGCGGAATGGTCATGCCGACGACGAAGGCTTCGCCGCCCCGCACGACCACCCGGGCGCCTAGAAGAGAGCCGAGCTTGCTGCGGAGCGCTTTCACCTCGTGCCCGTACAGTTCGATGCCTGCCGCAAAGCTCTCCAGCGGCTCGTACTTCAGGAAGGCCTTTTTGTTTTCGATGAGAGTCATGCTGCAAGGAATGTTTCGATAGCGTCGCGTTTGGCGAGGATATCGTCATGACCCATCTGATATGCTTCGACGATCTTTCTTCGCGTGCGCGTGAAGGTACCGGCAGGGAGAGGATATGAGGGGCCGACGACCAGGAGCTCGATATCGGAAGGGAGATGGTCCCATTCGGCGCGCTGCATATCGTGCAGGACGAGCTGTCGTATCATCGGGCTTGCAAGGAACGCGGATATGCGGATGAACCACTTCATCGCGCCGGAGAGCTTGATGGCGTTCGTGATGACAAGGATCCTCGTCGCTCCTTCCTGCCGGGCCTTGCGGATGAGTTCGGCCATGTTCACGTTCACGTCTCCGTCGATGAAAGTTCGCCCGCCGAGCCGCACGGCGCCGCCGTAGAGGAAGGGGATCGCCTTTGCTGCCCGCATCACTTCATAAGGGTCAAACCACGTGTCATTGCTCACGTATTCCGTCCGTCCGGTGTCGAGATTGGTAACGGGAACGAACCACCGCGTCGACATTTTCGCGAGCGTATGTTCGTTTAGCGGAAGCTCTCGGCGGAGGATGGTATCGACGACATAGTCGAGCCGGAACTTCGGAGGGAAGCCATGCACGACTTCTGATGAAGGGAGATAGTGAAGCCACACTTTTCCTATATCGGCGTATTGGCCGGCGAGATAATAGAACATCGCGCCGACCGAACCCGATGCGCTTATGAAGATGTCCGGCTTTCTGACGCCGAGATCCTCCGCGAGCGCGACGAGCGCGCCCGCGGCATACGCGCATTTCATGCCGCCGCCGGATGTAACGATCGCGATTTTGCCTTCTCTCATGCGAAGAGTATAGTACCTTTCATGGCGAACGCACCTCTCAGGAAATCGAAGGGCCAACCTTCAGGCGTGCGGAAAAAGAAAACCACGTTGCCGTTTGGCGGGAAGGGTCGCTTCCGTTCGCCGCTCGGCGAACCGTCATTCTTTGGAAATTTCATCACCACCATACTCATTTTCCTTTTGCTCATGAGTATGTATTCGTTCGTTTCCGGACTCGTGCAGCCGTCGCACGAGATACCGCTGTCGCAGGTCGCTGCCGATGTCGCCGCAGGAAAAGTGAAGGCCATTACGGTAAACGGCGATACGCTCGATCTTTCTTATGAAGACGGGTCGCAGAAAATATCGCGCAAAGACCCTTCCGCCGGGCTTCCGGAAACGCTCGCAACGTACGGCGTAACGCCTACGGAGCTCGCGAAAGTCGCGATAACGATACAAGGGCAATCCGCGGCGGAGTTCTGGTTCCTCACGCTCGCGCCGATCATCCTCCCGCTCCTTTTCATCGCGTTCTTTTTCTGGTTCCTGTCGCGGCAAGTACGGGGAGCGGGTATGCAGGCCTTCAGCTTCGGGCAGTCGAAAGCGCGCATCATCGATCCCGCCGATTCGACGCAGCGCGTTACGTTTGCGGATGTCGCCGGCGCTCGCGAAGCGAAAGAAGAGCTGCTTGAGATAGTCGATTTCCTCAAGAACCCGAAGAAGTTTCTCGATATCGGCGCGCGGATCCCCAAAGGCATCATCCTCATGGGCGCGCCGGGTACGGGCAAGACGCTTCTCGCGCGCGCCGTCGCAGGCGAGGCCGGCGTACCGTTCTTCTCGATCTCCGGCTCTGAGTTTGTCGAGATGTTTGTCGGTGTCGGCGCATCGCGGGTACGCGATCTCTTCCAACTGGCGAAGAAAGCCGCTCCGGCGATCATCTTTGTCGACGAGATCGATGCTGTCGGGCGCGTGCGCGGCACGGGTATCGGCGGCGGAAACGACGAGCGGGAACAGACGCTCAACCAGATCCTTGTCGAGATGGACGGTTTCGAGCCGACCGAGAAAGTCGTCGTCATCGCGGCGACGAACCGTCCGGACGTCCTTGATCCGGCGCTCCTGCGCCCGGGACGTTTCGACCGGCGCGTCACCATCGATCTCCCCGACAGGAAAGACCGCGAGGAGATCCTGCAGATCTATGCGCGCAGAAAGCCCTTCGGACCGGACGTCAATCTTTCGGTCATTGCCGAGCGCACCCCCGGTTTTTCCGGCGCCGAGCTCTACTCGCTCATGAACGAAGGAGCGATTCTCGCGGCGCGCGAAAACAGGAAGGAGATCACCCAATACGACCTCATACGCTCCATAGAGAAAGTCATGCTCGGTCCGGAGCGCAAGAGCCACCTGCTTTCAAAGAAGGAGAAAGAGCTCACGGCATACCACGAAGCCGGCCATGCGCTCGTTTCCTCCATCCTCCCTTATGCCGACCCGGTACATAAGATCTCCATCATCAGCCGCGGTCGGGCGGCAGGGTATACGCTCAAGCTGCCCTTCGAAGACAAGAAGATGCAGTCGAAAAAGCAATTCCTCGATGACATTGCCGCTACCCTCGGAGGGTATGTTGCCGAAAAGACGCTTTTCGATGACGTGACGACGGGACCGAGCAACGATCTCATGGTCATCACCGCGCTCGCGCGGGACATGGTCGTGCGGTACGGCATGAGCGAGCGGCTCGGGCCCGTAGCGTTCGGAGAGCGGCAGCTCGGGAACGAGCCGTACTCCGAAGCGGTCGCTTCCCAGATCGACGCGGAGGTCTCTCGCATCATCGAAGAGGCGAAAGAGCGCGCCGCGCAAGTGATACGCGAGCATCGCGGCGCGCTTGATGCGATCGCGGCAGAACTCGTCGCGAAAGAAACCATCGAGCGCGATGATTTTGAGAAGATACTTATTGCCAACGGCGTTACGCCGAAAAAGCGCGAAGAGGAAGAAGCCCTCGTTATCTCGGATACGACCGGAACCGTCTGATTTTTTGAAAGTGGGCGTGCCTGGACTCGAACCAGGAACCGCGGAGGTATAAGCTCCGTGCTCTAACCATTGAGCTACACGCCCGTTACGGCCGTACCGCTCCAATACTCTAGCGCATGGCTACTCCAAATGCATCTCTCGTCCGGCGACGTTCGCCCGCGCAGCGAGAGAGAGGTGATTTTCGAGCGCGGGGTCTTCCTTGATGATCCGCGCGGCCTCGCTCCGCGCGGCCTCGACGAGCTTGATATTCTTGAGCGCTTCCATAGCGATATCGGAGACGCCCCACTGCTTACCGCCCGCAAGCTCGCCGGCGCCGCGGAGCGCGAGGTCGTACTCGGCGAGCTCGAAACCGTTCTTTGCGGCGGTAAACGCTTTCATGCGTTCCTGCGTCGCGGAACCGAACGATTCCGGAAGCGCGAAGCAGTATGCCTGATGCGTCGAACGTATGACGCGCCCGCGCAACTGATGCAGTTGGGCGAGCCCGAACCGTTCAGCGCCCTCTATGAGGATGACGGTCGCATTCAAGACGTTCACTCCCACTTCGACAACCGACGTCGCGACGAGTATGCGCGTTTCGCCGCTCTCGAACCTCTTCATCGTCTCTTCCTTTTCCGCCGGTCGCATCCGGCTGTGGAGAATGCCGATGGCGGCTTCGGGAAAGACTTCTTTTTTCAGACGCGCGGCCTCTGCTTTGACCGATTTTGCCTGGAGCGCGAGTTCTTTTTCCGGATCCGGCTCATCGATACGCGGACAGATGACATACGCCTGATGACCCTTCCTCAGCTCTTCGCGCACGCGCGCGTAAGCGAGCTCGCGCTTCTCCGGCCCGAGCACGTCGGTTATGACCGGTTTCCTTCCGCTTGGCATCTCGTCGAGCAGCGTGAGGTCGAGGTCGCTGTAGATAGTGAGGGCGAGCGTCCGGGGGATAGGCGTTGCGGTCATCGAAAGCAGGTGCGGCGCAAGGCTGTCTTTGGTCACGAGCTTCTGCCGGTGCATGGTGCCGAAACGGTGCTGTTCGTCGATGATGGCGTATGAGAGGTGCTTGAACGCGAGCGATTTCTCGATGAGCGCGTGCGTGCCGATGACGATGGGTATCTCGCCGTTCGCCACCATCTTTTTGAACGCCGCCTTCGAGAGTTTCGCCGACTCCTCGTAGCGTACGCGGGAAGGGAATTTCCGGCACTCGCTTCCCGTTACGAGTCCGATAGGGATCGGATGATCTTTGAAATACGAGACGAATGTGGAGAAATGCTGTTTGGCAAGGATTTCGGTCGGACAGAGGTACGCGACCTGGAGCGTCCCGGCGATCCGGTTTTCGGGGAGGGATGTCGCGACAAGGTACGCCGTCGCCGCGGCGACGGCGGTCTTGCCGCTCCCCACGTCTCCTTCGAGGAGGCGCAGCATCGGGTGCGTCTTTTCAAAGTCGCTCACGATAGCGTCGATCGCGTGCGCCTGAGCGCTCGTTATCGGGAAAGGGAAGGACGTGATGAAATCGGCGAGCGCGTGACGATCGACGTTTATGCGGGGCGCGTGCTTTTCCCGAAGGATGTGGCGCCGCTGTTGCAGCGCGACCTGGAGCGCGAATATTTCCTCGAAGGCGAAACGCTTCTTGACCGCCGCGGCGTCGCGCTCTTGCCGCGGCGCATGGATGAACACGAGCGCGGCAGAGAGAGAGGGGAGGCCATACCGCTTGAGGATATCGGGCGGGATCGGATCCGGGATGCGTTCATGCGCGCGCGTTTTGAATACGCGTTTCATCGCGTGATGCAGCCAGAGCGAAGAGATGCCCTGACTTTCCGGATAGACGGGATAGAGCGGTTCGCTTTCTCGCAGCGCGCCGGTGCTAAAGAGCGAGTCGTGCATTTCCGCGGGGACGGCTGCCGACCTGTCTATCTCCGGATTAGCGAGATACGATTTGCTTCCTTCCCCGGTGATGCGCCCGCTCACTTTGACGACCATCCCTTCGTGCAGACTTTTCGCGATATAAGGCTGTGAGAACCATATCATCTTTATCTTTCCCGACACATCCTCAAGCCACGCTTCGGCGACGGGCCGCCGGCTTTTCCATGTCTTGCGGATTTCCGGTTTCCGTATCGTTCCGTAAAGCGTCACTTCGCCGCCGGGAGCCGCATTTGCGATCGTACCGATTGACCTCGCGTTTTCGTATCGAGCGGGGAAGTGGTAAAGCAAATCGCGTATCGTCCGTATGCCGAGCTTTGCAAGCGCGCGTTTCTGTTCGCTTTTTAACCGGGTGAAATGCGTTTCGACGGCATCCTCTGGGCTCATTTCCGTAGTATACTAGGGCGCATGAGAAAGGGGCGCATAGGCGGGCTCTATCACGCGTTCGTGGTGCTTCCTGACCGGTTGTATCCGTTTAAGACGAAAATAAAAGGGCAGTGGACACGGGGCGTCCGTTCGTACGATGCCGCTGTCGCGCGCTACCAACGCACCTACGGCATCGGGCGGTATGGTTACAAGATTGCCGCCTATCGGCAACTGTTTCATTTCGTCGGCTCGCTCCTCATCATTTACGCGACGACCCTTCTTGCGCTCGATTTTCTCGGGAGCCGCGCGGCGCTCTTTCTCCTGCTGACTCTCGCCACTCTCCTCATTGCCTACCAGGAGTTCTTCTTTCAGCGCAAGCGCTATCGTCAGCACTGGGGGAAGGCCGTTACCGACTGGATCGTGTGGTGTGCGCCCATAGGCGTGTACCTCTTCAATCTTTTTCGTTAATTCCCGTGTTTTTGTGGTATAATGCTTCGCATGTCTACCACCATCATCATCCTCATCGTTCTCGCAGTCGTCGTGTTTTGGGTCATCATGGCTTACAACCGCCTCATCGCGCTCACCAATCACGCGAAAGAGGCCTGGGCTGATATCGCCGTTCAGCTCAAGCGTCGGTATGACCTTATCCCGAACCTCGTCGAATCGGTAAAAGGATATGCCGCTCACGAGAAGACGACGTTTCAGAACGTAACCGATGCCCGTACGAGAGCGATGAGCGCTTCCGGGACGGCAGAAAAAGCGGCGGCCGAGAACGCGCTCGCCGGAACGCTGAAATCGCTCTTTGCGGTTGCGGAAAATTATCCGGAGCTCAAAGCGAATGAGAATTTCCTCCAGCTTCAAAGGGAGATCGCCGATACCGAAGATAAGATCCAGGCCGTTCGCCGTTTCTACAATACGACCGTCATGACGCTCAATACCGCCATCCAGTCGTTCCCGTCGAACATCATCGCCTCGCTCTTCGGTTTCAAGCCCATGGATCTTTTTGAGCTCTCGGACGCGGACGCTGCCGCTGCCGAACCGGTAAAGGTGCAGTTCTGACGGATGTCCGTATGGAATTTTTCGGATCGAGACCGAAAGCCCTTTCTCCGGAAGGCGAAAAGAACGAGGCTTTGAAAGAAAAGATAAAGGACCTCGAGAACGAAAAGGCGCTGCTTGCCTGGCACATCGAGTACCTGGAAGAGCAGCACGGCATCGATGCCCTTACTGGAACGAAAAACCGCAAGGTTTTCGAGCACGAGCTCGATCAATCCTTGAAACTGATACGCGGAGAGATGGCGGAACACCGGACGCATGGCGAGCCGCTCAAGGAAGTTTCCCTCATATTCGTCGACCTCGACCATTTCAAGCAGATCAATGACACCTACGGCCATCCGGTCGGCGACGAAGTGCTCCAGAGGGTCTCGGCGCTCCTCATAGACTCGGTGCGCGATACGGATATCGTGGCGCGCGTCGGCGGAGAAGAGTTCGTCGTGCTCTTGCGAGGCGCCGGAGAGTCGATCGCGATGCGCGATGCGGAGATTTTCCGCGAAAAGGTCGCGCAGATGACGTTCGACAAGCATCCGAACCTGACGATAACGGCAAGTTTCGGCGTCATCTCATCGAAAGATGCACAGGAGGCGAAGACGCTCTATAAAGGAGCCGACGAGGCTCTCTACGCGGCAAAGGTCGGGCGCAATCAGGTCGTCGCCTATAGCTCCCTGGCTTCCGGAAAACCGGACCAGCAGTGACTTCCGTATGGATATCTATGCCGAACGCGCTTCGAATATCCGCCGGACGTGGGTACTCGTGTTCGGTTTCCTCATCGTCGTCATAGCCGTCGGGTACGGGATCTCCTGGTACTACGGCAACCCCGCGATCCTCTACATCGCGGTTGTCATCGCTGTCGTGACGAATTTCTATGCGTACTGGGCTTCGGATACGCTCGTGCTTTCTTTAAACCGCGCGCGACCCGCGACCCGCGAGGAATTCTTCGATTTCTATACGGTCGCGGAAAACCTCTCGATGGCAGCCGGGCTGCCGAAACCGAAGCTCTACGTGATCGATGATCCGGCACCGAACGCTTTCGCAACCGGCCGCGACGAAGCGCATGCGGTCGTGTGCGCGACGACAGGGCTTCTTTCCATGATGACGCGCCCGGAACTCGAGGGCGTTATCGCGCATGAGCTCTCTCACATCAAGAACCGCGACATGCTCCTCATGACCGTCGCGGTCGTGCTCGCGGGCTTTGTCGCTATCGTCGCGGACATTTTCTTGAGGCTCTCTTTCTGGGGCGGCGGCCGCCGCGATGATAACGGCAACGGGAACGCGCTCCTTCTCGTGCTCGCCGTCGTCGGCATCATACTCGCTCCACTCGCGGCAAAGCTCATAGAGCTCGCGGTTTCTCGCCGGCGCGAATATCTTGCGGACGCTTCGGGAGTATTGCTCACGCGGTATCCTGAAGGTCTCGCCTCCGCGCTTCAAAAGATCGGCAGCTACACGACGCCGATGCAGCACACCAGCCTTGCGACCGCGCATCTTTTCATCGGCGATCCTTTCGGAGCGAAATCCGGCGGTAGCTCCGGCTGGATCGAACGGCTCTTTTCCACCCATCCCCCCATTCCCGACCGCATCAAAGCGCTCCTCGGTCCGAAAGCGTGATGAAAACGGATTTTTCTGCTATAACCTAACCATAACGGGAGGCGTCGCATAGCGGTCTAGTGCACCGCCTTGGAAAGGCGGCAGGCTCGAAAGGGTCTCGAGAGTTCGAATCTCTCCGCCTCCGCACGAACCTGATAGCGTGTTCCGCGACCGTCCCCTATCAGGGAAGTGCTGCTGCAGTTCCACAGCAACAGGCTCAAGCGCAAGCCGCTCCACAAATAGCCGTTGACATTAGCAATGTCAAAACTGACGGAGAACCATACGTCGGGAAAGTGGATGCTCCTGTCACTATTGCGTACTGGTATGACTACCAGTGCCCATTCTGCAAACAAAACGAAGAGACGGTAATGCCGCAAATCGTCAAAGATTATGTCGATACCGGCAAGGTAAAAATCGTATTCAAAGATTTTCAATTCTTGAGTGAAGATTCACAACGACTTGGGAAAGTAGCGCGTGCCGTGTGGGATATTGCGCCAACTAAATTCTACCAGTGGCACAAAGCCGTCTACGACAATCAAGGAACCGAAAATACCGGCTGGGCAACGGACGCGAAGATTCTCTCGATTACGACTGGCGTACTCGGTGCAACCGACGCTCAAAAAGCCATGCAACTTGCAGTGAAGAATGCCGATACATATCAAAAAGAAATGGATGCTGATAAGGCAGAAGGAAGCGCAATGGGAATTAATGGCACTCCCGGAACGATCATCGGCAAACAATTGATTTCCGGCGCACAGCCATACGCAGCATTCAAGCAGGCAATAGATGCTGCACTAAAGAAATAAAACTATGAAGACAAAAACAATACTGTGCATAGTTGGATTTGTAGTCGTGCTCGGCGTCCTATTTTCTTGGAGCCATATATTCCCAAGTAAAAGTCCGGCACCTGTTGCAGAATCAGGAGAGCTTCCAGGCATTCAAACAACTAATGCCCCGTGGGGAGCCGAGATTCCAAATCTTCCTGCGCGTCTAAAAGCAATAGGACTTCCTGCGCTCTCTTCGGAAGGAACGGCGCTACACATCCATCAACATCTCGACATCGTCATTGACGGCAAGCCGACACCAGTGCCTGCAAATATCGGTATCAATCAGGTTGCGGGATTCATTTCCGACATCCATGTGCATGACGGTACTGGCGTCATTCATGTCGAGTCGCCGAAAATACAAACATTCACGCTCGGACAATTCTTCGACATCTGGGGAGTGAAATTCACGAAGGACACAATCGGTGCCTATGTCGCATCGGGAGATAAAACGCTCAAGGTGTACTCGAATGGTACGCTTTATCAAGGCGATCCGCGAGAGTTGCAACTGCAAGCACATCAAGAAATAGTAATCGTCTATGGTACGGGCGCGGAAGCTCCGCAGGCTATTCCTGCGTCCTACGCATTTCCAGCAGGTGAATAATTAAAATGCTTATGTCTCAATTACAAAAAACAAAACTTAAGATTCACGGCACTCACTGTGCAAGTTGTGAAGTCCTAGTTGAACGTAAATTCAAAAAGCTTCCCGGCGTCGAAAAGGTAAATGTCAGCTTTGTTAGTGGCAAGGCTGAAGTCTTCTCGCGGGAGCATGTTCCGCTTCATGCATTTGAAAGTGCAATCAAAGAAGACGGCTACTCTGTTTCCAAGTGGGAAGATCGCCACACTTCGCCCGAAGCCACCAAACACAAGAACACCGCTCGCGACTACGCTGAGATTGGAGCAGTGTTCTTGTTTATTCTCGCTGCGTATCTGATTCTCAAACAATTCCACATCATCCCTGAAGGCCTCGGTATTACAAACAACATGAGCTACGGCTTTATCTTCTTGATCGGGCTTGTGGCCGGTACATCAAGCTGTCTTGCGGTGGCGGGAGGACTCTTGCTAGCAGCAGCTGCAAAATACAACGAGCTATATCCAAACCTCACGGGCTACCAAAAATTCAAACCAACACTCTACTTCAACGCCGGTCGTATTGTCTCCTACACGTTCTTTGGAGGTCTTATCGGTGCGCTTGGCTCTGTAATTAGCCTCTCGGCACGAGGCACAGGATTCCTCTCAATCATTGCAAGTCTCGTGATGATTATTCTTGGGTTTCAGCTCTTGAATCTATTCCCATGGATGCGACGGCTTCAACCAAGTATGCCGAAGTTCATCGCACACAAAATCCATGACTTGAGCGGGAAAGATACCAAAGGCGGCGCATTCGTCTTAGGTGCGCTTACTTTCTTCCTGCCGTGCGGCTTTACCTTGGCGCTGCAACTCTACGTACTCACCCTCGGCAACTTCACCGGAGGAGCGCTCACTATGCTTGCATTCTCGCTCGGTACTTTGCCGATGCTGCTTTCTCTTAGCGCTTTGTCGAGCTTTGCCAAAGGTGCATTTCAAAAGCATTTCTTGCGATTCTCTGCCGTCCTCGTGGTACTGCTTGGCTTCTGGAACATCGGCAACGCTTTGACGCTGACGGGAGTGAATCTCTCTTTTCCGTCCAGCGGCGGAGTCGTCGCGCAAGCCGCGACAGCACCGATCGAAGATGGAAAACAGATCGTCGAGATGAAAGTGAGTGGCTACAGTTACAGTCCTTCGCACTTTACCGTGCAAGCCGGTATTCCGGTTGAGTGGAGAATCGACGGAGGCCAAGCTGCAGGCTGCGGACAGGTACTCGTGATGCCGACACTTGGCATCACAAAATCCTTCTCTTCGCAGGGCATTACCACCGTTACGTTCACACCGACAGAAACTGGAACAATTCCTTTCAACTGTCCTATGGGTATGATGACGCGCGGTGCGTCGTTTACGGTCATACCGAATACGAGCGGTACAGTTGTCTCGGCCGACGCGCAGGCATCTACAGACTCGTCAGTGTGTGATCCTACGAAAGCAACATGCGTACAAGCACAGCAAGTCTCGATGGAGGTCTCGCGAGAGCGTGGATTTTATCCGCAGATGATTACGGTAAAAAATAACGTCCCGGTTGAACTTACTGTTGACGACAAGGTCAACGTGGGTGGCTGTATGGGAGTGATGACAATTCCCGACTACGGAGTATCACAGCTTCTTGCGGTTGGCGGGAAAAACGTCCTTAAATTTACACCGACTCACACTGGCATCGTGCGGGTGGTCTGTCCCATGGGCGCATTACAAACCAGCTTTAACGTCATAGATTCATAAACATATGAGCATCTGGGAAATGATCAAGTGTTGCTTGAATCCGAAGGTTATTATTGGCGTACTTGCTGTGATCATTCTGTTCTACTTCTTTGCACCACAGATGCTCAAGTATTCGGGGTTGCTCGTCGCGTTCATCTGTCCGCTCTCAATGGTGCTCATGATGGCGATGATGAATCGAGGTCATAAAAAAGAAGAAACGACAAAGAAAGACGATACAAAAAATACATGAAAACCAATCTCACCATCAAAGGCACTCATTGCAACGCATGCAAGATGCTCATTGAAGATGTCTGTAAAGATCACAAGGAGGTCTTGAGTTGCACTGTAGATTTTACGACCGGAAAAACAGAAATAGAGCATAACGAAGCTCTTGACCTTGAGACTCTGAAAAAAGAAATCGAGAATCTTGGAGACTACAAGATCGAGAAAGAAGAATCAGGAGCCCATGTTTGTCCTGAATGTGGCTTCAGGTACGCGGAGAAAGAGTGGGCAGAGAAATGCGAGGTGTGGTGCAAACAGCATCATAGCTGTAATCTTGAAATCACAGAACACGCGTTACGCTAAATAGAAATATGACACCAGATAAAATCATCGTCACTATAGTCGGCCTTGCAGGAATTGCCTTTACCTATTGGTTTTTCTTGGGCAAACGCGAAAAAGAAGTTGCTGTTTCTGATTCATCTGTAGACATCATTGTAGAGGGCGGTTACTCACCCGAAACTATCTCGATTCCCAAAGAAAAGACAACAAAGGTAAATTTTATCCGTAAAGACCCAACGAGCTGCCTTGAAGAAGTAGTGCTAGGAGATTTCAAAATACGCAAATATCTGCCGCTTAATCAAAAAGTAACCGTAGAATTGACACCTCAACAAACCGGCGAATTTACCTATTCCTGCGGCATGAACATGTATCACGGCAAAATCATTGTTAAATAATCCTATGGCACACAAAGAAAAAGATCATGATGGATTTGATGGCAAGCTCTACGCGCATCCGCCGATGCGAAACGCTCTCATCGCTGGGGGCCTAACCTTGTTGGCATTTGGTTTGAGACACCTCGGCATTATCCCTTCCGGATTTGAAATCGGTATTTATATTTTTGCGATTGTCATCGGAGGCTACCACTGGACGCGTGAAGGCATTGAGGAGCTGGTCGAATGCAAAGAGATCGGCATAGAGCTTCTGATGCTCGGAGCGACTATTGGCTCCATAATCCTCGGCATGTGGGACGAGGCAGCCTTTTTGGTATTTATCTATGGCGTTGCCGAAGGACTAGAGGAATACGCCTATGCACGAGCGCGAGCCTCGATCCGCAAACTCCTCGATCTCGCACCAAAGGAAGCCAGAATTATGCGAGATGGAAAACAGACAATGATTCCTGCTAGCGAACTGAAAGTCGGCGATATATTTTTGGTGCGCCCTGGTGAATCCATCGCAACCGATGGCACAATCATCAAAGGCAAGTCTAGTCTGAACGAAGCCCCGGTCACCGGCGAATCAATCCCTGTGGAAAAAGGCCAAGGGATGCATGTGTTCGCCGCCACCATCAATCAAGAAGGCGCGCTGGAGATTCAAGTTACGGCAACCTTTGAGAACAATACGCTCTCCAAAATCGTGCATTTGGTCGAGGAGGCGCAGGAAAAGAAAGGCAAAGCCCAGCAGTTTATTGAAAAGTTCGGTAAATACTACTCGCCGGTTGTACTCTTTAGCGCAATAGGTCTTGCACTGTTTTCTCTGATAGATCCTTCACTTTCAGCGTGGGGCGTTCGTGCAGTTGTCCTCTTGGTCGCCGCCGCTCCGTGTGCGCTGGTCATGTCTACGCCGGTAGCCGTGGCCGCCGGAATCGGCCGAGCCGGACGCGAAGGCGTGCTCATCAAAGGCGGTGTCTATTTGGAGAACTTGGGGAAAATCAGAGCTGTTGCGTTTGATAAAACTGGGACGCTGACTCGCGGAGAGCCGATAGTCACCGACATTATTCCCATCAACAGCGACGAGAAAAATGTCCTCACATTGGCCTATAGCGTGGAGAAGTTTAATGGCCATCCGCTCGCCCAAGCTATCGTGAGATATGCGGAATCGCTTGCTATAGAAAATTTGCCGTCTTCTGACTTCATAGCGATGTCCGGCTTCGGTACAAAAGCAGTCATAGATGGCCAGACAATTTATGTGGGCAAAAAAGATTTATTTTCAAAGCTTGATGTAACCCCTTTCGACTCTAAGATGGAAAAGCTTAGAAAAGAAGGAAAGACCATTATGCTCGTCGGGTCGGATAAAGCATTGTTTGGAATGATTGCTGTCCGAGATGAAATTAGACCTGTCGCCAAGCAGGTAATCACCCAGCTCCGACACATGGGCATGATCGTTGTTATGTTAACTGGGGACAACTTGGTCACTGCCCAAGCTATCGCAAAAGAACTCGGCATTGATCAAATCAAGGCTGATCTCAAACCAGACGAAAAAGTAGCGGCAATAAAAGAACTTAAAAAAGAATACGGAGTGGTGGCAATGGTCGGCGACGGAATTAACGACGCTCCAGCTCTGGCGGAAAGTTCCGTCGGCATGGTTATGGGCACAGCTGGCACCGATGCGGCCATCGAAGCGGCCGATGTCGCGCTTATGGCCGACGACCTTACGAAGATTCCGTATGCAATTGGATTGGGGAAAAAAGCTCGTGGGATCAGCTTGCAGAACATTGTGTTTTCAATACTCCTCCTCGCCGTCCTTATTCCCTCTGCACTCATCGGCTTCCTGACAGTTGCCATAGCGGTGACCGTTCACGAAGTCGCGGAGCTTATCGCGGTCGGGAATGGTTTGCGGGTTGCAAGAAAATATTAGGCAAATAGATAATTTTAAGAAAAAATTATGCCGCAAATCAAAAAGAGTTTCTCAATCAAGGGAATGCACTGCGCCTCATGTGTGACAATTTTGGAGCGGTCGCTTAAAAAAGTTGATGGAGTTGCACAAGCTACCGTAAACCTGGCTACTGAAAAAGCTACCGTTACTTACGACCCTCAGAAAGTCACCCATCAGCACCTCTCATCGGCAGTTTCTAATGTCGGTTACGAAGCCTCGATCAGTGACGAAATGATACATGAAGCAGACGAGCAAGCTGAAAAACAAAAGGAACTTAAAGACTTAAAAATTAAAGTCATTCTCAGTCTTGTTTTGGGTGGCCTGATTCTATGGGGCAGTTTTCCGGTGCTCATGCAAACGGCTCCAACGAGCTTGCAAAATTTCTGGTTGCAGTTGTTGCTCGCGACTCCGGTACAGTTCTGGGCAGGATATGGATTTTACCGCGCGGCTATTTCTGCACTTCGGCACCGCACTGCAAATATGGACACGCTTGTTGCCTTGGGTACGTCAGTTGCATACGGATATTCGACATTCGTGACCTTGTTTCCACAATTGGTAGCGAGTATCGGCATCAGTCCGATGCCATACTTCGATACATCAGCGATCATCATTGGTCTCATTCTTTTAGGTCGTTATTTTGAGGCGAGAGCAAAGGCGGGTACATCGGAAGCTATTAAGAAACTCATCGGGATGCAAGCGAAAACCGCATGCGTCATTCGCGGCGGCAAAGAGACAGATATATCAATCAGCGAGGTCGTGATAGGCGACGTCATCAGAGTACGACCAGGTGAGAAAATTCCAGTAGACGGAGTTATTGTCGAAGGTGAATCTTCAATTGACGAATCAATGGTTACTGGCGAAAGCATCCCTGCCGATAAAACAAAGGGAGATACCGTTGTTGGCGCGACGATGAACAAAACCGGTTCGTTTACTTTCAAGGCGACAAAGGTAGGACAAGAAACAATGCTCGCACAAATCATCAAGCTCGTGCAGGAGGCGCAAGGCAGCAAAGCACCGATACAACGATTAGCAGACTTAGTGTCGTCATATTTTGTACCGATAGTGATAATGCTTGCCGTAGGCACGTTCGTTGTTTGGTATGTTTTCGGCCCAACTCCGGTACTCACGTTTGCACTCTTGAATACCGTCGCCGTTCTCATAATTGCGTGCCCCTGCGCAATGGGACTTGCGACACCGACCGCAATAATGGTTGGCACAGGGAAAGGAGCGGAGCACGGCATACTTATCAAGGACGCAGAAAGTTTGGAAACAGCACACAAAATCAACACGATTATCTTTGATAAGACAGGCACGCTCACGAATGGAAAACCCGAGGTCACAGACATTATTCCTTTCGGCAGTTACTCAAAGGATGAGGTACTCAAAATCGCGGCCTCGATAGAAAAGGGCTCAGAACATTCACTCGCCGAAGCAATCGTGAAGGCTTCTGAAGTAAAGAATCTCAGCCTATCAAGGATTGAGAAGTTTCAAGCTATAGTTGGGCATGGTGTCGAGGGTGTTGTCGACGGGCAGAAAATAATCTTTGGTAACAGACGTCTGATGGATCGTGAAGGTGTAGACATTAAGGCAGTCGGGAATCAGATTGCAACAATGGAAAGCGAGGGCAAGACGGTGATGATGCTCGGCACTTCAAAACAACTCATCGGACTTATCGCCGTTGCAGATACCATCAAAGAAAGTGCGAAAGCAGGCCTTGCCGAACTACAAAAGCTCGGTATCGAAGTGGCTATGATCACTGGAGACAACGAACGAACTGCAAATGCCATTGCCAAGCAGTTAGGCATCAGCCGCGTGTTTGCTGAAGTCTTACCAGATCAAAAGGAAGCAGAGGTGCGTAAAATTCAGGCGGAAGGTAAAAAAGTTGCGATGGTCGGTGATGGTATCAACGACGCGCCCGCACTCGCCGCTTCAGACGTCGGCATTGCCATGGGAACCGGTACCGACGTAGCTATCGAGGCAGCTGACATCACGCTTATAAATAAGGACTTGAAATCCGTTGCCACAGCTATCGCACTTTCCAAGAAAACAATGCGCACGATCAAAATGAACCTAGTCTGGGCATTCGGTTATAACATCATCCTAATTCCTGTTGCGATGGGCGCTTTGTATCCATTCTTCCATATTCTGTTAAATCCGATCTTCGCGTCGGTTGCGATGGCGACTAGTTCAATTTCCGTGGTCACTAACTCTTTACTCTTGAAGAGAAGGTAAGGGTCATTCGTCGAGATCCCTTGGCACTTATCCCAACCTCTTGGTGTTGATAATTTCATTTGCAATAACCACTCACCAAGAGTAATATTTGAATATGCGTTCAAGTAAGCAACAAATAAAGAAGGAGCTGCGGGACAATGAGGCCATTGAACTATGTGCTCGACAGTGCGGCGTTATGGGCGATATCACGAAGCTCAAGATCTGCTATCTTCTCCGCCACCATTCGGAGTTAAGCGTGTCCGATATTGCCGAGTTGGTGGGAACAACGATATCAAACGTGTCCCACAGTCTCAGCAAGCTCCGCGCAGTTAATTTGGTCAAAACGAGAAAGGAAGCACAAACTGTTTTCTACTCACTTAATAAAAAGGGGTTCAGTAAAGAGTTGGGAGGACTATTCGCGTTATGAAAGCATCGACACCATACATCATCATAGGAGCCGCTGTCGTTATCGCATTTGGGATCTATGTAATCTCGCAAACACCGAAGACTTCGGCTGGTGGTTCCGCCTCAACAACTTTTCTCGCCGTTGGTGAACAAGCACCGGATTTTAGTGTCCAAACCATAGACGGTAAACAATTCTCCCTCGCCAATCATAAAGGCAAACCTATCATTTTGTTCGCAATGTTCGGTGGATGTGGCGAGTGCATACCAGTCGGTCAGGCGCTCAATCAGATCCAAAAGGACTATGCGGCAAAAGGTGTTAGCGTCGTGGCGATTGACATACTCAACGGCGAGCCGGTAAGCACGTTGCAGCAGTATCGCGACTATATCAAAGCCGATTTTCCGCTCGTGAGCTACGATCAATCGGTGGTGCAAGCATACAATCTCACAGCTCCGGAAATCACGTATATCATAGATAAAAACGGAAACATCGCGGACATCAATCAAGGAGCACTCAATTACCAGCAATACAAGGACGAACTGGATGAAATCATATGAACAAGCATGCAAATAAATTACAATCCACTGGTCTCTTAGCGGGATTTCTCGCGCTAGTCTGTCTGCCGTGCATCCTCGCACCACTACTCATCACGGTCGGCTTGAGCTCCATCTTGGTGTTCTTGGGCACATGGCTCACCCCTTTCTTACTCGTGCTCGTTGTCATTAGCCTCATTGGATTTGTTCTCTCATTCAGAGCGCATAAGAACCCCGTTGCACTTGTGCTTGCCGTGCTCGCGGGGATCGTTCTCTACTACGGCAGCTACGTAGCACATAGCCAGAATATCGGCTATGCAGGCGCAGCACTGCTGATAATTGCAGTCGGAGCCGACTACCTGATTAGACGGCGCTATCAAAAATACTGCGAAGACTGTGCAGTGAAGTCTGAAGATATAAAATAACCTACATGGAAACATACGATCTAATTGTTATTGGTGGTGGTGCAGGAGCGTTTGCGGCGGCGATTCGTGCCGACGAGCTAGGTGCGAAGACTGCGATGATAAATAGCGGACTTCCTCTTGGTGGTACCTGCGTAAACGTCGGGTGTGTTCCTTCAAAGACGCTCATCCATGCGGGTGAAATCTTGCATTATTCAAAGCATCACGGCATCCCCGGTATTGAGTTGGAAGTAAAAAACTTCAATTTTACGAAAGTCGTGCAAGACGAGCTCGCTCTCGTTGAGAGGCTCCGCAATGAGAAGTACGAGAAGGTTCTCACAGGTCTTGAGCATGTGTCTCTCATCGACGGCAAGGCGGCGTTTGTATCCTCCAATGAGGTAGAGGTTAACGGAAAGCGACTCACCGCGAAGAAATTTATTATCGCGGCAGGTTCAACCACGACTGTCCCTCCCATTGAAAATATCCGCGAAGTCGGGTTTATCACCCACATAGAGGCGCTGAAGTTGGAACGCCAACCGAAAGAGTTGATTGTTGTGGGCGCAGGACCTCTTGGTCTTGAATTCGCGCAGCTATTTTCCCGATTTGGCACGAAGGTGACAATACTCCAGCGCGGCTCGTCTATCTTTCCACCTGCGGAGAAAGAACTGACCGACCGCCTGCGCCAGATTCTCGAGAAGCAAGGAATTATCATTAAGACCGATGTAGATGTTCTCGCTGCTCGAAAAGACGCAGACAAGAAATACGTCACGTACACTTCAGGCGGCAAACAGGAAGAAGTCTCAGGCGATGAAATACTGCTGGCGACTGGCAAAACGCCAAACACACAAGGATTAGGGCTTGAGAAAGTGGGGGTGGAGATAGATGGCAAGAAAGCAATCGTTGTTGATCAATTTTTTGCCACATCGCAGTCCCATATCTTTGCGGTGGGAGATATCACGAGCGCACCACTGCGGTTAGAGCCGACTGCCGGACACGAAGGCACGCTCGCAGCGGAAAATGCTCTCAAAGGCACGCAGCTTTCTATCGATTACAACACTGTGCCGTACGCGATCTTCACTGATCCACAGCTCGCAAGCGTTGGCTATACCGAAGAGGGGCAGATGAAAGCGATGGGCGTCTGCGCGTGTCGCACCGTCTCATTAGCTGATGTGCCAAAAGCAATCATCCTGCGCCAGACTGACGGACTCATCAAAATGGCCATTCATCCGAAAACCAAACAGATCATGGGCGTGCACATTCTCGCGCCGAATGCTGTCGAACTGATCGCTCAGGCCGCGATATTGATACGAAATAAAAATACAATTGACGATGTCACCAGCTCGCTCCCTATATTCCCGTCGCTGTCGGAAGCTATTAAGATCGCCGCACTTTCGTTTACTAAAGATATTTCTAAGCTCAGCTGCTGTGTATAAATGATAGTAATTGTATTTGCCCAACCTGTTGGTAACCGCTTCGCAAGCCCCCAAAGCTAAGCTAAGGTGGTCAGATGATAGCGTTTTCTGCTATCATGTACTTGCACAACCTAATATAAGCCGACCTAACCCTTAGGAAGTCAAATTCCTAAGGTATGGCCGCAAAACCTAGTAGAGATCAAAGGACTCCCAGTCAGAGTCACTCTACTAGGTCATATCTGGAAACGGGTATGGGTAGTTGCCGAAAGGCGCTATCGCGATGGCTGGGAGCCTTTTGATTTTCTCAGGAGGTTCTGCCACATAAATCCTAGTAGATTTTATGTTCAAAAAAGTTCTCTACTCCATTATCGGGGTAGTTGTTCTCGGTTTTGTTTTACTGCTTATCATTGGTCTCAACACGCCACAGCCTACTAAGCAGGCACAGGAAAGTGCACCAACACAAAATCCTGTAGCAGTGGCAACATCATCTGCTCCAGATACGCAAAAGATTGTCGCGATTCTTTCAGCAAGTATTGATCACTACGTATCGCTATTAGGTGCCGGGAAGACTGCTCTTGGCACAATGCAGTATGCAGATGCAAACGCAGGCCTCAAGGCGTTCAACGATCCAAATTCAGCTGCAAGCCAGTTTGGTTCGTTTCGCACAAATACGTGCCTCAAGAATGATCCGGGAGCTAACGCAATCAGCGCTTACCAACAAGCTGATAGTTTATACCCTGACACCTCGCCCGATGCCCTCGGCAACTGGAATGCGGACATTAATGATGCAGCAAGTGATATCTGCCTCTGGGCTGGCGATGCAGTTAGTTGGCAGATAAAAGAAATCTCCACTACCAAGCTACGTGCTGACGAACAGAAGGTATCCGACGACTTTGCAAAGGCTCGTGCTGATATTCAAGCACTCGCCAAATAGCCAGTAGACAACTCGCTTCGCAAACCTCCAGATCTAAGCTGGAATGGCCTCATGGCCATTCTCTCCAAACAGAGTGCTATCGAGCTTCGGCGAATCATTAAGGAATCGACCGGCCGTAATATTTCTCTCGGAGAGGCCTACGCGATTTGGCACTACCTCATAAAGCTCTTGCAGCTACTATGGAACGTCGAGAGGCGGCAGAAGCCGCCTCTCGTTCCCGATCAACTTAGTCTATTCGCCAAACCTCGCAAGAAGCGTCGTTAGAATTTCATTTTTAAGAATCCTCTGGTGAAAGGTCTTAAGTTCTCAAACGGATCGTCCTCTCCCTTTTCTGGTCTTGGAAGCCTGTTGAGCGATGGTGAAAACGGATGGTATCCACTGTTCGACTTTGCGACCTCTGATACCAGGAGCCCGAACGCGTCCGCCAAATCGTCATGGCGCTCGCTGCCGAAGCCGGTAAGTTGCGCGATCAATGTCTCACAGCCCTTGTCGGGAAACAGCACGATGCCATCTTTCACTCGGTGGCTTTCAAGCGCTAAGCGCGCGCGTTTGTCACCGTGGACGATGATTGCAGTTGCCGGATAACCGGGAAGGTCTTGAGCGAGTGCACGTTGATATCCGTTGCCTTCGATGAACATCATTGCTTTCCTCCCTACATCAAGAGATGAAGACAGCGCTTTCGCTCGTTCGCGAGCTGTCGGAAAGTCCATCTGCTCGTTGACGGGATTGGGTAGGATATATATGCGCATGTTGTCACCCCAGCCATACACTCTACCTACCACCATGGCAGTATTGTCGGCCTGCTGGTTCTGCGCTATCGCTAAATCCATCCCAATGAACGCGCCGCGATAGCGGTTGTCAGTATTCATCGGCGGCAAGGTCGTATAGCGGTGAATCCATTCCGGATAGATGACGCGCTCGTTATTTGAGACGGCCTTCAAGAGGTACTCTTGGGTGAATGCTTTTTCGTTGCCGACGTACTTACGCAGTGCCTCTATAGCCGCGGCGTCAGGATATTTTCCTTTCCACATCGCGCCACCGAACTCGTCGAGAAGCGGGTACTCGCGGTACGAACCCTCTCTGTCACCACTCAGAATATCTTTTTTCAACCGCATCATGAGCGAGTCTTCGTGTAGCAGAGTCCCGAGCACGATGAGGCGCGTTGTTTTTTCGTCTCCAGCGGGCAACACCACCCTCGTCAACCAGTCGTAGAGCTTGTTGCGTCCTTCCAGCGTCTTTACCGACTCATCGTCTTCGAGGTCGTCGGCAATGAAGAGGTCAGGGCGGTGAGGTCCCACTTTGAAACCGCGTATGCTCTGTTCGGTCGATGCAAAGGTGATGTCAGCGCCGTACTTCGGCAAGTGTAGGGTCGGCCCCCAGGCAGAATCCTTTTCTTTGAAAGGTCCGAGGTCGGAGCGCAGTAGCTCGTTCTGTTCGAGCTCGGAACGCAAGTCCAGGTAGTGTTTCTTTGCGTTGATCTGGGTGGAGCCAAGTATCACGACCATTTTCTTTTGGGGCTCCCCGAGGATTGACCACAGTGCAAGATTCGTATTCATGATGGTCGACTTGGCGCTGTTGCGCGCCCCCATGATGACGATAGTCTTGTTGCGCGAGTCTTTTTGCAGTTCAAACATCTCGAAGTGGAAGTATGCGAGGGGGCAGGTGATGTAGTGGCTGAGGTAGGTGCCGAAGAAGAGACGTGGCTCTCTCGTCACCATCGCTCTGCGGAACGGTTGATCTTTGATCATCATGTCGATGATCGCTTGTATTTCAGGGTTAGATTCCATGGAAGAATTTTTGCTTAGCTTTTAATGCGACGGTCTCCAGCGATTTACGCACACGCTCCTCGTCCTCTGGCGTCCATACGAACTTTTCTTCTACTTCCGCCGTGACGTGCAGTTTGTTGGCGTAATCAGGGTGGTGATTGATGAGCCAGAACTTAATCGCGCCGAGATTCTTCTCCTTGATAGCGGTGACGAGCTGCGCTATGGCAATGTCGCTGACGAGTCCTTTGCCCTCGCGCATGGCAGCTTCTACTTTCTCAGCAAATTCCGTATCGGTATCGCGCCAGCGGTAGAAGGTGGCTTTGCTGATACCGGAGCGTTCGATGGCCACATGGATCACCGGATTTTTCTCGAGAATCTCTAAGAATTTCTGCTTGCCCTTGGCGATCCGCGCGTCCACCGTTTTACGCTGATTTTCTTTCATGTATTTTCTTCGGCTTCTGTCCCAGTAACCTCGACCAGCGGCGACGGATGATCTCCGCATACGTAGGCACCTTCTCCATGGTGTAGCAGCGGCGCTTCATGGTGATCGCAGCAGCGCCGCTCGAGCCGCTGCCCCCGAAGGGCTCAAGGATGAGGTCGCCGCGCTTGGTGAGGACTTTCACGTACGGGATCAGTATCTCGATCGGCTTAGTACCAAACACTACGCCCTGCCCGGATGATTTTGCATCGGACGCAACATACTCGATGAAATCGGTCGGCTGGTACTTGCGACCCTTCTTGTATCCCTCCCAGTGCGGTTTGCCTTGGATGGCATACAGCGCAGTTTCATATTCGTTTTGGAGCAACTCTGCTTCCGACTTGAGATTCATACCGCGCGCTTTAGGAGAAGAACCTACCATCGCGATGTCATGCTTGGAGAAAAACTTGTACTTGGCGGAAAAGCCTTGCGTACGGTTCGGGAGGTGCCACACCAGCATGTTTTTGACCTTCCAGTGCTTCTCCATCTCGCCCCAAATCTCGCGAAGGTTCTTCCAGTTCTCGTACACGATGATGTGGAAGTCATCTTTAGCGGCTGCGGCAACAGTGCCCATCCAGAGCTCAGTGAAATTCTCCGGTAGCACGTCGGTCTCAAGGTACTTGCGGTCGCGCTTGGCACCGAAACCCTCAACCGGTTTGCCGTTTTTCTTTTTGCCTTTCAAGTAATCCAGTCGGTAAGGTGGGTCCGTGAAGCACATGTCTGCTTTCGCGTCGCCCATGAGTGACTTCATGTCTTCAGCGACCGTACTATCGCCGCAGGCCAATCGCGAGCCGTCGGGCCATTCATACACGTCGCCCTTTTTGATCTCGACGTTGGTGATATCAAGCTTGGCGAGTTCTTTGACGAGATCGAATTGCTCGGGCGTCTCGTCGGCCTCGAAGATATTGTCGAGCTCCTCGGAAGAGAATCCTACGTCTTTGAGGAAATTCTCATCGAAGGTGGCCAGTAGTTCGAAGTCAAATTCTCCCTGCGCCTTATTTAATCTGAGATTCAAGGATTTTTCGCGCTCGAGATCGGGGATGTTGACCCACACGACCGGCACGGTTGCCATGCCTTTCTTCTTGGCGATGTCAAGCTTGAAGTTTCCGCCAATTACAACGCCTTTGCGCTTTGGGGCGGCATTAACAACGAGCGGCTGCACGAAGCCGAACTCGTCGATGCTTTCTGTTAATCCCTTGCGTGATTCACTGCTCCACTTGCGTGGGTTGTACTCGCAGGGCTTGAGATTAGTAATGGGAACGTAGTCTACTTCTAGATCTGTAATTTTTTCTTTTTTCATGGTTAAGAACCACTTTTGTGGGTAGGTACGTTTTGCACACTTGCTTGCTGCAAGTAACGCTAAACGCACCTTATTAGAGGACGAATAATTTAGGGTGCTCCTAGGGTGGAGCGTGTAGAGATCGCCAACGAGAAAATTAGCCAGTAATGTGGTAGGTCACAGAGCGTGTGATGGCTACCTTGGTTTGTTTTTTCTCTTGCGTTCAGCAACGCGATCGCGCTTCCCACCCTTGCTCACGGCTCCGAACCGGAGGACAGGTACCTGTTGCTTACTTGCCAGTAATTATCCCGGATCCGCAATTATTTGTCACTGGCCCGGTCTGAGGGGCTGTGGATAACCCAATACGTCCGTCCTCTTGTCAATGCTTGTTATTTCTTATCAATCTTTGGGGCCTGCTCTTTGGCCAACCTCTCTGAAATAAAGTCACTTTTTTGCTAAAATGATCTGAATGGATCTTTTCTTTATCCTTTCTGCAAAATATCTTTTCGTCATACCTATCCTTGTTCTGGGTGTCTACTTTCTGTCCCAACCGCGATCAGTGCAAAAGAGGATACTGGTCTTTGCGCTGCCATCTCTGGCGTTCATCTACCTGCTTGCGTTACTTGGTGGTTATATCTATTTTGATACGCGACCGTTTGTAGTCGGCAATTTTACTCCGCTCATACCGCATACTCCCGATAACGGTTTTCCATCTGACCACGCACTCCTTGTATCAGCAGTTGCAGCAATTGGAATCTATCTAAACCGCAAGTTGGGAATAGTATTATGGGTGTTAGCACTCACTGTCGCAGCGGCTCGGGTGTACGTTGGGCTCCACCATCCCATCGACGTCGCGGGGAGTATGGCTATCTCAATTCTGGCAACTTCGGTCATCTACTTTTTAATAAAAAATGTCTGGCCTAAAGAAACTATTTGAAGAGAAAAACATCCACTTGGTATTTGAGCTGAGTCTCATTGCCAAAGCCGTTATTGCGCTGTTTGAAATTATCGGCGGTGTCTTGATATATTTCATCAGCCAGCAATTTCTATTAAACCTCGTACTTGCTCTGACCCAGCACGAGCTCCTGCAAGACCCCAGAGACTTTATCGCTAATTACTTGCTTCACTCGGCACAGAATTTCTCGATAAGTTCGCAACACTTTGCTGCGCTTTTCCTGTTGAGTCATGGGGTTATAAAAATGTTCCTCATTGTTGGCCTTCTTCGAAAGAAACTCTGGTACTATCCCACAGCCATAGTGGTCTTCGGGTTGTTCATTGCATATCAGCTCTATCGATTCAGTTTTACGCATTCTCCTTGGCTATTACTGATAACCATCCTAGACATAGCGGTGATATGGCTTACCTGGCATGAGTACAGGTACCTACGAAGTCGTAAGCAGTCCTTAGTGTAATAGTCTAAGGGGACTCTTGAGAATGAGACACCAGAAAACGCCTTAAAACGTCTCATTAGTCTCATTTGTGAAAATCAGACTCCGACCGTTCCCCCTAGTTTTGGCTAGTTCCAAAGTCGCTCAAAAAGCCTTACACTGCTTGAAAGGGTAAAGTTCGCAACCGACCCTCACCGCCCTTAGGACTTTTTATCGGCAGTATGCCGAAACCTATATTTTGCAACGTATTTTCGGTTCGAATCCCTTCGCCCCTAAGCCACCAGTACCGGATAAACCTAGTCCAAGTTTGCTGCGGCTTTATGGAATCCGGCTCGCCTAGCGGCTATGCGAGCAGCACACCGCCGTCAACTACGACCTGAGAACCGGTCATGTAGTCAGAGAGTTTTGACGCCAGGAACAGCGCCACTTTGCCGATATCGTCCGGCTCGCCCATGCGGCGCATAGGAATCTTCGCAAGAAACGACCTGATCGTCTCCTCCCTTTCTTTGCTCACCGGCTTGCCGGCGCCGGTACCGGGCGTGCTGATGCCACCGGGAGCGATAGCGTTGACCCAGATATGATGCGGGGCGAGCTCGAGCGCGAGATTCTTGGTGAATCCCCATACGCCATGCTTGGAAGCGTCGTAGGCGGCGAACCCGACGATTGAGGGATGGAGCGCGTCGATAGAACTGATATTGATTATCTTGCCTCCTCTTCCTTGACGTATCATTTGAGCGGCCGCAGCCTTGCTGCAGAGAAACACCCCCTTGAGGTTGATTGCAAATATATGATCGAACGTATCCGGCGTCATCTCCATGACCGGCGTTATAGGGTAAATGCCGGCATTATTGACGAGGATATCGATGCCGCCATAGCGTCTCGATGTTTCCTCGACCATCATCATCACCTGTGCCTGGTCGGAGACGTCCGTCTTGATGGCTGCGGCTTGCCACCCCTTCGCAACGATCCGGGCGGCCGCTTCATCGGCAGCCGCCTGGTTCGTGTCGGCAATGATGATGCGCGCGCCTGCTTCCGCAAACCGCCAGGCGATGCCGAGGCCGATACCCATAGCTGCGCCCGTGACTATGGCCGTTTTCGATGAGAGATCAAGCGCCTCTGTAAGCGGGGTAGGTTCCATGTTGCTATAGTATAGCGCAGGGAAAGAAGATCGAAGCGCTCGTCAAAAGACTGTGGGAGCGACAGCGGGTATTAAATGTCGCACAAGCAGGAACCCGGACTCCGGCCGTTCTCCCTGAATCTGCTCAGCAGCAAACTCGCTGAACAGAGACGGCTTACATATCCTGTATGATACTTGCGTATGTTCAAGATAAAGAGGGCGTATGAGCCTGCTGCTCGTGGCGACGGGTTGCGAATTCTCATTGACCGGTTGTGGCCGCGCGGACTGAAAAAGGAAGAAATGAAACTCCACCTGTGGATGAAAGATGTGGCGCCGAGCACGCAGTTACGGACGTGGTTCGGGCATGATGCCAAACGATGGGAAGCGTTCGGTAAGAAATACAAAGATGAACTCAATGGCCATCCCCACGAGCTGGAGTATCTCAGACGTCTTGCCGAAGGGCATACGGTAACGCTCGTATATGGCGCAAAAGATGAGCAGCACAATCACGCGCGAATCCTAAAAGTGGTACTTTCAGGCGCATGAGTGTCGGAAGCTTTACCGCTACGAGCCGATTAACTTCTTTTCGTTTTGTGGTATAGTGAACAGCACCATTCATGCGCCATTTTAGTCATACGATAGGCGAAGGGAGGCACTTAGAGAGCGAGGTTGCGCGCGAGGAAGACCCTACTCTCCGGGCGCGGGAAATCGCAAGACAGGCGGGTTTTGGATATGCGCTCCGCGCCTTGCGCGAGCAGCACCTGCTCGAAAGGGAGGTCGCCCGGGTAAAAGCGGCGTATGAAAAACAGCTTTTTGATGCGGGTCCGTTCATGACGGAGGAAGTGTGGGAAGCCTTTACCGTTATCGAGCTTTTCCATCCGGAAACTGCCGACCACTGCGCCGAAACATACCGCATCGCGCGCGGAAAGGTCGAGCGCCCGCTTCTCGGCAGCGACGTGCGTTTCGCGGAGCTCTTCGGCGAGGAACACATCACGCTCCCTATCTTTTATCGCGCTTGCCTGCTGCACGACATCGGGAAAGTGGATGTCCCGTACGAGCTTATAGCGAATACGGTGGACGACCGCGAGTGCGCGTATCTTTTGAATTTGCATCGGGACGATCCGTTCGTCCACGCGGCCCTTACGCGAAGCAGCGCCTCTCCGGCATCCGATCCGGAAACGCTTATCGAGGAGCTCGCCGCTACAGGGTACCGTCCCAAGGATGTGGCGCCGGCAGCGCTCCTCCTTTCGCAGGAATCGGTCCGTGCCTTGAGCGGGCAGGGCATAGATGTAAACCAGACGCTTGCGGAACTCATCCGGCCGCATGAGGCATATTCCGCATCCATATTGGCGTCGCTCGGTTTTCCGGAAGAGAGCAAGCTCGCCGCGCGCCATCACAATTACCAAAACCTTCCTGTCGAGACTCCCGTTACCGTAGGAGGTCTTGGCGTGAGCATCGATGTCGCAGAGATACTCCACCTCGCCGACGTGGAGCAGGCGATGAGGGCCGCGCGCGGATACAAGCCGTCCGCGACCGCCCTCGAGGCGATGGTGACGCTTATCCATCATGCCGCGCGCGGCATCGTCGACACGGGCATCACGAGCGTGTGGGTGCGTGACGAGATCGAGCGGCTGTATCCGGACGGGACCGACCGGACCGAGGCGGTACAGAATCCGAGCGAGCGCGCGAACCTCATGACCGTCGTCGCTTTCTTGCGGGAGAACAGCTCCATACAGCTCGGCAATCGCGCCGTATCGGTTTCGGCTCCCTCGCTTCGCGAAAGCTAGGCGGTATCAGCTCGTTCGTTTTCAGGCTCGGCTTGGCGCGGACGCTTCCCTTGCGTGCGTCCCCAGATGAATGGCGCGAGATGCAAGAGCTTCGGCAGGCGGTTTACATACGGTATGTAAGGGAAGGCGACAAACAGGAGCATGATAAGCCCGAGTATGACCGCCGCATCGCGGTCGCCGTACGGATTGCTCAGGAGACCGAACGCGCTGTTGATCATACCGAGAGGGAGGAGCCACCACGACCCCGGCGGGAGCTTAAAGACGCTCCCCGTCTCGTCTTTGGCCATACCCCATTCGGCGGTGCTCATGTCGAGCGAGGCCGCTTTCGCATGGAGCGCGCCCGTATCGTCAAGGAAACGCAGCACGTAGGTGTTGTTTGCGGTCGGGTTTTCCTGGTTCAGGAGCGACTCATACAATCCGCCTTGAGCCATCGGCACAAGCGTGTTCAGCATCACGATGACGGGGTTCGTGCTGCTTGCAAAAGCGCTCGTGTCGGTCGCGTTGGCGTACGCTTCGGCCTGCTGCAAGTCAGCCTGCTGCAGATCAGCCGGCTCGTTTTCGAATGCCGCCCACGCATCCTGATTCCCGTTGTCCAGGATGTATTGTTCGTACGGCGCGGTTATATAGACCTGCCGCGTATCGAACGTGTATGGGTCGATAGAGTCGAAATAGGTTGCCGTGTCCGATGTCCGGTCGAATTCTGCGAGGAGCGTCGTCATCATGAGGCCCGGGTCTTTCCGTGCGACGTCCGCGATACGCACCGGCGCGACATAGGGGGAGTGGAAGAGCGCGGCAAGCGCCAGAATGAGCGCGACAAGGACTCCGCCGCGAAGGAAAAGGATACGATGGTTCGCGGCGACCATCGTATACGGGACATCCTTACGGTACGGCCGCGCGATGCCGTAGGTGTGTTCGAGCAGGTAGTGCGCGATAAACAAGGCGAATATCGCGAAGGGGATGATGGCGACATGGAGCGCGAAGGCCTGCGTGTAATTGAGCGGATTGAGCCAGTACCCGAGATGCGCGCCATTCCAGAAATCCGCGCCGGAGACCGCGCGGTACTGCGAAGAGAAGTCGCCGCGCAAACCATAGCCGAACTCTGTCTGAATGAGCACCAGGCAGAAGATCGTCGCGCCGAAGACCCACACCATCCTGCGCGGCGGCCGGAAGCCGCTCGTCATGAATCCGACGAGGATATGCGCAAGAAGAACGATGATGAAAGCCTGGACGGTCCACAAGTGGACGCTCCGGACATAGATGCCCCACGGGTTCGTCAGCCACCACGTTTGTCCCATGAACGCGAGCGTGATACCGGTCACGACAAGCACCGTGAGACAAGTGAGCGCCAGGAAACCGAGCGAGTAAAATATCGTATTGCCGTATGAAGGAACGCGGTGGAAATATACTTTGCCTATGAGCGTTTTGAACGCATTCGCGCGTTCTTCTTTGGGAGAACCCTGATTTTCGTCCATGGCTTCACTATAGCGCACGTATCGGCGCGTGTGCAGCGGAAGCCACATCGTTCTCCTACCGGTGGTTGGTTCCGTTTGGAATACCTCGGACACCCGCCGGCCGAAGCTGGATGAGCGAAGCGGAAACAGACCCGTCGCCGTTGGTTGCGCCGGAAACGAGAACGTCGGAACCGAGCGATATGTCGCTCGTCGTTCCGGTAACGCTTTTATCGACGACGGTAGCCGGCGTTATGAGCACCACGTGAGAGTTCCCGTCCCGGGTATCCACCGTTATGCTTTCGCTGTCTTCTTTCGCGACGGTACCGGAGAGAAATTCCTTCGATGCCTGGTTCGTCCCCTGCGCGAGCCGCATGTCCTTGCGCGTCTGACTCTTCGCGGCATGTGTTCCGTGCGGGATATAGTAGCCGGCGCCGAAGCCGATGATGAGCGCCGCGATAATCGCAATAATCCCGGGAGCCGTGATATTTCGCATAGGCGATAGGTGTATTGGTGGTTTTGGTAAGTAATACGCGTTTCGCCACCCGCGTCATTCATAGCGGAGCGCGTCTATGGGGTTTAGGTTTGCCGCGCGGCGTGCCGGGTACCACCCGAATACGACGCCGATAGCGGTCGAGACTCCGAAGGCGAGCAATACCGAGGAAATCGTTACCTGAGCCTTTACGAGGCCGGTCAGCGTGACGACGTAGGATATCATCCATCCGAGCACGATGCCGGCGCCGCCTCCGAGAAAGGTCAGAGCGATAGCCTCGCTGATGAATTGCACGTTGATGTCTTTACGGGTCGCGCCGATCGCTTTCCGTAATCCGATCTCACGCATACGTTCGGTAACGGTCGTGAGCATCATGTTCATGATCCCGATCCCGCCGACGACAAGCGAGATGCCTGCGATGGCGGCCAGCAAGATCGTGAACGTGGAGGTAACGCTCGATGCTGCCGAGACGATGTCCGCTTGATTGAGGATGCTGAAATCCGCTTTCGCGGGGTCGCTGATGCCATGCCGCGCGAGCAGGAGGGCGGTCACGTCATTCTGCACCTGCGTCATCGCCGCCTGGCTTGCCGCTTGTATGTCGATTACCGAAAGGTACTGATTGCCGTTTCCGGCGAAATACTGGAGGGCGGTTCCGAGCGGGACATAAACCGTGTCATCCTGGTTGCCGAATCCGGAGCCTCCCTTGGGTTCCGTTACGCCGATAACCGTGAAGAGCAGGTCGCCGATACGGACGCGTTGTCCTATCGCGTTTTGTGCGGTCGCGGTATCGCCGAAAAGGTCGGTAACGACTGTCGGGCCTATGACGGCGACTCTCGCGAGCGATCGGGACTGGGTGTCGGTAATGAACGAGCCTGCATCCATCTGGATGTTGCGGATCGATTGGTAGCTCGCGCTTACGCCGTCAACCGACGTGTTCGTATTCGCTCCGGCTACCGAGACCTGGTAATTCCTGTCATATTCTCCGGACACCGCGGCGACATTCGCTACGCCGGAAATGGCCGCAACGTCCCCGTTTGTGAGCGAGCGCGCGGTCCCGCGGCCCTCAGAAGCGCCGAAGCCGAACTGCCGCGCAGCTCCCGGCATGACGACGATCAGGTTCGATCCGATAGATTCTATGGACGCCTGCACGGAGTTCTGCGCGCCTTGGCCGACGGCGACAAGCGCGATGACCGAAGCTATGCCGATAACGATGCCGAGTACCGTGAGACCGGAGCGCACCTTGTTTGCCGAGAGCGCGATGCGGGTTTCCTCTATGATGTCGCTCGTCGTCATGGGTAGATGCTGCTTTCGTTCGTCGCGTCCCGTACCGCCGTATTCTTCTCGTCGGAAACGACAAGACCGTCCTTGAGGCGGATGATGCGTCTTGCGTGTTCGGCGATGTCGGGTTCGTGAGTGATGAGGACGATCGTGCGGTTGTGCGTCCGGTTGAGCTCCTGCAGCGTACCGAGCACGACAAGGCTTGTCCTGCTGTCGAGATTGCCGGTCGGCTCATCGGCAAGGATGAGCGAAGGATCGTTCACGAGCGCGCGGGCGATGGCGACGCGCTGCACCTGGCCGCCTGAAATCTGATTTGAAAGGTGTCCGAAATGCTCTTCGTCGAGCCCGGCGGCATACAGTGCCTTCTTCGCGCGTTCCTCACGTTCACTCGGCTCGACTTCCGCGTATACGAGCGGAAGGATGACGTTGCGCAAGACGCTCGTGCGGGGAAGCAGGTTGAACGATTGAAACACGAAGCCAATTTTTTCCCTGCGGATTTCCGCAAGCTCGTCGTCGGTCATGGCGGATACATCGTTCTTCTCGAGCACATAAGAGCCCGACGTCGGGGTATCGAGACAGCCGAGGATATGCATGAGGGTCGATTTTCCCGAACCGGAAGGGCCCATGATGGCGACGAACTCTCCTTTGTTGATGGAGAACGTGATGCCGCGCAGCGCCGTGTAGGTTTCGCTGCCGAAACCGTATGTCTTGACGATATCTCTTAATTCGATCATTGAGATATCAGCGCCCGAACGTTCTCATAAGAGCTCCCTGGCCGATACCCGGTTTCGCGCCGTTCTTGAAAGCCGATGTGCTCTGTGCGGCGCTCGTCGGAAGAGCGGCACCCGCACCCGCGATTGTCTGTGCCACTACCTGAGTCCCTGCTTGAAGGCCGCTTTCTATGATGACATTCGTGTCATCGGAAATTCCGGTCGTCACGGTCACGTTTTTCGGAGGCATCGGAGCCGGTACGCCGGACGGGTTCTCGCTCAGAGAGAGCGGCGGGTCGAAGACTTCGACGTACTGCGTTGTCCCGGCGGTTTTTATAGCGCTCGCCGGAACGACAAGTCCGGTTTGCGATCCGGTGATGATGGTAACCGTCGCGCTCATGCCGGGAAGCACCTTGTTATTGGGCGTATCGAACGTCACGACAGCGTCGTATGATACGACGCCGGATGAGACAGACCCGATCGTATTGACCGAAGAGACCGTTCCGGCGACGGAAACGTTCGGGAGCGCGTCAAACGTGAGCGTCGCTTTTTGTCCGACCTTAAGCTTCGCAGCATCAACTTCGTTGACGGACATGTCAACGCTCTGGTTATCGCTTACCATCGTTGCGACCGGAACGCCATTGCCGATGGTCTGGTATTGCTCGATATTGACCGCGGCGACGGTGCCGGAGAAAGGCGCCCGTACGACCGTATCGGCAAGCGTCTGTTCAGCCTGCGTAAGCGCATCCTGCTTTTCCTGTACGGAGAGCTCTGAAGACTGGATGGCAAGCGGATCGGCGCCCGCCTGCAGCTCAGCGAGCGACGCTTGAGCCGCCGCGAGCGCCCGTTCATCATTCGCAACGCCGAACACATCCCCTGAAAGGGAGGAGACATGGCTGTTTGTCGTTCCGGTATAAGCCGTAAGGAGAGAGATCTGGTTTGAAAGAATGGTTGGGATGGTGAGGTTTGCGTTCGTAAGCGCCGTATCCGCGGTATTCAGGAAGTTCGTTGCGGCCTTGAGGGCGTCTGACGTATCGGCGGCAGCGGCGTAGGCCTGCTTCACGAGTGCTTCGATCTGTGCATCAGACGTATTCCGCGGTGTGGCATTATATGCGGCAAGCGCGGCCGTGTACGCCGTTTGCGCCGCGGAAAAAGAGTTTTCCGCGGCGACTCTATATTGAACGATCGCGGGATCGTAGGATTGGACCATGTCGCTATAAGCGTTTTCGTTTTGCTGGCTCGTGCGTCCCGGAACCGCATATCCGTGGAGGATGGTATCGATACCGTTCACGATATTCGGAAGATCGAGGAAGGCGGAAGCGACATCGTTATATCCGCTCGTGTGCGTATCGGCAAGATTCGCTTGTGCGGTCGCGACCGCGTTCTGCGCGTTTGTGATTGTCGAAGTCGCCGCAGGTTCGAGAAGCTGATCAAGCGCTAATTGCGCCGACTGGAGCGCCAGCTTAGCGTCCGCCACGCTTTGCTCGGCGTTCGTCGGATCGAGGTAGGCGAGAACGGCTCCGGATGCGACATGCTCTCCAGCGACGACCGGAACCGAGAGGACTTCGCCGGAGGACTGGGACGGTATGTTCACGTTTGCGCTCGCCGATACCTGTCCGCTTTCGGTCATGGTCGCGACTACGGTTCCGGTGGCGACCGTTGTCGTGACATACCGTGTCGCTGTCGAAGGAGTAGCAATGGCTGCGTACGCCTGCCAGAGGCCGTAAAGGAGGAGTCCCGCAGCGACGATGCTTACGGTGCGGTGATTCCGGAAAAAGGCCATGGTGCTGCGGAAAGCCCCGCCGAAGTGCCCGGGAATATGCGTGGTTTTCATGGTGGCGCCGATAGGATGGGTAGGAAAGTAGGGTAACCGATAGGTGGCTTTTCTCTTATATACGCTTGGGCGCCGGAGTTTGTTCCTTAACACAGGGCATAGTACGCTTCACCGTATACTCATGATCTAACGCCCAAAACTCCCATGTTATCCCGCGGCACGGTCGGTATGCTCGTTATTCTCGGATCCGCTTTCATTGGCGGAACCGCTTTCTTTTTCGTCTGGGACCATGAGCACCAGGTTTTTAGCGGATTATCACCGCAAAATCCCAGTCCGGATCAGGCGTTTTACGCCGAGCTACCGGCGACTTCGACGCAAGCCACTGACACCATCGCAGCTACCAGCACTGGAAAATCGATTGACCTGCCGATCGTGGTTTATCACATTGTCCGCCCGAGCTATCCGAGCGATAGCGCGGCGGTGCGAGCCATAGCGCTTACTCCGGAGACGTTCGCCGCTGAAATGCAGCACCTGAAAGCCGGCGGGTATCACGTCGTTCGTTTTAGCGACCTCGAGGCGTATTTTAAGGACGGGACAGCACTTCCGTCAAAGCCGATCATACTGTCGTTTGATGACGGGTGGGGCGACCAGTTCGTTTATGCATTTCCTATTCTCGAAAAATACCATTATCCGGCGACGTTCTTCGTCTTTACAAACGCAATCGGCCGGCGAGGGTTCCTTTCATGGAGCGACTTGCACCGGATGCTTGCGGCCGGGATGACGGTTGGCGACCATACGCGTTCGCATCCGTATCTCACCCATATTACCGATCAGGCTGTTTTGTGGGATGAGATATACGGCAGCAAGCAGACACTCGAGAAACGTCTCGGGGTTCCGGTCAACGAAATCGCGTACCCATTCGGGATGTATGATCCCGCGATAGTGGCTCTCGTGAAGAAGGCGGGCTATTTGAGCGCCAGAGGAGACTATTGGAGCGGCAATCGCCAGACAGCGGATAAGTTGTATGCGCTCAGCGCCATAAACGCGCCGACGACAACTGCCTCATTCGAGAGCAGGTTTCCCTGATTCTTGCTTCGTGAGGCGCATCCGGCATTTGAAAACAAATCCGATGGCGTACGTATATACTATGCGTAGCGTCTCTGTGGCGCATGACGCCGGCAGATGTAAGCGATTTATTATCTTTAATCTTTAATATCATGATAAAAAAAGCATTGGCAACAGCAGGAATCGCCGGATTCCTCGGTACGGCGGGAGTCGCGTTCGCGCAAGCACCTCAACAGATGATCATCACCCACGATCCGGTGCCGCTCACGACAGCATCGAGTACGCCGCACGCGCAGCCGATGGTGCTTGAGATCGGTCCGCGCGGAAAGGTTCTTTTGCGCGGCACGATAGAGTCGGTCTCGGCTGATTCGCTCACGGTCAAAGGTTGGGGCGGGATCTGGACGGTAAATGTCCCTACAACTTCGAAGATACTTCCGAACGGGGTCTCGCTCTCGAATTTCCAGCAAGGCGATTTCGTCGGGATCGAGGGAACGGTAGACCAGAGCTCAAGCTGGACCGTCAGCGCGGAACTCGTCCGGGACTGGACGGAACGGAAAGCGGCGCATCAGGAAGCGAAGCAGAATATCCAGTCAGTGCGCGGAGATGTCCGAGCGGGAGCGGGAACATCGAGGGTTATCCAGGGTACGGTAAGCGGCCTTGATACCGCGTCAAACACGTTTACGCTCACGACGGAGAAGGGCGCGAGTTACTCTGTTTCGCTCGCCTCGGGCGCAAAGACGCTCCAGAGGAACTGGCTGTCGCTTGACTTCAGCACGGCACAGAACGGCGATAAGGTTCGTGTCTGGGGTCCGGTAGCAAGCTCGACCATTTCGGCGTCGGTATTCCGCGACTTGTCGGTTCCACGACGGTAAGATTACCGGCTCGTCAGTCTTTAGCGAAACGCCCCCTCAAGGGGGCGTTTCGCTTGTTGTATAGTTATCCGTAATGTATCGTCGGTATCTCTTTCCTGCCGCCATAGTCGTCTTGGCGTTCTTGGCGGTCCTTTTCAGTTATCGGACAATATCACCTGTACCCTCCTCATCGTTTGTTACCGGAAATTTTGGCGGAGTGTCCTTGAAGGTAGAATTTGCGACCACAACCATAGCAAGAGAAAAGGGTCTTGGCGGCCGGAAGAGTATTCCGGATAACTACGGTATGCTCTTTGTCTTTCCGAAAGACGATTATTATGGCTTCTGGATGAAAGACACCCTTGTTCCTCTCGACATGTTCTGGCTCGACGATAAAGGACATGTTATCTCGGTCGCCGAGGATGTCGAGCCCTCGACGTATCCGAATGTCTTTTATCCGTTGGCTCCGGCCCGTTATGTCCTTGAGACCGTCGCCGGATTTGCGCGGAGGCATGGTATCGCGACCGGCACGCCGCTTATATTGCAAAATTGGCCGAGCGTTTCCGAATGAACTCTATCCACAGGGCTTTTCCCGAAGACGAGCGTTAAGATAATGGCAATGATGCGTCCCGTCCTCTCTTTCGCAAAGGTCAGGCGTACCTGATTATTAGCAACCCGTTAATTGATCTTGTATGTCTAAAGCTGCAAAGGTTCACGTTCGCACGAAAACATCGAAGCCAAAAACAGCGGCAGTGGCAAAACAGCCTGTTTCGAAAGAGACGCTCCGGTATCGCGAGACGGTCCCGCAGATAGAGAAACGAGACGGCCGGATGGTTTCCTTTGATTTCGATAAGATTTCCGCGGCCATCTGGAAAGCGATGGCCGCAGCGGAAGAGGGGACACAGGACGATGCGGCGCTCGTCGCGCATCAGGTCGCCGGGGAGCTGGCGCGCTTTTCAAAGAAATACAAGGGTTTTCTTCCGACTGTCGAAGGCGTACAGGATTCGGTGGAGAAGTATCTCATCCTGAACGATTATGTGAAGGCGGCGAAAGCGTACATCCTTTATCGCGACAAGCGCGCTCAGTTGCGCGCGCAAAAGGTAGAGATACCGGAGCACGTGCGCAAGCTCGCGGAAGAGAGTAAGAGATATTTCGAAGGCAATGCTCTCGGGGAATTCGTTTACTTGCGCACGTATGCGCGATGGATACCCGAAGAAGGCCGACGGGAGACCTGGGTAGAGACCGTCGACCGCTACATGGGCTTTATGCGCGAAAATCTCGGCAAGAAGCTCACCGAGAAAGAGTACGCCGAGGTTCGGACGGGTATCCTGAAGCAGGAAGTCATGCCTTCGATGCGCCTCATGCAGTTTTCCGGCGAAGCGGCGCGCCGATGCAATACCTGCGCCTACAACTGCACGTTTACCGCCCCGACAAAACTCGAAGATTTCGCCGAAATCATGTACCTCTCGATGCAGGGTTGCGGCGTCGGATTTTCAGTGGAAAGCCAGAATATCGAACAGCTCCCGCAGATCATGAAGCAAGCGAGAGAGAAGCTCCCGGTCCACATCATCGACGACTCGAAAGAAGGGTGGTGCGACGCGCTTACGCTCGGTCTTACGACCTGGTACGCCGGGAAGGATATCGACTTCGATTTCTCGAGGATACGTCCGGCGGGAGCGCGCCTTAAGACGATGGGCGGCAAGGCTTCGGGGCCGGAGCCGCTTAAGAGCCTGCTCGCGTTTACGCGCGAACGCGTCCTTTCGCGTCAAGGGCGCCGCCTCCGCAATATCGATGCGCACGACATCATCTGCAAGATAGGCGAGTGCGTCGTCGCAGGGGGCGTGCGTCGCACCGCGATGATATCGCTTTCCGATCTCGATGATGCCGAGATGCGCGATGCGAAGAAGGGGCAGTTCTATATGACCGATCCGCACCGCTCGATAGCGAATAATTCCGCAGTCTACGAAACGCGGCCGACGAATACGGAACTGATGGATGAATGGGTCGCGCTCATGAAGAGCGGCGCCGGTGAACGCGGTCTCTTCAACCGCGGCTCGCTCGCTGAAACATTGCCGAAGCGCCGCATCGACTATTTCAAGAAAGTCGGATTCATAGGAGAAGATGGCGTCGTTCGCGGACCTATCGGTACGAACCCTTGCGCGGAGATTATCCTGCAGTCCAAACAGTTCTGCAATCTTTCCGAGGTCATCGCGCGGTCGCACGACACGGAGGCGTCGCTCCTGCGCAAGGCCCGTCTCGCATCGATCATCGGAACCTACCAGTCGACGCTGACGAAGTTCAATTACATCTCGCAGGACTGGTCCGACCACAACCGTGCGGAACGGCTTCTCGGCGTCTCGATAACCGGCCAGTGGGATTCGCCTGTGGTCCGCAAGCCCGAGGTCATGCGCAAGGTGCGCGATGTGGCGATAAAGACGAACATCGCCTATGCGAAACGTTTTGGCGTCGAGCGGTCGATGGCGATAACCGCGGTAAAGCCCTCGGGTACCGTCTCACAGACCTTCGATTGCGCTTCGGGCATCCATCCGCGCCACGCGCCGTACTATATCCGTCGCGTGCGTATCAGTGCGACCGACTCGCTTTTCAAGATGATGCGCGACCAGGGCGTTCCGTTCCATCCGGAAGTCGGTCAATCGATGGAAGAGGCGAATACCTATGTGCTCGAATTTCCCGTCAAAGCGCCCGATCACTCGAGAGAAGCGCGGTTCAAAGATACGCTTTCGGCGATCGAGCAACTTGAATATTGGAAGCGGGTGAAATTGAATTACACCGAGCACAATCCTTCCGCGACCATCTCGGTCGGCGAGGACGAGTGGATCGGCGTCGTTGACTGGATTCAGAGGAACTGGGACATCATCGGCGGCCTCTCTTTCCTGCCGCGCACAAATCATATTTACCGCCTCGCTCCGTACGAGACCATCACGAAAGAAGAGTATGAAAAACTCATCGCCCGCTTTCCCAAGGTAGACTATGCGAAACTTATCGCATACGAACGACAGGACGAGACGGAGATGAAGAAAGAGCTCGCTTGCGCCGGCGGCACGTGCGAAATCATGTGAGATAGCCTTCGGATTTCCTGGAAGATCGTCCGGATAACGAAAACCCGCGTTTTGCGCGGGTTTTCGTATATGAGCGACCGGGCCGATAAGCCGAATTCTGTCGTGGACGATCATGTGTCTGGGATCCTGATTGCTCAAGACCTCGAGCGGCTCTTCCTGCCCGTTCGAGCAGGACACGGCCTTGCACGGTGGTAAGGATTTAGCCGTTTCATCTCCCGAGTCGCCTCGGGAATTCATCTCCGGCTTCTTTCGTCGACGGAGATGCCCTTCGCTTTCGTTCCGGGCGTCACTGTTCGCACCTCGCGCCTCACGGCGTGCGGGCGTTACCCGCTACCGTTCTCTCCGTTTTACGCGGAGCCGTGTTCGGACTTTCCTCCCCCTGATTTCTCAAGGAGCGATCGCCTAGCCCGGTTTTTTTATTATAGCACGAATCTGAATTCTTGTTGATGGAGACATCTCGACAGGGAAGGGATGGGGTATACTGAATCATTATCACTTCAGAATTTAGGATTATCTCATGCCGCCACAACATCTCGCAGCCGCTCGCCATCCTCGACCGTTTGAAAAAGCAAGTACATGGTTCTTTATCGCGACTATCGTCGCAGCTCTCTTCGTCTTTGTACCTTCGGCGTCGGTTCCGTTTGTCGCGACCAAGGTTTTCTTGCTTGCTGCGGGTACGTTTCTCACGCTGATACTCTTCATCCTGGCACGGCTTTCCCGAGATTCTGTCTCTTTTCCTCCTCTTCTTCTTGTCGGCGCGCTCTGGCTCCCTGTCGGCGCCTACATGCTTTCGGCGGCGTTTTCAAGCATCCCGTTTATGAGTGCGCTCTGGGGAAATGCGCTTGAGCCGGATACGCTCGGTTTCATGCTGGTCGCGACTATCCTCGGGACGCTCGCAGCGCTCATTCTGCGGGGTCCGGAACAATACCGCTCTTTCCTCAATGTCGGCTTTTGGACTGCGCTTGCGGTTGTCGTCATCGAAGCTCTTGCCATAACGATCGGGCAGTTCTCGCCGAACCTTGTCTCCCCGATGTTCGTTATCATTGGTTCTCTCGAGGACCTCGCGCTTTTGCTCGGATTGGGCATTATCAGCGTTCTCATCACGCTTCGGACTCTCGAGCTTTCGCGGCGCACATACTGGACGCTTGTCGCGCTTGGCGCTGGTATGCTTGTCCTGCTCGCCATAACGAATGCCATGCTCGTGTGGATATTGATCGCTCTCGTTTCCCTCGGTCTTTTTGTCGAGGCAGTGATGCATCGCGGGCCGGAAGCCGAGCAGGCCGATCTTAGTGATGCCGTTGTAAGCGGTAATCCTCTTGAGACGGGTGCGAACGGGCATTCGCTCGTTCTGCCGCTTTCGGTACTTGCGATCTCGCTCTTTTTCCTTCTTGGCGGGAACCTCGGCAATGCCTTAGCGAACGCGCTCCATATGAACACGCTCTCCGTCCGTCCCTCGTGGCAGTCGACATTTTCAGTCGCGCACAAGGTGTACGCCACCGCTCCGGTTTTCGGGACGGGCCCGGGGACTTTCGGCGTCGAGTGGCTCAAGTATCGTGACGCGGCGCTCAATTCGACCGTTTTTTGGAATGTCGATTTTTCGTCCGGCATCGGTTTCATCCCGACGTCATTCGTGACCACCGGTCTTATCGGCGCTCTCTCGTGGATCATATTCTTCGCGCTCTTTCTCATTTTTGGTCTTCGGACACTCATCCTCTACGCGCCGCAGGACGTCTTCACTCGCTCCGTCGCGATACTTTCGTTTGTCGCGACGCTCTATCTCTTCACGACCGCTGTCTTCGATCTGCCGAATGCCGTCATCCTTGGGCTCGCTTTCGTTTTTGCGGGAATATTCGCGTCTTCGATGCGTTTTGCGCTTAATGGCGGGCAACGGACCATCGTTTTCTCGCGCTCGCCTCGTTTCGGCTTCATCATCGTGTTCGCGCTTACGCTTCTCTTGCTCGCATCGGTCGTCGCTACCTATACGCTTGTCGAGCGATACGTCGCCGAAGCGGATCTCGCAAGCGCGGCAGCCGCTTTCTCCGCGGGCAATCTCGATGCGGCAGACGGAGCCGTACAGAGCGCACTGTCATTCGCACCGAGCGCCACCGCATACCAGATCGACGCCGGCATCGCCGTGGCGCGTCTCGGGCAGATCGTGGCTTCTTCGACCATGACGAAAGCCGCTACGCAACAGGCGTTTCAAGCGACGCTTTCTTCGGGTATCAACGCGGCGCTCACCGCTACGCGTCTTGACCCTTCTGACTATCGGAACTGGCTCGTTCTCGGGAATCTCTACGCCCAGGCGGTGCCGTTGAAGGTTTCGGGCGCTTACGAAAGCGCAAAGACCGCATACGAAAAGGCGATGAAGCTTAATCCGACGAATCCTCAAATCCTCTACATCCTTGCGCAGCTCGATATCGCGAACGGCGACACGAGGTCCGCCGAAAGCGACCTTAAGGCTGCCATAGCGCTCAAGCAGGACTATACGTCTGCCATCTTCCTCCTTTCGCAGCTCGAGGTGCAAGACGGAAACGTGAAGGGTGCGCTCGCCGCCGCGCTCGCCGCCGCGTACTTCATCCCCAATAATCCGAACATTCTTTTCCAGGTCGGCGTCTTAAGCGCGGCGGAAAACGATCTCTCCGGCGCGATCGAAGCGCTCTCCTCGGCGGTTACCGCGAACCCGCAGTTCGCGAACGCGCGGTACTTTCTCGCGGCCGTATACGCAAAGCAGGGCGATTACAAGGACGCCCTTGCGCAGATGCAATCGATCGCGGCGCTCTCGAGCGATAACGCGAAGATAGTCGCTCCGCAGATAACGATGCTTGAAGCGGGGAAGAACCCGTTTCCGGCAGATCTCCTCTCGGCCTCATCGACGCCGGTGAAATAGCGGAAAGTATCGTACCATAGAAGAATGGTTCGGAAGATTCTTGAACGCATCACGGCGCCGGTGCGCGGCTTGCACCAGGCGGCCTACCTGCTCGCGGCGCTTACTCTCGCGTCTCAGGCGCTCGCTCTCCTGCGCGACCGGACGTTCGCGCATACGTTCGGCGCCGGTCCGGTGCTTGACCTCTACTACGCCGCGTTCCGCGTCCCGGATCTCGTCTTCGCTCTCGTCTCTTCGCTCGTGAGCGCGTATGTCATCATTCCCCGCATCACGGGGGCTGATAAGGAAACGATCCGGACGATCCTTTCCGAGTCAGCGACTTTCCTGCTTGGCGTCGGGGGACTCATCTGTCTCGTGCTCTCTTTTCTCGTCCCGCAGCTTCTCGCGTTCCTGTATCCTGATTTCGCAGCCTCGACGCGTCAAGGAGAGTTCATCCTGCTGACGCGCCTCCTCCTCCTTCAACCCATCCTGCTCGGTCTTTCGGGCGTGCTCGCGAGCGTTACCCAGGTATACCGGCGCTTCCTCTTATTTGCTCTTTCTCCGGTCCTCTATAACCTCGGCATCATTTTCGGCACGGTTTTCCTTTATCCGCGTTTCGGCCTCGTCGGCATCGGCATCGGCGTCGTTGCCGGTTCTTTCGCGTATCTCATGGTGAATGTTCCGGTCGTCGTCCTTTCGGATGTCGTGCCGACTTTCCGATTCCCGACGCTCGCCCGCATGCTGCCTATCATACGCGACTCCATACCGCGCTCGCTCGCGCTTGGAATGGGTTCGTTTACCGCGCTCGCTCTCACTGCGCTCGCCTCGAGGATCGGGACCGGCGCCGTCTCCGTCTTTACGCTTGCGGGGAACCTCGAGGCGGTCCCGCTCGCTCTTATCGGCGCGTCATATGCGGTCGCGGCATTTCCCGCCCTTTCTGAAGCATCAGCCCTTGAAAAACGCAGCGAGTTCGTCCGCATCCTCTCGGCAAGCGCAAGACACATCATCCTTTGGTCGATCGTGTTTCTCGGTCTCATTATCGTTTTGCGAGCGCATATCGTGCGCGTCATTCTCGGCACCGGCGCGTTCGACTGGAATGCGACACGCCTTACGGCCGCTCTTCTTGCCATTCTTGCGGTCGGTCTTGTCGCACAAGGGCTCGTGCTCCTTTTCTCGCGTGCGCTCTATGCCGTGAAGCAGTCGTGGAGGCCGCTTCTTTACCAGCTTATGGGCGGCGCGCTCACGGTACTTTTCGCCGTGCTGTTTGAAATGCCGAGTCTGGGACTCGTCCAGCCCCTCTCTTCCTTCTTGCGCGTGGGAGGCGTTCCGGAAACCGCCGTCCTTCTCATCGCGCTTTCGTCGACGCTCGGGCAGATCTTTCTTGCCATCCTTTCGCTCTTCGCTCTTCGCGGCGCAGCCCCCGGCCTTGCGCGGCTGCTCGTACGGCCGTTCGTGGACGGCTCCGTCGCCTCGTGCGTTGGCGCCGCGGCCGCGTACATGACCCTTTCGTTCGAGGGGAATATCGCGCCGCTCACGACGCTTTTCGCCGTCTTCACACAAGGGCTCGTTGCTGGTATCGTGGGGCTTGTTGCGGCAGCGGTCGCGCTTTTCCTCATGAAAAACGAGGAGTTCGGCGCAATCGTACATGCTCTTCATAAGCTCGCACGTAAGCATAAGGGACGGGTCGCCGTCCTTCCGCCTTCCGCCGACGAGCCGGTCCAACCGTGAATCAGAAACTTATCCGTAATTTTTCCATCATCGCGCACGTCGATCACGGGAAGTCGACGCTTGCCGACCGTCTGCTTGAGCGCACCGGCACGATCCCAGAACGCCTGATGCGCGATCAGGTGCTTGATCGGATGGATCTCGAGCGTGAACGCGGCATCACTATCAAAATGCAGCCGGTACGGATGCGGCATGGCGACTTCATATTGAACCTCATCGATACGCCCGGACATATCGATTTCTCGTACGAAGTCTCGCGGGCGCTCAAGGCGGTCGAGGGAGTGCTTCTTCTTGTCGATTCGACGCAGGGCGTGCAGGCACAAACGTTGACGACGCTCGCAGCGGCCCGCGCGGAGCACTGCGCCATCATCCCCGTCGTTTCGAAGATCGACGCTCCTGCGGCGCGGGTCGGAGAGGTCGTCGAGGAGCTTTCCAGGCTCGTGCAGATACCGCCGAGCGAGGTGCTCGCGGTATCGGGGAAGACCGGCGCCGGCGTTGATGAACTTCTTGACGCGATAGCGGAACGTATTCCAAGCCCGCGCGGTTCCTCGCCGGAATCCGGCGAGGAACCGCGCGGACTCATCTTCGACTTCTCATATTCTACTCACCGCGGCATCACGGTGTATCTCCGCGTTTTCGACGGAACCTTCAGGAAAGGGCAGACGCTTCGATTTCATGCTGCCGGAAGGGAATTCGCCGCGCTTGAAGTCGGGGTCTTCAGCCCCGAAGAGACGCCTGTCGACTCCATTTCGGCCGGCGAGATAGGCTATGTCGTTACGGGTGTGAAAGAAGCCGGTATCGTCGCTGTCGGCGATACCGTCGGACTCGTGAGAGGTTCGCTATCGGCGCTCCCCGGTTTTTCGCGGCCGCGGCCGGTCGTGTGGGCGTCGGTATATCCGGAGAGTCAGGATGACCTTCCCCTTTTACGCCAGTCGCTCGAGCGGCTGAGGCTTTCTGATTCTTCGATCTCTTTCGAGGAGGAGTCTTCAGGGGTGCTGGGGAGGGGATTCCGCTGCGGGTTTCTCGGGCTTCTGCACCTCGAGATAATAACCGAACGTCTGAAGCGCGAATTCAGCCTTTCGCTTATCGTCACCATGCCGACCATTTCTTACCGTGTTACCGACAGGCATGGCAAGGAGGAGATCGTTTATACGCCGGCGAAGTTCCCCGAGCATGGCGAGATCGTACGGATAGAGGAACCCTGGACGAAAGTCACCATCATCACGCCTCCGGATTCGATGAGCGCTCTCATGCAGATGCTCCACGAACACGAGGCGCACATCGTGGCGACGGAAACGTACGAAGGCGGCCGCATCGAGCTCATGGTGGAAATGCCGCTCCGGGAGCTTATGCGCGGATTTTTCGATAAGCTCAAGAACGTCTCTTCCGGCTATGCATCACTCTCGTATGAGCTCATAGGCGAGCGCGTCGCGGACGTCGTGCGGCTCGATATCCTTGTCGCCGAGGAGCCTGTTCCGGCATTCGCGCGCGTTGTCGCGCGGCACAGGGTTCAAGAAGAGGGCGAGAGGATGGCGGAAAAGCTCCACGCCATCCTGCCGAAGCAGCTCTTCGTGACAAAGATCCAGGCGCAAGCTCTCGGGCGCATCGTCGCGTCGCGGACGCTTTCGGCGATGAGGAAAGATGTTACCGGTTATCTCTATGGCGGCGACGTATCGCGCAAGAAGAAGCTCCTCGAGAAACAGAAGCGCGGCAAGAAAAAGCTGCTTTCCCGCGGGAAAGTCGAGATTCCCGAGGAAGTCTTCATGAAGATGGTGCAGGAAAGCGATCGTTAGGAAGACGCGCTATACTGGGATTCATGCGCGGGACGCAATTGCGGCAGGGAATTATCATAGGGTTCCTCCTTCTTATCGCGTCATGGCTTCTCGTGCTCATTTGGGGGCTTGTCGGGAAAGCGCAGGTAGCGATATCGCAGGCGCATGATACGCAGCGGCAATACCAATCGCTTGAGAAGCGCAAGACGACCCTCGAAGCGAACCTGGCGGCGCTCAATACGCCTCGCGGGCAAGATGCCGCTATCCGAACCGCATTCGGGGTTGCAAGACCGGGGGAAGAAGTTATCGTGGTGGTACCGCCCGCCAATCAGGCGCCGACGACGACGACCTCGTGGTGGCAAAGGATACTTCAGTGGTTTTAGGTAGCTCACACGAGCGGGTATGGTTTAGTGGCAGAATGCGACCTTCCCAAGGTTGAGACCCGGGTTCGATTCCCGGTACCCGCACCAGTTCGGAACGACTCGGGCTTTCCAAGGGTTCTCGTGTGGTATTCTTCTCCAGTATGCAATACGGATATAAACGAGAAGTCGAGGGCGCGTTTCCCGAAGTCGTGGAACGCACGAAGCTCTCTTTTGCCAATCAGGGCTTCGGTACCTTGCTTGAGATTGATATACAGGAGACGTTCAAGCGAAAGCTCGGTGTCGAGCTTGACCGCTACGTCATTCTCGGCGTATGCAATCCGTCTTTCGCCTATGAGGCATTACAGAGTGAAAAGGATATCGGCCTGCTTTTGCCGTGCAATGTCATCGTGTACGAGGCTCGCAAGAAGGTCTCTGTCGCGACGATCTTACCGACGGTCGCCATGTCTATCGTCGAGAACGCCGCGCTCGCGAATATCGCCAAAGAAGTCGAAGCTAAGCTGAAGGCGGCGGTTGATGCTGTGTAAGCCGGCGGCCGCTCTCCCGCCGAGATTGCTCCTGTGGATAGTCTGATATGCTATACTGCGGTTACCGCATAACAAGCCAATAATCATGGATAAAAAAATCACTATTTATAGCACGCCGACCTGCCATTTCTGCCAAATGACAAAAGATTTCCTCACGGAAAAGGGCATAGCCTATACTGATTTCGATGTCGCTCATGACCTTGAAAAGCGACAGGAGATGATTCAGAAGTCAGGCCAGATGGGCGTCCCGGTCATCTTTATCGACGATGAGATGATCATCGGCTTCGATAAAGAACGCATCGCCTCGACGCTCGGCGTTTCCATTTAGTTTCAAAGGTTTTCCTGCGGCTCCGAAAGAAAAAACGCGTACGCAAGCGGCGTACGCGTTTTGTGCTAGGCTTTCTCTAGAGCCCCCTTAGTTCAATGGATAGAACGGCTCACTCCTAACGAGCTGATTCAGGTTCGACTCCTGGAGGGGGCACCACGACAAGGTTCGCAAGCGCTCGATCGACTTCGTCGAGCTCGGCTGCAGCTTTCGGCCGCCGACGCCGTAGGAACTCCTTGGCGCTTGAAACCGAAACCCCGAGTGCCTTGGCCGTGTCCGCCCATGTATCAGGCGTCGGGCAGCCGACGGCGGCGCCGAGTCCCTCGATGAACCGGCCGGTTTCCCAGCCGTCGCGTCCTTTGATGTAGCGGATGCCATCGGCAACCTGCAGACGATACACCGTGTACGACCACTTTCCGTTTTTGATACGATCGAAACCTCGTATAGCAACCACACCGGAGATATTCTCTCCATAGAAAGAAAGGATCTCGTCTCCTCTGATAAACAAAAGAAAAGGACTCCTTTCTCGCGGTCCGATACCGTCTGACCATTCGACGTACATATTCTTCCTCTCCAGTCCGTAGCCGTATTCGGGTAGCTTTTGGCATCCCGTGGCTTGATGCCGCAACACCGCGACAGGTTTGCCACTCAGCATGAGCAGCGCGATACGTACCTTGATGAATTCAAGGCATGTATCGCGCTGCTTACGGGGCAGCAATGTCTCCGGATAGATAGAATCCCGATAAAAGTAAAACGCATATTACCAGTATTGTCAAGCTCTCCGCTCCAGGCCATGATTATCGGCAGGCACGACGACGGGTTATCCATGCTTCGCGTCAGGATTTCATGATAAGATGTGGAGCAACATGGATCCCGAGCTGAAACGGCTTCTCGAAGAGACCAATGCGCTCGCGAAAGACAACCACCGCATGTTACGCGCCATCCGGCGTGACCAGTGGATCGGTTTCATCGCCAAAGTCGTTTTCTGGATTATCGTCCTTGCCCTCCCGCTCTATCTCTATCAGCAATACATAACGCCTTTCATAGAGAGATTCAACGCAACACAGAGCCCGACGAGTACAAGCCCGTTTTGGACGCCATCTTCCGTCGAACTCCAAAAGCTGCTAAACTCGTACAAAGCGGGGCAGTAAGGCCCGTATTCGCTTGGATAGCTCAGTTGGTAGAGCACTTCCCTGAAGAGGAAGGGGTCGTCGGTTCGAGCCCGACTCCAAGCACCGTATGTTCTTCCGGAGGTTTCTTGCTTGGGTGCAAAGATACGAGCGCCATCTCTCGGCACTCGCGATGGTTGCCGGATTCATTGCCGACAATGTCTTTTTCGGCCGCATTGACCTTTGGAAAACCCATGCGGTTTTCGCTTCTTACACTCTCATCTGTTTCCTGACTATCCCGCTCCTGCACCGGATCGAGTCGCGTGCTGCCGCCGGCATCGCTCGTCCGCGATGGAGAGGGGTTCTCCCTATCGTTACGCAATTCGCGCTCGGCGGATTCTGGAGCGGTCTCGTCATCTTCTATGGCCGTTCTGCCATTTTCGGCGGATCATGGATTTTCCCGGCCTTTCTTTTCCTCATCCTGCTCGGCAATGAATATTTCCGCCGCTACCATGACCGGCTCGTCTTCACGAGCCTGCTCTTTTTCTTCGCGCTTTACTCGTACGCCATTTTCGCCGTGCCGATATATACCGGCTCGCTCGGGACGCTCTCTTTCCTTGAAAGCGGCGCGCTCGCAATCGGCATCTTCGCCGTATTCATCGCGCTCCTACACGTTTTCGCACGCACGCGATTCCGTGCCGACCTTTCTCGCATAGGTATCGGCGCGTTTGCCATACTCATCCTCATGAATGCGTTCTACTTTACGAACATCCTTCCGCCCCTGCCGCTCTCGGCAGAAGCCGTCGGCGTGTATCACGACGTGTGGCGCGTCCCGGGAGCGTATCTCGCGAAGAGCGAGGCGGAGCCGTGGGCCGTCCGTTATCTCGGGTTTTCGCCGGTCATGCATGTCGTCCCCGGCGAATCGCTCTCCGCCTACAGCGCCGTCTTTGCGCCGACGACGCTTATGACGACTATCGTGCATCGCTGGCAATGGTATGACCCGGCAGAAAAACAGTGGGTGACGCAGGCGGTTGTTCCGTACCCGATTGTCGGCGGTCGCGACGGAGGCTACCGCGGCTACTCGACGGTGCGTATCGACAAGGCAGGGGAGTGGCGCGTAAGCATAGAAACATCGGACGGACGCCGCATCGCCTATCTCCCCTTTTCCGTCGAGGAAGTCGCTTCTCCGCCGGAGGAGCAGACAATCACGCTGCAGTGATCCGTTTTGCGGTTATCCCGCTTTGACGCGCAATTTCGTTTGCCGTGCCTTGTCGAGCTTCGGAAGGATGATCGTGAGAAGGCCGTCTTTGGCGCTTGCTGAAGAAGCATCGACATCAACCTCTTGCGGGAGGAGGATCGTGCGCGAGAAGGAGCCCCAGAAAAGCTCGCGGGTGAAATAGTCCGGCCCCGCGATCTGTTCGCGTTCCATGCGCGCACCGGATATCTCGACCATATCGCGGCTTATGGAAATACTGAGTTCGTCGGGACGCACGCCCGCGACGAACGCTTGTATGACGATATCGTTTGCGGTCTGATGCACGTCGACAGGAAGCTGGCCTTCACCGCTTGAAGGAGCGTCATCGAGCGGCAGAGAACGTTTCGTTGCCTCGGTCGCGTTTTCGCGCGGCTCTTTCCGGATGAGAGTCGTATCCGGTAACTCGTCATCAAAAGAATCGAACGTATCGCCAACCGATGAATTGCCGTAGAGGCGATTGAAGAATGAGCGCTTCGTGATCATACGTAACGAGTGATATTAAAGGTTGCGATACTGGAAGTATTTGAGCACTTCGAATGTCGCTAAGAATATAACCGCGGCAATCCAGACGAGGGAGAACGCGGCAAGCGCGGTCGAGGCGCCTTGATTGATGATAAGCGCGTTAAAGGCGGTATGCAACACGATCGCGAGGATAAGTCCGGCTGCCGCCGCAAAGACCCGTTTTGTCGGGGAACTCTTTTCGGAGAAGGCGAGCGCGAAGCCGACCGTGGCGGATGCGATGACGTGAAGCAGCGTGGATCCGAGGAAGCGCAGGTCGCCGGTCGAGATTCCCGCCGCGATGTGGCCGTTTGAAAGGGGGGCAAGCAGGAAAAGCATGTTCTCAGCCGCGGCGAACCCGAGTGCGACCGTTATCATGTATATGACATAATCCGGCGCTTCATCCACCGCACGGCGCCAAAGTATGAACAGGGCGGCCATAACATACTTGAGGGTCTCTTCGACAGTCGCCCATGCTATGAGAATGGACAGGCTGTCATGCAGATGTCCTTCGGCATAGCGCTCAAAAGGAAGAGCCAGCGGCACCGCCAGCATACCTGCGACGAAGGCGAGCGCGATCAAGGTGCGCGGCTCAGGGCAACGCGCATCTTCCTTCAGGAGGAAATAGAGCCAGATAAACGACGGTAAAAGCCCGCCCAGAAACGCGTATCCAAACGAAGAGAGAGTCACAGAAGCTTATTGTATCAGATATCCGCTAGGACGAAGGCCACCGCGCGATCATGAGGAACGCGGCATCCTTGCTCTGCAACGACTGCCAGATCTCTTCCGTTACGAAAGGCATGAAAGGGTGGAGCGCGCGCAGGAACGCGTCAAGCGTATGGACAAGGAACGCTCGTCGCGACGCTTTCGCCTCGTCATCGGAGCTTCGGAGGATCTCTTTGGATTCCTCGAGTATCTTGTCGGCGAACTCATGCCAAACGTAATGATAGAGTTTTTCAGCCGCCAGGTAAATGCGATACTCCTCGATGTCCTTCGTTACTTCCGCAAGGAGGTCTTCCGCTTCTTTGCGCAGCGCCGCGTCGTGTGCCACAAGCGGCGTTTTCATATCCGCTTCACCGGTATGCTCGAGTACGAAGCGCGCGATATTCCAGAGCTTGTTCGCGAAATGCTTATAGCCCTTCACCCGCTCCTCAGACAGCGCGAGATCGGTTCCGGGAGTGTTGCCGACGACGAGCGCCATGCGAAGCGCGTCGGTTCCGTACTTGCTTGTGAGGTCGAGAGGGTTCACGACATTGCCTTTCGATTTGCTCATTTTCTTGCCCTGAGCGTCATTCACGAGTCCGTGAAGGTATACGGTATGGAAAGGGACTTTCTTTCCGAGATAGAGCCCGAAGATGATCATCCGCGGGACCCACTTGAAGATGAGGTCATGCCCGGTCTCCATGACGTCCGTGGGGTAGAATGTCGCGTAATCTTTCCCTTCGGGGAATCCTGTCATGATGAGGGGCCATTGGCCTGAAGAGAACCATGTGTCGAAGGTATCCGTGTCCGCCTCCCAGCCGTCTCCGTCGGGCCTCTCGAGAGAAGCGACGGATTCTTCGGCATCAGTGCCGCGGTTACGGAACCATGCCGGAATAGGGATTCCCCAGACGATCTGACGCGAGATGTTCCAGTCGAGCGTGTTCTCCATCCAGTAACGGAAGATCTTTTCATAATTCTCGGGAATGAATCTCACGGCGCCGTCGTTCACGGCCTCCATCGCTTTCTGCGCAAGCGGAGCCATCTTCACGAACCATTGGTCCTTTACCTGCGGCTCGATGAACGTGTTGCATTTGTAGCAGCGTTTCGCGACGTGCCGGTACGTATCGTCTATCTTCGAAACGAGACCCTTTAGAGCGAGCTTCTCGACGATCTTCGGACGGGCATCAAGTATCTTCATTCCGGCGAACTCTCCGGCGATGGGAAGGAGCCTGCCGCGCCAGTCGATGACCTGTTCGTAGGGGAGATGGTGCCGTTTTGCTATTTCAAAGTCGGTCGCATCGTGCCAGGGCGTGATAGTCATGACGCCGGTGCCGAATTCCTTGTCGATCGCTTCGTCTTTGATGACCGTCGCGGTGATGGGTCCGTTTATCCATTCGGCTTCGAACGAGTCGCCCTCTTTCCACTTCGCATAGCGCTCGTCGTCCGGATGCATGACGACATACTTATCGCCGAATTTCGTTTCGGGACGCGCCGTCGCGATGGTGAACGGCCCGTACGTGAAATAGTAGAGCGGAGCGGTCTCTTCTCCGTTTGTCGTTTCGACGTCCGAGAGCGATGTCTGATGCTTGGGGCACCAGTTTACCGTCCGATTACCGCGATAGACGAGGCCGTCCGCAAACATCTTTACGAACGTTTTCTGCACGTCGAGCACGACCGCCGGATCGAGCGTGAATTTTTCGCGCGACCAGTCGCACGAGGCGCCTATCTGCCGTATCTGGTCTTCCATCCCCGTCTTATTGAGCATCGTGAATGCGTAGATCTCATCGTAGAGATCTTTCGGATCCATCTGGAACCGCGACCGCCCTTCTTTCTCAAGCTTCTTCTCGTATACCACCTGCGTTTCAAAGCCTGCATGATCCGCGCCGGGGAGCCAGAGAGCCTTGTACCCTTGCATGCGTTTGAAGCGGATCAGGATATCTTCGAGCGTGATAAAGAGCGCGTGGCCGGCGTGGAGGGAACCGTTCGCGTTTGGAGGCGGCATCACTATGGTGAAAGGCTCCCCGTTTTCGGGAAGGTTGTCAGGATTAAAGAACCCGCTCGCCTCCCATGCTTCGTATACCCGCGTTTCGGTTTCTGCCGGATTGTAAGGTTTGAGGAACTTATCGGGCATTGTTTATGAAATATAGCAAATAAGCGCGCTTATGCGAGCGAGCGGGTCCCGCTCGCGGCAAGCGCGGCTGATTCGGTGAAATCGTCGCGGCAAGCGCGGTAGAAGCCGGCAAGCGCGATCATGATGGCATTATCGGTCGTGAGCGCAGCGGAGGGGATCCGAAGACGTACGTGCGGACATTCCTTTGCAACCGCTTCCGTGAAGGTCCGTCGTATGTGCGTGTTCGCCGAGACACCGCCGCCGATCACGAGCGTTCGCGCGCCGGTTTCAAGGAGCGCGCGGGATGTCTTCTTCCACAGCACGTCGGCGACGGCGTTTTCAAACTCGTGTGCGACATGTTTCTTCTGGTCTTCGCTCATCCCGGGATTGTTTTTCAGGAGATAGAGCACGGCCGTCTTGAGTCCGGCAAACGAGAAGTCGCACGTGTCGGAGTCGATCATCGGCCGCGGCAACGTGTACTTGGCGGTTTCACCGCCAAGTGACGAGGAACGGAGGGATTCGGCGAGGCGCGATATTTCCGGCCCTCCGGGGTAGGGGAGGTCGAGCATGCGGGCGACCTTATCGAACGCTTCTCCGACGGCGTCGTCGCGGGTTTGCCCGATCCGTTCGTAAACGAGCCACTCTTTCATGAGGACGAGTTCGGTGTGTCCTCCCGAGATAAGGAGGGCAAGCACGGGGAATTCGACATCGTCAATGGCGATGCGACGGCTATCCTCCCCTTGCGCGAGAGCGGCCATGATATGGCCCTCCATGTGGTTTACCGCGATGATCGGCTTGTTCCACGCCCGCGCGAGCGCCCGCGCGAAATTGATACCGACCCATAGCGCCGGCTCGAGTCCCGGGCCTGCCGTGACGGCGATCGTATCAATCGCGGGCGGTTCGCATTCGGAAACGAATTCGAAAAATGCTTCGGTCAGGCCGGGTTCGCGCGCAAGGATCGAGCCGATTGCGGCGCGCGTCTCTTCGGATAGCGCTTGCGTGTCCTCGCGGAGGAGTTCAGCTTCCTCAAGAGCCGCTTCGAGGATAGGGACGAGGTTTTTCGCGTGTTCGCGTTTCGCAAGAGCGGGGAAGACGCCGCCGTATTCCTTGTGGATATCTATCTGCGAGAGGAGGGCGTTTCCGAGGACGGCGAAATTCGCGGCACGCTCGTCGCCTGCGGCTTCGACGACCGCGATCCCCGTCTCGTCGCAAGAGGTTTCGATAGCGAGTATCTTCATGGCGCGTCAATCATCGATCTCTACCCACGGTATCGCGGAACCGTTCGGGAGGAAGAATCCTGCGGAGCCGGGATGTCCGCCGCCGCCGTATCTTTGTGCGATTTCAGCTACGTTTATTACCGTGCTGTCTCCTCGGAGCGAGACGCCGTACCCGTTCGGATGCGCGGTCACGACCATCGAAAACGGCGGCAATTTTACGTACAACTCGTGCCCGACGTAAGAGCGCATCGTGATGTTCGGATGCGTCGCAGTAAAAAGAACCTCATAACCCTCGAAACGGACTTTCTTCGCCTGCTTGATCGACAGGTTCGCGAGCGCTTCGAAATATTCGGTGTACGCCCCTGCTTTTTGCAAGACGCCGTTCCGTTCCGCGTCGCTATCGAGCTTGCTTGCAAGACCGTCCCATGCCGCGAAATCGAATGGGAGGACAAGCAGGTACGAGAATATGTCGCGGGTTTCTGCGAGCGCGAAGCGGTAGAGATCGCCATCTTCGATGTACTGCAAGAGGCGGGGGGTGGGCGCGTCAGGATGGAAATAGACCCATGCGATGGTCGCGCCGGAACGGCTCGCATCGTAAATATGCTCCGGTACGCTCTCGACGAGTTCTTTGCTGCCTTGATGATGATCGAGCACGACAAGACGTCCCGTCATTTTTACGAGCGCTTTCATCTGTTCGGCGGTTGCATAGCAGAAATCGACAAGGTATACCTCGCGGCCATCAAGCCCTTCGGGCGGCGGATCGCCGTGGTCGACCGGGATATATTCGGCAGCATCGCCGAACTTTTTCCATGCGGCATACGCGCCGCCGAAGCCGTCGGGGCATTTGCTGTGATAGAGCACCGCTATGTGGCGTTCGTGCATGCTTCTAGTCTACCGCATGAATCGCACGTAGATTCCGGCAGGAATGACGCGCTCGGAACGCGCCTCTTTTATGTGGAGCTCGCCGCTCTCGCCGCTCTCGACATCCCCGAAGATATCCTCGACCGCCTGCGCGAACGAGCGGGGCGCATAGCCTGCGGCATAACCGCTCATAAGGAAGAACGAACCCCGTTCTTCCTTGAGGAGCGGCGCCAATGCTTCGAGGAGCGTTGGGAGCCCTTTCTCGATCTTCCACACCTCGCCCTTTGCTCCGCGGCCGAAAGCGGGCGGATCGAGAATGACGCCGTCATACCGCGCCTTACGGCGAGCCTCCCGCTTCACGAAAGCGATAGCATCGTCGTGCATCCAGCGGATCGCATTTTCCGGAACATTCGAAAGCCGGGCGTTCTCGCGCGCCCAGTCGAGCGATTGCTTGGAGGCGTCGACATGCGTGACGAATCCGCCGGCAAGCGCCGCAACGACGGAAGCGATTCCGGTATACCCGAAGAGATTGAGGATGTCCGGTTCCTTTTTCTTTCCGACAGCGGTTCTTATCCATTCCCAGTTCGGCGCCTGTTCCGGGAATACGCCGGTATGCTTGAATCCGGCGAGGCGCGCGAGGAAGCGCGCGGCGCCCCACGAGAGCTCCCATGACTCGGGTAGCACACTCCTCTTTTCCCATGAACCTTTCTTATCGATGAACGAAAACGTCGCGTTTGCTTTTTCCCATGCGTGCGACTGCCGTTTTTCCCAGAGCGCCTGGGTTTCCGGTCGCGCCACGATGATTTCGCCGAAGCGTTCGAGCTTCAAGGAATCTCCCGAGTCGAGAAGCTCGTAGCTATCCCACGATGAGGATACGAGGTGCCGGTCGTGTCTCATAGCGCGTCCGGATGCTTGCGCGACCACTCATAAAAGACGATCGCCGCTGACACGGCAGCGTTGAGGGATTCCGTTCGCGGATGCATAGGAATGGAAAGCGTGATGTCGCAGGCTTCGAGCGTCTTTTCCCGGATCCCGGAACCTTCGTTACCGATCACGAACGCGCTTGGCGTATCGAACGTCTCCGCGCCAAGCGCGGTCTTCCCCTGCATCGAGAGGCCGTACGTCCAGAAACCCTTCGTCTTGAGCACCTTGAGCGCATGGTTGACGTTGCGTATCGAGACCAGCGGGATCCGGAATGTCATGCCGGAAGAGCTTTTTACCACCGCTCCCGTGATAGGGGCCTGATTGTGTTCGGGAATCAGGACGCCGGCGAGGCCGAAGGCGGCAGCCGAACGGATAACGGCGCCCACGTTGTGGGGGTCCTGCAGCTCGCCAAGAACCGCTATCGCGGGATTTCTCTTCATGTCGAGCGATGACAAGAAGTCATCGAGCGGTAGGAAGAGCGCCGACGGATCTATGGAAGCGATGACGCCCTGATGCACCGCGTCTCTTCCCGCGAGCTCTTTTCCTTTTCCGCCCGCGAGCGCGGCGGTCGGTATCGCGTTCTTTTCGAGGAGCGTCTGCAGCTCTTTGTCCCGTGCTTCCGGCGCGAGAAAGACCTTGCGGATAAGTTTTGCTCGCGCGCTTTCGCTCAGCGTATCGCTTCGGAGCGCTTCCATGAGAGCGTGCCGGCCGTAAACGTATACCTTCGAAGAAGAAGGTTTCCTCCCGATCCGCTTTTTTCGGATATGCGTGCCGTATCGTTCCTGCATTGTGCGCGGTAAGGGACTCGAACCCCTGACCCCATCCACGTCAAGGAAGTGCTCTACCAACTGAGCTAACCGCGCAGTGCCGGCATCTTACCACGATGCGACCGTAATCTGAAGTGTGATGAAATAGCCAACTTCGCGCGAACCTACTTCAGCCGATCGGACTAACACGCGCCCCGGCGCGCTCGCGCCGCTCGCGCCGCAAACCCAAAAATTTCCTTGCATCTTGTGCGGCTCCTCCCCCGACCCCTCCGCCGCTTCAGCCTCTCAAAGCTCGGGTTAAGGTCGCAAGTGTTCACATGCTCTCAAACCCCTTCGCTTTTCCGGCTTCGCGGCGGCCGGGGCGCTCCTGCTTCGGGGTCGCGTGGTAAGGTAGCGTCCGCTCGCATCGTTCCGCACCTCGCACTGGCCGCTCACATCCGTTCGCGCGGCCTGCTCGGTGCGTGCCGCGCTCGCTTGGCGGCTTCGGTCGAGTTGATTAAATGCTTATCCACGCGAGGCATATAGGATTCATGTGGTGGGGTGAAAATATCGGCGGGATTGCCGATATCGCACTACTGCGTGCGATTTGTTCTTTCTAGCAAAAGGAGACAGAAGTGAACTTGTTACGTAATGTCTTGGCAGCAATGCTGCTTGTTTTCGGTCTGGGGTCAACTCCAGCATTTGCCGGATTTCTCCAGTTTCCACTCAAGTGCTCAGACCCTCTTGTGGGCGGGGTGTGTCCTTCAGGGAGTATCGACTACACGGTGGAAGGCGCATACAGCGCCAACGCAATGAATTCGGTGCTCGATCACTCGATGAAAATCAACCCCGCGAACAGCTACTATCCCTACGGGACACTGAGCAGCGGTGGTGGAGACGGAAAAATCATCGCGTTCAATGGAGAGAGCGTCAGCGGCACACCGAAAAGCAGTGATAACACCTGCATCGGCGGCACGATTTATCTTCACCCCGATTGGGACCCATCGAAACGGATGACGAACGACAACGGCTGCGGCTCGGGCTATTCGTCTTACGACGAACATCCGGGCTATGACTACAAAGCGTCGCTCGGGACTCCGGTGTATGCCGCCGCCGACGGAACCGTGATCAGCACAATCTGCTATCTCGGCAATACCGGAAGCGGAAGCTGCGCAAGTTGGGGTGCGCTCGCCATCCGGCCCACGGTCGCTACTGGTGGTCATAACTACTTCTACCAGTATCTGCACCTGGATACGATGATTTCCGTCACGCCTGGTCAAAGCATCACTGCTGGCCAGTACATCGGAACGGTCGGTGGTCGTTGCGGAACTGGCTGCTCACTCCCCGCACATCTGCACTTCGAGGTGCGCTATATCCCAACATCCATTGGGCCGGAAGCCTACCCGATCGTCGATCCGTATGGCTGGGTCGGTGGTGGCACCGATCCGCTCTACAGCGCGTCAGTCGTCACTCCTGCAAACCTCTGGAAATAACAAGGCACTTTTCCTAACCGCTCTGTTTGAGCAACCCCACGTCTATCGGCGTGGGGTTTTTTTATTTACTGCCAGTTGATGCTGTTCAGCATCTGAATCGCTAACGGATTGTCCGGATTGATACCCACTTGGTAAATAAGATCATTGTGAATAAAGAGATACGAATCACCTCCAATCCCAGTCGAGTCTGCCGGCGGAATATGATAGAGGAGCGTTTGTGTACCATTGACTGATACGATGTTGCCGTTTGGATTCGTCACTCCCTGCATCATTTCCGCCGCAGCACCGCTCTGTTGATATTCGGCGATAGTGTGATATATCTTTCCGTCCGCAGTTACAGGTTGCTTTTGCAAGTCAACGGTCATGGGAAGTGCACGTGCTTTGGTCGATGTAGAATCTGGATTGTCATCTACCATGAGCAGTCTTCGTGATCCCCAGTCACCTGGCGGAAGTGGTGATGCTTCCACTACATACTGTGCTGGATATTTGAACGTGAATCCGGTAGTGGAGTCAGTATATGATTTCCATTCAGGCTGAGTCACATTATTTGACGCCGTGGTCGAGCTAGTTGGAGATTCGGTTGTTGTAGGTACTCCAGACGTAGCGGTAAAATTCCACGCCACAACACCGCCCGCGACGAGCACGACAACAATTACTGCTCCGAGAATTGTCTTCTGTTGCATATGTATCATCATAACAGACTTACAACATCGAAACTATCGTAACGATTCTTAATATTCAATGAACATTCGAAGCGGCGGAGCAAACCAAAAAATTTCCTTTCCTTCTTTTTGCCTTTCGGCGGAGGGGTCGGGGGAGGAGCCGCACAAAATGGCAAGGAAATTTTTGGGTTTGCCGCGCGAGCGGAGCGAGCGCGGCCGAGGCGCGTTTGGGAGGTCGGGGCGTACGCTTCGGGTTCAAGCCACCACGCGCTCGGCGCGGCTCCGCCGCACTCAATCCGGCATAAGTTTCAATTTGTGACCCTACGGGGAATCGAACCCCGATTTACGCCGTGAAAGGGCGCTGTCCTAACCGTTAGACGATAGGGCCGTCTATGAAATCTATCACCTTCCGCGACGATTTCAAAAATGGTAAGGTTTCGGAGTCAGGAGAGGTGGCTGAGTGGTCGAAGGCACCGCACTCGAAATGCGGCGTCCGGGTAACTGGACCGTGGGTTCGAATCCCACCCTCTCCGCAGCTAGACTTTTTTATCGAATGTGTCGTTATATCGACACGGTGAGGCGGTTTTATCGGCAGGCCCGAATAGCTCGAGTCTGGGGACTCCCGCCCTTAGAAGAAAGTATCGGGCAGACTCGGGGCCCCTTTCGTGACGACGGAGGGCGAAATGAAAATCACCGTCATCGGCAAAGAGCATCAGTACGAGTTTGAGTATTGGTTTGCGGAGGAATAGAAAACGCTCCTTTAAGACCCCAGGAACATCTTTCACTCCTTCTTTTCTAGCCGGTCGAGGCCGAGCCCCTTGAAGCCGAAGTAGATGATGATCGCGATGATGAGAAAGTCGATAAGGACCGAGAGGAAATCTCCCCACATGATTTTCGCGCCGCCAAGCGGGATGTATGCCTGTTTGAGCCCGTTTGCCGATCCCATCGCAAAGGAGAGAAGCGGGTTAATGATGTCCGTCACCAGAGCTGCGACGACCTTGGACACCGCGCCGCCAAAGAGGAATCCGATCGCGAGCCCGACGACGCCCTGTTCACGGATGAAATCCAGAAACCCGCGCAAGGTGTTGTCCATGGGAGTCTTGTAGGATTGCTCAATTTCTTCGATTTCTTTTTTTCTTTTTGTATCCATTTTCATTTGAAACTCCGAAGATTCTGGTTATTCTAACTCATCTATCAATCGGCGAAAACTATCATTTCTTCAATCTGGTACCATTCATGCATGCGCTGGTAAAGACAAGACAAACTTTTGATCATGAACAGAAAACTCTTAATTTTTTCAGTCGTACTGTTGGCAATAGCCGCCATCGGATATGCGTGGTTTTTAAATAAGAATGAACACGCGACAGGAAGCGCACAACCTCCTCCTGTTCAAACTTCTGTCGAATATGTGAATAGCCAGTATGGATTCAAATTCTCTCTGCCGCAGGATTGGAGCGGTTACTCCATCATCATGAGTACGTGGGACGGGTACTCGATTGCCGCCCGGGGCGACGTGCCCACGGAGCACGGACCCCTGATTTCGATCAGAAACCCAAAATGGACCGCCCAAAAGCCCTCTCAAGATATTCCGATCATGGTTTTCACGCTGACGCAGTGGGATGCGCTTTTGCGCGGCGAATTCCACATCGGTGCGGCACCCATAAACCCTACCCGGCTCGGCTACAATGCTCAGTACGTCTTTGCGCTCCCTGCGCGTTACAATTACGCTTTCCCATCCGGTTACGAGGAAGTCGATGCTATTTTGCAAGGCCGCCCTTTGGAGCCCCTTCCGCTTATGACCGCCATGTCCGATAACGGGAAAATCCTTCTTTGCGGCGGCATCCCGAACGGTTCGACGCAGGAGGTGCCCGAAACGACCCGGCTCTTTATCAACCTCCCTAAGGATGTCTACCCGGACAAAGAGCACAATCTCCGGTTCAAAACCATCAACGGCAATGCGACGGCCGGCTGGGTTTCAAACGCCGGACCTTATGGCGAAGCGTTTCCGGCGCACGAAAACCCGGGCTGCTGGTCGTATTACTATGAATTTGACGGCCATGGAGAAATCGACTTAACCGTCGAGCCGGATTATTCCGTGCGTTTTATCGTCGGACCCGCGCAACAGCCTTAAAACAGGCGGGCAGACCCGTGGAGACTAACGCTTCTTGACCCAGAGGTAGATATCCTCGAGCGCCTTCACGCCATCGCCGGCGGCGATGTTATTTTGGTGATAAAGCTCGTCAGTGCAGTCGCCAGCCGCCCAAACGCCCTCGGTGTTCGTGCGCTGGTTTCGGGGATCGGTCTTGATGCGTCCCACCGCATCGAGTTCGACGAGTCCGGAGGCGAATTCCGTATTCGGGATGACGCCGGCTTCGACGAATATGCCGGAGACGGCGAGGCTCTTCGTTTCGCCTGAATCCTTGTCTTTGTACGTGAGGCCGGTTACGAACTGGTCTCCTTTGACTTCGAGCGGTTCGGCGTGCCTTACGACATGCATGTTCTGATGCGCGCATGCCTTCTCGATCGTTACCGGATCAGCCTTGAACTCCTTATGCCGGTGGAAGAGCGTTACGGATTTCGCATACGCAAGGAGCTGCAGCGCCGTTTCAAAGCCGGCATTACCGCCGCCGACGACCGCGACATCCTGATCGGCGAAAAGAGGGCCGTCGCAGGACGCGCAGTACGTGACGCCCTTGTGCTCGAATCTTTCCGCTCCGGGAATGTCCAGTTTCCGCCTGCTCGCTCCTGAGGCGATGAGCGCGGCTCTCGCGGAGAATTCTTTGCCGGTCTTCGTCCTTGCCAGGAAGCCGTCTTTGCTTTTCTCAAGCGAGGTGATCCGTTCGCCCGCGACAAGCGTTATAACATCGTCCCTCACGGCATCGAGGTGGTCCGCGAACGATTTCGCGAGATCTGTGCCGCTTATCTTTGTCGTGCCGATCCAGTTTTCAATACCGTCCGAGACGGTCGATTGCCCGCCGATTTCTTCCGTGATGAGAACAGCTTTCAAGCGCTTGCGCGCCGCGTAAACGCCCGCTGCGATCCCCGCAGGGCCGCCGCCAATAATGATGAGGTCATGCATAATCGAAGTATACCAGACGAAAAACGGCCGGAAGACTATTCAGCGGCCGCCGGATTCTTTTATTGAAAAGATTATTTCTTGTGTCTGCGCAGGAAAGCGGGGATAGCGCCCCATGCTTCATCGTCCTCAGGAATCGCTGGAATCTCTTCGCGTTTATGAGGCGTCGCCGTTACGACGGGCTCTTCTTTTTCCAGGGCCGTGAAAGATTCTTCTTTTTTCGAGTCGCGCTTCGTCTCGCTGCTCTTTTCTTCAGCCTCCTGTTTTTCTTCGCGCTTCAGGATCTCATGGTAGATGCGTCCGCGTTCCTCGGCGCGCCCTTCCGTAGGCAGCGAGAAAAGGGAACGTTCAAGCCCGCCGTGCGATGCATGCGCGGCACTTTCAGGGAATCCTGTCGCGATGACGATGATACGGAGCTGTCCTTTCTTGAGCTTATCGTCGTTCATCATGCCGAAGATGACCTTCGCATTCTTATCAACGGACTCGTTTATGATTTTCGCGGCTTCCTGCACTTCCATGATGCCGAGATCATCGGAGCCGGCAACGACGAAGAGGATGCCTTTCGCGCCGCTGATGGACACGTCAAGGAGCGGGGAATTGACCGCCTGTTGCGCCGCCTCCTTCGCGCGCCCGTCTCCCTCGGCTATGCCGATGCCCATGAGCGCAGGCCCGGCTCCCTCCATGATGGCTTTGATATCGTTGAAGTCGGTGTTGATATCGCCCGGGGTCGTGATGATGTCGGAGACCCCTTCGACGGCCTGGCGCAGTATCTCGTCGCACATCGCGAAAGCGTTTTTCGCGGAGGTCTGCATATCGACGATAGAGAGCAGCTTGTCGTTCGGGATGACTATAAAAGCGTCGACCTCTTTCTTAAGGTCGGCAAGGCCGCGTTCGGCGATATCTTTACGCTGCGCACCCTCGAAAGAGAACGGCTTGGTGACGACCGCGATGACGAGCGCGCCGACTTCTTTCGCTATCTTCGCGACGACAGCGGAAGCGCCGGTGCCGGTGCCTCCACCCATGCCGCAGGTGATGAAGACCATGTCGCTTCCGGAGAGCGCTTCCTGGATTTCCTGCCGCGTCTCTTCGGCTGCGCGCCTGCCGAGTTCCGGATTCATGCCGGTACCGAGCCCGCGCGTGAGATTCTTGCCGATGTGGATCTTTCGCTTCGCGAGCGAGCGGTGGAGATCTTGAGCGTCGGAGTTAACCGCGATGAATTCAACACCGCGAACCTTGGATTCGATCATGTGATTGATCGCGTTTTTCCCCGAACCGCCGACACCGACGACGCGAATCCGTGCAAAAGTCTCAATTTCTGGCTCTACGCGTTTGGACATGGATAGTTAGATTCGTGTGGCTATCATAGCAGAACCGGACGATATGCAAATATTGACATTATAAAGATGTGACTCGTTATTTACTTCGTGGTCTTCGGGAAATCCTCATCTACGGCAAGAATTGCCGCAAGAATTTCCCGACGTTGATGCCCATACTCTTTTTTGGCACGCCCGTATCGCCCGTGAGTCCCCAGCGCGCGAGGCCGTAGGCCACGGCCCACGTCGCATCCTGGATCTTAGCGTCGGAAGAGAGGCGAAATTCGGCAAGCCGGGCAGGGAGCTTAAGCGAATCTTTCGCGATATCGCTTATGGAGCCGATACCGGCTCCGCCGCCCGATATGATGATGCCTGCCGGAAGCGGTCCGCGCCGCCCGAGCGATTTCAAATGCTTGTCGATGAGCGTGAACATCGTCTCGAGACGGTTCGCGACGAGGTCTTCTATCTTCTTGCGCGAGTACATCTGCCCGGCGAGCCGTCCCATCTTTACCCGTTCGGCTTCCTCGAGCGAGATGCGGAAACCGAGCGCTATGTCATCCGTGATGTGGCTTGAGCCCATCGGGAACACTTTTACGGAAATGGGTATGTTCTCGTCGTACACGACGATCGAGACGGTTTCGGCGCCGATATTCGCGAGCACGCAGCCCTTCATCTTCTGATCCCCGTCGAGGAGTACGTATGAGCCCGCAAGCGGGGAGGCCATCTGGTCGATAACCTCGATATCCGCATCTTCGACCGCCTGTGAGAGAGCGTCCTTGTGCTGCGCGAGGCACGTGACGAAAAGATAGTCGACCTCGAGCCGCACGCCTTTCATGCCGAGAGGGTCGCCGAGAACCTTGACGTCATCGATGCGGTATTCAAGCGGGATGCTATGGAGGACGTAACGGTTGAGGAAAGCGGGCGTCGCGGCTTCGCGGGCGGCTTTCCCCGCTTTTTCTATATCGAGCGCGGTTATCTCCTGATCCGCGCGCGAAATGATCGTGCTGCCGGTCGCGTGAGCTTCGTCGAGCGAGATCCCGCCGATAGAAAGGAAGCCGGACCGGATAGGTATCCGCGCGATGGCTTCGGCCTGCCGTTTCGCTTCGAGAATGCTCGCGACGACCTCGTCCTTGTTGACGACGTACCCGTGCCGTAGCCCTTTCGACTCGGCGAGTCCCGTCCCGATAACATGCCGTTGCCGCCCGCCTCGCTTATCCGCGAGTTCCTCGATGACGACCAGTTTTACCTGGTACGTTCCGATATCGATTCCGGTGACGATGTTCCGAGACATGTAGAGAGGGTGGTGCGCACGCCACTCTTGGCAAACCGTGCCAAGAGTTCTTGTTCGCATGTATCCATCGTAGCGCCATGTGCCATGCCTTTCAAATGCAGCAATCCGTGGATAAACAAATAGAGGACGAAATCGCGTTTCGTCATGCCATAAGCCGGCGCTTGTTTTTCCGCCTCCTGCAGGCAGATGATGATCTCGCCGCTCCTTTCTCCAAGAGCGTATGAGAGGACGTTCGGCGTGTACAGTTTTCCCCGCAACTGCTTGTTCAATAGCTTCGCTTTTGCCGGTCCGACGAAAACGAGCGAGACGTCCCAGCGGGGAAGCGTCTCATCGAGTATCGTTCCGTATGCGAAACGCGGCACCGAAACGCGCCGCGTAAGATTTTTGACCGAAACGCCCCCCATTCCGTCTAGCGCTTGTCGCTCCTCCCTCGTCCGCCTTTCCGCGCCGCCGGATCGATCTTTCCGAGCTTGACGAGCTCCTCATATTTTTCGCGCCGCGTTTTCGAGATAAGCGCCCGTTTGTGATTGACGTTTTTTGATTTCGTGCGCTGCCAGTACCGCCTGTCGCGAACTTCGTGGACGAGACCGAGTCCTTGCGCTCGGCGCGTAAAACGACGAATAAGCGCGGAAGAGCTCTCGCTTTTTCCGCGACGGACTTCGACTCGGGTACCGGCCGTTACCATTGCTAGTGACTCTACCATATCACCGCGACGTTTGTCTACGATATGGCCTTGAGGCGTTCGGTGATACCCATAAGAGGAAGGACGGTGTTCTCCTGCGTTTGCCGATTGCGCAGGATGGCGGATCCTTCAAGCGCTTCTTTGCGCCCCATGATGAGCAAGTAGGGGCTGTTGCGCCGTTCTGCGAGATAGAGCTGCTCATTGAGCGATTCGACGCCGATATCTTGAGCGAGAGGGATATGCGCCCGCCGGAAATCTTCGGCAAGACGGATCGAAAGCCGCTTTGCCTCGTCTCCTATGTGGACGAATGAAAAACGGGCGCGCGCCTGAGCCGGTTTCGCGCTCACCGCGCCTTCGCTCGCTACTTGCAGTATGGCACCGACCGCGCTGAAAGGCGCGCGAGGGAAGAAATGGCGCGCGAGGTCGCTGTAGTGCGAACCCCATGCCACACGCTGCTCGTCGACAACAAGCTCGAAACAGGCGTCGTTCCATACGTTGCCGCGACTGAGGAGATCGCGCGAAAGCTCGTAGGGCGTCTCGGTCGTTTCGAGATATTCGAGCAGATCCTCGAAACGCTTGCGGCTCATGTCCGAGAGGTGTTCGGTCGGCGTCGGGAGATCGTCCGCGCCGGAACGTGCCACGACAAGCTCCGCCGCTTCGAGAGGGTCGCGTTTCGCGCAGCTCACGCAGTCCTCAGGAAGCAGATGCGCGCGTTTTTTGAAAAAAACACCGAGCTCGCGCGCGTAGCGCGCGCGGGTTTCTTTGTCGCCCATCGAATTGATACGGATGACAGGCTCCTCGCGGAAAAGGTCTCTTGAAAGCGCAAGGAGCGCACGGATGACGACAGCATCGGCGAGCGCTCGGTCCGTGCCGAGCGCGTGGAACTGGATGACCGCTTTCTTTTTCTGAACGGCGCGTCCCGGAGCGATGTTCGTATGCCAGACGAAGAGCGGCTGTCGCACCGACGGCGCAGCATCGGCGTTTTGAAACTGATGCAAGAAGCTTGCCACGATATCGGCGACCGGATCGAGCTTCAGATTTGCGAGCGTTTCGGGATAGCTCGTCGCTTTGCGACTGCCGCGCGTTTTTGCCGTAAGGGTTTCAAGGGGAGTGAAACCGTAGTATTGGCCGACTGCCCGCGCTTTTTTTAAAAGCTCTTCTGCCGGTATGACGTCGCGTATCATGATTTCGGCAAAGATGCCGTCGTGCTTGCAACCGTGTCGGTCGCGTATGCCGCTTTACCGGGGAAGAACCCGATTTCCGAAAGGGGAAGGAGCCGTAAGTCGACCCGTCCGATGATGTCTTTTCTCGGCAGGGGGCCCCAGACGCGGCTGTCCGAACTGTTCGGGCGATTATCGCCCATGACGAAGTATTCATCGGAACTGAGCGTGACGCTCTTCGTGTACGTCGCGTCTTCGCTCACCACGTACGGTTCGGAGAGCGTAAAGGTCTTTCCGGCGGGAGTCGTGATGGTAACGACGCCGCGATTGATGGAGACGGTCTCGCCCGGAAGCCCGATGATGCGCTTGATGTAAAAGATGGACGGATCGCCCGGGTAGCGGAAGACGATGACGTCGCCGCGCGCCGGCGCCTCGAAATCATAGACGAGCTCATCGACGATGAGATAGTCGAGATTTTCGAACGTCGGATGCATCGATTCGCCGTCGACGACAAACGGGGACACCACGAAAGCGCGAATCGGAATGACAACGACCACGATAAGGAGCGTGAGAACGAAAAGATCCTTCAGAAGACCTTTTCCGGTATCTTTCATGAACGTATTGTACGCATCGCGCGCGTATGCGCAAGTATTTTCCGCTGCCGGCGAATGCGTGTGCTACGATCCCTTCATGGCGTTCGTCATCGCAGGCCTCGGAAACCCCGGCAGAGAGTACGAAGAGACGCGGCACAACGCTGGCCGCATGGCAGTCAAGCTCCTTGCGAAACAGGAAGATTTCGGAGAACTCGTCTTCAACAAGACGGGCAACGCGCTCGTAAGCAAAGGTGCGATAGCGGGCGAGAACGCGACCCTCGTACTGCCGGAAACGATGATGAACCTCTCGGGGAAATCGGTCGCCTTGTTCGTAAAAGGTTCAAGAGCGGCAGAAAAACTCCTCGTTGTCCATGACGACCTCGATTTGCCTCTGGGTACCATAAAGATGGTCTTCGGCCGCGGCAGCGGCGGGCACAAAGGCGTCGAAAGCATCATGCGTGCGCTTAAGACGAAGAACTTCGCGCGCATCCGTATCGGCATCAGCGCAGCGGGGAAAAAGAATCAGGCGAAGAAGATCTCCGGCGAGGAGAAGGTTATCAAGCACGTGATCGGCAAGTGGAAGCCGTCCGAAGCGGCGGCGCTCAAAAAGGCGCTCGAGAAAGCGGCCGAAGCGGCGCGTCTCTTCATAGCCGACGGCGTTTCCGCCGCGACGATGTTCGCGAACACGCGATAAAGATAAAGGTAAGCGGGCGAGAAACTCGATTATTTCTTTTTGCCTACGTAGGTCAGCGTCATGCGCTGGTCTTTCGGTTCGAAGAGCGAGATGAGGAAGGAGTACGTCTTTCCGAGCTCAAGCGTCTCGCGAAGCTCGGCGGGCGTCTCGAACTCGGAAACATGGACGAGTCCTGCGACGCCTTCCTCGATGGAAGCGAGCGCGCCATGTTTGTTGTATTTGATGATGACGCCCGGGACCTCCATGCCTTTCTTGTAACGCTCGGCGGCGGTGTGCCACGGATTTTCTTTGAGCGCCTTTATCGAGAGCGATATTTTCCCGTCCTTTATTTCGATCACCTTGACCGTAACGTTGTCGCCTACGTTAAAGAGCGAGCGGGGGTCTTCGACGAGGCCCCAGTCGAGCTCGCTTATATGGACGAGACCTTCAAGCCCCGGTTCAAGCTTCACGAAGACGCCGAAATCGACGATGCCGGTCACTTCGCCTGAAACCGTGTCGCCCACCTGGTACTTGTCGATAAGAGATGCCTTTTCCTCCTCCTCATTTTCAGTGCGTTCCGAGAATATAAGCTTGCCCTCTTTCGCATCGGCGGCAATGATACGCACCGAAAGAGGATGTCCGACGAATCGCATGAGCTCGCCGAGGATCTTCTCCTTGTCTCCCTCCGGTACCCGAGGATAGTGTTCTTTTGAAAGCTGCGAAGCGGGAAGGAATCCCTGAATGCCTTGCCAGGAAAGGATGAGCCCGCCTTTGTTCGCCTCTTCGACGGTGAGCGTATACGGCGTCTGCGCGACGATGGCTTGTTCGGCTTCGCCCCAAATGGCCGCCTGGCGGGCTTCTTTGAGGGAAAGCTCGATGTAACCATCGCGTCCGGCCGCATCGACGACCTTTGCGGTGATGGTATCCCCCTGATTCGCTTTACGCAGGACATCCGCCGCGTTCAGGTACTCGCGTCCATAGATGATACCGGTACCAAACGGCGGGAGATCGACATAGACGCGCCCGCGGTCAATGGCGATAATCGCTCCTTCGACAAGGTCTCCGGATGAGGGCGGGGTCGCGATGGCGTCAACGAGGGCAGCCATGGGATGGCTGCTATCGAGGCGGATCGTTACTGCCGGAACCGGTCTTTTCTTCTCTTCAGGCATTAAAAATATGAACGGTGCGATTTTCAGGACAGGTACTGACTCCACGAGGCAGTCAGGGTTAGCCGGTCTCTACTTCTTTAGCACGCGTATATGCGACACCATAGCACGCATCGGCGGAAAATGCTATCATTGAGGTATGGTTATCACGCACCACGGCGGGCAGTGCTTCAAGGTAACATTCGGAGATCTCACACTTGCCTTTGACCCTGTCGCCAAGGGGGCGACCCTGCCTTCTTCGCGTTTTGGCGCCGATATCGTGTTCGTATCACGCCACCATCCGGACATGAATGGCGTTGAAGAGATGACTTATGGAGAGAAGACTCCTTTCGTAATCTCCGGACCCGGAGAGTATGAGAGGCAGGGTGTTGTCGCCCAGGGTTTTTTCTCACACAGCGCTTACGGGCTTGCAAAAGGCCGTACAGAGGCGGCCAACACGGTGTTTGCCGTCCATCTCGAAGACATGACGCTCGTCCATCTCGGTGCCCTTTCCGATCACGAGCTCTCGAGGGAGGCGCGTGAAGGCATCGACGAGATAGACGTTCTCTTCGTTCCGGTCGGCGGATCCGGCGTTCTTTCGCCCTCCGCCGCGCATGAACTTGCGGTCTCTCTTGAGCCGAAGATCATAATCCCGATGCACTGGAACGGCATGGGTGACCCTGCGGCGCTTGAGTCTTATCTGAAGGGCGCGGGGACCGATGGCGAGAGGGTTGATAAGCTTACCTTGAAGAAAAAGGATCTTGCGGGCCGCGATGGGAGTATACTGGTCATAACCCCCTAGACCAGGCGTATGAAAACTATTCTTGAACACATCGAACACGTGAAAGGGAAACCCCATCATATCCGCAAAAAGGTCGCGTTTGGGGCTGCTTCGTTCGGTACCGCGTTCATTGCTCTTGTGTGGTTTGCGGGCGAGCTTTCGACAGGAGCTTTCGCTATACATGGAACCTCGTTTGCCGAGAGTACCGGTCAAGAGCCTACGATCGTCGCCGGCACGAGCGAGCAAGGACAGAGCCTTGCCGGCGCCGCCGCGGCTCTCCCGCAGGACGGGCAGAGTTCGGGGAACAATTCGGGACCGGCGCGTATCGAGATCGTGAACTCGACATCTTCGGCATCAGGCGCTCCGTCCGAATCCGACAGAACGATCATACCGTTTTGATAAAGCAGTTAAGTAACGAGCGATACGGAACGTATACCATTTTAGAATCACCATGGCGCGCGAAAAAGAAGAAAAAATAAAGGGCGGAGAGCCGCCCGCTGCCGATACCGTCATTGACCAGCCGATCGTTTCGGAGATGCGGACGTCGTACCTCGATTACGCGATGTCGGTCATCACGGGCCGGGCGCTTCCGGACGTGCGCGACGGCCTCAAGCCGGTCCATCGTCGCACGCTTTATGCGATGAAAGAGATGGGGCTCGTGCCGGGAGCGAAGTTCAGGAAGAGCTCTGCCGTCGTCGGCGACGTGCTCGGTAAATATCATCCGCACGGCGATATCGCCGTTTACGACTCGATGACGAAGATGGCGCAGGATTTCTCACACCGCTATCCGCTCGTCTTAGGGCAGGGGAATTTCGGTTCCGTCGACGGAGATTCCCCGGCCGCGATGCGCTACACCGAGGCGAAGATGTCGCGTATCGCCGAGGCGCTGCTCCAGGACCTCGAAAAGGAGACGGTCTCCTGGAGTCCCAATTACGACGCGACGCGCAAAGAGCCGAACGTACTCCCCGCCGCCCTGCCGAACCTGCTCCTGAACGGGACGCTCGGTATCGCCGTCGGTATGGCGACCAACATCCCGCCGCACAACCTCCGGGAAATCGTCACGGCGACGATACACCTCATCGACCATCCGGATGCGACGACGGATGATCTCCTCTCGTTCGTGCAGGGTCCGGATTTTCCGCTTGGCGGCATAGCGTTCAATCACGCCGACATCAAGCATGCGTATGGTACGGGCAAGGGGCCGGTTGTCGTGCGTGGCGAAGCGGAAATAGTCGATGACGGGAAGAAGGACGCGCGCATCCTCATCACCTCGATACCATTCCGCGTGAACAAGAGCGAGCTCATCGCGCATATAGCCGAGCTGGTTTCGGAAAAGAGGATCGAGGGCATCCGCGACTTGCGCGACGAATCGACGAGCGACATCCGTATCGTCGTCGAGCTCAAGAATACGGCGCACCCGCAGGCGGTCCTCAACGCTCTTTATAAGCACACCGAGCTTGAAAGCACCTTTCACTACAACATGCTCGCGCTTGTGGACGGCGTGCCGGAAATGCTCTCGCTCTCGGGGATGCTCGGGCATTTCATCGTCCATCGGCAGGAGGTGGTGAAGCGTCGTACCGAGTTTGATCTTCGGAAGGCGCAGGAACGCGAGCACATCCTGCTCGGACTCTCGAAAGCTCTCGATCATATAGATGAAGTCATCGCGCTCATAAAGAAATCGCCGGATGTCCCTTCGGCGAGCGCCGCGCTTCAGAAAAAGTTCGGTTTTTCGGCGCTCCAAACCGCAGCTATCCTCGAGATGCGCCTCTCGAAGCTCGCCGGCCTCGAGCGCAAGAAGATCGAAGCCGAGCTCGCCGAGGTGCAGACGCTCATCAAGAAGCTCCAGGACATCCTTTCTTCACCTAAAAAGATCCTCGCCGTGGTCAAATCCGAACTTCAAGAACTCGGCGAGAAATACGGCGATGATCGTCGTACGAGGATCGTGAAGAGCGGGGCACGGAACATTTCCACGGAAGACCTCGTTCCGGACGAGGATTCCGTGCTCGTCATCACCCAGGGGGGATACGTGAAGCGCACGAACCCCTCGGAATACAAGAGCCAGAAGCGGGGCGGCGTAGGCGTCGTTGATATCGCAACCAAGGAAGAAGACGTCGTTACGCACTTCCTTGTCGCTTCGGCGCATAGCGACCTCCTCTTCTTTACCGACTTCGGCAAGGCATACCAGCTCAAGATGTACGAGCTTCCTGAAGGTCGCCGCGCCACCAAGGGCAAGAGCATCATGAACTTCCTTTCGCTCGCGTCTGACGAGAAGGTAACTTCGATCCTACCGGTTCCGAAAGGCGCGGCGCTCGACGCGGCATCGGTCGTCTTCGTGACGGAAGGCGGCGTGGTGAAGCGCGTCGCGGCAAAGTCTTTCGCCGACGTGCGCCGCTCGGGCATCATCGCGATCAATCTCAAGGGTTCGGACAGGCTCGTTTCCGCGAATCTCGCGACGGAAGGCGATACGGTTTCGATCGTGTCGGCGAAAGGGCAGTCGATCCGGTTCTCGGTCGAAGACGTGCGCGAGATGGGCCGCACCGCAGGCGGCGTGAAGGGCATGGCGGTCAGGAAAGGGGATCGCGTCGTTTCTGCCGAAGTCATCAAGGCGGAAGAAGCCGGCCATTCTTCGCTTCTCGTCATCATGAGCAAAGGCTATGGCAAGCGCACGGCGCTCTCCGAATACAAGGTACAAGGCCGCGGCGGCTCGGGCGTGAAGACCGCCGAGGTCACAACGAAGACCGGTGAGATCATCGGTGCGAAAGTGGTGAACGATAAAAACGATAGCGACGAGATTGTCGTGGTCTCGAAAAAAGGGCAGGTGATCCGCACGAGCGTAGCGGAAATCTCCCAGCTTTCCCGCGCGACCCAGGGCGTCCGCGTGATGAAGCTTTACGAAGGCGACAGTATCGCCTCGATGGCGGCGTTGTAAAACGTCATTCTCGTCTGAATCGCTCACATGTTGATTTCGCGGCGCTAGCGCGATTTACCTGTGGTATTTTATAAGAATCATGAGTGCCCATTTCAGCGACCCGCGTGAGAATGTGCTGCAGCTCGGGCTACACGAAGGCATGAAGGTTGGTGATTTCGGCGCCGGCAGCGGCCATTATGCGCGCGCGGCAGCCGGCATCGTCGGAGAAAGCGGAAAAGTCTATGCGGTCGACGTGCAGGAAGACGTTCTCAAGCACCTGAAGCTCAATACGCATGACCATCATCGGCATGTCATCGAGACGCTCTGGGGTGATATCGAAAAACCCGGCGGTACGCACCTGCGCGACGATACGCTTGACGCGATCATCCTTGCCAATACGCTTTTCCAGATCGAGAACCGCCTGGGCCTTCTTGAAGAAATAAAACGCGTGTTAAAACCGGACGGCAAGCTCATGCTCGTCGATTGGGCCGGCAGTTACGGCGGCATGGGGCCGGCGTCCGACAAGGTCGTTTCCGAACACGAAGCCGAGGATCTCTTTATTAACGGCGGTTTCCATAAGGTGAAGTCATTTCGCGCAGGGCCGCACCATTACGGCATCATCTTTACTGCCCCATGAAAATATCTTTATTCCAAAGTATCTTATTCGGCGCTTTCGGCGTGAGCGCCCTTATCGGTCTTTTCATCTTCGCGACCTATACGAGCCATAGCACCAACAATACCGTCGGCAATGTCGTCATATGGGGGACGCTGCCGAAGAGCGGCATGGACGCTGTCCTCACGAGCGCGACGAAGTCCAATACCGCGTTCAAGAACATCTCGTACGTGCAGAAGGACCCCGAAACGCTCTCAACCGACCTCGCCACCGCGATAGCGACCGGCAATGCGCCCGACCTCATCCTCTCCTCGCAAGAGGACCTGCTTTCGCTCAAGAAATTCATCGTTCCGATACCGTTCTCTTCGCTTTCGGTACACACGTTCCAGAGCTCCTTCGTCGGAGAAGGGAACCTTTTCACCATACCGGGCGGCGCCGGTTATTACGGCATCCCGTTCCTCGTCGATCCGCTCGTTCTTTTCTCGAACCGTTCCATCCTTTCTTCCGACGGTATCGCGAGCCCGCCTTCGACGTGGGAGGCGCTGACGGGTCTCGTGCCGCAGGTCGCGCTTCTCACCCCGACGCAACAGGTTACCCGCGGTCTCATCGCTCTTGGGACATACGACAACGTACATGACGCTCGCGGCATACTTTCCGCCCTCTTCCTCCAGGAGGGCGTACCGATCTCTTCGTATACGGGTAACGACATCCTTTCCGCAAACCTCGGTCAGGCAAATTCAAGCACGGTCCCCCCGGGGCAGGCCGTACTCGGCTTCTATACGCAGTTTGCCGATCCCTCGAAGGTTTCTTATACCTGGAATCCCTCGTTGCCGGATTCGCAACAGGCCTTCCTTTCGGGCGACCTCGCACTGTATCTCGGCTTCGCTTCGGAAGCGCGCTTCCTGAGCGCGGCGAATCCGAACCTCGATTTCAACGTGACTCCTCTGCCGCAACCGGCCACGGCTCCCGTAAAGAGCGCCTACGGTCTTGTCTACGCTTTTATGATCCCGCGCGGCGCTAAAAATCCGGCGGGAGCGTATCAGGCAGCGCTCCTCCTTACGAGCACTCCCGGACAAAACGTCGCTGCCGCTGCGACAGGGCTCGCGCCGGCAACCCTAAGTGCGCTCGCGACCATCCCCTCGAATGATCCTGTCGCGGCAGTTTCTTATGCCGAAGCGCTTTACGCGAACGGATGGTTGTCCCCAACGCCAGGGGATACGGATCGCGTTTTCTCAAGTATGATTGGAAGCGTGATAAGCGGCGGTTCGACTCTGAATGTTGCGCTTATTTCTGCTGAAAACGCTCTCAATCCGCTCTTGCGATAAAAATGGCAACCTCACGTTCCGCCTCCTTCGTCCTCTTCGCTTTTTTAGCGTTTGCTCCGGTGGCATTTGCGGGGTATCAAGACGTCGGCACACCCTGTATATCAAACAGCGCCTGCGCATCGGGCGTCTGCGGAAGCGATAACGCGCTCAATCCTGCAAACGTCTGCCTTCCGGCACAGTCCCCTTCGTCATCAGGAGGAGGCAATACCTCAAACAGCAATACGTCCTCCTTGTGTATGAACGCCGGCGACTCGTGCACCACGAGCAGCGGGGCTGCCGGCGTGTGCCAGTCGTCCAATGGGATTCTTTACTGCGCGTCTTTCACCACGCTCTCGGGTTCAGTTTCGCAGACAACGTGCACAAGTATCGGCGCCTCCTGCGTGACGAGCAGCGGGACTACGGGCATATGCCAATCCGCATTCGGATCTCTTTACTGTTCAGCTTATACGCCGTCCACGCCATCGCCGACGACTCAATCGAGCGGCGGAAATTCCTCGCAATCGAGCGGCGGCAACACCGGGCAGAATGTTACTCTTATCAATCCGCTTGGCGCCGGTACGAGCCTCCCCGCGCTTCTAAATGACATCTTGCAGTTTGTCGTGCAGATAGGCTCCATCATCGTCATCTTCATGCTCGTCTACGTCGGATTCCTTTTTATTGTCGCACGCGGCGAACCGGGGAAGATAAGCGAGGCGAGGCGAGCGCTTCTCTATACGCTCATCGGCGCCCTGATCCTTCTTGGCGCGGAGGCTATAGCGCTTGGCATCCAGGCGACCGTGCAGGCGCTTTCGGTCGGCAGTTGATATGACTTTCGCCCAGTTCGTCGGAAACGGAACGACCGGCATCATCGGCGTCTTCAATACGGTTGTGATACCGGTCATCTTTGCGTTCGCATTCATCGCTTTCATCTGGGGCGTCGTCGACCACTTCTTCCTTAACGGCGGGAATGAAGTGAAACGGAAAGAGGGGCGCTATTTCATCCTATGGGGTATTCTCGCCATGGTGCTGCTCTTTGCTATCTGGGGGGTCGTGAATATCATGTTATCCACGCTCGGCATTGCGCCATCGCCATAAGACCGTGTCATACTTTCCGTATATGAAATCAGTCGCACGATCCGTCTCCTTCCTTATAGCGGTCATAGTGTTTGTGTCACCGTCTTTCGCGTTTGCAGGCGTTACCATCTCCAGTCCGGGTTCCTATACGTCTTTTTCATCAAACGGCTTCTACTTCAATAACGGGAATTTCCAGATCGGATGGGGGTCGGGAGCGGGGACGAACGCCTTTGCCTGCGGCTCGAATAATATCTGCCAGGTTGCGGTCACCATCCTCGCGATCATCAACTCCGTCCTGGTCCCTCTTCTTTTCGCGATCGCCTTTCTCGTGTTTCTTTTCGGTGTCGCTGATGCGTACATCTTTTCCCGCGGCGATCCGGCGAAAACAGAGCGCGGACACAAGCTTATCCTCTGGGGCATCATCGGTTTCGTCGTGATGGTGTCTTTGTGGGGCCTCGTAAACGTGGTTGCGAATACCTTCGGGCTCGCCGGTTACAGCGCGCCGCCGCTCCCAACGTCGTATTGATTAGCAGAATAACGCGATTCAAATTATGGGTACTACCGGCATCAACACGATATACCTGCAAGGGTACGCCACAAGCATCGTGAACATCATCAACGGCATCCTGATGCCCATCTTGATGGCGCTCGCGCTCTTCACCTTTTTCCTCGGCGTGTACCGGTATTTTTTCCTGGGCGCGGCGAGCGATACCGAACGCGCTACGGGTAGGAAATTTATCCTTTATGGCGTCATCGGTTTCGTCGTCATCCTGTCGGTGTGGGGGCTCGTCGGCATCGTCGGCAGCACGCTCAATCTTTCCCCCGGCGGATCGGCGCCGGCCTATCCGACGCTTTAGTTATCCACACGGTCACCGGCTCGCCGTTGACCGGCAGTGTAGGGAAGTTACAATTACACCATTATCCGTTTATTCACTTTATGAAAAAAGTCCTCGCATTTACTTCGCTAACGCTTTCCGCATTCGCCTTGCCGCTCATTTCATCGGCGCAGACGCTGAGCAATGTCTCCGACGTCGGGTCGTTCGTAATCAACCTGATCAATAATGTCATTGTCCCGGTGCTTTTCGCGGTGGCATTCATCGTCTTCCTGTGGGGTGCATTCACTACTTTTATTCTCGGCGCGAATTCCGGAGAAGTGAAAGAGAAAGGGAAGAACCTCATGCTCTGGGGTCTTATCGGTTTCTTTGTCATGGTTTCGATCTGGGGTCTCGTGAATATCCTTACGGGAACCGTTACGTTCGGAAATAACACCGGACCGACTGGCGGAACACCGCAGACGGGTGTACAAGTCAAGCCGTAATGTCCGTTCTTAACGCGTTTCTCGCAAACGTCGTTACGCAGATCGTCAATCCGATCATCCTTCTCTTAGCCGGTGGCGCGTTCGTCGTATTCGTTTGGGGAGTGTTCGAGTTCATTGCGAATGCCGGGGACGAAGAAAAGCGCAGGAGCGGCCGACGGGCTATCCTCTGGGGCATCATCGGGCTCGTGATAATCTTCGGCGCATACGGCATCGTCAATACCGTTCTCGGTTCCTTCAATCTTCCGCCGATACAAAAGTTTTCGCCCCCCTCTACTACCGCTTCGCCGTAAGAAACGGCCTGTAAGCAGGAAAAAGAAAAAGACCGCACAGTTGCTGTGCGGTCTTTGCGTTCAAAGATCATCCGAAGGAACTACGGGTAGATTGGAGCGAAAGTATACGAAACGGTATTTGTCTCGTTCGTTTCGTTTACCGCATAACTCCCCACGACGTCGCCGTTTGGACACGGGTTCCCGTCAAAAGCGCAATCGCGGCCATCACTGTACACGGTATGGTTGACAAACCCCTCTCCGACCATCACGAGACGCGTTCCAGGCGGAACAGAGACGAGCTTCGATCTTCCTTTCGGCGGTATGATCAGCACTCCCGGGTTTCCGACGACGTTGTCGCGATAAGGCATTGCACTGGTGACTACCGCCGCAGGTCCGCCGCTCATGATGAGGGCTCCCGCGAGAAGCGTCAGCATGACGGCCGCCACTGTCTTCTGGAGCGTCTTCTTCCACTCTTTCGTCGCGCCAAGCGCGATGAGAGTGGCAAGGATACCCCAAAAGATAAGGAGCGGAAGCCAGTGCTGCCAGCTCCAGATCCCGACTTCGCTCGGCCGCGGGCTCTTTATAGCCGAGCCGTAGAGCCCTTCGTATGCGATCACGCAACCTGCGATGACAAGTAGCGTAAACCACAGGTTTGAGCCGAGCTTTTTGAGCCACGCGCCAAACCATTTGAGCCCTTTACCGTAACCCTCTGTTGAAGGAGGGTATGCGGCCCTATTGCTGCTCCCTCCTATTTTCACGTTCAGATGCCCTTGCTCTTCGGCCATCTTCCTGGAGTGCGGCCTTCCCGTCCGAATGATGACGAGCATGACGACAAAGGCGAGCGGGATGATAAGCACCACGGAAAGTGCCAAGAGCACGTTCATTTCTCACCTCCTTCTTTCGTTTCGGATCTCCCGGATTTCAAAGTTTCTGCAAGCGCCACGAACGGATTATTCGCCCATACGATCGTGTTGCCTGCCCCTTTTGAAGACTCCTGTATTGCATCAAGCTGAGCGAGGAGCTCGCCGGCGCGGCCGTGTTCCTTGATAACCTCCAGCCGTTTGTGAAGGGCAGAGGCCTCTTTTTCTCCCATCATTTCGACGACATCCGCCTTCGCTCTCCCGAGGATGCGTTCCGCTTCCGCATTCTGTCCCGCGACATATTCTCTCGTCGCGGCTTCTTGATGCTGTTTCTTTCCTTCTCCGGAGAGCTCGATGGTCTGCAGGTCGGCCGTGCGTATCTCTACGCCGTACCGGCCGAGCAATCCGCAAGGAGAAGTGCCGTCCTTGTCGTCCGGCAGTTTTGCATTGAGCTCGATAACGGGAGCGGAGAACGCCGTCCAATCTGTCGAGGAGATGAGGTCTTTGTAGACTTGATTCCCGACAAAATTCCGGACATGGCGATTGATCGCGGCCGTGATACGCCGCATCCAATCTTCTCCGCTGAAAAGCGCACGGTAGGGATTCCGTATCGCGACCGTCACGAGCGTGAGCTCGTCGGTCGAAAGACGATCCTTTGTTTCGGCGCCTTCCGTTACGATGGCATAGGTGAAATCGGCGATATAGATGAAATCGGTCGCTTTGGCGCGCGGAAGCACCTCCTCTTTCCCCTGATCGTTCGTGTAGGTCTCGTTCCACTCGAACTGATACACGTACACGCTTTCGGCCCAGGGCCATCCGACCCAGTATAAGCCGAGATGCTTCAGCAGCCGCGATCGGCGGTCATAATGTTCATCGTCAGTTTCGGGGAATCCGTTCCCATTACCTTTGCCGTGGTAAAGGACTTCCCAGTCGGGAAATCCGTCGCGATACCATGTGCTCTTCGAAGCATTCAGATGATATCCGGCGAAGGACATGATGAGGCGGCTGAACGAAGAGTTGCCGCGCGTACTGCGCACGATGGCCTTCGCGGTACCTTCCTTCACGGTGGTGAAGAGGATATTCTCCTCCGCAAGCCACTGCAGGAAGAAAAGGATTCCCGGGACCATCATGGCGAGTACGGCAAACGCTAGAAGCAGTGATAGCAATAGAACCATGATGTTTCTCCTATCGAAGTTTGAAGATGGAACGAACTTCTTTCCGCTTTAAGCATCTCACAAAAACATATAAAAGTCAAGGTGCTGGGGAGAGGACTCGAACCTCCATGGGTTGCCCCGCGAGCTCCTAAGGCTCGTGCGTCTACCGGTTTCGCCACCCCAGCATATTGAAACGATACTACGTTCTGCTATATTTCTCTTACGTGCTCACGTTCCGCGCCTATAGCTCAGTCGGTAGAGCAGCTCCCTCTTAAGGAGACGGTCCCTGGTTCGAGCCCAGGTAGGCGCACCGGAATCGAAGAGAGTACCGAGGGTGGGACTCGAACCCACATGAAGGTTTTTAGGCCATCTCCGGGTTTTAAGCCCGGTGCGTCTACCATTCCGCCACCTCGGCATCGCACGAGAGGCCCGGGCGGGAATCGAACCCGCGCAATAACGATTTTGCAGATCGTCGTGTTACCACTTCACCACCGGGCCTTGTTGAAGATAGTACGACTATTGTCCCGCTTCGTCTAATCGTTCGCGGTTATCAAGGAGGAAGTCGACGCGCGGTAGCGGGCGCAGTCGCGCATAAGATTTCAGATGATCCGAGAACGCCTCTCGTTTGCGGGAGAGCAGCGCGAGCGCCGCGGAGGATTTTTCCTCGGGGAAGACGCTTACGAAAACATTGATCGTCTCGCCGCGCGGCGCTGCCGCCGCGCGGATGACGGTAATGAGAGACTCGGTCCCCGCTTCCCGCGCGATGAATTGCGCAGCTTCCCGCGCGATGACCTCGGTCGCGCGGGAAGTATGCCGGTTTTCCTTTTGGCGAGCTGTTCCTGTCATGATTCCGTTACGGTAAACGCGACGATCTCGTCATTTTGTGCCGCACTTTCACGAGCTTCGATCTCGATGCCAAAATCGCCCTCGGTCTTTATCTCCTTTACGTTCGCGCGCGCTTGCTGGAGGTTCGTAACGCTGCCGCGCGCGATCTCGACGCCCTTGCGCAGCATCTTCACCTGATTCCCGACTGAAAACACGCCGGAACGGTAGCGCGCGCCGAGCACCTGCTTTTTAGCGCTCGAAGAGAACGTTTGCGCTACGGTGGCACGCCCAAGCTCTTTTTCTGTCGAGACTTTCGGCGCGCGCTCCTTGAGAAGTTCTGCGATCTTTTCAGACATCTCGTAAATGATGGAGAAGGGGAGGATCTGAACTCCGTTACGTTCGGCAAGCTCTCGCGCGATGGGATCCGTGCCGACATTGAAGGCGAGAATCATTCCGAGCGCAGCGTGCGCGACCTTAACATCGTTTTCGGACACGTTACCGACACCTGAAGCGACGATATGGATAGAGGCGCGCTCGTGCGTGATTTTGGCCAGCTCATGAACGATCGCGTCGACTGATCCCGCGACATCCGCCTTCACGACGAGCGGAAGCGTTATACCGTCCCTGGCTGCTTCGTGCTGTTTCGTTTTTAGCGTCCCTGCGCCTTCTGCTGCGAGCGCTTCCGCTTCCTTTTTGTTTTTTACGATGCTGAACAGGGTGCCGGAAGGAGGCAGCTTGCTGAATCCCGAAACGTGCGCCGGTTCCGAAGGGTAGGCGTGCTCGATACGTTTCCCCCTGAAATCTTCGATAAAACGAACCGGCGCGTAGGCGTCGCCGGCGACGATGAAGCCCCCGACGTCGAGCGTCCCGTCTTTCACGACAAGCGTCGCTGATGCCCCGCGCTTCGGGTCTTGTGTCGACTCGAGGACGAAACCGGTCGCAGGCAAGGCGGGGTCAGCGGTTATCTCCGTAAGGTCGGCGGCCAGCAGGACGAGATCAAGCAGATCCGACACCCCTTCGCCGGTTTTCGATGATACCGGCGCGTACGCGACATCGCCTCCCACTCCCTCGAGGAATATCTCATGCTCGAGCAATGACGTCTTTGCGCGCTCTACATCCGCGTTGTTCTTGTCGATTTTAGTTATCGCGACGATAAACGGGATCTCCGCCTCTTTGATCGCCGTAAGCGCGTCGAGGGTCTGTGGCATCACGCCTTCGTCTGCTGCAACGACGAGTATCGCGATATCCGCAGCTGCCGCGCCGCGCGCGCGGAGCGCCTTGAACGCCTCGTGCCCGGGCGTGTCGAGAAACGTGACCGATCGGCCGTCATGCTTGGCGATATACGCGGCGACGTGCTGCGTGATGCCGCCAGCCTCGTCGGCGACGACATTCGTTTTTCGGATGTAGTCCAGGAGCGATGACTTCCCATGATCTATATGGCCCATCACCGCAATGACGGGCGGCCGTGTCTCTCGTGCCATAGCGTCCCTATTTCATCACGGAAATTGCATGATTGCAATCGTATCGTAGAATGAACGCATGTCGTTCATGGCGAGACGGGTATATCTCGACTACGCATCGGGAGAGGTCGGAAATCCTTCGTCGGCGCATGAAGAAGGCCGTCATGCAAAGAAGGCGCTCGAAGGAGCGAGGACGAGGCTCGCGCGGCTCGTCGAGGCGAAGCCCGATGACGTCATCTTCACGAGCGGCGCGACCGAGGCGAACGCTCTTGCAATCATCGGACACGTCCGGGCACTGCGGAAGGCTGGCAAAAAAGACATCCATATACTCTATCTGCCAAGCGCGCACGCCTCGATCGTCGAGAACATGCGCATTCTCGCCGAAGAGGGGGCTGAAGTCGACGAACTGCCGATACGGGATGCTCGTGTCGATACCGACGTTCTCGCGAAAATGTTGCGGAAGGGGACCGTCCTCGTCTCCATGGATGCGGTGTGCGGAGAGACGGGGGTGGTGTGGAATACGCGCGAAGTCGCGGAAACGCTACGAAAATCACACGACGGCGATGGCGTTCCGCGAGCGCTCCTCCATGTCGACGCGAGCCAAGCGCCTCTTACCGAAAAGATCTCACGCGCGCACTTCGGGGCGGATGTGCTTACGTTTGACGCTTCGAAAGTCGGAAAGACGCGCGGCATCGGCGCTTTGATCGCGCACCGTACGATTCCGATGACTCCTTTCTATCGAGGCGGCGGACAAGAGCGAGGTCTCCGTCCGGGATCCGGAACGCCCGATCTCGCCGAGTCTTTCGTGCGCTCTCTCGAAGCGGCCGTTGCCGGCCGCGCAGCATTCCGTTTTGCCGCCCTGCGCGAGCGGGTACGGGTCGTTGAACACATCACGAACGCCATACCTGACGTATATATACAAGAGGGACGTCTGCAAGCGCCGAACATCCTCAATCTCGCTCTTCCGGGGCGAGACACCGACTATCTTCTGGCGCTCCTTGATGAGGCTGGCTTTGCCGTTTCATCGAGGAGCGCCTGCGAGACTGATTCCGAGGAGGGTTCGCGTGCGGTTTTCGCTTTGACCGGCGATAGGGAACGGGCTCGGACGACGCTGCGTATCTCGTGGGGTCCCCGCACCCGTCCGCGCGACCTCATGCGTTTTTCCCGTGCGCTTGCGCAGGCAGTTGCGTTTATTGACACAAAGGAGAGTCGGTAGCATCATTATGAGTAACTTCTTATGAACATCGAGGAACTCTCAAAATCCCAACTCATACTGCTCACGATTCTCGTGAATTTTGTCACGTCGATAGCGACCGGCATCCTGACCGTTTCGCTGCTCGATCATGCTCCGGCTTTCGTTACGCAGACCGTGAACCGTGTCGTCGAGCACACGATCGAGACAGTCGCTCAGGCTGCTCCGGCAGCCGTCATTTCCGCTCCTGCACCGTCCACTCAGGACCTTGTTACGGCAGCTCTCGCATCAGACGCGGAACGCGTTGTCGCCCTGTATTCCGCAAAGGATGGAACATCGACGCCGGCACTCGCGGTAGGGACGTATCTTCCGAACGCGCGGGCCGTCGTTACCGCGGCACAAGACGCCCTCCCGAAAGACGTTCTCGTCGAGTTCTCCGATAATTCGTACGATCCAGCGTCGCTCTCGCGAGATGGAAAAGGCATCGCGATTTACGGTTTTGCCGATACCGCGAAACTCCCGAAAGTGCATGCCTCGACCCTCGTCCCCGGAAGCGACTTGAAGCTCGGTGAGACGGCGCTTGCCATAGGCGCCGACGGATTTGCGGCGACCGGCATCGTTTCCCGGGTAAGCGAGAAGAGCGTACATACTACGCTTCCGGATATCGGAGCAGGGAGCGGCGCCGTCGACCTCTCAGGCAACCTTATCGGCATCGGTGCCGGCGCGTCTTCCGGCCTCCTCATCCCCGCAGACGCGATAGCCGCGCTCCTCACTGCGACATCCACCACCGCAACATCAACCACCGCAACATCTTCTTAATCACCTTAACCGCCATGCCTCCCTTCACTAATTTCACTACCAAAGCAAAAGAGGCCGTGCGCCGTGCGCATGAGCTTGCCATAGAACGCGGCCAGAACCACGTTTCGCCGCTCCATCTTCTCGCGGCGCTCGTGCTGCAGGAAGAGTCGCTCGTTTTCTCCATGCTCGACCGCATGGAGATCGATACCGCTCTGCTTACTGATTCGATACTCGAACATCTTGAGGCTCCCGAAAGCGCCTCCGTGCTCTCGCCGTCGTATCAGATCTATCTCACACCCGACCTCGCGCAAGCACTCGAAGCTTCGGGAAAAATCGCCGCACGCATGAACGAGGCTTTCGTCGGTACCGAACATCTCTTCCTTGCGGTCGTCGAATTTCCCGGCCCGGCGGCCGATATACTCGCGCGATTTTCAATAACCCGCGATTCCGCGCTCGCCGTCCTTAAGGAGATCAAGAGCTCGAAAGACGGACAGGCGGCGGAACCGAAACGTTTCCGTTCTCTTGCGAAGTACGCGCGTAATCTCACCAAGCTCGCTGCCGAGAATAAGCTCGATCCGGTCATCGGGCGCGATATCGAGATCAACCGCGTGATCCAGATCCTTGCGCGTCGCACCAAGAACAACCCCGTGCTTATCGGAGAAGCGGGAGTCGGGAAGACCGCGATCGCGGAAGGACTCGCTGCGCGCATGGCGGTCCAGGACGTTCCCGAGTCGCTTCGAGGCAAAGAGCTCCTCTCGCTCGACCTCGGACTCATGATCGCCGGCACGAAATATCGCGGCGAATTCGAAGAGCGCATGAAAAACGTGATGAAAGAAGTGGAGCGCGCGGAAAACATCATCCTCTTTGTCGATGAGCTCCATACGCTCGTCGGAGCCGGAGGCGCCGAAGGTTCGCTCGATGCATCCAATATGCTCAAGCCCGCCCTTTCGCGCGGCGAGATCCGCATCATTGGCGCGACGACGCTCAAGGAATACCAGAAATATATCGAGAAGGACGCTGCGCTCACGCGTCGTTTCCAGTCAGTGTTCGTGCAGGAACCTTCCGTCGAGGACGGGGTCGCCATCTTGCGCGGTTTGCGCGACAAATACGAGCTTTTTCATGGCGTGCGCATCACTGACGGCGCCATCGTTGCTGCTGTCGAGCTCTCTGCTCGCTACATCAGCGATCGTTTCCTGCCCGATAAGGCCATCGATCTCGTCGACGAAGCGGCTTCCGGATTGCGCATCGCGCTTGAAAACAAGCCCCCGCTTCTCGAAGAGACCGACCGTAAGATCCGTCGGCTTGAGATAGAGCGGCAGGCGCTTCAGAAAGACATGGAAGGCGAACACGGAAAGGAGATAAAAGAGCGTATCAAGCTTATCGACAAGGAGACAGCGGACCTCAAAGAGAAGACCGGCGAGCTCGAGCTCAAGTGGAAGAACGAGAAAGAAGTCCTCGAAGGCATCCGTACGGCGAAAAAAGAGCTCGAAGCTCTGAAGATGCAGGCTGATAATGCTGAAATCGCCGCCGATCTCGGAACCGTCGCAGAGATCCGTTACGGCCGGATCCCGCATATCCAGAAAGACCTCGAAACGAAGCTCAAGCGCTTGAAGACCCTCCAGAAATCGCGGCGCGTGTTGAACGAAGAGGTTACCGAGCAAGACATCGCAGCGGTCGTCTCCCGCTGGACGGGCATTCCGGTCGCCAAGATGCTCGAAGAAGAGGCCGCAAAGCTTACGCGCATGGAAGACGCGCTCAAGCAGGGCATTATCGGCCAGGATGATGCGGTCAGGAAGGTTACGGACGCGGTTAAGCGTTCGCGCGTCGGGATCAGCGATCCCAACCGCCCTATCGGCTCGTTTCTTTTCCTCGGCCCGACCGGCGTCGGGAAGACGGAGCTCTCGAGGAAACTCGCGGAGTTCATGTTTAACGACGCCGACGCTCTCGTCCGCGTCGACATGAGCGAATTCATGGAGAAGCATTCGGTGGCGAAGCTCATCGGCGCGCCGCCGGGCTACGTCGGTTATGAAGAGTCGGGGACGCTCACCGAGCGCATCCGTCACCGCCCTTACGCGGTGGTGCTCTTCGACGAGATCGAGAAAGCCCATCCGGAAGTGTTCAACATACTTCTCCAGGTGCTTGATTCCGGTCATCTCACCGACGGCAAGGGTCGGAGGGTGAATTTCAAGAACACCATCATCGTGCTCACATCAAACATCGGCGGGGAATTCATCGACAGGCTTGCGCACATCGGCTTCGGGAAGGCGGATGAGACCGAATCCTCCCGCTATGAAGAGACGAAAGAAAAGGTGATGGATGAGCTGAAGGAGCATTTCCGTCCCGAGTTCCTCAACCGGCTCGACGACATCATCATATTCGACGTTCTCGCGAAGGAAGCGCTTGCGAAAATCGTCGACAACCAGATAGAAGACGTGGTGAAACGGCTCGCGCAGAAACGCATCAGCTTCACCGTGGATCAGGAGGTTCGGGAATGGCTTGCCGAGAAAGGGTACAATCCTCAGTACGGCGCCCGGCCGCTGCGGCGCACGATCCAAGAGAGGATACTCAATCCGCTCGCTTCGCTCATGGTCGAGCAAGGTCTCATGGAGGGCGGTACGGCGGTCGTCTCCTTAAAGAACGGCGAACCGTATTTCGAAGTGAAAAAACGGGCATCGAAGGCATCGCGTGCCGCTAAGACGGTCCCTGCTTAAGATTCCGGTTGGCGGTTCCTCATAAACGTGCTAGGATATTCGTATGTCTCAAGAACGCCTTATAAAACTGAAGTCCACGAAATCGAAGCACGTCATCTGGACTCGTAAGAACAAAAAGAAAGTCGAGCGCAAGATAGAGCTTGTTAAATTCGACCCGACGCTCCGCACCCGCGTTACTTTCAAAGAGGTAAAGAAATAAAGGAGGGACAGGTTCACGAACAGGGACAACGAAACCGCTTCTTGTAAGCGGTTTCGTTTTTTAAAATCGCTCCCCATGACACTTGCATGAGCATTTGTTGGCGGGCCCACGAGGAATCGAACCTCGGCCGACGGTTTTGGAGACCGACGTTCTGCCACTAAACTATAGGCCCGGATAATTTACGTTCACCCAGGAAACGATAGCAGAAAGAAGGGTGGGGGAAAAGCCGTGCGCGGTTTTGCGATACGGTATTATATATACATGCGTATGCGCTTCCGCGCCACTCTTCTTTCTGTTTTTGCGATAGGATTGTTTGTTTTGCCGCATTTCGCCTATGCGGCGATACCATTTTTCGGTCCGATCATTCCCCAGACCGCAAACCAGGCCACCTGTCCCGCGGGTTGGGGAATGCTCATGACGGTCGTCAATAACATCATAAGCCTCCTCATTACGCTCGCCATCGTTTTCGTCGCTCCGATCATGATCGCGTATGCCGGGTTTCTCTATGTTATAAATCCGTTCAGTCCGAACGGTATCGGCCGTGCCAAGACGATCTTGCTGAACACCATTCTCGGTATCGTCATTGCGCTCGCCGCGTGGCTTATCGTCGACGCTGTTATGGCGGTGCTCTATAACCCCGCGGCCGCCGGCGGCACCTGGTACTCGCTCGTCTCTTCTGGCGGCGCTCCGTTTTGTCTCCCTCAGGCCGGTTCCGTGTCGCAACCGACAGCGCCGTCAGGCGTAAGTGTGAGCGGCAGTACCGTCACGCCAAGCGGCGGCACTCTCGCACAGTGTTCCAGTGGCAATACCGCATGCAGTCCTGCAGCCTTGCAGGCGGCAGGGTTTACAGCGACCCAAGCGAATGTGATGTCTTGTATTGCGGTGACCGAGAGCTCTGGGATTCCTAGTACACCTCCCTATAACACCACGCACCCCGGCTCTAACTCGACCGCCTGCGGCACTTTTCAAATAACACAAACAACCTGGAACAAATACGCGACAGGTGCGTGCTCCAACTTCTTTTCAAGCTGTCAGAACGCGGCGTGTAACGCACAGGTCGCACAGACATTAGTATCACAAAATGGCTATAAGGACTGGACTTGCGCGAATTGCAACAGTAAAGCGGCCTCCTGCATACAGCAGTATGGTCCTTAATAATTAGTATGAGTAAACCAGTCACAATCATCATCATTGTCGGGATACTCGTGGCAGGCGGACTTGCTACGCTCGCCTTTACGTTTGCCGGACCGAGAACACAGACAGCCGATTCTTCAACTAATCAAAATGTCGGATTACCTACAGCAGCTTCCGTTCCTCAGCCGAATAGTTTGGCTACCGGGAGCGGTGGCACTTCTTCAACCGTACAGACTAATAATTTCATCACTGACCCGACAACGGTAAAAGATCCTATTAATACAGGCTATTATTATCTCGGATATCATGTAAGCGAGGGTGTTCCCGATCCGACCGCAACGGCGAATCCTCCCTACATCATCACCTACATCAGTACAACGCATTATTTCAATATCGCTCTCTTGCAAGAGCCGATAGGATCGGTGCGATTACAGGCAGAGCAGTACCTTATGAATCGTCTCGGTATTACACAGGCTCAGATGTGCCAGCTCGACTATATGGTTAGCGTGCCCGACCGAGTTAATTCGCAATTTTCGGGACTGAACCTCGGCTTCAGTTTCTGTCCGGGCGCGACAGTATTGCCGCAATAGGGAGACCGGATCCCGAGCCCGTCTATTTCGAGAGGTCCAGTTTGCGCAGCCATGCTTTCTGGCGACGCGCATACTGCCAGAGCTTTGCCGACAACGCATTGAGCAGCTTGGCGGTTTCACCGCCAAGCTGACTTGGCGGTGAAACCGCCAAGTCAACGTTCGAGCGGAGGAATTCACCGGTGACTCGGTATTCGAGGCCGAGTTCGTTCAAGCGGGCGTCACCAACTTCCTCCCGCACGCGCCGTACTTCATCGATGAGCCCGCGCGCTATTGCGGATGCGAGACGCGCGTCGATCTTTTCTCGCAACTCTTCGCATGGCGGGTCGATAACGATCCATTCGACCGTATAACGCGGCTCTCCGTCATCGTTCTGGGCGCGCGGTGGCACGACTCCTCTCGTTTCGATAATCTCAAGAGCTCGGATGAGGCGCCGACGATTCTGCGGATCAAGCTCGATCGCGCGGCGCTTGTCAGCAGCCTCCACCCGCGCATACAATTCTTCGCTTGAAAGTCTTTCGAGTTCTGCACGCAGCGCAGGATTCGCATCAACATCCGTCGGAAGACCGCGCAGTAAAGCATCAAAATAAAAATGCGTCCCGCCTGCAAGGATGGGAAGTTTCTTGCGCGCGGAGATGTCTTTGATAAGCCGCGTCGCATCTTTGACGAAATCTCCGGCGCTATAAGCGTCGCGCGGATCGCGTATGTCAATGAGGTGGTGCGGGACACCCCGCATCTCTTCATGGGTTATTTTTTCAGTTCCGATATCAAGCCCGCGATACACTTGCCGCGAATCGACCGAAATAATCTCACCGCCGCGCACAAGCGCTTCTTCGACCGCGCGTGAGGATTTGCCCGAAGCGGTTGGTCCTGCGACGCAGAGTATTTGTATCGCCATCAGACGCGATGGTATCATAACCGCCGATAACCAAAAACCATGAAGGAAACAAAAAGCAATTACTGTGAACACTGCGGCGAATTCCATGACGCGGTTCAGGATTACGCCTCGCAGGTGAAGGTAGGAGAGACCGTCCCCGATTTCGAATTCGAGACGTACCAGAAGGGCGCCATCAAGGTCACGAGCCTTTCACAGATGAGGGGGAAGTGGGTCATACTCGTTTTCTATCCTGCCGACTTCACGTTCGTCTGTCCGACCGAACTGGAAGAGTTCGCAAAGCTCTATCCGAAATTCCAGGAGCTCAATGCCGAGATCGTTTCGGTCTCTTCGGATACCGTCTTCGCGCACAAGGCGTGGCATGACGTTTCTTCCGGTATCAGAGAGATCGAATATCCGATGGCTGCGGATCCTTCCGGGAAGCTCTCCTACGCTTTCGGAGTCCTTGTCGAAGGCGGCGAGGCGGCATTTACGCCGGATGAAGGTCTTGCGATGCGCGGGACTTTCGTCATCGATCCTTCCGGCGTGTTGCGCGCTATGGAAATCAATGACACGGCAATGGGACGAAGGGCAGCGGAAACGCTGCGCAAACTTCAAGCCGCACAGTACGTCGAGACGCATAAGGGGCAGGTATGTCCCGCTTCATGGGAACCCGGGGACGACTCGCTTGAGCCGGGGCTCGGTCTTGTGGGGAAACTCTGAAGGTTCGAGCGGCACCGATTTTTTCTACGTTATTGTGCCGGGAGAGAGAATCGAACTCTCATGCCTTGCGGCGACGGGTTTTGAATCCGTTGCGTCTACCAATTCCGCCATCCCGGCAATCCGCGAACATCGCGTCTTGATTGCACAGTACCATTTCGCAGCCGTTTTTTCACCATGATAGAATGATGTTTATGAACGAAGATGCTCGTTACGTACCGACGAAATACGACTCGGTTTTTTGGATCGAGGTCGATCGGATACGGCCGAACCCGTACCAGCCCCGGAAGGATTTCAGCGAAGAAGGATTGAGATCTCTCGCGGAGAGCATCCGTCAATACGGCGTGCTCATGCCGCTCGTTGTCAGCCGCACGGATATCGAAAAACCGGAAGGCGGCCTCGAGAGCGTCTACGAGCTTATCGCCGGCGAGCGGCGCTTGCGCGCTTCAAAGCTCGCCGGCCTCAAGCAGGTGCCGGCAGTCATACGTCAGGGCGAAAATAACCTGACGAAGCTCGAGCTCGCGATCATTGAGAACCTCCAGCGGGAAGACCTCAACGCCATCGACCGGGCGAAAGCGCTGCAGAAGCTCATTGAAGAATTCGGCATTTCGCATGCCGAGACGGCGGCAAAGATCGGCAAGAGCCGCGAGTATGTTTCCAACAGTCTCCGTCTCCTTTCTTTGCCGGAGCATATGCAGCAGGCCATCGTGGAAAAAGAGATAAGCGAGGGCCATGCGCGTACGCTCCTGGCGCTCAATGACCGCCCGGAAGAGCGCGAGACCCTCTTTAAGGAGATCATTCTTAAAAGGCTTCCCGTGCGCACCGCCGAGCGTATCGCCCGCTCGATCGCGCAGGAACGCGTGCGTTCCTATCATCGGAAAACCCCCGAAATGGTCGAGCTCGAAAAATCCCTGACCCAGACGCTCGGCACCCGCGTCATCATCGAGACGAACGCCGAGGGAGGCCGCCTCCTCATAGACTTCTTTTCTTCGGACGACCTTTCCCATCTCGTCGCTGCGCTTGCGGCCGAACAGAAATCTCTGGAAACAGCGAAAGACTCCTCTTCAAAGAAGAATTTTACGCTTGTCCCGCCGCCGGTATTCCCGAATACCACCCAGGTTCCGGACGAAAGCGCCCTTCCCGCGGTTCCCGAAGAGCCCTCTGAAGGATCTCCCGAAGACGAACTGTACTCAGTGAGCGGTTTTACGATTTAAATGCTTCCTGTTTCGGTGCCGCAGAGGCCGTCTTTCCGGCTCGATTATGCCGAGCGCCGCGCGGATATGCCGCCGCGCGAGCGACGTCTTCGCGTACTCGACCCATTTCGGTGACGGATGCGCGGAGTCGCGGCGTATGATCTCGACGACATCGCCGTTACCGAGTGCCGTGTCGAACGAGACGAGCTTGCCGTTGACCTTCGCTCCCTGGAGATGATTGCCCAGATCGCTGTGTATCGCGTATGCGAAGTCGATCGGTGTCGATGCTGTCGGGAGGTCGACGACGTCTCCATGCGGCGTGAAGACGAATACGCGGTGTGAAAAGAAATCCTCCTTGAGTCCTTCGACGAATTCTTGCGAGCCCGCGACTTCCGCGTGCGCTTCGGCGAGCTCGGCGAGCCACGAAGGGATTTTCGTTTCGCCGGAGCTCTTGCCGTCTCCTTCCGACACTTTCAGCAAGGAGGGGATGAGCGACCGGACCCACGCGAAAGAGAGCGATGAGAACCGGCTTTTCTGCATGTCCTTCTCGAGCTTTTCGACATCTTTCCCCAGTTGCTTATAGGACATGTGCGAAGCGATACCGAACTGCGCGCTCCGATGCATCTCTTCCGTACGGATTTGGATCTCGACGATTCCCGCCTCTGGCGTTACGACCGTCGTGTGGAGCGATTGATAACCGTTCGGTTTCGGGAAAGCGATGTAGTCTTTGAATTCGCCGGGCAGCGGCCTGTAGAGCGCATGCACGATACCGAGCGCGGCGTAACAGTCTTCGATTTTCGGTACGATGATGCGCAGCGCGGCGATGTCGTGAATGAGCGTGATATCGTCATGCTTTCTCGACAGCTTTTGATGCAGGCTCCAGAGCCCTTTCATCCGGATATCGGTTCGGAATGTCACCAAACCCTTCTTCGCAAGCTCCTGGACAAGCTCTTTCCTTACTTTAGCGAGACCGTCTTCCGTCTCTTTCGTTTTCAGTTTGCGCACCTCGGCGGTATGGCGCGCCGCATCCGGGTCGACGAAGGGGAAGGCGAGATCCTCGATCTCGCGTTTCACTTTCCCCATGCCGAGGCGGTCGGCGATGGGCGCATAGATCTCGATCGTTTCAAGCGCGATACGCCGCCGTTTGTGTTCCGGCACGTGCTCGAGCGTTTGCATGTTGTGATAGCGGTCGGCGAGCTTCACGATGAGTACGCGTATGTCGCTCGCTGTCGCGACGAGGAGCCGGCGGAGGCTTTCAGCATGGCGCTCGGCGCCGTGATATCTATGCGTACCGAGTTTCGTCACGCCGTCGACGATAAAGAGGAGCTCTTTCCCGAATTCTTTTTCGATATCTTCGCGGGTCGCCTTGCCGTCTTCAACGACGTCATGCAGGAGGCCCGCGGCGATCGTAGTCGCGTCCATGCCGAACTCGGCAAGAAGCTTCGCGGTCGCGGCGGGGTGGATGAAATACGGTTCGCCCGAATAGCGAAGCTGCCCCTCGTGCGCTCGCCTGGAGAGATCGTAGGCTTTTTCGATATAGACCACATCCTCTTCGGACGGCTTGTGCATCGCAGCGACTATCTCCTTGACCGTAGTCATGAGCAGCCATTATACACCCGCGTATTTATTTCAGATATTCGGCCGCTTCGGCGGGAGTGAGAGAGCTTAGATCGGCGTTATTCGGGAGGTATATACGACGGAGGCCCTTCTTGAGAAAGAGACCCTGTTTCGATTTATAGAGCGTCAGCGTCTTTCCGGTTTTCGGGTGCTTGCCGATCTCTTTCACGATCTCGACGCCTTTCGGTGGCCGCTTCGGCTCGGAAAGAAGGGCGAGCGCCTCGTCGAGCGTGATGGTGTAAGGATCGCCCTTTTTGATGGAACGAAACTCGCCATCACTGCCGACGTACGGCCCGAAACGGCCGGTTGATGCGACGACAGGCTTGCCGGTTGAAGGGTGCATGCCCAGTTCGCGCGGAAGCGAAAGGTATTTGAGCGCATCATCAAGCGTAATGCGGCTCGGGTCGGTACCGGGCGGGATACTCGCACGCTTCGCGGCCTTCTTCGGGCGCCCCTTGCCGCGCTTCTTTTTCGGCGCTTCGCCCTCTGGAAAGTCTGACTTTCCAGAGGGCTGCCCTTCTTGCGACGCCGATGCGGGATCTTTCTCGAGAACCATTTCCACATACGGCCCGAAGCGGCCGGTTTTGACGAAAATCGGCGCCCCGGTGTCGGGGTGATATCCGAGAGGCTCTTCGTTTTTCAACTCGACCCCTTCTTCCGTTCGCGCGCCGGTGCAATCCGGATAGCGTTTGCAGCTCATGAAAACCCCTCCGCGGCCGAGCTTGTATTCCATCGGGCCTCCACACAACGGACAAGGGAAGGTGTCCGGAACATCGCCGAGCGAAGTGGCTTTCGGCAATTTTTCCTTCGCGTGCACGGCTTTTTCGAACGGACCGTAGAATTCTTTGAGCGTTTCGACGTAGCCGCGTTCGCCGCGCGCGATCTCGTCGAGCTCGTCCTCCATGGTAGCGGTAAACGTGTCGCTTACGTATTCGGGAAAATGTTTTTCGAGCCAACCGGAAACGACCATGCCGGTCGCGGTGGGAGTGAGCGTCCGTCCTGTCTTCTCGACATAGCCGCGGTCGATGATGGTCTTCATGATGGAGGCGTATGTCGAAGGCCGGCCGATACCCCGCTTCTCAAGCTCTTTGATGAGTCCGGCTTCGGTGTAGCGGTTCGGCGGTTCAGTCTGTTTCTCTTCGGCTTCGAGCGATACGAGCGTCAGAGCGTTGCCCTCGCTGAGGTGCGGAAGCTCGACATCTTCGCCGCGCGCTTTCGTATCAAGCGCAAGCCAGCCGGGGAAGAGGGTGCGCGAACCGCTCGCATTGAAGAGAGGTATATCGGCATCGGCTTTTGCCGCGATGTTCGTGCGTACGATCCGTGCGCTTGCCATCTGCGAAGAAAGCGCCCGCGTGCGGATGAGCTCGTAGAGGTGTTCTTCATCCGATGAAGTTCCTGCGCGTGCGCGGAGCGCCTCGGTCGGCCTTATAGCCTCGTGCGCTTCCTGGGCATTCTTGCTCGTCGTCTTGAATGTTCGTACGGTGAGGTATTCCTTCCCATACTCTTTTTCAATGACGGCAGCCATCGCCGCTACCGCCTCGCGCGCGAGGTTCACCGAGTCAGTGCGCATATACGTTATATGACCGGCCTCATAAAGCTTTTGTGCGGCGCGCATCGTGCGCGACGGTGCAAAACCGAGACGTGTCGAAGCCGCTTGCTGCAGGGTCGAGGTCGTGAAGGGCGGTCGAGGATGCCGTTCTTCGGTTTTTTCGGAAAGGGCTGCAACATGCCAGGAAGCGCTCCGTCCGGCTTGTACGATCCGTCGAGCCTCTTCTTCGGTCGCGGGCTGTTCGGCGCAGACAGCGTTGAATTCTCCGGCTTTTGACCCGAAAGCCGCCTGCAATACGAAATATGTCTTCGGGATGAATGCCTCGATCTCGCGCTCACGTTCCGCGAGGATACGGAGCGCCGGGGACTGCACGCGCCCCGCTGACAATCCGTAGCGTACCTTCTTCCAGATGAGGCCGGAAAGGTCGTAGCCGACGATGCGATCGAGGACACGCCGCGCTTCTTGGGCGCGACGCAGGTGTTCGTCGATCGTGCGGGGGTGGGCAAGCGCTTCTTCGACGGCGGTTTTGGTGATCTCGTGGAAGACGACACGCTTCGGGCGCGTGAGCCCGACCGTTTCCTTCAGGTGCCATGCTATCGCCTCTCCTTCGCGGTCCGGGTCGGTCGCAAGATACACCTCGTCGGCTTTCGTCGAGGCTTGTTTTATCTTTTCGATGATATCGCGCTTTTCGGCAGGAACGACATAACGTGGAGCGAAGCCGTTTTCGATATCGACCGCGTCTTTGTTCGATTTCGGCAAGTCGCGCACGTGCCCCACCGAAGCGAGAACGGTATAGTCCTTGCCAAGATAATGGCCGATGGTCTGCGCTTTGGTGGGCGATTCGACGATAACAAGCCGTTTGCTCATGTGTTCACTCATAACGCGTATACCTAGGAACGGTCAAGTGGTCCGTGTGTAATGAGGCGGCCCGTTCTGCATTTTTTACGTCCTGCGCCAGGCCCCGAATTCTTCCGTAATGAGCCCGCGCAGTTCCAAGGTAACGAGCGCGGTGAGGACCTCTCCCGGGTCGCCAAACCCCGCGCGAAGGATTTCGTCGCGCGTTTTCGATTCGGCGAGCTGTGTCCACACCTCGTGCTCGATACCCTCGAGTCTCGGAGCGGATGTTGTCTCGGTTTCTTCCCGCGGAGGTATCTTCAGGGCTTCGAGGATATGGAGCGGTTCGCTCACGAGAGCCGCGCCGAGGCGGATGAAAAGGTGGGGGCCGAACGCGTGCGGATCGCCGATGCGATGAGGGACGCAAAGCAGCTCCCTATTGTATTCGCTTGCAAGACGCGCCGTGATGAGCGTGCCTGATTTCGGACCGGCCTCGATGACGAGGACCGCATCGGCAAGCCCGACCATAAGGCGGTTCCTTGAAGGGAAGTCGTATGCTCGGGCGGCGTAGAGCGGCTCGTGTTCGCTTATGAGCGCGCCGCCGGCTTTCACGATGTCGTTTGCCAGAGCGCGATTCGACCTCGGATAAAGGACGCTGTCATCGAGACCGGATCCCGGTATGGCGATGGTGTGGAGACCGGCGGCAAGCGCCGCTTTATGCGCACAGGTGTCGATGCCGAGCGCAAGACCGGAAACTATCGAGACGGGATATCCGGCAAGTCCGGCGATGAGCTTCTCGCACGCTTCTCTCCCGTAACTTGTCATCGCACGCGAGCCGACCACCGTAAGCAGTCTTTCCCCGCGGTTCGGCAAGGACCCGCGCAGCCACAGCCGTTCCGGCGGCTGCGGTATCTCGAGCAATTGTTCCGGAAGCTCTTCGCGCACGAGTTCACGTATCTCCATAGAGTAGAGTATACTTGGTGAACATGCTCGATATTCATTTCATACGGGAAAATGCCGATATCGTGAAAGCCGGTGCGGAGAAGAAGCATATAAATGTCGATATCGACCAGCTTCTTGCCGTCGATGACAAGCGCAAGGCGCTCCGATTCGAGCTCGATACGAAGAAAGCCGAACAGAACCGGCGAAGTTCCGAAATGCGCCGCGCACAAGGCGCGGAACGCGAAAAACTGCTCGAAGCGATGCGGCATCTCAAGTCCGGCATGGCTGAGATCGATGCGGCACTGAAGACCGTGATGGAGGAGTGGCAGAAGCTCATGCTCACGGTACCGAACATCCCGGACATATCGGTACCCGATGGCGACAGCGACGCGGACAATCTCGAAGTGAAGAGATGGGGCGAACCGACGACGTTCGCTTTCGCTCCGAAGGATCATGTCGAGATCATGACCGCGCTTGGCATCGCGGATTTCGAGCGCGGCGCGAAGGTCGCGGGGTTCCGCGGTTATTTCCTCAAGGGCGACGGGGTCCTTCTCGCAAACGCCGTCTGGCAGCTCGCGCTCAAGCATTTCTCTCTCAAGGGGCTCGAACCCATGAGCGTTCCTTCCCTGGTGCGTCGAGAAGCGTTTCTCGGTACCGGCTACCTCCCGCAAGGAGAAGAGGACCTTTACAAGACGCAGGACGGAGAGTATCTCGCCGGAACGGCGGAAGTCGCGAGCATGGCTTATTACATGAACGAGATCATCGACCTGTCTGCGGACTCTGTCCGGTTCCTCTCGTTCTCTCCCTGTTTCCGGCGCGAAGCGGGCGCGCACGGAAAAGATGTGCGCGGCCTCATCCGCGTCCATGAGTTTTTCAAATGGGAACAGGTCACGCTCTGTAAGGCCGAACACGATGAATCTGTCCGTCTGCACGAACAGCTTAACCGCAATACCGAGGAGTTTATCGAGCTTCTCGAGATCCCGTATCGCACCGTAGTGAACTGCGGCGGCGACCTCGGGCTCGGTCAGGTGAAGAAATATGACATCGAGCTCTGGGTTCCCGGAGAGGGCACGTACAGGGAAATAAGTTCCGCGTCATATTTCCACGATTTCCAGACGCGGCGGCTCAACATACGGTACCGCGACGGGGAAGGGAATCTGAAATTCCCGCACTCGCTGAATTCGACCGCCATACCGACCCCGCGCATCCTCGTCTCCATCATCGAGAATTATCAGCAGCCCGACGGCACGGTCACGGTGCCGAAAGCTCTTGTGCCGTATGTCGGCAAGGATCGCATCGAGGGGGTACGGTAATGAACGGCTTGCGGTGCGCCGCCGCAGACGTCGTTACCGTTCTTTCCTCGCGCTCACCGTCCTCTTTTTCGTTCTCTTAGGGATCGGGATCTACGGGTTGTGGCAGCCGGCTGTCCGTATCTCGCGCGTCGAAGTGCACGGAGCAGATCCTTCGCTCGCGGCGATAGCGGAAACCGCCATGCGGGGAAGCTATTTCGGCATCATCCCGCGCGACTCGACCTTCTTTTTCCCGGAAGCACGCATACGCACGGACATACTTTCGACATACACGGGCGTAGCAGCCGTCTCGATATCCAGAAACGGATTCACCGGACTCTCCATCAAAGTGGACGACCGGACGCCCGTCGCTCGCTGGTGCGGCTCCTCTTCCGCGACGACTTCGCCTGCGAGCACTCCTCTTTCAGAAGCGTCTCTTACCGCAAGCGGCGATTGCTACCTCTTCGACGCGAGCGGCTTTCTCTATGCGACGGCAACGGAGCCCTTTTCACCTGCGGGTCCCGCCTCGTCTTCAAGCCCGCCTGAACCGAATCCCGACCAGACGCTCACGCCTTTCGTCCTTTTCGACGCGCTTCCGAACGCGTCATCGGGGCCTGTCGGTGAGACGCTTCGGGATGCCGACCGGATTCCCGCCATTTTCGATTTCGCACGACAAGTCGGTTCGCTCGGTCCCGCGGTCAAGACCATCGTCATCCGGGGCGACGAGGCCGATTTCTTCCTCACCGCCCCAGCACAGGGCCTAAGCGGTCCGCGCATCACCTATCTTCTCGGCGACGAACAGAATGCTCTTAATGCGCTCGTATCCGCGAAAGGGCAGTTGAACCTTTCCGATCCGACGCTCGAATATGTCGACCTCCGCTTCAGCGGGAAGATCTATTTCAAGCGGAACCAGAAATAATCATGGCATCATTTTGGAGCAAGTTGCCAAAACCTTTTTTCGTCATGGCGCCGATGGCGGACGTGACCGATGCGGCGTTTCGCGCGCTTGTCGCGGCCCGCGGCGCACCCGATGTCTTCTGGACCGAGTTCGTTTCAGCGGACGGGCTCTACCATACGCGCGAGATAAAGAAGGTGCCTGATGAAGAGAATCCGCTCATGCGCGACCTCAAGAAGAGCCCTGCCGAACGCCCGATCGTCGCGCAAGTATTCTCAAGCGATCCCGATATGATCGCGTACGCCGCCGCCCTTATCGAGAAGCTCGGTTTTGACGGCATCGATATCAATATGGGTTGTCCGGATGCGAGTGTCGAGAAACAAGGCTGCGGTTCCGCGATGATACGGACTCCGGAAATCGCGCAGGCGGTTATCCATGCCGCGAAAAGAGCGAGCGGCTTGCCGGTTTCCGTCAAGACCCGTGTCGGATACCACAAAGAGACTCTCGATGAGTGGCTCCCGACGCTTCTTAAGGCCGCTCCGGCCGCCATCACGCTCCATTTACGTACCCGCAAAGACCTCTCGCTCGTGCCGGCTGATTGGAATCTCATGAAAAAGGCGGTAGAGATCCGCGATGCCGTCGATCCGGAAGTGCTGCTCATCGGAAACGGGGACGTGAGCGATCTCGAGGATGCGAAGGCGAAAGTTGCGGCGTCGGGATGCGACGGTGCTATGCTCGGTCGCGCGCTTTTCGGCAATCCGTGGGTTTTTGCCGGACGAAAAGCTGACGATGTCCCGCGCGAAGAGAAATTTTCGGCGCTTATGGAGCTTGCGTACGCTTTCGAGAAGCTCTCGCCGCCGAAGAATTTTTCGATACTCAAGAAGCACATCAAGGCGTTCGTTATCGGGTTTGAAGGCGCGGCTCCGCTACGCGCGCAGCTCATGGAGGCCGAGAACGCCGCAGAACTTGCGGGCGTTTACATTGACTTTTATCGCGCTTTGTTGTAGATTTCTTGTGGATAGGAAATGGTTCTTATCCGTTCGTTGACGTCAATCATGGAGATGAATATGCACACCGCAACCGCAAACGCCGGGAATCAGAAGCCCAGCACCAGCGCCAATCAGCAACCCTTCAAGTTCAAGGTCGCTGAGCTGAAAATCACCCCGTTGGCGCGTCGTTCCGACGACGCATACATGCGGGGTCTCCGTCACCGCCGCGCCTAATCTCAGGTCGGTTACAACTAGGGGGATTGCGCGAGCGATCCCCTTTCACGTCTGAAAGGAGAGTCTCATGAAACCTGCCATTAGAGATGGCATATCCGTCCTGTATCGGCCGTTGGCAGGTGGATATGAACTCAACTTCCTGGTCGAAAGCAGCAGTGTGATCATGCCTTTCGAGGTTGATGCGCATACGCTGCGATGCGTCCGGATGTTCGACGGAACTCACACGATAGCCGATATATCAACGGCGATTGGCGTGAGCGAAGCGTCCGTAAGTGGCTTGGCGGCACTATTGTACGACCAGAAATTGCTGCGTACACGTGACCGTATCTACGATCGCTATGAGGGAACCCGCTTTGCGACCCAAGCGAATTTTCTTGCCGGGTTTGCAAACGACGAAAGTCCCGACATGCAAGAGGCGATAGATGCTTCTCACGTAGCTATCATCGGTCTTGGCGGTATCGGCAGTTGGGTCGCATACGGTCTAGTGCTGGCAGGGGTAAAGAAGCTGACGCTAGTGGACAATGATGTGGTCGAGTTAGCGAACCTAAACAGGCAATGCCTATACGACATAGCCTGTATCGGCCTGCCTAAGGCAGAGATGCTTGCTCAGAAATTGCGGCTCGTCGATCCGGCGCTTGAGGTGGAGCAGGTGCATCGTCTGGTGGATTCTCTTCAAGCTTGCTCGGAGGTAGCCACAGGTGCCGATCTTGTGATTTGCTGTGCTGATGAACCCGGGACGGACGAGATAAACCGTATCGTTTCCAGAGCATGTTATCCAAGAGGGATTCCACACATCTTGTGTGGCGGATACGATGGTCACTTAGGGTTTATCGGCCCGACTATCGTTCCAAAACGGTCAGGGTGCTGGTTGTGTTATGAGCATACGCTCGAGCATCAACTACGTTCTGCGGGGTATATACACCTACAGGTCACTCCCGCCCAAATAAAGGGCGGGAATCTGGGGGCAATCAGTGCCATTATCGCGAACTACCATGTCATAGAAGCGCTCAAGGTCATGACAGGTTTCGCTCCGCCGACCCTGATTAACCAGGCAGCGGAAGTCGACTTTCTGACCTATGGCCTGCACCTGCGGGCATACCGCAAACGTCACGACTGTGCCGTCTGCGGCACGCAATCAGATGAGGAGATTACCGATGGACAACCGAACGTCACGCACGTTTGAGCTCTCAGCTCACTTGGCACTTGAATCGTACGATGCAAAAATCGGCGAACAGGTCATCTTCAATAGTATTGCTGGCACACGAGTATCTGTAAACGAACAAGCGCTATATCTGTTACGGATGTGCCAGACCCCAATCACCTTGGACGAGCTATACTGCGCGCTCGGGATTGAGGATCAAGCAGATCAACGATCGATTGCAGTATATGTCGATGAGTTGATTATGCAGTCGGTCCTCTGTTGGAGCGGCGAGAAGGATTCGTTGCTGGCACGTTCTCAGGAACTGGCGGATAGCGATGTGGTCGCAGTTCAGCCACTGACCTTCGTTTGCTGCCCTTCGGGTAAGTTGGAAGAGGTGGTTCCTGGCGCGTTCGTGTTCTGTGGGGCCGGAGTGGACTTCGGTACTACCGGCAAATCAGGCGCGAAACTAGGACCGAACAAGCTCCGGGAAATCTCGGGTCGTTTCCTGACCTATGATCGCGGCATCTTCACGCGCGCTAATCGTGGCTGGTTCAACGCAGAACTAGGCCGCATGACGCTTGTGGGTAGTCAGTTCGTGGACGTGGGGAACGTTTCTCACATCCTTGGAGAATCTCCGGAGCGATTCTTTTCTCGCATAAAGCGTGCGACTGCGGAAATTTGCAAGAGAGGCGGCATCCCGGTTTGTGTCGGTGGTGATCATTCCATCTCTGAGCCGGCTATCGCTGGCTGCGCGAGTGTGCACGGTGGAGAGACGGTTGTGGTGCATTTCGATGCCCATACCGACCTCGGGGAATGGATTCCTGGGACCACTCACCACCATGGCAACGTGATGCGGCGGATGTTGCATACATGCCAAACGCATACGATCGTTCAGCTTGGCATACGGGGTTTTCCCGGGACGCCGGAAGAAAACAATCGATGCACGACCGTTATGCAAGCCGAGATCGAGAGCAGCTGGGCACAGGTCGTCGCAAGTCTTCCGGTGGGAAAGAAGTGCTATATCTCGCTGGACGTAGACGTTCTTGATCCCGTCTACGCGCCGGGAACCGGCACTCCCGTTCCCATGGGCATGCAACCACGCCAGTTGTTGCGGCTTTTCGAAGCTGTGTGCCTACACAATGAGGTAATCGGTATTGACATTGTGGAATTGTGCCCAGACCAGGATCATCGAGACATAACCAGCAGTCTGGTGTTCCATGTTCTCATGGCTTTGCTAGCATACATCCACGGCTAGTATTGTCGCTCTGAAGCTCAAGAAGGTTAACGCCTACTTGAGCTTTTTCTTTTTCAGTACACACATCTATCGCAGTTTGATATCGGTATCCTTCTCCGGATACCACATATCGTCGTAACTCATCCAAAGCCATATGAACTTCATCTTTTCTAAGGTGACCAGCCTGCCTGTCTCTGGCTCTGAGAGCGTTATACTGTCCTCATCTCTTCGAAGATGAGTTTCGTACCCAAATAACGGCTGGCCATAAGAATGGAAGTCGGGCCGCAGGCCGTATCGTCTTTCTGTTTTACCGGTCTTATCTTCATGACGGTACTCTAACATCAGCGTGACCGATGTTTGCTATACTCACCTCATGAAATCGCCGATCCTTGAGACCGAGCATTATCTCATCCGTCCCTTCAAAGAGTCGGACGCGGAGCTCTGGCAGAAGTGGGACGTGGACGAAGCGGTGCAGGAGCACATGCCCGAGCCGATGAACGAGTCGCAGGATATCGCCGGACAGTACGCATACATTAAAGAATGCGAAGCCGATGAAGAAGGCCGCTACTGGTCGATCGAAACGAAAACTGGTGAGACCATCGGCACGGTGGCGCTCACCGACATAAACGAGTATCACAAGATTGCGGAGATAGGCATCGTCATCGGCGACAAGACCTGGTGGGGCAAAGGTGCGGCGACCGAGGTCGTGCGCGCAATTGTCGACTACGCCTTCGATACCCTTGGCCTCATGCGTGTGAGCGCTGAGGCAGAGGCGGGCAACATCGGCATCGCCAAAGTGCTCGAGGGTGTCGGTTTCACCCAGGATGGGCTTTTCGTATCCGCCCGGGTAAAGAAAGGGGTTCGAATAAACGTGAAGCACTATGGAATCATGAACAGGCAATCAACCTCATGAAGAATTGGAAACTTTCGTCCAAGAACCTGTGTGCCGGACCGTCGAATACAGACTGAAGCGTCTGGAGAGAACGAAACGAGCCCTTGAGGGCATGTTGACAAAAAATTCGTTTGTAGCACACTAGCTTCGGAAAAACTCTGGGAGAATCCTGTGAATCCTATCGCCCTTCTGCAGAACTTCTTTGAACGTCGTTTTGCCGCGCGGGCACAGGGAATCCGCGACTTCCTGTCCCGAAGCGCGCCTGACGGTTTTCACGCGCTCATCGAAGAACACATAAAGAAGTCGCAAACGCATCGTCATAACGCAAGCCGATACCTGCTTGATTTTTCGGCCGCAAGAAACTCTGGCCGGCGCATGCCGCATCCGGAGATCTACTGGGAAACCAGCTTCGGGTTCGTGCTCTGCGCACGGGAAGGGTCAGCGGTCATCCCGATCGCCGCTATCGGCTTCGAGATCAGGTCGAACCGTCTCGTCGTCCGGCAGGTGCAAGGCGTGCGGGGGAGAAAGGAACATCTTCGCCCGCTCCATTGGGAGAGGCTCCTGTATCGCGTCGCTATCTCATTCGGCCGCATACTGGGGATCGAGACGGTCCATGTGCTTCCCGCCCGACAATCGGATTATTATCCGCTCGGGAATCCGGAAGTCGGCTGTGCGCTCTCTCGCAAGGAGAGTATCGCGCGGGCGCAGAGGATGCACATCGTCTATGATAAGGAATCGGTAAGGTGCGGATTCAAATGGTGCGAAGGCACGCAAACCTTCATGTTTGCGCTCCTGTCTTAAAATGTAAGCGGCCGCTTCGTCCTCGATGCGGCCGCCTTCTTTTCATGCCCGTGCTATAGTGCCGCTATCTATGGCGCATCAATCCCTGTATCGCGCGTATCGCCCCGCTTCGTTTTCGGATGTCATCGGCCAAGAACACGTGACGGCGCCGCTTGAGGATGCAGTGAAGACGAAACGCATCGGACACGCGTACCTTTTCGCAGGTTCGCGAGGCCTTGGAAAGACGTCGGTGGCGCGCATCTTCGCTCAGGCGATCGGCTGCACCCCGAATGACCTCTATGAGATCGACGCGGCGAGCAACAACAGCGTCGAGGATATCCGTTCGCTTACCGAAGGCGTCTATACGCTGCCGTTCGAGTCGCCATACAAGGTATATATTCTCGACGAGGCGCACATGCTCTCGAAAAGCGCATGGAACGCGTTTCTAAAGACGCTCGAAGAGCCTCCCGCATACGCCGTCTTCATCCTTGCGACGACCGAGCTTGAGAAAGTCCCAAAGACAGTGCAGTCGCGCTGCCAGGTGTTTGAGTTCAGGAAGCCGTCGCGTCAGGTGCTCGCGAAGACCGTAACCGTTGTCGCGAAGAAAGAGGGATACGCGCTCACAAGCGACGCCGCGGAGCTCATCGCACTTCTCGCGGAAGGCTCGTATCGCGACGCTCTCTCTGTCTTGCAGAAAGTGCTCCGCCCGCTTGAAGAAGCAAGCGCGGCGTCCGGAGTGTCGAAAGATAACCCAGCGGCCCTTTCTCGAGAAGACGTCGAATCGCTTACGGGCGCGCCGAAGAGGGAACAAGTGCTCTCTTTTGTCGCGGCGCTCTCCGAAGGTGATCGGGGTGCGGCACTCGCGATTATCGAACGGGCATCCCACGCCGATGTCGACATGAGGCTCTTCCTTGAGCTTGTCATCGAGACGCTCCGCGCAACGCTCCTTATTCGCTATGCGCCGGAACTCCATGCCGCGCTTAAGGACGAACTCGGCACCGATGATTTTGCCGTGCTCGAAGTCGAGGCGAAAAAAGAGCAGGGAATCACCCACCGGACGCTTCTTGCCTTCCTCGCCGCCACGGAACACGTTCGCTATGCGCCGATACCGGCCCTTCCTTTGGAGCTCGCCGTTCTCGAACTCTTTTCAGACAAGTGATACAGTGTTGTTGCGTAACGTATTGGGGGATCGTCTAATGGTAGGACAGGGGCCTTTGAAGCCCTCAATCTAGGTTCGACTCCTAGTCCCCCAGCCAACTCGTGCTAGCGCCCGAGACACGTCAAAACAACGCTTTTCTGAAGAGTAAAGCAACGACGGGTCTAGGACGCAGAAACCCACGAGCATCTATCCCGCCCCGGAAGGTTCCGAGGAACTTATGGCGAAGTTATCCCATCCGTGGCGCGGCGATACCTGATATCCACTCTATACTAAAAGAATGGTCCTTCTTTCTCTCCTCTCGTACGTCTTTATTCGGACGCTCGGTCTCGTAATCGCGTTTAGCGCGGCTGCGGCCCTGCTTTTCATCATTCTCCGTCGATTCCATTCTCTCCGGATTACGCTTCTCTTGTGCGCGGTCTTCATCGGTATCTTTATTTTCTTCTACGTTCCAAACGGCCTTCCGCGCGGTTTCGGTTCGACCTCGTTCATCACCAGTTACGGCCCTGCCGGAAGCCCCGGGCTTCCGTTTGGAAACATCATCGCCTTCTTCCGGCATTTCGGTCAGTTCGAACAGGTGAAGGACATCGCTCGCAACCCGAATGACATTCCGCCGCCCATAACGCGTACGGCGACCACGACCGACCACGTGAGCATCACCGCGAAGGAGGTCATCGGCGAGATTGCGCCCGGTGTGTACCAGAATTACTGGACATTCGACGGTACCGTGCCCGGGCCGTTCCTGCGAGTGATGCAGGGCGATACGGTCGTCGTGACATTCCATAACGACGCGACGAGCCTGCACTCGCACACGATCGATTTCCATGCCGTCATCGGCCCGGGCGGCGGGGCCGGCGTGCTCTCCGCAAAACCGGGCGAAACGAAAACTCTCACCTTCACCGCGCTTCACCCCGGGCTTTTCGTCTATCACTGCGCGAATCCGGATCCGGCGGTGCACATGGCTCACGGGCAGTACGGCCTCATCCTCGTCGAGCCGAAGGGCGGCCTGCCGAAAGTCGATAAGGAGTTCTATGTCATGCAGGGCGAGTTCTACACGACCGGCCTCCTCGGCCAGCAGGGTCTCCAGATATTCGATTCCGACGCTTTTCTCGCCGGAACGCCGCAGTACATCGTTTTCAATGGCCGCACGGGAGCGCTCACCGGAACAAGTACGATGCAGGCGAAAGCGGGGCAGACGGTGCGCATCTTTTTCGGGAATGGCGGGGTAAACCTCATCTCGAGCTTCCATGTCATCGGCGAGATATTCGACCATGTGTACGAAGAGGGCTCGCTCACAAGTCCGCCTTTGACCGATGTGCAGACGACGCTCGTTCCTGCCGGCGGCGCGACCGTCGTCGACTTCAAGCTGCTTGAACCGGGCAATTATGTCCTCGTCGATCACGCGCTCGCGCGCATCGACCGCGGTGCCTGGGGCGTGCTCCATGTAACAGGACCGGCTAATCCCGCTATCTTTAACGGGGTCGAACAGCCGATGGCGGGGCACTGATCGGGTTTAGTATAGAAAAACCCCCGCATGGAATGCGGGGGCAGAACCTCGGTTTCCTACCTGTGCGCGCATGCATCGTTATACACGACAAGCGCATACGTAAACCGGCTGAGATACTGGTGTCGATACGGATCTCTGACTTTCCGCACGCCGCCCGGCCCTCTGTTGTAGGCGAGCACGATCCGCGGCCAGTTGTTACCGTACATCTTTCTGAGTTCTCTCAGGTACGCTGCCGAAATCTCGATCGAGCAGCGGGGATCGCGCGTGTCGCACCATATCCCTGTGGCGCGCTTGGCGCTTTCTCCGGCTTGCATGAGCCCGCCTGGTACGCGGGCATCCCCCGAGCTTTCGACAAGCATGATACCGCCAAGCCACTCGCTCGGGATGTCATAGCGTTTTGCGAAAGCCGTGATAGTGGCGCTATATCGCGCAACGACGCGCGTTGCCGAAGCTCGCACGCCCTTCAGCCAGGAAGCATTTCCTTTCTCGCTTTTTGTCTGACTCCATGCGGGACCGGGGGACAAAAACAAAGCTAGAGTCAAACAAAAGACGGGTACAGGTTTCTTCATCAGGTCTCTCCTTTAAAGAAAGTTAAAGAACAAATCATCAGCCGCCATAGAGACGACACCTCTCTTTTTTAATACTACCCGGAGCAAACGTTTGTTTCAAACTAAAAGGCATCGGTTGCATCGAGGCAAAGAAAAATCCCCGCAATCTGCGGAGATTCGTTTATAACGTCACGTCTGGATATCTTTACAGGCGAGCATCTTCTCAAACTCTCTGAGCATTTCCGGACAGAGCGGTTTTCGCGGTTTCCCGTTGAAGCCGATCCTATCGTCGATGACTAAGACCTTTTCTTTTTCCCCGATGACATTTTCATTCTTTTCGGGCGAATTCCTCTTTTCCATACTTCTTCTTCCTTTTGCTTGAACGTGGTAGAGAGACCCTTTCGGGCAGGTACGATGATCCTCAGACGCTACAAGGAACATCCAGATGCGAGAATAGCACGCATGTGCTCCCTTGTCGATTTTTTAGCGTTTTCCTTACGCGTCGGCTAGAATATACTCAATATTTATTATTAATTTTAACCATGGTGACGGCACTATTGCGTGGGGCAGGCGTAGGGATCGCAGTATTCGCATTCGCCTACGTTTTCAGCTACACGAACCTTTTCGCGACGGAATACCGTTCGACGGCATCGGATACGCCGGAGCGTTTCATCCCTTTGCCGGTGCTCGACAAGGCCGCATATGACGCGCGGCTCCTGGCCCTTGCCCACGAGAGCACGACGACCGTTGCGGTTCTGACGGCTTCGACGACCGTACCGGAGGCGTCTTCGACCATGCGGCTCTGGCCGGTAAAGACGGTGTATCCGGATGCCGGCGCCATCCTGCCTTTTAAGCGCATCGTCGCCTATTACGGCAATTACTATTCGAAACAGATGGGAGTCTTGGGCGAATACCCGCCAGAACAGATGCTCGCGATGCTTGGTGCGGAAGTAAAAAGCTGGGAAGTGGCGGATCCTTCCACGCCGGTCTTGCCGGCGCTCGAGTATATCGCGGTTGTCGCGCAGGGGAGCCCGGGCAAGGACGGGAAATATCGGTTAAGAATGCCTGATGACCAGATCGAGAAGACGATCCAGCTTGCCGATCAGGTGCACGGGCTCACGATCCTCGACGTACAGGTCGGGCTCAGCACTTTGCAAGAAGAGCTTCCGCTCCTTGAACCTTATCTCAAGCTGCCGCAGGTCGAGCTTGCTATCGACCCGGAGTTTTCCATGAAATACGGGAACCCGCCGGGTACGGTTATCGGCACGTTCGACGCATCCGACATAAATTACGCCGCGCAATACCTTGCCGGGCTTGTCCGCGAATACCACTTGCCGCCCAAGATCCTCATCGTGCATCGTTTTACGGAAGCGATGGTCACTCGCTACAAGAAGATACAGCCGCTGCCGGAAGTCGAGATAGTCATGGATATGGATGGTTGGGGTTCGAAAGCGAAGAAGCGGGGAACATACAATTCGGTCATCTATCCCGAACCGGTGCAATTTACCGGCATCAAGCTCTTCTATAAAAACGACCTGAAACCCCCCTCAACCGGCATGCTCACTCCCGCCGAGGTCCTCTCGCTTACTCCCGAGCCTATCTTTATCCAATACCAGTGAAGTCCGCATAGCCTGTTATTAAGTCGGATAGCAGGGGAAAACGGCGTGTGGTAGCATGGTAAGCATATGAATACCAATGAGATGAGCAATAAGCTGCTTTTGCCGGCAGCGGTGGTGCTTGCGGGCCTTTTTATCGCGGGCGCGGTTTTTTGGAACGGGTCGCACCCCGCTGCACCAGCGGCACCGAGCGCGGGGACGGGACAGGCGGTAAACGTCAAAGACGTATCTCTCGACGGAGAGCCTTATATCGGAAATCAGAACGCGCCGGTTACGCTCGTCGAGTGGTCGGATTACCAGTGTCCTTTCTGCAAGCAGTTCGAAGTCACGACACTGCCGCAGATCATCCAGGATTATGTGAACGCCGGAAAAGTCAAAGTCGTCTTCAAGGATTTCGAGTTCCTTGGCCCGAACTCTATGGTCGATGCCGAGTACGCCCGTGCGATATGGGCGCTCTATCCTGACAAGTTCTTCGCCTGGCGCACCGCGTTTTATGCCGAGCAGCCGCAAGAGAACAGCCTCGACGCGAGCGCGAACCTCGCGTGGCTCTTGAAGGTGACGGGATCGGTTTCCGGTATCGACGTAAACAAGGTGAAAGAGACTGTCGCGGCCAACAAAGCTGCGTATGACACGGCAATCGATGCCGACCGGACCGAAGCGCAGAAATTCGGCATCAATGCGACGCCTTCCTTCATCATCGGCACACAGCTCATCCAGGGCGCATACCCTTACGCGAACTTCAAGGCGGCAATCGACACGGAGTTGGCAAAATAAAGCCTAAATACGGGCTCTCTGCGGTATGATTCTCCTCCTGATCGCCGCTTCGACAGCGCTTGCTACGCTCATCGGCGGATCGTTCGCGCTCCGTTTCCGCGACAAGCTGCATCTTATCCTCGGCTTTTCTGCCGGTGCTGTCGCGGGCGTCGCGCTCTTCGACCTTCTTCCCGAAGCGATACGGTTCGGCACGCCGTATCACAGCGCTTCGACCGTAGCTCTCTTTGTCGCGTTCGGGCTTTTCGGGTATCTCATCCTCGATCGGCTCATACTCTTGCACACGCACGAGGAGGACGAAGGAATCGTGAACGATTCCCGGGGCTCATTCGGCGCGCTTACGCTCTCGGCGCATAGCTTCCTTGACGGCGTTGCTATCGGGATAGGATTCCAGGCTTCCGTAGCGCTCGGGGTTGTCATCACGGCTGCGGTACTGACGCATGATTTTTCCGACGGCATCAACACGGTGAGTCTCGTGCTGCGCAACGGAGGCACGCGGAAAAAAGCTTTTCACTGGCTTCTGGTTGACGCTTTCGCGCCGGTTGCCGGCGTCGCTTCGACGCTCCTTTTCCGCATTCCCGATTCGCTCATCGGCCTCGTGCTTGCGGTTTTCGTCGGCACCTTCCTCTATCTCTCGTCGAGCGACCTTATTCCCGAAAGCCACCACCGGCATCCGCGAGCCCTTACGACCGTCATGACGCTCCTTGGCGCGCTGCTTCTCTATGTTGTCGTGCATCTTGCCGGATAATCCCGCCCGGCTTTCCTTATGTTCCGTATCCTCGTCATTCCGCTTTTTCTCCTCGCGCTTCCCGTAACCGTTACGCACGCGCAAGCTTCCGCACCGGCGACGGCGACTTCGAGCGAATCATCCGTCTCTGTCGAGAAAGCGCGCGTGCTTTCCGTCGAGAGCACGCAGATCAGGAATATACCCGGTACCGACAATTCGGCGACGTACCAGATGCTTTCGGCGCTCGTCCTCTCCGGAAGCGATGAAGGAAAGACCGTGACGGTGGAGAACGATCGTTCTCCGCTGCGCCCCGGTGACACGTTCTTCCTGACCCGCAGCGGAAGCGCGGGAGCCGACCGCTACGTCATGCTTGAGCCTGACCGTCTGAATGCGCTCGGGATGCTGCTCGGCTTATTCGTTCTTGCCGTCATCCTTATCGGCGGTTGGACCGGGCTGCGGGGGCTCCTCGCCCTTTCCGCGAGCATCATGCTCGTGTTCTATGTGCTCCTTCCCGGTATCGTGGCCGGATACAATCCGTTCCTGGTCGCTTTCGGCGTCTCTTCCCTTATCGTCATTTTCGGATCTTTCCTCACGCATGGCATAAACCGTACGACGAGCGCCGCCGTTCTCGGGCTTATCGCGACGGTTGTCGTTACGACATTCATCGCGCATGCGGTGATAGGCGCGCTGCAGCTTTCGGGTATCTCCGACGAAAACACCGTCGATCTCAGTTTTGCCATGCACGGACATTTTGATTTCATCGGCCTTCTTCTCGGCGCGATGCTTATCGGCGCGCTCGGGATCCTGTACGACGCGGCGATAGGGCAGGCCGTCGCGGTGGAAGAGCTCCTGCGGGCTTCGCCGCACGTGTCTCCGTACCAGCTTTTCGCGCGGGCGATGCGTATGGGCCGGGAGCATATCGGCGCGCTCGTCAATACGCTCGCAATCGCCTATGTCGGCGCCGCGCTCCCGCTCCTTCTGCTTTTCCAGTCTTACGGGGGCGAGACGTTTCTGGAGACGATAAACCGCGAGATGTTCGCGACGGAGATCGCGCGGGCTATCGTCGGGTCGCTCGGTATCGTGCTTGCGGTCCCTCTTTCGACGATCGCGGCGATATTCTTCCTCACGGGATTCCCTTCAGCGGAGGGACGCGAGCCCGAGCTTGAGGAAGGCGGCGGCAATGCAAGATTCCCGTTTCTTGCTACACTCTCTCGTATGAAGCTTTTCTCCCACTGGCTTGTCGCCGCGCTCGCGATCGGCGTGGCGGCGTATATCGTCCCCGGCGTGACCATAACGCTCACCGGTGCGTTTATCGCTGCGATCGTCTTGGGCGCGCTCAATCTCTTCATCCGGCCCGCCCTCCTTCTCCTCGCGCTTCCCATTACGATTCTTACGCTCGGCCTCTTTTCGCTTGTCATCAACGCGCTCCTCATCATGCTTGCTGCCGCTCTCGTCCCCGGATTTTCTGTCGCGGGATTCTGGACGGCGCTCCTCTTCGGCCTCGTGCTCTCCGTCATAAACTGGGTCTTCCATCTCTGGAGCCGCTGATACGCGTTCCTTTCGATAATAAAAAACCGCCTCGCAGGGAAGCTGCAGAGGCGGGTTTCTTCAGAGGAACATTCAGGAAAGGTCGCGGGAGTTCAGGAGCGGGTCCGGAGCAAAGTGCGCATAGACTTCGTTTACGAAGAGCGTGAGCAGCGCATCCGCGTTATCCTGCGTTAAGAAGCTCGTGCCATTCGCCTGGTGCACGTTCGGATAATCGCTCATAAGATTCAGAGCTTTTGATGCGTATGACTTCAGCTTTGTTTCTACCAACTCACGAGTATCGGGAGGAAGGTGTTCGCTGCTTTGAGCCACGAAAGGCTCGACGACCTGGAGGATGACGGGTTCCGTCATCAGTTGTCCGTAGAGTCGGGGAACGATCTCCGGGACGAGCGTTTTGTTGCGATACGAGATTGCAGCATCTTTAAGGGTTGCAGCAAGTTGCGCTTCGGTGTCCATAGCGGTCTCCTTGGTTCATGCGGTTTGGGACAGAAAAGGAGAGGCATGACGCCTCTCTGACAGCCGCGAGAAACTTTAATACTTATTACTGCCGTGTCAATCTTTTGCTTTTGCCGCGCACGAGGTTCAGGAGGAGGGGCGAGAAAGAAAGGATGATGATGCCAAGCGAGATAGGGAGTACGTATTTGTCGCTATTCGGGATTACCGATCCGAGCGAATACCCGAGCAGGATCACTCCCGCTCCCCAAAGGACTCCTCCGAGCGCATTGTACGAGAGAAAGCGCGTGTAGCGCATGGAACCGACTCCCGCGAGGATCGGCGCGATCGTGCGTACGATCGGCACGAAGCGTGCGAGGATGATCGCTCGTCCGCCGTAAGTTTCGAAAAAGCCCTGCGTTCGCGCGACGTACGCTTGCTTGAAGAATCGGGAATCCTTGCGGGTAAAGAGAGCGCTGCCGATACGCGTGCCGAACCAGTAGCCGACCGAATCGCCGAGTATCGCCGCGCCGACGACGATGAAGGTGAGCGACAATGGCTCGAGAAAACCGCCGGCGGCAAGAAGACCCGCGACGAAGAGCAGCGAATCGCCGGGCAAGAAGATACCGACGAGAAGACCGCTCTCGGCAAAGACGAGCACCGCAAGCCCGAGGTATCCGCCGGCTTTGATGATGCCGATCGGGTCGAGATGTATACAAGCGGTAAAGAAATCAAGCATTCACGTGCAGTATACTATGCGTACCGATGGAATCGTTACCTACATTATCCACGCCGGAAGAAGAGCTTGCATATCTGCGCGAGCAAGTGGCTCGCAAGGAAGCGGAGGTCCGGGCACAGAGCGTCCGGCCTGACGCAGCGATCGAGCGTCCGGCGATCATTTCCGAACAAATCCACGCGCACCATGCAAGACCTGCCGAGGAGATGCTTGCACCGGCATACCGTATGAACGAGGCGGCGGTCGAATCGGCCGCTTCGAGCATACTTGCCGAACTTAATCTTGGCAGCGACACGCAGGCGATCGAGAGCTTGCAGCGGACGATCGAAGAACGAGGCATCAAGAATGCGCTTGCCGTATTGGAAAAACTCCACGATCCGCACCTTACAGACGATTTTCACCGATATCTCGTGCGTTATGTGGCTGCAGGATTGCCGCTTTCCTCCGGCGATGAGCGCGCGCCGCGTTTTCGGGCGCTCCGCATGACGCTCTACGAGATCGCGCTCCCCGGCTCGAGAAACGGCGGGCCGGACAAGCAGACAAGACCGCTTAAAGAGCTCATTTCCGCGATGGAGCAGTTTTATGCGGGACTCCTTTCCGTCGGCGATGCCCTGCCCGGCGAACCTTCGTATTACGCGCTTGAGCTTGCCATACCTTCGGACAGCCCTGAACTCCAATTTTACGCCGCCGTACCGAACGGGAAACGCGACCTTTTCGAAAAGCAGCTCCTTGCCGTTTTCCCGGACGCCCATGTGACGCCGCAACCGAGGGATTACAACATCTTCGTTTCCAGCGGCGCTTCTGTCGTGTCTGTCGCCGCATTCACCGAGCATCCCGCACTGCCTCTCAAAGATTACGCCGACTTCGATCATGACCCGATCAATGCGGTTACCAACGCCTTTGCCAACGTGAAGCACGAAGGCGAAGGCGTCGCGCTCCAGATTATCGTCGAGCCGCGAGGCGACCGGTACGTGAAGCATTACCGGAAAATCCTCCAGGCGCTCCGTAAGGGCGAGAAGAGTAATGCGGCGTTTGCCACTCCGGAGACCATCTTCGGAGAAGTAGCTCGTGATATCGGCCGGACGCTCTTCTCGGACAAGCCGAAAGACGAAGAGAAAGAGAAAGAAGCGGAAACCCGCCAGATCGAAGCGAACAAGGCCCATATCGAACAGATCGAGAAAAAAATCGCCTCACCCATCGTCGACACGACGATGCGTCTCGTCGTCTCAGCGCAGGAAAAGGGAAGAGCCGAACAGATTCTCGGAGAACTTGAAGCCGCGTTTAACCAGTTTTCGAATACGCAAGGGAACAAGCTCTCGTTCACCCGCGTAAGAGACCGGCGCACGCAGGATATTCTCGACAATTTCTCTTTCCGGCTCCCGGCTCCTTCCGCGATTCCCCTTTCGCTGCACGAACTGACGACCGTCTATCATTTCCCGACGTTCGACACCGGCTCCTCGCCGCATCTGAAACAAGCACGTTTTACGCACGCTCCCGCACCGCTCACTCTTCCTCAGGCGGGCACGCTTCTCGGTATCAATACGTACCGGGGGCACGAGACGCGCGTCTATCTGAGTGCGGAGGATCGCCTGCGGCATCTCTATGTCATCGGACAGACCGGTACCGGTAAGACCGGTCTCATGAAGTCGATGATCATCCAGGATATCAGGAACGGCGAAGGCTGCTGTTTCATCGACCCGCACGGTTCCGATATTCTCGACATCCTCGCAAGCGTGCCGCCGGAGCGATACGGAGATGTTATTTATTTCGATCCGGCGGATCTTTCCAGGCCCTTCGGTCTCAACTTCCTCGAGTACGACCTTTCACGGCCCGAACAGAAGACGTTCATCGTCAACGAGCTTCTCATGATCTTCCGCCGCCTCTATGGCGACGTGCCCGAGAGCATGGGGCCGGCGTTCGAACAGTATTTCCGGAACGCGACGCTGCTCGTGATGGAAGACCCGAGCAGCGATTCGACCATACTCGATATCGCGCGCGTCCTTTCGAGCGCCGAGTTCAGGCGGGCAAAACTCGCGAAAAGCATGAATCCCGTCGTCAATCAGTTCTGGAACGAGATTGCGACAAAGGCCGGCGGCGAAGCGGCGCTTGAGAACATCGTGCCGTACATCACGAACAAATTCGACGATTTCACCGCGAACGATTTCATACGCCCCATCGTCGGACAGCAGGAATCTTCGTTTAAGTTTCGCGAGGTCATGGATACGAGGAAGATTCTGCTCGTTAACCTTTCGAAAGGACGTCTCGGAGAACGGAATGCGAACCTGATCGGGCTTATCGTCGTCGGCAAGCTCTTCATGGCGGCGCTTTCGCGTGCTGACAGCCCGCACGCGTTGCGTCCGCCTTTCTACCTGTATATCGATGAATTCCAGAACATCACGACCGATTCGATCCCCGGCATCCTTTCGGAAGCGCGCAAGTACAAGCTCTCGCTTTCGATGGCGCACCAGTTTCTCGCGCAGGTGGATGAGAAGACGCGGAACGCCGTTTTCGGCAACGTCGGCAGTATGGCGATTTTCCGCGTCGGAGAAGAAGATGCCGAATTCTTCGAAAAACAGTTCGCTCCGGTTTTTACGGCTCTGGATTTCGTCAACTTGGAAAACCGGAACGCGTACGTCAAGATCCTTGCGAGTGGCGTGCCGCAAAAACCGTTCGATCTGCATACGCCGGACCTGCCGCTGCCAAACCATGCCCAAATGGCCGATCTTATCCAGCTTTCCGCACTCACCTACGGACGGGACCGTGCTACCATTGAGAATGCGATACGAGAGCGATACCTCTCGCGCTGATTATCCATTTCTATATGGTCGAACGAATTCCGGAGTTCTTGAAAAAGAAAGATATTCCCGTCGAGCCGGAGAACCTTCCGAAATCGCCGGCATCTTCCGAGGCTAAGTCGCCGCAGGCGGAGAAGGACCCTTTGTCTCCTTTGAAGCAGATCTACGGCGATAAGATCCCCCCGCAGGTCTTGGCAATGTATGAGAAACTCAAGAATCCGAAAACAAAAAAAAGCTATGTAGAGAGACTCGCTTCCAGTGAAGCGGAGAAAAAAAAGCCAGAAAGCGAAAAGTCATCGAGGCCGCGCAGGCGAATAACAAACCCGGATACTCCGGAATCTGCCGAAGACGTCCCGTCTGGGAGTCCGAATCCGAACCCTCTTGATTCGGAATCGGAACCGGAGCCAGGGTCGGTCGCGCAGGCGAACCCAGAGCCAAGCCCTCCGGACTCAGCGGGCGAAGCTTCTGAGGTCGTACACGTGTCCGAGAACGAAGGCTCGATAAGCGAAAAGGAGACCGAACTCTCGCCGAAAGAGACCGCTATTCGACAACTACGGGCAGAGATACGGGATCTTGAAGCGGAAGCCGCACGACCCGGCGCCCGTAAGGATATCGAATCGGATGTCCTAATGCGCGAAGCTAAGCTGCACGCTCTTGAAGCGGGAGAAAGCGCATCTATAAAGCAGGAGTCGAGCGCAATCAGTACGACTGTGGATCGCGCACAGGAAATCCGGCAGCGCCTTTCGACGCTTGAGCGCGAAGCGGCGAGCCCGGCCGACTACCCGCACGACCATGACGAGCTTGAAAAAGAAGTTCTCGAGCTCGAGAATGAGCTGCGCCGTCTGGAATCACCCGCGCCTCGCAAGAGTCCCGAGAAACGCGAACCGCTCGAGTTTACGTTTGGCAGGGAACAGGAGACTCCGAACGAACTGACACCCGAACCATCGCACGAAGATGAGGGGGAGAAAGAAGGTGCGCCGTGGACGCCTTCTCCCCTCGAGGAACAGCGCAGCGCCACGCTCGGGGAGCTTTACGCATTGTACCGAAGAGACGCGAACGGTCCTATGGAATTCAGCGCCGTTCCGGACGAAGTACATCAAAGATTCCAGGATTTCTTCGATACGCGCGCAAAGAACCTCTCGACGTCCGATACGCTTCCCGAAACGGATATCGAGTCCTTCCTTGCCCGGGAGCGTGCGGCAGCAAGAGGACACTCTGATGAAATCCCGCAGAAACCGAAAGAAGAGGCAGGCGGCACAATCCGGACCTCAAACATCATCATTGCCGGTGCTTCTCCGGCGCCGGTAAAGAGCGAATTGCCGATCGTCCCGGATCCTGACGAGGCAATCGATCCGCAGCATGCCTGGATGATGCGTCGTGCGGGAGGGATGGAGAGAGAAGAGCCGGAATCAAGTTACTCGTCTCGCGATAACGGAGCGTATAAGACCACCGTCCCGGAGCGTACTCCTGCGGAGTCGAAGAGTCTTCTGCGCGAGCTTATCGGACGTCTGGCGGGAGGAACAGCGGAAAGCGCCGAAACGTCCCGGGCATACTTCCTGAAACGGGACGAAGAACTCAAGAAGGAGATGGACAAGTTCGGCGTGTCCTGGAAAATGAAAATCATCATCGCCGCGATCGTCGGTCTCGGGGCGTACGAGACCGCTTCGTTTCTTGGCGCATCGCGCGTAAGCGAAGCATGGATCGCACATACGCTCGGCCATGATACGGAGACCTCAGCGCCTGCCAAAGGAGGAGCGCCTCTTACAACCGGTACGCATACTCGCGAGCAAACGTTCTCCTCGACGTTTGAGACGTTGCCGAGCATCTCGTCGCACGGTACGGGTACCGCTCACGTTGCGCGAGCTCCAGTGGCTAAAGCCGCGCGTCATCATGTTTCCCCGCCACATCGGCGTCTGAAAGAGGTCATCCCTTCCGCTGTTTTTTCCGAAAAACCCCATTCAGAATCTTCTGAAGCGAAATCCGGCAGTCATGAGCCGATAACCAAACATGAGGCGGGAAACGAGCATGCTCCGTCTGCTGTCGCGTCCTTGGAACCGAATTCGGAAAAAGCAGCGACATCGCCCTTGTCGCCGGAACAGGTCCTTTCGTTTACAAATCGAAACGGCCTGTCGATCGATCTTGCAGCCGGACATGTATTCGAGGACTCGACCGGCGCCTTTCTCGCTTACGGCAAGGACTATAGCGCTCAATTTGTCGCGGCAGAAAATTACGTAAAGACTCATCACGATGCCGTCGTCTGGGTGCAGGCCGAAAAACCCGTTTTTTATAAAGGCTCATGGCGACCCTGGGTATTTCCGGTCAAGTATGGGGGCTGGCTGCGGGGCGTATACGTGCTGTTTCCAGCCGGCGAACCGGATCCCTCGCAGATAGGCAGCATCAATCCGGAAACGTTCGTAAAACAGGTCGGCAAATAACTTTACGGCCCGTGCTATGATACAGACTATGCCCGATGACGCAGCCGCTCGCATTGCTCAGGATCTCGGTATCGCAGACCGCCCGCAAGAGGAACAGCGTATGCTCATCGCGCAATTCGGCGAAGTTGCGCTCAAGGCAGCGACGATATCCGTACTCTCGAGACTTTCGGAAGAGCTGCGCGCTGAATTCTCAAAGCTCTCAGAAGCGGGAGATATCGTGGCGCTCAAGACGTTCCTTGATCGGGAAGTCCCTGATCATGATGAGCTGGTAAAACGCGCTGTTACGGAAGAAGTGCAACGCTTTAAGAAATTCCAGGCCGCATAGTATACTTTCCACCATATGAAACCAACACCAACAGGAATCGCTGTTACGCTCGCGCTCGTTGTCGTCATCATATTTTTCATCCTTCCCGGATTCTCGCCGTTCCAGCCGGCTGCTCCGTCAAACGGGCAAACGGCTGAAGCAACCACTATCAATCAAACCGCCTCTACAACCATGCCAAACGATACTACGAACCAGCTACAGATCACCGATGAATCCGTCGGAACAGGCGCAGTCGCCGAGCCGGGGGATTCGGTTACGGTCAACTATGTCGGGTCATTGGCCAACGGCACCGTTTTTGACGCATCCGCCAATCATGGCTCGCAAGGATTCACCTTTACGCTCGGAGCGGGACAAGTGATAAAAGGGTGGGATGAAGGTATCGTCGGGATGAGAGTCGGGGGTAAGCGCAAGCTCGTCATCCCCGCCCCTCTTGCGTATGGCGATCAGGCTATCGGGAACGTCATTCCGGCAAACTCGACGCTTATATTTGAAGTCGAGCTCTTGAAGGTGCAGAAGCCGGCGCAGTAACGGATTGCTATTTCGTCCGTCTCGTGTTATAGGACTACTCGGTAGGAGCGGTCTTTGTTACGCCTTGCCCGAAGGTTTGTCGGGTGTCTTGGAGAGGAGAGATCATCATGTTGAAGTCAGTTGTGCGAGGGTGCGTCCTCGCCGGTGCCCCGCTTTTGCTCGGGGCGTGCGCAACGTCGTCGTTTAACGGGTACGTATCGGCGTCCCCGCATGACATGAAGGTGGTAGAGCACGGCGGCTATTCTCCCGCTGCGATGGCGCAGATCGCCATCGTGCAGAACCCGGATTTCAACGGGGGGAAGATTTCGCCGAAAGCGTTGCAAAAAATACAAGAATATTCCATCTCGTGCCAGCGGCAAATCGATGCCCAACTCGCCGGTTCCGGGCAATCCGGCTTAAACGGCGCCGTACCGTACGGTCTTGCCGGATTAGGTGTCGGCCCCGCCGCGAAAGCGGCATTCGCGGGCGCAAGCGAATCTGCGTACGCTCTCTACGGCGGTATCGCATACGTCTTGCCCGGCGCCGTGAACGGTCTTATAACCGGAAGCTACGCCATGGCATCGGCGAAGGGAACGTGTACGCGCGATTTCTGGGAAGACATAGTCCGGATCGATCCGGATTTCCGCGGCACGCATGTCGTCGTCGTCTATGCCGGGAAAGCAGCGGGGGATTCGATACCGCCTGCGCTTCTCGACCGGCCGGCAGCCAAGCCGGTTTCGCGATAGTCATCAAAGGTCTTTCAAGGTCCGTGCAGCATCGTCCTTTCGACGAGTGCTGCACGGTTCTTTTATTTTTGTTACGGTGTAGGGATGAGTGCCTTCTCTTTTGCCATAGAGGCGCGCGCGCCGCACGCCGGCGCGCGCGCCGGCGCTCTCGCGACCTCGCACGGCGTCATCCGCACGCCCGCCTTCGTGCCGGTCGGCACGAAGGCGGATGTGAAAGGTATTCTGCCAAGCACCCTTTCAGGACTTGGCGCCGACGTCGTGCTCGCGAACACCTACCACCTCTATCTCCAGCCGGGAGAGGCGGTCGTGCGGAACGCGGGCGGACTGGGAACGTTTATGGGGTGGCAAGGACCTACGATGACCGACTCGGGCGGCTTCCAAGTCTTCTCGCTCGGCGCGGCCTTCGGAAAGACGCTTTCAAAATTCGTGAAGGGCGAGACCGGAGAGAAGGAGGACCAGCTCGCGGTTTATGATGAAAGCGTCGCGAGCCAGCACGGCCAGCTCGCGGTCATCGATGAAGAAGGCGTCTCGTTCACGTCGCACATCGACGGATCATTGCATCGCTTTACGCCGGAACGTTCCGTCGAGATACAGCACGCTCTCGGCGCCGACATATTTTTCGCCTTTGACGAGTGCACGTCGCCTGTGGAGCCGTATGATTATCAACGCGAAGCGATGCTGCGTACCCACCGATGGGCGGAACGGTCACTCGCCGCTCATCGGCAGAATCTTGGAGCGCGAGAGCGACAGGCTCTCTTCGGCATCGTGCAGGGCGGTCGGCATGAAGACCTGCGCCGCGAATCCGCGCGCACGATAGCCTCTCTCGGCTTCGACGGCATCGGCATCGGCGGTTCGTTTTCAAAAGAAGACATGCGCGGCGCGCTTTCAGCAGCCGTGGAAGAACTGCCGGAAGAGCTTCCGCGGCATTTCCTCGGCATCGGCGAGCCCGGAGATATTCTTGAAGGCATCGCTAACGGCATGGATCTTTTCGACTGCGTCGCGCCGACCCGCATCGGCCGTCACGGTTCTCTCTACACCAAGCGAGGCATCATCCACCTCACGGGCGAGAAGTATAAGGACGATTTCGGACCGCTCGATCCTGACACAGTCATCGCGGGTACCGAAGGTTTTACGCGAGCGTATGTCGCGCACCTCATTCGCGCCAAAGAGTTTCTTGGCGCTACCATTGCTTCCATGCACAATGTCGGTTTCATCCTGAAGCTCGTCGCCGGTGCGCGCGAAGCCATTTTAAACGGACGGTTTGACGAATACCGCGCGGACTTCATCCGCGAATACTATGGCTGATTTCATGTTACATACCCCGTGGCCGCCATCAGGCGACCAACCGCAAGCCATCAAAGCGCTTGAAAAAGGGCTTGAGCAGGGGATGCGCCACCAGACGCTTTTCGGCGCAACCGGCACCGGCAAGACTTTTACGATAGCCAATGTCATCGCCTCGTACGGGAAACCCGCTATCGTCCTTGCGCACAACAAGACGCTGGCCGCACAGCTTGCGCAGGAATATCGCGAATTCTTCCCGAAGAATGCGGTGCACTATTTCGTTTCCTATTATGACTACTACCAGCCGGAAGCGTATATCGCGCACTCCGACACCTACATCGAGAAGGAGGCGATGATCAACGCCGAGATCGATCGTCTGCGCCACGCCGCGACCCAGGCGCTCCTCACGCGCAAAGACGTTATCATCGTCGCTTCGGTCTCCGCCATTTACGGCCTCGGTTCGCCCGAGGAGTACGAGAAGGTGCACGTGAGGATCGAAAAAGGCGCCAAAGAGGACCGTGCTTCGCTCATCCGCAAACTCGTAACTATCTATTTCGAGCGCACGAGTGCCGATCTTGAGCCGGGGAAGGTGCGCGCGGTCGGGAACGCGCTCGAGGTGATGCCGGTTAACGAGCGCATCGTGTATCGCGTTGCCTTTGACGAGGACAGGATCGCGCGCATCGACCAGCTTGATCCGATCTCGCGCGCGAATGTCGGCGAACCCGAGAGCGTCTTTGTCTTTCCGGCCAAACATTTCGTAACGAACGAGGAGGAACGCGAACGGGCGCTCGCGGATATCAAGGTCGAGCTCGACGAGCAGCTCGCGAAATTCAAAAGGGAATCCAAGCCGCTCGAAGCCGAACGCCTGAAACGCCGTACGCTCCATGACATCGCGATGATTCGCGAGATCGGTTACGTGAACGGTATCGAGAACTACTCGCGCCATTTCGACGGCCGTAAAGCCGGCGATGCGCCGTACACGCTCCTCGACTACTTCAAGCGATGCGATAAGGATTTCCTCACGATAATCGACGAATCGCACGTTACGGTGCCGCAGATCGCGGGCATGTACGCGGGCGATCGTTCGCGTAAGGATAATCTTGTCGAATACGGTTTCCGCCTTCCGTCGGCCCGCGACAACCGCCCGCTCACCGGCGAAGAGTTCGAGGAGCGCGTGGGACAGGTCATCTGCACGAGCGCCACGCCGGGTTCGTATGAGCGCGACCATTCCAAGCAGATAGTCGAGCAGATCATCCGTCCGACGGGGCTCGTCGATCCGGAGCTCGCGGTTAAGGGCGTTATCGAGGCGAAGGAGTATCCGGGCCAGGTCGCAGACTTCATCGCCGAGGCCGAACGCGTCATCAAGAGAGGTGGCCGCGTGCTCGCGACGACTCTCACCAAGCAGATGGCTGAAGACCTCTCGATCTTTCTGCGTGACAAGGGCGTCAAGGCCGAGTACCTCCACTCCGATGTGAAAACGATCGACCGTATCGAGATCCTTACGAAGTTCCGCAGAGGCGAGTTCGACGTCCTCGTTGGCGTGAACCTTTTGCGTGAAGGGCTCGACTTGCCCGAAGTCGAGCTCGTAGGCATCCTCGACGCCGACAAGGAAGGCTTCTTGCGCTCCGAAACCTCGCTCATTCAGACCATCGGGCGGGCGGCCCGGAACGTTCAGGGCCGCGTCATTCTCTATGCCGACGTTATGACCGGCTCACTGGAAAGGGCTATCGGCGAGACCAACCGTCGCCGCGAACTGCAACTTGCGTATAACAGGGAGCACGGCATCACGCCGGAGACGATCAAGAAAGAAATCAAAGATATCGCCGAGACGATGCGGAGCGAGCACCAGAAGACCGTGGACGAGCTCATAGCGCTCGACGAACTTGCTTACAGGAAGAACCCGAAAACGCTCATCAAGAGAAAACGCGAGGAGATGGCTGAGGCCGTAGAACGTCTCGATTTTGAGACAGCCGCGCTCATCCGCGATGAGATCTATCGGCTCGAGGGTACCGAGCCGAAAAGGAGGAAGCAGGCTAAAAGGTCGCCATCAGGAAAATAAACAAGGCCTACGCAATGTAGGCCTCGATAAGAAGGGGAATTATTCGATCGTCTCCCTAGGAGGGTCGGGAAGTTCCCAGCAAACCCTGTGGCGTGCTCGCTCGATAGTCGCTCCGATTTTCTGCTTGTTTTTCACGACGAGAAAGATCAGGGTAAAGACAGCAATGACGGATAGCGCCTGAGGAATTATCCCGAAAACGCTCTGAGACACATCGCGCCAATGTATGACGGTCTCGTACAGCAATGCCGACAAGGATATCCATACGACGGGAGGAGTCCGGGTAAACGGGATCTTGCCATCGATAGCATACCTTTCCTCTGACAATCCGAATCCGGTCGACAGGTATGCCCCAACCGCTGTCTTCCATGGAAGAGGATCAGCATTCCGGTCCCCGAGCTCGTGAAAGAGCAGTACGTATTTGCCAGTGAAGACAGGATAGACGATCCAGTCTCTGATCAGCTTAAAGCTAGTCGTAATGGCGTATAGGCCCAAGATGGCGGTTATTATCACGGCCAAAAGGATCCATCTGACAAACGTCCAAAGAAACATACTCCGGAAATAGGAGCACTTGTCTCTCGGCAGCTTGGGTGTCGATGATGCCGAAGTGGCCTGAGCAATCAGGTTTCTCGGCATAAGGATGAACCGTGCATGCCACGTCTTTTCGTCGCGATAGTGCAGATTCGCGACGGTGAAGAGACAGACGAGGAACCAGATGCCGAGCGTCCCGAGTCCAACCCATGCTGCGATAATGAGACTAACGGTATTCATGAGATCTCTCCCAAAAGTTCAAGGATCAACCGCGGTCCAGAAGGGCAGCGGAACCGAACAGCTAGCTATATATAAACAGGGACTAAATCATTGTCAATATTTCGTGGCTATACGCTCTGCACGAATAAAGAACGCGGGCATATTCCGGCGTCGAGTCATCGGGGTCGGGAGGTTTCTGTGCAGGGGAGTTTTCGTGGTATAGTCACATCGTACCTGTCCCGCCACGGGCAGGATTTAGGCATGCCGAAAAAGACCGCAAAAGAAAAAGAGGAACATACGCACAGACACGGGAGCGACTGGATCCGCGTGAAGGGCGCGCGCACGCATAATCTGAAGGATATCGATGTCGAGATGCCGCGCGGGGCGATGACGGTTATCACCGGCCTCTCCGGTTCGGGCAAGTCTTCGCTCGCTTTCGATACGATTTTCGCCGAAGGGCAGCGGCGGTATGTCGAGTCGCTTTCCGCGTATGCGCGCCAGTTCCTGAATCAGATGGCGAAACCCGACGTCGATGAGATCACGGGCCTCTCGCCGGCCATTTCCATAGACCAGAAAAGCCGTTCCAACAATCCGCGTTCGACCGTGGCGACCGTCACCGAGATTTACGACTACCTGCGCGTTTTGTATGCCCGTGCGGGCCAGCCCTACTGCATCCATCACGACGTGCACATCTCGCGTCTCTCGAAGGAGGAGATGATAAAACTCGTTTTCTCGCACATCGAGGCAAGACAGGATAAGCCGAAAGGAGCCGGCGAAGTGCTCGGCGTGGCCGTCGACAAGAGAGCGGTCGTCATTTACGCACCGGTGGTCGTCGGGCGCAAGGGCGAATACTATCAGCTTCTTTACGATCTCCTCGGCAAAGGTTTCGAGAAGGTGGTGATTGACGGCGCACCGCACAACCTGCGCGAGAAGATCGTTCTCGACCGCAACAAGCGCCACAGCATCGATGCGATTGTCGACAGCATCTATGTCTCCGAGTTCACACGTTCGGCCGCAACGGCGCGCGAGCGTCTCTCCGAAGCGCTCGAGCTCGCGCTTAAGGAAGCGGATGGTCTCGTGAAGATCGGTCACGCCGATAGCACGGTCGAAACGCTCTCGTCAAAATTCATTTGTCCGGACGATGGTACGTCATTCCCGGAAGTCGAACCGCGCCTCTTTTCATTCAACTCGCCTTACGGCGCGTGCCCGGCCTGTAACGGGCTCGGTACCAAGACGCTCTTTTCCGAGGAAGCGTGTCCGGCGTGCGAAGGCAAACGCCTGCGTCCCGAAGCTCTGCGCGTATACCTGAAAGGCGACAAAGACAAGGGACTTGGCAAGAACATCGTGGATTTCACGTCGATGTCGATCCGCGACGCGAAAGATTTTATCGATTCGATCGAGCTTACCGACATGAAATTCGACATAGCAGCACCGATCCTCAAAGAGATCGAAAGCCGTCTTACCTTCATGCTGAACGTCGGGCTCGATTATCTCACGCTCGACCGATCGGCCGCGACGCTCTCGGGAGGCGAGGCGCAGCGCATCCGTCTCGCTTCTCAGCTCGGAAGCGGGCTCACCGGCGCGCTCTACGTGCTCGATGAACCGACCGTCGGGCTGCATCAGCGCGACAACGACCGGCTTATCAAAACCCTCCTTACGCTCAAAGACCTCGGTAACACGATCATCGTGGTCGAGCATGACGAGGATACGATCTATGCCTCTGACTACATCGTCGACATCGGGCCCGGCGCCGGCACGCATGGCGGCAAGGTTGTCGTTTCGGGTTGGCTCTCCGATCTTCTTGAAGCAAAAGAGAATAAGAGCGGCTCTCGCACGCTCTCCTACCTGCGCCAGGAAAACAGCATAGCGGTGCCCGAGACGCGCCGCACTGCCGAGCGCGGGTGGATAAAAGTGCGTGGCGCGACCCTCCATAATCTCGTCAACCAGAACATCGATCTGCCGCTCGGCAAACTCGTCTGCATCACCGGCGTTTCCGGCTCCGGCAAGTCAACCTTCCTTTACGACATCCTTCATAAGAACATCGCCAAGCGCTTCGCGAAACGCGAATCCAAGCTCGAGCATGTCTCCTCGCTCGCCGGTACCGAGTATATCGGGCGCGCGATCCTCATCGATCAGTCACCGATCGGCCGTACGCCGCGGTCTAATCCCGCTACGTATACCGGCGCGTTTACGCATATCCGCGACCTCTTTGCAGCTACGAGCGAAGCGCGGGCTCGCGGATGGAAGCCCGGCCGTTTCTCGTTCAACGTGCCTGGCGGACGCTGCGAGGCTTGTCAGGGCAACGGCTCTATCGCGGTTGAGATGCACTTCCTGCCGACGGTCTACGTAACCTGCGATGTCTGCAACGGTACGCGCTTCATGAAGGAAACGCTGGAAGTGACTTATCGCGGCAGGAATATCCGCGACGTGCTCGAAATGACGGTCGAGGAAGCGGAAAGATTCTTCGAAGATATCCCCGCTATCCAGGAACGGCTGAGCTCGCTGAACGCCACCGGACTCGAATACCTTACGCTCGGCCAGAGCGCGACGACCTTATCGGGCGGCGAAGCTCAGCGCATAAAGATCGCCTCGGAACTTTACCGTCCGACAACGATGAAGACGCTCTACCTCCTCGACGAGCCTACCGTCGGACTCCATTACGACGACGTGAAGAAGCTTATCGAGATCCTCCAGGAGCTCGTTGCGCGCGGCAACACGGTCGTCGTCATCGAACACAACCTTGACGTCATCAAGAGCGCTGATCATCTCATTGATTTCGGTCCCGAAGGCGGTGAAGGCGGCGGTAAGGTTATCGCCAAAGGTACTCCTGAAGAAGTCGCCGCGACTGACAACTCTCACACCGGCGTTTACCTTTCGAGAACGCTTAAGCACCGCCATGCAAAGAAGCGACCTTCATAAGCTCGATCTGCCCGACACACCGGGCGTGTATCTTTTCAAGAAAGGCCGGACGGTGCTCTATGTCGGCAAAGCGACATCGCTTCGCGACCGCGTGAGAAGCTATTTTGATGACGACCTCATCGTGACCCGAGGTCCGCGTATTGTCGACATGGTGACGAAAGCCGGAACGGTCGCGTTCGAGCCGACGCTGACCGTGCTCGAAGCTTTGGTGCGTGAAGCGGCGCTTATCAAGAAATATCAGCCGAAGGCGAACGTGGAAGGGAAGGATGACAAGACTTTCCTTTATGCGGTCATCACGAAAGAGGAGTGGCCGCGCGTGCTCACTATGCGCGGCAAAGACCTTGATTCTGGAAAGTCTGACTTTCCAATCGTGAAGATATTCGGGCCGTTTCCATCCGGATCGCAGCTCCGCGACGCGCTCCGGCTCATCCGTAAGATTTTCCCTTTCTACGATACGCCAAAGCCGGTTATGACAAAGAGCAAGCATGCGCTCGCGAAGGTCGAGTTTAACCGGCAGATCGGGCAATATCCCCGCGCGCTCGACGCGAAGGCATACCGGCGAGCGATCCGGCACATCGCGCTCTTCCTTGCCGGCCGCACGACCGAATTGCGCAAGTCACTCGAAAAACAGATGAGGCAGGCGGCGAAGGAAGAACGTTTCGAAGATGCGGCCGAGCTTCGTCGCGAGCTCTATGCTCTCGATCATGTGCAGGACGTTTCGCTTATCAAAGAAGACCGCGAGGAGACGGGAGAAATGCGTATCGAGGCCTATGACACAGCCCATCTTGCCGGAACCAACGCAATCGGCGTCATGGTCGTCGTCGAAGCGGGTATGCCCGTGAAGAAAGCGTATCGCACGTTCCGCATCCGCGGACTCAAGAAGGACGACGACATCGGTTCTCTCAGGGAAATCCTTTCGCGCCGACTCGGACATCCTGAGTGGCCGTTGCCTGACGTTATCGTCGTCGATGGCGGCAGAGTCCAGAAGAAGACGGCGGAAGAAGCGCTCGCGGCGGCGGGCCTTTCTATCCCTGTCATAACAGTAGTGAAGGATGAACGGCATCGCCCGCGTGAAATTCTCGGCGTCCGTGCTGCCAGCATTTCCGTTTCCGAAACCGATATCGTTCTCGCGAATGCCGAAGCTCATCGTTTCGCGCTTGCAAAACATCGCGCGGCACGTTCGAAAGAGCTCCGTGCAAGGTGAGGTATACTACCTCACATGCACACCATCGTAGGAGTACTGCGAGGCGGTCCATCGCGCGAACACGATGTTTCTCTCCGTACGGGAGCGGCTGTGCTCGCGAATCTTCCGGAGGAACGGTTCGTCGGACGCGATATTTATATCGATAGAGAGGGAAAGTGGCACGACCGCGGGCGTCCGACGACGCCGAGCCGCGCGCTGCGTCAGATTGATGTCGCCCTTGTCGGGCTTCACGGCGAATACGGCGAAGGTGGAGAGATACAGAGGCTCCTCGGTTGTTTCGGAATCCCCTATGCAGGCACGACTTCTTTCGGTTCTTATTTCGCCATGCATAAGCTCCTCTCGAAGACGCGAGCGCAGGAGATAGGGCTGCTTGTACCGAAGTTCCGTTACGTCGAGCGGAAAACAGACTGCGAAGCGGTCGTTCGCGAGGTGATCCGTACCTTCTCTCAGCCAGTCGTTGTCAAGCCCGTCGGCTGGGGTTCATCCATCGGCGTTTCTATCGTTGGCGGGTATGCCCCGATATTCGCGGCCATCGAGCAGCTTATGGCGACAGGAGCAGCCGGCGTTCTTGTCGAAGAGTACGTCCGAGGACGGGAAGCCACGGTCGGTATCATCGAAAAGTTCCGTGGCGAGACGCTCTACGCGCTCCCAACGGTCGAAATACTGTCTCCGTATGGCGACTTCCTTTCCTATGAGATGAAATATTCCGGCATGACGCGCGAGCGATGTCCCGGAAACTTTTCGCGTACCGTAACGGAAGAACTTCAGAGCGCCGCGAAAGCGATACATCGCACACTTGGCCTGCGGCATTATTCGCGCTCGGATTTCATCCTCACGCCCCGAGGAGCGTACTATCTCGAAACGAACGCTCTTCCGGCGCTCGCGAACGAGTCACTCTTGCCGAAATCTCTTGCCGCGGTCGGTATATCGTTTCCTGATTTTCTCTCCCACCTCGTCGACCTCGCACTTCGGAGATAGCTCGAGACCAGCTTAAAAATTTTTGCTTAGGATGGTATAGTACCGTCCACCGCAGCAATTTCAGGTGATAGGCCTGAGAGAGCTTTGGCGGGCCCATAGCTCAGTTGGTAGAGCACCTCATTTGCAATGAGGGGGTCAGGAGTTCGAATCTCCTTGGGTCCACACTCGGTATACATTGCATGTTTCTCCACGTCCCGTTTTGTGCGCTCAAACGAAACGTTGTCTGCTGTTTTTTTCGTCAAATCTTGTTAGGATCTAGCGAGAGGCAGTTGTATCTGTCAAAACGTCAACCAGTTCCTTGATAAGGAGAGTCTCATGAATCGATCAATCATCCAGGGAGGGATGGGGGTCTACATATCGACTCCTTTTCTCGCCAAAGTATGCTCTTGTCATGGCGCGCTCGGCACGGTCTCTTGCGTCGGCGCCGAACGTTTGCTAGCCAGAATTCTCCAGTCTGGAGATCCAGGCGGTGACTACCGACGTGCGCTCGCGCACTTCCCGTTCCCGGGCATAGCCGAACGTATCATTAAAAAGTACTTCGTCGAGGGTGGTATTTCCGCCGATCAAGAATTCAAGGTGGTGCCAGCATTTAGCATGCAACCGCGCGCTGACCTGATTGCGCTTACGGTAGCGGCAAGTTTTGCGTTCGTGTGGCTTGCCAAAGAAGGGCACGAGAATCCGGTCAGCGTGAATTACTTGGAGAAAATCCAGATTCCTCACATCTACCATATCACTGGAGCGATGCTTGCTAACGTTGATTTCGTGACGATGGGGGCGGGAATAACGCTTCAGATACCGAGTGTTCTCGATGCGATTGCCGCAGGAGGCATGCCGATCTATCGTGTTTCGATAGAGGGAAAAAGCAGTGGGGCGGGGACCGTCAGTTTCGATCCGAGCGCCTTCTTCAAAGCGAAGCTTCCTGAACTCAAGCGGCCAGGATTTCTCCCTATTGTCTCGACAGACGTGCTGGCATCGCTCATGGTCAAACGCTTGTCGCGAGGCAGTATTCAGGGGTTCGTTGTCGAACTACCGACTGCGGGAGGCCACAATGCACCGCCTCGAGAGAAAGGAGTGTTCGATGAAAGCGGACAGTCTGTCTACGGCCCAAAAGACGAGGTGGCATTCCAAAAGCTTCGAGACCTGGGCATCCCGTTCTGGATTGGCGGGTCGTTCGCCTCGCCCGAAGGTCTCGCGAAAGCACAGGCACTGGGTGCGAAGGGTGTCCAGGCTGGTTCTATCTTTGCACTCAGCGAAGATTCCGGCGTGCAGCCCGCGTTCCGTTCCGAGATGAGGCGTCGTGGCTATCGTGGCGAACTCTTCATTCGCACGGATCCGAGCACGTCACCGACAGGATTTCCGTTCAAGGTGGTGCAATTGCCGGGCACGCAATCCGACCCGACAGTGTATGCCGCTCGCACGCGGATATGTGACCTGTCCATCTTAATTGTTCCGTATGAGCGAAAGGACGGCAAGATTGGCTTCCGTTGCTCGAGCGAACCTCTCGATACGTATCTCCTCAAAGGTGGAAAATCAGAAGACACTATAGGGGTTCGGTGTCTGTGCAACGGACTTTTCTCAGCTGCAGGGCTCGGGAATCCGAATGAACCGCCGATCTTCACTATGGGTGACGATGTCAGTTTCTTACGTCATCTCATGCAAGATGAGAATAGTTCTTACGGTGCAGCCGATGCAATCGCCTATATGACGCAAAGATAAACTAAAATAAGCGCGCTCTGAAACACTCAGGGCGCGTTCTTTTTACATCCCTTTCTTCGTTTGGACAGCTCATACAAGACATGCGTCGTCTGCTTGCTGACCTTGAAGAGATTAAGAAAGGGTAGCCAGTCGTTCGCTCAACCAATAAATATGGGAATCTGCTTGGATTTCTGATATGGTACTCAGTGTACGCGCTCTTAGCTCAGTTGGTTAGAGCGTTCGCTTCACACGCGAAAGGTCATAGGTTCGAATCCTATAGAGCGCACCATGTTGAGAAGGCCGAGCCGCGCGCCGCCGCGGACGAGGCTCGACAAACACATCGTGCGGCGCGTTCTGCGTCTTGATTTTTGTCGTATGTATGCTTTGCTGCAAAAGCCTGAACATCGTGCTCAGGTAAAATTGTACCTTGACTGAGGAGGGACCAGTTATGACAGCGACAGCAAGCCTGTTTTCCGACAACGAATCGATCGGCACCGAAGATGCTCCGCAGTATCTTCTGAATGTGGCAAGACTCGAATGGAATTACCATGCAGTACTCAAGAAGAGATTCGGCAATATCACAGCGAGTGATTTTCTCAAGTACGCCCGCCGCCTTGTCGTTCTCTGCGACGAGATCTACCAAGGCAGCGTGCTCGAGTTGCGAGTCCCGCTGGACTCCTTCGATAGAAACTTCAGAGAAACCGTCGAGATCAGTACGCTCACCGAAAACTCGTTTCGCAAAGTATTCAAACATTCGTGGTCGATGAGACTCACCATCAGGCCGATGATTCTGAGTGATGAGATCCGTCATTCGTTCGCTCAGATAGAATGGACTCGATGCAGACCGCGGGCGATCTTCTTCTATGCTCAGCAGGGCGAGGGGTACATTTTGTGGCGTCCGCTCGAGAACCTTCTTCTTCGGAAGTTATTTTACGTTTCAGGCGTTGCTCCGAGCCTCAACTTCGTCGTCGGGCTCGGTTTGAGCGTTTGGATGGATGAAGTCGAAGGAAAGCCGCTCCTGTCCTGAATTCATTAAGGGCGTCTGGCAAATCCGCCGATGGAACCAGGCGCCCTTTTCTTTTTGAAGTGAACGATTTTCTTTCCTGTACGCAGGAAGTTTGATATGGTTATCCTTAGTTTTGTTTAGCGAGTTCCGTCAGGTGCCCCCTGTCGGGCCGGAGTATGCCGGTAGTACGCACGCTTCGGGTGCGTGTAGACCGGGTTCAATTCCCGGCGGCCCGACAGGGGGTATCTCGCGGGAACGGGCCGGAGTATGCCGGTAGTACGCGTCCATGGGGTGGATGTAGACCGGGTTCAATTCCCGGCGGCCCGACCGTTTTATCCACTACCGCCGATGGACAGAATGTGATCAAGGGTAGTGTATAGTTAGTATCGTGAGCAGCGTTTATCCGTATCAGACACATTCATGACTTCCGCTGTCACAGAACGGCAGGACATTCGTACGCTGAAAAACGAGGTGGCGTGCGAGAACGGCATGGTCGTCTATCGACTGCTCGTTCCCATTGATGACGAGGAAGCGGAGAGGATCGATACGGTAGGGAGGTCATTCTTGGACAGCAAAGACGCTGACAGGGTGCTTATCGATATCCGTCGCTCAAGCTATTTTTCTTCCGCAGCCCGGAAACGGTGGGCAGGTTTCCTCCGGCATCCGAACATCAAGAAAACCGCTATTTTTGGCGGAAATACGTTCGTCCGGACCCTTGCGACGTTCGTTATCGGCGCGTCGCAAAAGAAAAATATACGCTTTTTCGCGACCGAGCGTGAAGCGATCGAGTGGCTTCGCGCCGATGAAGAGGCTTAACATCTAAATAATATAGAACAGAAATGAAACAACTTACTTGTAAAGATATCGGTGTCGATTGTGATGTAAAGTTTGTCGGAGAAACGGTAGAAGACATCATGGCGCAAGCGGCAGCCCACGCAGCGAGCGAGCATAATCTTCCTGCGATTCCGTCCAACATCGATCAGAAATGTCGTGCGGCGATAAAAGACATCCCTGAACCTTCGGAGTAGGGCCGGAAAACGGGAGATACAGAGAGAATGGTACAGTCGATCCTCAGCGGCATCCTTTCTTTTGTCGCGGAAGGGGTCATACTGTTTGATGCCAAGGGCGCGATTACGCTCGTCAATCCGCACGCGAGCCTTTTGCTCGACTGCACAAGCGATGATCTTCTCGGCAAGAATGTCGACGACATGCTGACGCTGGCGTTCGATGCGGGATTTCTCAAACCCGAAGAAAGCATAACCCACACGCTTTTCTCCCTCGGCAAGATATTTACCGTACCGCACGGCAAAGTCGCGTACCTCACGTCTCGTTCCGGAAACAGGTTCCCGATATTCATCTCCGCGCGTCCGCTCGTGCTTGAAGACGGCAAAGCCGGACTCCTCGTGTTCCGTGATATTTCAAACGAAAAAAAGCTCGAACAATATAAGACGAATACCGCAAAACGTCTTTCGGAACTCACCCCTTTCCTTCAGCAGACTTCCACGGGAGATTTTTCGAAAGCGCCGGAAATCCCTGTTGAAGAAGACGAGTTCACCGAGCTTTTTGTCGGTCTCCGTCTCATGATAGAGGACCTGCAAGAAGCGAAGATTCAGCGCGAGAGAGAGCAAGAGGAACGGATCGCGACCATACGCAAGACAGAGGAAGACCGCCGACGTCTCGTCGAGGAATACTCAAGACAGCTTGAAAAAAGCGTCGAGGAGAAAACCCAAGAAATCGCCCGGTCGAAAACGCATATCGAAACGATAATCGAGAATCTCACGAATGGTCTTCTCGAATACGACAACGGCTTCGTGCTTCGCCGTATAAACCGCGCTGCCGAAATACTCCTCGGCATCAACCGCAAGGAAGTCATCGGGAAAGAAATTCTCCCTAAAAATATCGATAAGGAACATTGGCAAGCGCTTATTGACGTTTCTTATCCCGCCCTCGCATCCGCCTCGAAAAAACTCAAGCGTACGGCAACGGAACTAGATGCCGAGATAAACGAGGTTACGATCTCTTATCCTCTTGAACGTGACCTGCAAGTCACGACGGCGCCGATTATCGATTTGTCGACGAGGAAGCAGCAAGGGTTCGTCAAGCTTTTGCGCGATGTTACCCGTGAGAAAAGTATCTCGAGAAGCAAGAGCGAGTTCATTTCTATCGCGGCGCACCAATTGCGTACGCCGCTTTCGGCAATCAAGTGGACGCTCCATATGGTCATGAACGGAGACGAAGGGCCGTTAAATGCGCCTCAGCTGGAGCTGCTTCGCAATGGGTATGAGACCAACGAGCGAATGATCCAACTCGTCAACGACCTGCTTAACGTCGCACGCATCGAAGAAGGACGCTTCGGATATGAATTCAAGCGGAATGACATACTGGCTGTCGCAAAGAGCGTCGTTGATTCCGTTGCTGCACCGGCACGTGAGAGAAGGATATCCGTCAGCGTTGAAACGCCTGACGGGGCCCCACCGCCATTCGTGTTCGATGCGAGCAAGATAACGCTTGCGTTGCAGAACCTGCTCGATAATGCCGTCAAATATACGTTACCAGGCGGGAAAGTCACCGTAGAAATCCGCACACAAGGCGAATATCTCGACATGCGTGTAAGCGATACCGGTATCGGTGTCCCGAAAGAACAGGTCGGCATGCTCTTTACTAAATTTTTCCGCGCTGACAACGCTTTACGGACACAAACGGACGGTTCCGGCCTCGGGCTCTACCTTGCGAAGAATGTGGCGTTGCGACACGGAGGATCGCTCGAGATCGAATCGAAAGAAGGGGTCGGATCGACATTTTCTCTCAAACTTCCTCTTGAGGAGGGACGCATCCCGAAGGATGATGCTTCCCTCGACGAGGTATGATCGCCTGTCCACACCCCGCTTCGCGTTCCTATAGCTATTCGAGATTATTCGTATTACTGTAAAACATAAGTACGCCACCATGAATCAGAAGATACTTGTCGTCGAAGATGATGCGATTTTGCGCAAAGTCTTACTGGAGAAACTTTCAAAAAGCGGATACGTGACCGAAGGTGCCGAAGATGGGGAGGTTGCGCTTACGAAATTGCGGGGCGGATTAAAACCTGACCTCATCCTTCTCGATATCCTCATGCCGCGTAAGAACGGCATGGAGGTGATGGAGGAGATGAATGCCGATCCTATGCTCAAAGGGATCCCCATCATCATCATTTCGAATTCCGGGCAGCCAGTCGAGATAGACCTCGCGAAGAAACTCGGCGCGAGAGATTTCCTCGTGAAGGCGGTCTTTGATCCAGCAGAGGTGATTGAAAAAGTGCAGGCCCTTCTCGATAAAGAGGATAAAACGGCGGATAGCGCAGCCCTCGACACGCCGAAAGCCGTGGAGCAAACCGCAGACGCTCCTCATGCGACCATTCGTGAACAAGCAGTGCAACAATCATCAGTTGCCAATGAGAAACTGAAGGGACGGGGCGTGCTCGTCGTCGAAGATGACAAATTCTTGAGAGAGCTCTTCGTGCGCAAACTCGCTTCTGCCGGACTCGAAGTGAAAAGCGCTGTTGATGCGAAAGGGGTTTTCGAAACCCTTGAACATTGGAAACCGAATCTGATCCTTCTCGACCTCATTCTTCCCGATGTCGATGGCTTCGAGATCCTTTCGAGACTCAAGAAAGATGAGCGGTTCGCCCCGATCCCCGTTACCATACTGTCTAATCTGGGGGAACAGAAAGACGTCGATCGCGCTCTAAGCCTCGGCGCCCAAGGCTTCATGGTAAAAGTCAATTTCAACCTTGAGGAGATTGTCTCTCACGTTCAGGAAATACTGCTCGGTTGATTGTCGGCCGAGCGAAAAGGGAGGACCGGCAGGTTCTGCCTTTTCTTTCCCGTTCATGTTACGATAGCCCATGTTCGCGGGCCATTAGCTCAGTTGGTAGAGCGCGTCATTCGCATTGACGAGGTCAGGAGTTCGACTCTCCTATGGTCCACTCGGAACTTCTATGGGAAAGATTACAACTTACGATAAGTTGGTACGAGACAAGATACCGCAGGTACTGGATGCGAAAGGTATAAAATCTGTAACGCACACGATTAAAGGCGACGAGTATTTTGCTCGGCTTATAGACAAGCTGAAGGAAGAAGTTGACGAGTTTGCAAAAGACGTCAACGAAGAGGAGCTTGCGGACATAATGGAAGTACTCAATGCCATTATCTCGGAAAAAGATTTTTCTAAGGAAAGGATTGAGGAAATCCGCAAGAAGAAGCTCAATGAACGCGGCGGCTTCAACGATAAAATCGTACTGGAACAAACTGAAGAGTAATTTCAACCAGGCGAAAAACACGGTTTTCGTGCACCTGTCTTATGACCGTCTGCCTTGAGCAACGCGAAGAGAAGGCGTAAACTTAGCTGTAAGCAGAAGGGCCTATAGTTCAGCGGTAGAACGCGTCCATGGCATGGACGAGGTCGGGGTCCGACTCCCCGTAGGTCCACCATCACGGGAATCAAGTCCTGGTAGGGCTAAAATCTGCCTGAAATCTGCTAGGATGTGTTTATGTCGGCAAAAACCTATACGCTACCGGAAAAAGACGGCCATACAGTTTCTTTCTCCGAACACGGCAACCCGAAAGGACCGGCAGTCCTGTCTTTCCACGGCGGACCCGGTTCAAAGAGTAAGCCGCGCCATGCGGAGCGTTTTGATTTGAGCAAACACCGCGTCATTTTGTTTGACCAGCGCGGGTGCGGTAAAAGCACACCTGTCGGCAGACTTGAAAACAACACTACTGACGACCTGCTCGGTGATGCCGAGCGGATTAGGGAGCAGCTTGGTATTGATAAATGGTTTGTTGCGGGAGGTAGTTGGGGTTCTACGCTTTCGCTGCTCTACGCAATAAAATGTCCTGAACGAACGCGTGGCATTTTGATTTCGGCGGTTTTTCTTGCCGATCGCGATTCTGTTGCGTGGGCCATGGAGGACGAGAAAGGGGTTGTCCGACTTATGCCCGATGTGTGGGCAAAGCGCATAGACTTTTTTAAACGCTTCAACATCAAGCTGGAAACGCAGAGCGAGGACATTTTGAAAGCGTTTGATAACGCCACTCCAGAACAGCAGAAAGAGATTGCCGCAGAAGTGCAGGATTGGGAGAATAATCTCTTTTCAGCTCTGTCCTCGGTTTCCCGCAAGAACCCCGAAGATATCACGGAGGACGATATCGTTTCGGTGCGAATTGCCATGCACTACGGAATGAATCACGAGTTTATCTCTGAAAACTTTATCCTTGAAAATGCGGCAAAGATAGAAAATACGCCCGCCATCATAGTGCACGGCCGCTATGATGTGCTTTGTCCGCTCCAGAAAGCGTACGAACTCGCAAGAAAACTCAAAAACGCAGAACTGATCATCGCTACGTCTAGCGGACATCGATTGACCGCCGAAGGCGAAACCATCCAAAAAATGGCGTTTGATGGATTTCTCGAAAAACACGCTGATTAAGATGTGTACAATTTCGGCGTTTCCGGCGATACCTTTGCTAATTTAGCTGTATTACTGTAGCGATGACACGGGCCGTTTCCCTCTACGGCCTTCTTGCAAGACCTCAAAGTGTGCTATGCTTTATGCCATGGATGAAAAAATAGTTGGATATTGCGTGAAGTGCAAAGAGAAGCGTGAGATGCTCGACGTCGAGAAGGTGGAAATAAAACCCGGTCGGCCGGCGGCGAAAGGAAAGTGCTCGGTGTGCGGTACGGGAATGTACAAGATCCTTCCGAAGGTCTGACATAAAACACAAAAAGCCGCGCAATCGCGGCTTTTTGTGTGCTTTTCCTCATCCGTTCTATTTGTTACGATAGTTTCAATGCAGGAAGGCATCTCGGTTCACTTGGCGCCATCGGTCCTTTTCCATATCGGGAACGTGCCGATACCGAATACGCTCGTTACCGCTGTCGTCGTATCGGTCGCACTCGTCGTTTTCGCCTTTCTTGTCGGCAAGTCTCTTCGTTTGAAACCTTCCGGCTTTCAAACGGCGCTCGAGCTCCTCATCGTCTATTCTTACGATCTTGTGCGCGAGACGCTCGAGAACGAGCGTCTCGCCAAGCGTTTCTTTCCGCTCATCATGACGATCTTCCTCTTCGTGCTATCCGTCAATTGGTTCGGGCTCCTGCCTTTCGTCGCTTCCATAGGGGTATCCGAAAACGTTCAGGGTGCCGCCCGGTTTGTCCCGTTCTTTTATCCCGGCGCGACCGACCTTAACATGACGCTCGCGCTCGCGCTTATCGCTTTCTGCGCGATCGAAGCGGCCGGTATCGCGACGCTCGGGATCGTGAAATACGGCAGCAAGTTCATAACCTTCGCCTCACCGCTTGCATTTATGGTCGGTATCATCGAGCTCATATCAGAATTCGTGAGGCTCATCTCATTCTCTTTTCGTCTTTTCGGCAATATCTTCGCAGGCAAGGTGCTCGTGCTCGTCATCATGTTTTTCGTTCCCCTGGTGTTGCCGATACCTTTCATCGCTTTCGAAGTATTTGTCGGATTCGTTCAGGCGGCGATTTTTGCCCTCCTCACGCTTTTCTTTATGAAGATCGCCATCGAGATGCAAGAAGAGGAGATTTCCTTGCCGAAACGCCTCGCAGACGATAAGGTACAAGCAGCAGTATAAGCAATAATCGAAACGATATGGACATAGAATCGGCAAAGTTGATCGGGATGGGACTTGCGGTCGGGCTCGGCGTCATCGGTCCGGGTATCGGTATCGGGCTCGTGGTTGCCGGAGCGCTCGATGCCATGGGACGGAATCCCGAGGCCTCGGGAAAGATCATCACGAACATGTTCGTCGGTATCGCCTTTACCGAGGCGCTCGCGATCTTTGCGCTTGTCATCGGGTTCATCATCAGGTACACCTGATCATTTCCGTCTATCATGCCGGCACTCCTCTCAACATTCGGTGTCGACTGGCATCTCCTCATCGCGCAGACGGTAAATTTCGTCATACTGGCGCTCGCGCTCACATGGTTTTTGTATAAGCCGGTTCTAAGAATCGTTCGCGAGCGCGAGCGCGTCATCACGAAGGGGGTCGAAGACGCGCGGCGCGCGAGCGAGAAGCTCGCTCATGCGGATACCGAAGCGTCTCTACGGGTGATCGAGGCTGACAAGAAAGCGGAGGAGATCTTGCACAGGGCGCGCACACACGCGGAATCCATGCGGAGTGAGATGCTCAAGGAGGCCGAGTCATCCGCGGTATCTATCATTGCCGACGCCCATTCTCGGGCAAAAGAATCCGCGGCGAAAGAACTTCGAGAGAATGACCGGCATATAGCCCGTCTCGCCGTGCTTGCCGCCGAAAAGGTCTTGCGACAAGGAACATGATCGATACCTATACCAGATTGTTAGAAGCGGTTATCAAGCGTGGTGATCCGAAGATTGCCGATGAGGCGGTAAACAAGCTTGTCGCGCACCTGAAGAGCGCCGGACGCATGAACATGCTTCCGCAAATAGCGCGAGAACTTCGGAAAATTGTCGCTCGACGCGATTCGCTCCGACCGAAAGTCGAAGTCGCCGATAAGAAAGATTCGGTTGCCGCGCTTGCCGCTGCCGCTCAAAACGGTATCCATGCGGCGAATGCAGCGATAAATCCCACGCTTATCCGAGGGTGGCGCGCCAGGGAAGGCGACAGGCTGTTCGACGCCTCGGCGAAACGCGCGCTTGTGGAGATATATCGCAAATCCGTATCCTAAATAAACGCGCATGCAAAGCATCATCGAAAGGATCGAGAAGGAGATCGCAGCGTGGGCGCCGCAGCCAAAGGGCGCCGAAGAGGTCGGCGTCGTCCGGGCGGTCGGTGACGGCGTCGCCGAGATTGACGGCCTCTCGGGCGCGGTCATGTCTGAGATGGTGCTTTTTGATCCGGCGTTCGACCGGCCGCTTGAAGAAGCGATCGGGGCTTCATCGGCTCTCTATGGCCTCATCCTTAATCTCGAGGAGGACGGGGTTCAGGCGGTTATCCTCGGCGACGTTTCAAAAGTGTACGAAGGCATGCTCGTGCGCCGTTTGCCGAGCGATTCTTCAACACATGCTCCGCTCGGGCGTCTCCTTTCGATACCGGTTGGTGAGAATTTTATCGGCCGCGTCGTAAACCCGATAGGCGAAGCCGTTGATGAAAAAGGGCCCGTCAGCCCAAACGCATTCCGAAATGTCGAGCGGAAGGCTTACGGGGTTATCGACCGCGCGCCGGTAAGCGTTCCTTTGCACACCGGTATCAAGGCGGTCGACACGATGATTCCGATCGGACGCGGTCAACGGGAACTCATTATCGGCGACAGGGGTACCGGGAAGACCAGTGTCGCCATAGATACGATCCTTTCACAGAAGAGGGAACCGGAAGCTACGCGTCCGCTCTGCATTTATGTCGCTATCGGACAAAAGGAGTCAAAGACGGCGCGCATAGTCGCCGAGCTCTCGGAGCGCGGGGCGATGGACTACACCACCGTCGTCACCGCACCGGCATCAAGCCCGGCCGTAATGCAGTTTCTCGCGCCGTTTGCCGGAGCGACCATCGGCGAATATTTTATGGAACAAGGCAAAGACGCGCTTGTCGTATACGACGATCTCTCGAAGCAAGCGGCCGCATATCGTCAGATATCGCTCCTTTTGCGCCGACCGCCCGGGCGCGAAGCATATCCGGGTGACATCTTCTACCTCCACTCGCGGCTTCTCGAGCGCTCCGCAAAATTGTCTGAAGCGCGTGGCGGCGGATCATTGACCGCACTCCCCATCATCGAGACGCAGGAAGGCGATGTCTCCGCGTATATTCCTACGAATGTCATCTCGATTACGGATGGGCAGATCTATCTGGAAACGAGCCTTTTCAACAAAGGACAGCGGCCGGCCATAAATGTCGGCGTTTCGGTCTCACGCGTCGGCAGCGCGGCACAGACGAAAGCCATGAAGAAGGTTTCGGGAAAGATAAAGCTGGATCTCGCCCAGTTTTACGAACTCGAGGCCTTTACGCAGTTCTCATCCGATCTCGATGCGGAGACGAAGAAACGCATCGATAGCGGACGTCGCATGATAGGCATACTCAATCAGGATCGCGGGAAGCCGCTTCCGTTTGAGATGGAAGCCGTGATTATATTCGCCGCCTCAAACGGATATCTCGACGGCTTTGCGCCTGCCGATATGCGCGCCACCGAAGAACTCCTACAAAAATTCCTTTCGCGGGAGGCGGACGATGTGCTCATGGCTATCCGCGGTTCGAAGGAAATAAGCGAGGAGACCGAGAGGATGCTTCGTGAAAGGCTCGAGGCATTCATCGAACGCACCGTTCCTTCCATATGACTCCCAAAGACATACGAACGAAAATACAAACGACAAAGCGCACGCATAAGGTGACGCGGGCGATGGAAGCCGTTTCGGCGGTAAGGATGCGCACCGCGCAGCGCACCGCGCTTGCGGATCGTCCGTATGCGCGCGCAGCTTTCTCGATACTGACCCGCCTTTCAGGCAGCGCAGGATTCTCACGGCATCCGCTTACGTCCGTTCGCGTCATACGCACCGTCGCGCTCGTCATTTTCACGAGCGATCGGGGATTAGCCGGTTCTCTCAATAGCGGCGTCCTCAAAGCGGCTATGGGTGCAATCTCGCCATACCCGAAAGAAGCGGTCGTCGTATACGCCTACGGCAAAAAAGGAGAGGAGCATTTCATTCGTCGCGGATACCGGATCATCCGCGCTTTCGCGAACAAGAATGATGCGGTCGAGATCTCCGTCATGGAAGAACTCTCGGAAGAGCTCGCGCGTGAATTCGCGCGAGGGACGTACGACAAGGTCATCGTCGCGTATAGCAATTTCAAATCGACATTCGAACAGACGCCGACCGTCCGCCAGCTTCTTCCGCTCGTCGTTGCCGATGTCAAACAGCTTGTTGAGGATATCGTTCCGGAGAAGGGGAGGTGGAGCGAGACGCAGACGGCAGCCTCGTCAAACGCATATACGGTCGAGCCGGATGACAATGATGTGCTCGATCGCCTCGCTCCGAGACTTGTGGCCGTTTCGTTTTACCATATGCTGCTTGAAGCGAAGGCTTCGGAGCATTCTTCGCGGATGGTGGCGATGAAGAACGCGAGTGACAAGTCAGAAGAGATAGCTCGTGATCTCACCATCCTTTTCAATAAGGTCCGCCAGGCGGGAATCACGCGTGAGATCTCGGAGATCGTCGGCGGGCGCGAAGCATTAGCAGCATAAGTATCACTCGCTTATCGGTATGAACGGAATCGTTACAGAGATCATCGGGCCGATCGTGGATGTCTATTTCAAAGAAGTCCGGCCTTCGATACGGGATGCGCTCGTCATAGAGAGAAATGACGTTCACGGGCGCATAACGCTTGAAGTCGCTTCGCACCTCGGTCTCGACCGAGTCCGAACCATAGCGATGAACGAGACGGCCGGCCTTGCGCGCGGCGAGACGGTTGTCGCGACCGGCGCGCCTCTTTCGGTGCCGGTGGGGGAAGCGACGCTCGGACGTCTCTTTAACGTGCTTGGAGAAACGATCGACGGAAAAGAACCGCTACCCGAAAGCGCCCCGCGCCTCCCTATCCACCGCTCCCCGCCGTCTTTCAGCGAGCAAACGACGCGTGCGGAGATATTCGAGACAGGCATCAAGGCGATCGACCTCATCGTCCCTTTCCTCAAGGGCGGGAAAATAGGCCTTTTCGGGGGCGCCGGCGTCGGGAAGACGGTCCTTATCCAAGAACTCATCCGCAATGTCGCAACCGAACACGGAGGATATTCTGTTTTTGCGGGCGTGGGAGAAAGGGTACGGGAAGGGAACGACCTGTACCACGAGATGGCAAGCTCCGGAGTCCTTGAGAAGACCGCGCTCGTATTCGGGCAAATGAACGAAGTCCCCGGGGCTCGCTCGCGCGTCGCGCTCTCCGGTCTCACGCAAGCTGAGTACTTCCGCGATGAAGGCGGGAAAAATGTGCTCTTTTTCATGGACAACGTATTCCGTTTCATCCAAGCGGGTTCCGAAGTGTCTTCGCTTCTCGGACGGGTGCCGAGCGCTGTCGGATACCAGCCGACCCTCGCAGAGGAGATGGGTATCTTGCAGGAGCGCATCACGTCGACCCAAAAAGGATCCATCACCTCAGTTCAGGCGGTATACGTCCCCGCTGACGATCTCACCGACCCCGCACCCGCGACGACATTCGCTCATCTCGACGGCATCGTGGTGCTTTCCCGTTCGCTCGCTTCGCTCGGCATCTATCCGGCGATCGATCCGCTTGAATCATCATCGGCCGCGCTCACTGCCGATGTCGTGGGAGAAGAACACTACCGTGTCGCGAATTCGGTAAAGCGCGTGCTGCAACGCTATAAGGACCTCCAAGACATCATCGCGATACTCGGCATCGAGGAGCTTTCGGAAGAAGACAAGCTCGCCGTCGCGAGAGCGCGTAAAGTGCAGCGATTCCTCTCCCAGCCATTTTTCGTCGGCGAACCGTTCACGTCCGTACCCGGACAATACGTTTCGCGAGAAGAGACGGTACGAGGCTTCAAAGAGATCGTAGAGGGAAAGCTGGACGACGTGCCGGAGCAAGCCTTCTTTATGAAAGGCGGGATTGACCATATCGGTTGACCGGCATGATGAAAACGTTTCATCTCACCATAACGAGGATCGGCGAGACCATTTTCGACGGAGACGCCGTCTCGGTATCATTCCCGGGCAAAGAGGGCGTTTTTGAAGTCCTTGCAGAACACGAAGCGCTCATTTCGCTTCTGAGCGAAGGAGAACTGCGTATTAAAACGACGTCCGGAGAGACCCGTCATTTCGAGATTCCTCACGGCGGTATAGCTGAAATCGCGCTGAATCAAGCAACCGTCCTTCTTTAGGGAAAGGAAGTATGTTATATTCGTCTCACGCTCATGTCTATTCAAGGATTTCTTCTGAAACAATATGCGAACTGGAAGCTGAAAGACGTTCCGGAAGCGCAGCGCGAACAGATGACAAATCTCGTTTCGAAGAATCCGCAGCTTTTTAAGTCGATCGGCGAAGAGATCGAACGGCGAAAAAAGGGCGGAGAGAGCGAAATGAAAGCCGCGATGGAAGTGATGAAGAAACATCGCGCCGAACTCGCCGCGCTTATGCAGGAGAAATGACATCCCGCGGACTTGCATAAGAAAGGAAACAGCCTTAGGGTGCACACATGTTGAAGATAGGTATCGTCGGTCTGCCGAACGTGGGGAAGTCCACGCTTTTTAATGCGCTTACGAAAGCGTCCGTGCCGGCTGAAAACTATCCTTTCTGCACTATCGACCCTTCGGTGGGCATCGTCGGAGTTCCCGACGAACGCCTTACCGCGCTCGCGAAGTTCTCTGAAAGCAAACAGGCTATTCCGGCGGCGATAGAATTCGTGGACATAGCCGGACTCGTGAAAGGCGCCGCCGATGGCGAAGGTCTCGGGAACCAGTTTCTCGCGAACATCCGCGAAACCGACGCCATCCTTCAAGTCGTCCGTTTCTTTGACGATGTGAACGTGCATCATGTCGAGGGAACTATCGAACCCTATAAGGATATCGAGATCATCAATCTCGAGCTCGCGCTTGCCGATGCCGAGCAGGTACGGAAACGCCGCGATAAGATCGCGAGCGATATAAAGAGAGGCTCGAAAGAGGCGGTCGCCGAAGATGCGGCGCTCGCGAAACTCGCGCAAGGTTTTGCCGAAGGGAAACTCGCGCTCCATGCAGGACTCCTCGATGAAGAGAAGGGTCTCGTGGCGAGCCTGAACCTGCTTACCATGAAGCCGATCCTCTATGCGCTCAACAGGAAGAACGGCGGACATAACATCGACGAGCTTGCTGACGGCCGCGCAGATCGGGCATACAAGCTCATCGATGCGCTCGGCTCGCGCTACGTGTTCGTGGATGCGGCTATGGAACGCGAATTGAATGACGTTGCCGAGGAAGACCGCGCCGGTTTCCGGCAAGAACTCGAGATTTTCGAAGACGGGCTCTCTCTCCTTATTCGTGCCGCTTACGATATGCTCGGGCTCATATCGTTTTTTACCACCGGCCATGATGAGAGCCGGGCCTGGACGATCCGCCGGGGAAGTACGGCGCCCGTCGCCGGTGCGGCGATCCATAATGACTTCCTGGACAAATTCATACGTGCTGAAGTCATCGAGTGGCGTAAGCTTCTTGATGCCGGTTCGTATGCCGCTGCACGCGAAAAAGGTCTCCTGCGCACGGAAGGGAAAGAATATGTCGTTGCCGACGGAGACGTGATAATTTTCCTGCACGGCTGAATCATCCCCGCGCGCCCCGTGCGCGGGGATGATTTCTATCTTTACAGCATGGTAGTATAATGTTCGTTTATGGAAACACACACTGCACCGGCGCATCCGAAATTCGTCCGCTGGGCGCTCCTGCTCGGCATCGTCGTTATCCTTAATATATTTTTCCGCGTCCTTACCGCCATCGTCTTTCCGGAACCCGCGTACGAGACGTATTGTCCGACAACACAAGTCGTAACGTCCTATGACACGCAAGAGTCCTGCCTGGCCGCCGGCGGACAATGGACGAACGCGCCCGAGAAGCAGCCGTATATGGCGCCCGGAGTACCGCGAGCGACCGGTTACTGCGACGCGCAGTATACGTGTCGCTCGTCATACACGGCAGCCGAAGAGACGCACTCACGAAACGTTTTCATTGCATTCACCGTTCTCGGTATCGTTGTTCTTATCGCGGGAGTGCTTCCTCTCGGGTCCTCCATAGTATCGTCCGGCCTTTCGTACGGCGGCGTCGTATCGCTTATCATCGGTTCGTTCGAGTATTGGGGGACAGCCGGAAACTGGATCCGTCTCGCCATAGCCGCTATCGGCCTTCTCGCGTTGCTATACGTAGGTATCCGTCGATTCCGCGATTGAGGAAGATTTGCCTATGGCGTATGACCATCGCGATATAGAAAAAAAGGCGCAAGAAAAGTGGGCCGAGCTCGACCTTTACCATACCGACCTCTCGGATGAATCGAAAGAGCCGTACTATCTGCTTACCGAGTTCCCCTATCCTTCCGGGGATCTGCATATCGGGCATTGGTACGCCTTTGCAGTGACCGACATCTACGCTCGTATGCTGCGTATGCGCGGGAAAAATGTGCTGTTCCCGATCGGTTTCGATGCGTTCGGGCTGCCCGCCGAGAACGCCGCGATCAAGCACGGTCTTGATCCGAAGGATTGGACCTATAGGAATATCGAGCGGATGCGCGCACAACTCTCCTCGATGGGCGCATCCTTCGACTGGTCGAAGGAGGTGATCGCTTGCGATCCCTCGTACTACCAGTGGACGCAATGGCTCTTCACGAAACTTTTCGAGCACGATCTCGCCGAACGGAGAGAGGCTCCGGTGAAATGGTGCCCGAAAGATCAGACCGTGCTCGCGAATGAACAGGTAGTGAACGGCACCTGTGAACGATGCGGTACGCAGGTCGAAGAGAAACGGCTTACGCAGTGGTTCTTTGCGATCACCCGCTATGCCGATCGCCTGCTTGAAGGGCTTGAAGCGCTCCCGTGGCGCGAGGAGATCAAAGAAGCGCAACGCGCTTGGATCGGCAGAAGCGAGGGTGCCTATTTCGAGTTTCCCCTCAAAGAGCGCGATGAGAAAATCAAAGTGTTTACGACGCGCCCCGACACGCTCTTCGGCGCCACCTACGTCGTGCTCGCGCCGGAACATCCGCTTGTGGCAAAGCTCCTGCCCGCTGCGGGCAATCGCGCAGAGATCGAGGAATACGTGCGCGCGACCGCGAAAAAGACCGAGCGCGAGCGCAGCGAAAACAAGGAGAAGACCGGCGTGAAGCTCGACGGCATCGCAGCCCTCAATCCCGCGACGAAAGAAGAGATTCCCGTGTACGCCGCTGATTACGTGCTCGCGTCCTACGGCACGGGCGCCGTTATGGCGGTGCCCGCGCACGACGAGCGCGATTTCGCGTTCGCGCAAGAATTCGGCTTGCCAATCAAGGCAGTCATAAATCCGTTTGATTCAAGCATCTCTCAAGAAACGGCACAAGGTCTCGCTTCGGATGGCATTGCTGCCGAACAAAAACGAACCCTGCTTGCATGGGACGTCTCCCAGAAGGGTCCGTATAGAGAGCATGGCGTCTTGTTTAATTCGGGCGAGTTTGATGGTCGTAAAAGCGATGAAGCGAAATGGGACATCGTGGCATCCGTCGACGGCGAGCGTGCCACCCAGTATCGCTTGCGCGACTGGCTCGTTTCCCGCCAACGGTACTGGGGATGCCCGATCCCGATCGTCTATGACCCGAAGGGCAAGCCGCATGCGATTCCTGCCGAACACTTACCCTGGCTCCTGCCCACTGATGTGGATTTCACTCCGACGGGCAAACCACCGCTCGCGTCTTCGAAAGAACTCAAGGAGCGCGTCGAACGTTTGTTCGGAGAGGGGTGGACGCCGGAATACGATACGCTCGACACATTCGTGGACTCTTCCTGGTATTTCACCCGTTACCTAGACCCGAAAGACCCTCACGATTTTTCCGATCAGGCGCTTATGAAAAAGTGGCTGCCGGTAAACCGCTATTCCGGCGGAAGCGAACACACCACCATGCACGTCCTGTATGCGCGTTTCTTCACGAAAGCGCTCTACGACCTCGCGCTCGTTCCTGTGGACGAACCGTTTACGGAGCGCTTCAACCGCGGGCTTATCATGGGACCGGACGGACAGAAGATGAGCAAATCGAAAGGGAACGTCCTCAATCCCGACGATTTCGTCGCTTCTTATGGCGCCGATGCGGTTCGCATCTACCTTGCTTTCATCGGTCCCTACAACGAGCCGGGCAGCTACCCATGGCAGCTCGACGGTGTCGCTTCGATGCGTAAATTCCTCGAACGCGTTTTCCGGCTCGAAAAGCGGGTTCGGAAGGGCGGGGCGATGTCCGGCAGTCTCCGGCAGGCCCTTGCCCGTGCTCAGCTCAAGATCGCGAATGATGGCGACCGGTTCAAGTTCAACACGGGCGTTGCCACGCTCATGACGCTGCTCAACGAATTCGAAAAGGATCCTTCCGTCTCGACGCCCGCGATACGTTCGTTCATCGTGATGCTCGCCCCATTCGCTCCGCATCTCGCCGAGCATCTCTGGCAAGAGATCGGCGAGACAGGGAGCGTGCATCAAGCTCCGTGGCCGAGCGATTCCCCGACCGACGCCGTCCAGAGGGAGGTCGTCGTGCAGGTAAACGGGAAACGGCGCGGCTCAGTCCTTCTCAGCTTCGATGTCTCTGAATCCGACGGGGTGGCCGCAGCCCGCGCGTTAGCAACCGTTTCTACCGCTCTTTCCGGAAGGGAACCGGCCCGTGTCATCTATGTCCCCGGGAAAATTATCAATTTCGTCGTATGAAAGCAGGAATTTGACCCTTTGTAAAAAACATAGTATATATTAGACCACATGACAAGAACGCTCGAGATGAATCCGAAGAAAGGCCTCGCAAGAAAAGAACGGATTGAACCCGCCTCCTTTTCCTTTAACAGCGCACAGCTCGTAAAACGGCTCCTTGCAGCCGCTCCGGAACGGGCGAGGGAAATCCTTATCCGCCGTTTCGGCCTCGGAACAGATCAGAAACGAGAAACGCTCGAAGCGATCGGCAGCCGTTCTGGCATTACCCGGGAACGCATCCGGCAGATCGAGTCGGCCGGATTAGAGTCGATCCGCAATAGCAAAACGTTTAAAGAAGCTCGCGACGTGTTCGACGAGCTTGCGCAGTACATAGAAAAGCTCGGCGTTGTCGTTCCCGAAGAGACGCTCATGCGCATGCTCGGCAAAGACGAGAAGACCCGTAACCAGTTCCGTTTCCTGCTCGTGCTCGACTCCTCATTCCTGCGCGAGCGCGAGACAAATGATTTTCTCGCGCGGTGGCATGTCGACGGCATGACCGCGAAAAAGATCCACGAAGCGCTCTCGAGGCTCTACGCATCGCTCGAGAACGACGAGGTCATCCCCGAGGGCGAGCTCCTGAATCGTTTTCTGGACGAGCTGAAAGAGGTCAATGACGCGTACAAGGATGAAGAGGTACTGAAACGCTGGCTCTCGCTCTCGAAACGCATAGGCAGCAACCCGCTTTCCGAGTGGGGCCGTGTGAGCGCTCCGGTCATCCGCGTAAAAGGGATACGGGATTATGCCTACCTTGCCATAAAACACCATGGTTCTCCCATGCATTTCTCCGACGTGGCAAAGGCGATCGGAACGCTTTTCTCCAAAAAAGCGCATGTCGCGACAACGCATAACGAACTTATCAAAGACCCCCGTTTCGTCCTCGTCGGCCGAGGGCTTTACGCGCTTACCGAGTGGGGTTATACGCCCGGCGTCGTACGCGAAGTCATCCGCGAGACGCTTCTCGCGAACGGCCCGTTGAAAAAAGACGAGATCATCAAGCACGTCAAGCGTACGCGCTTCGTCAAAGACAACACCATCCTCGTCAACCTCAATGACACGCGTTATTTCAAACGCCTGAAGGACGGACGATATACCACAGTATAGGTTTCAAGACGTCGCTCGTACCGCCTTAAATTGGTATCATAGTGGCATGAACGAGCAGATCGAGAAGCTTAAAGGAAAGCTCGGTTTACGTATTATGCCGTGGCCGATCTTCGGTCTCGGGCTCTCGATCCTCATGATGTCGCTCGTGTTCATGACACGAGAGGTGCTGCACGCATTTTCGATCGCGCTGTTTTTCGCGCCCGTGTGGTTGCCGCTTCTCCTCATCGGCAGCGCGGGAACGCTCTGGGTCGTGCTCAAGCGTTCTGAATTCATCGCGAAGCAGAACTATGTCCTCCTTGAGATAAAACCTCCCCGCAATCTCGATAAGACTCCGCTTGCGATGGAGGCGGTCCTCTCGGGCATGCACCACTCGCCCGGCGAATCCACGTGGTACAAGAAATATATCGCCGGAGCGGTCCGTCCGTGGTGGTCGCTTGAAATAGCCTCCCTTGAAGGACAGGTGCATTTTTTCATATGGACGCGCGCGAATTTCCGGCGCCTCATCGAAGCGCAGATGTATGCGCAGTATCCCGGCGTACAGATCGTCGAAGCTCCCGACTATACCCGATTCTTGAGCGCGAAGCCGGAAGAGTGGGCTATCTGGGGCTGCGATTTCGTGCATACCGAAAAAGACCCTCTGCCGATCAAGACGTATGTCGAATACGGGCTCGATAAAGTCCAGAAAGAACCGGAACAAGTCGATCCGCTCGCGAACCTTATCGAGTTCATGGGTTCGATGAAGAAAGGCGAATATCTTTGGCTGCAATTGGTTATCCGCGTCCATAAGGGGGAGAAGTACCACAAGCTGAACGCAAGCGGCAAGACATACACCTGGAAAGACGAGGGGAAAGAGCTCGTTCAGGCTATCCGGACGGAGACCGTCGGAAAAGTGAAGTATAAGGATATTTTCACCGGAGAAATGCGCGAAACCGAAGGATTCCCTAATCCGACGAAAGGCCAATCGGAAAAGATGGCGGCAATCGAGCGTAATGTCTCGAAATTGGGTTTCGATGTCGGGATCCGCGGCATCTATCTCGCACAGCCGGAAAAATTCGATTCCGTAATCATCTCGGGCCTCACCGGAATCTTCAAGCAGTTCTCGTCGGAGAGCATGAACGGCTTCAAGCCTTCCGGCTGGATGACCGAATTCGATGATTATCCGTGGGAAATCGGTACGAGCAAGCTCAAAGACAAGTATCGCCGCTTAGTGGTTGACGCGTACCGGCGCCGGCAATTTTTCCATGATCCTTTCAAGAGCGAGAAGACGCTCATAATGAGCACGGAGGAAATCGCGACGATCTTCCACATCCCGTCACGCGCGGTCAGTACGCCGAGCCTTACGCGCATCCAGTCAGCGACGAGCGAGGCGCCCGCAAACCTTCCGACGTGATCATGAATTTTCCCTGGCAAACCCTTCAGCCGTCTTTCCAAAAGGCAGGTTCTTCCAAGCGGTTACGATGGGTAGCGATCGCGCTTATCTGCTTCGTTATTGCGCTCGGTGCAGGATACGCATTCGTCGCTCCTCCTGCCGATACTCCATCGGCAAAAATCGTCACCATTTCGCGAGGGATGTCCGCGAGGGATGTCGCGAATGAGCTTGCCGACGAGCGCATCATCGCGCATCCCGAGCTTCTCTATCTCCTCTTGCGCATCTCGGGAGAAGGGGGAAACATATCCGCCGGTTCATACCGTTTTACAGATCCGGAAAATCTCCTTACCGTTTTCCATCGGATTACCACCGCTGCGTACGGCCTTCCGCCCGTGCGCCTCACTTTCATCGAAGGCGCTACCGTGCGTGACATAGGAGCGCGCGTTGCGGCCGCGCTTCCCGGAGTATCGGAAGCGGATTTCGTACGGGAAGGGGAACCGTACGAAGGATACCTTTTCCCCGACACGTATTTCTTCTCGTCGTCTTCTGATGCGACGACGATCATCGCGACCATGCGTGCAAACTTTTACGCGAAGATGCAGCCCCTGCTGCCGGATATAGCCGCGTCCGGCCATTCGCTATCCGCTATCGTTACCATGGCTTCTCTTCTCGAGAAAGAAGCTCGTACTGATACGGACAAACGCATCGTTGCCGGCATACTCTGGAATCGTATCGCGCGAGGGATGCCGCTTCAGGTCGACGCCGTCTTCGGATACATCCGCGGCCGAGATACCTACGCCCCTTCCTTGGCCGATCTCACCGTCGATTCGCCGTACAATACCTACATGCACAAAGGCCTCCCGCCCGGTCCGATCGACAACCCGGGGCTCGCTTCGCTCCTTGCCGCGCTCCATCCCATAAAAACGGACTATCTGTACTATCTCACCGGCAAAGACGGGCTCATGCACTATGCGACGACCTATGCCGGTCACCAGGCGAACCTCAGAAAATACCTGTAGCTATCCCGGTGTGCCGTAGTACCATACGGCACATGGATGCGCGAAAGGAAAAGATATTCGTCGGCCTTTCAGGCGGCGTCGACTCTGCCGTCTCGGCGGCTCTTCTCCTGCGCGCGGGAGCGGATGTGACCGGCGTATTCATCAAGGGATGGTATCCGCCCGGGATGCCCTGTACGTGGGCAAGCGACCGGCGTGATGCGATGCGGGTCGCCGCGCGCCTCCGCATCCCATTCCGCACGCTCGATGCGAGCACCGAATACAAAAGGGAAGTTATCGATTATATGCTGAAAGAATACCGTTCCGGACGGACGCCGAACCCGGACAGCATGTGCAACAAAGAGGTGAAATTCGGCGCGTTCTATCGTTATGCGAGGGTTGCGGGCGCCACCTCTATCGCGACCGGGCATTATGCGCGGATAGAACGAGGACCTTCGTCCGTATCCCTTTTGCGGGGGGTCGATCAGGAAAAAGACCAGAGCTACTTCCTTTGGGCGGTTCCGCGTGAGGTTATCGCGCAGGCCGTCTTTCCGCTCGGAGGAATGAGGAAAAAAGATGTCCGGGCGCTCGCGAGACGCTTTAACATCCCTGTCGCTGAAAAAAAAGACAGTCAGGGCATCTGCTTTCTCGGGAATATCTCGGTCGACGAATTCTTGCGCGCTGAATGCGGCGAGATGCCGGGCTACGCGTTTGACGAACACGGACATCGCGTAGGCAAGCACGACGGGGTCCTTCTCTATACGCTCGGCGAGCGTGTTGCGTTGCGCGATACGTCCGAAACCGGCCCATGGTTTGTGTACGCGAAAGACGTGAAAGAGAACAATCTTTTCGTAAAGAAAGGGCACCCCTTGAATCCGAGAGCAGATGGCGGGACGACCGTGTTCGCGAGCGCGAATTGGTTCGATGAACCCTCTCGGGCGACGCATGCGCAATACCGGTATCGGAGCCATCCCGTGCGGGGACATATCGAAAATGACCGGTTCGTGAATGAAACACCCCTATCCGACATACCGGCTCCGGGACAATCCATCGTCTTTTACCGGGATGACGAACTTATCGGCGGTGGTATCATTACTTCCGCATGAACCATATGCGCCTAGGAGCAGCCGCTGCCATCATCGCGACAGCCGTTCTCGTCATTTTCGTCCTTTCGGTACCGCATACCCGCGATATCGCCAATATCCAGAAGGAAACCGTGCAGCCGGTTACGCCGTCCGTCTCGCTTCACGACTCCTTCAAAAAGGGCCTGCACACGATCACCGGATCGATCGAAGTGCCGAATGCTTGTACCACGGTCGCAGCGAGCGCCGCGCTTCTCAACGCCTCTTCGAGCGCCGAGAGCATACAGGTGATAATCACCATGCCGGTCGATACCGGAATTTGCCTGCAGATGCCTTCATCCCTCTCTTTCCGAACGACGGTCGCCGCTCCCGAACACCTGCCGCTTACGGCGACCGTGAACGGCGTTGTCGCAAGCACGACCGTTGCGCCATGACCCCGATCATCATCAAGGCCGACGGATCGCAGGAGGTCTTTGATCCCGCACGCCTCCGGGCTTCGCTTATACGTTCCGGCGCGGGGGTCCACGCGGCGGAACGTATAACTGACATCATAACCAGTACGGTTACCCCGGGCGCCGCATCGAAAGCCATCTACGCGCGAGCGTTCGCTCTTTTACGCAGGGAAGAAGGCCCCGTCGCGGCTCGCTACGCGCTCCGACGCGCGCTCCTTGAGCTCGGTCCCTCCGGCCACCCGTTCGAAGATTTCATAGCGCATCTTTTCCAAGCAGAAGGCTGGAAAGTCGAACCGCGCAAAATGATCCAAGGGAAATGCGTCGCGCATGAGACCGATCTTTATGCATCACATCCCGAACGGAACGAGTATCTCGCCGCAGAGCTCAAGTATCACAATGACCCGGGATATAAGACCGATCTAAAGGTCGCGCTTTACGTGAAAAGCCGTTTCGATGACATTTTTTCCTGCGATCCTCAGACGCGCTCTTGTCCTATCGATCGGGGCCTCCTGGTCACCAATACGAAATTCTCTTCCGAAGCTATCGCGTATGCCGAGTGCGTCGGCGTGGAGCTGCTCGGGTGGGGATATCCCGCGACCGACAACCTCTTCATGCGCATGAGCCGCGCGAAGGTATATCCGATCACGACGCTTACCGGCCTTACGCGTACCGAAAAACGCCTTCTTATCGAACAGGGCGTCATCGCGGTTGACGAGATCGTCCGGAACCGCTCCGCGCTTGACCCGCTCCACATTTCCCCCGAGAAGGTCGGGAGGCTCCTTGCCGAGGCAGAAGGGCTTCTTGCACTTCCGCATCCGCTCCATGATACTGTTTCCGTATGATGAAGGAACATTTCTCGGCGGGATCTTTCGGTGTCGGTGTCGTCGCCGGAGCGGTGCTCGCCTTCATGTGGTTTTTCGGCACCAATACCATACCCCCGACACCTCCTTCCTCCTCTGGCTCCGGATCGATTTCCTCAGTCTCGACTTCGACGCCTCAAAGCAGCGCGGTATCGGTCGCCGATCAGCCAGCCGGGACCTCAGTTACGGTCGAGTCAGTTACCGTTCCTCCTCCGGGCGTATGGGTCGCTGTGCGCGAAGTGAACGGAACGGAACTCGGGAATGTGCTCGGAGCCGTGCTCGAAACAGGGCCTCGCAGCAATGTTTCCGTTCCTCTTCTGCGAGCGACTGAACCAGGCCGCCGGTATGCGGTCGAACTGTATCGTAATGACGGGAGCGGAGCGTTTGATCTCGGTACGCTGAGCGTGTATGTCGATTTCGACACGAGCGAACCCGTCATCGTCTATTTCTCGACGTTCGAGTGATATATGGCGTCAAACCGCAAATCGAAAAACAGCTACGGGCCATTCGATCCCGCAGGAACGCAACCGTTCAGGATCAGCCGTTCTAAGATCGACCTCTTCACCGAATGTCCGCGGTGCGCCTATCTCGACCTCCGGTTCGGCGTTAAACGTCCGTCAGGGCCTTCTTTTACGCTTAATAACGCGGTCGACGAACTTCTGAAACGCGAATTCGATGTGCACCGCGCCCACGCGTCAAGACATCCTCTCCTGGAACGCTACGGGGTTGACGCGATCCCGTTGGCCGATGACCGTCTCGAAGAATGGCGTGATGCGCTCCGGCGCGGCATCTCTTACCTGCATGAGCCGACGAACCTCTTCGTTCGCGGCGGCATAGATGACGTGTGGGTGAATCCGGCAGGCGAACTCATCATCGTGGATTACAAGGCGACGAGCAAAAAAGAAGGGCCGAGCTCCGAAGGAGATCTGTATGATTCATACAAGCGACAGATGGAGATATACCAGTGGCTTTTCCGGAAAAACGGATTTTCCGTCTCGCCGACCGGTTACTTCGTCTACGTGAACGGGCGCGCCGATGCCGACGCTTTTGACGGAAAACTCGAATTTGACATCGCGCTCATCCCGTACGCCGGCAGCGACACGTGGATCGAGCCGACCCTTGCACGCCTCAAGGAAACGCTTACGAAAGACGATATCCCGCCGATCGGCACCGCTTTCGGCGGCGGCCCCTGCGATTACTGTGCCTATCGCGAAGCGGCCGGCAAGGTGTCGATGGCCCACTACTATGCAAGCAAAAAGAAAAACGCCTGATTTCCGCGCGCGCGTGTTTGATATCGTGCGTACCATACGGAAAGGGAAGACGATGACCTATAGCGAAGTCGCGCGGCGCACCGGCTTTCCCCGTGCCGCTCGCGCGGTCGGGAACGCCCTGCACACGAACTACGATCCCGCGATACCCTGCCATCGTGTCGTACGCGCCGATGGCACTCCGGGCGGCTACAACCGAGGCGCGAAACTGAAGGCCGAGCTTCTAGCGACAGAAAAGGGTGAAAAGCACATTCATGAGCCGTGATGTCACGATCGATCCGTCCTGGAAGAAACGCCTCGCGGGAGAGTTCGAGAAGCCCTATTTCAAGGAGCTCGCGGAGTTCGTAAAGCATGAATACGCGAATGAGCCGGTGTATCCGCCGCCGAAATATATTTTCCGCGCCTTTGACCTTTGCCCGTTCGATGCCGTTAAGGTTGTCATCCTCGGGCAGGACCCTTATCACGGTGTCCGTCAGGCGAATGGGCTCTCTTTTGCCGTCAATGCCGAGGAGCCGATCCCGCCGTCGCTTCAGAACATCTTTAAAGAGATAAAAGACGATATGGGGAAGCCGCTTATCCATGCCGATGGCGATCTTTCTCGCTGGGCAAAACAAGGCGTTCTCCTGCTCAATGCAACGCTCACCGTGCGCGCCCGCGTTGCCGGCTCGCATCAGGGTCGCGGCTGGGAAGAGTTTACCGACGCCGCCATAGGCGCGCTCTCGCGGGAACGCGAGTACCTGGTCTTCATGCTCTGGGGAAACTACGCGAAAGCGAAAGGCGCGCACATAGACCGTACGAAGCATCTCGTCCTTGAAGCGCCGCATCCGTCCCCGTTTTCCGCCGCATCAGGCTTTTTCGGCTGCAAGCATTTCAGCAAGGCGAACGAGTACCTTCTCGCTCATGGCGAGACTCCTATCGACTGGTTATAGCTTTTCGTTAGTTTTTGATGCAAAAAGCATTGTAACAGGTCTTGTTGTGATCAACAGTACCACAGTTCCAGCTTGAAGCCTCGCGAGGAGACCAACCAGACATGCAAGTAATAGTATAGTCATTACATATGGTTACGGGAGCAGTTACGGACAAACCAGCAGTAACACCATTGTAGTAACACCACCCCGCCAACGCCCCGCTCGGCAAATCGTTGTAGTTGGCAACAGGACCGCCACCGAGGGTGGAGGTGCAGTTCTGGCCGTTCTGGTCGCAATAGGCGGCGGCTCCCACCTTGCCGATGACGTTCAGGGTGGTGACGGGGTTCAGGGTGCCGATGCCGATATTGCCGCCGCTTGAAGTTAGGGAAAGATTCCAAGAATCGCCGACCTTGTCATACATTGACCAGTCGCCAGGAGTTGCTACGTTTGTGTTCAGGGCAAATCCAGTTATATCGTTTTTCTGTACCGTCAATTGCGTCATGTTGCTTCCGTTAATGGTGAGCCCTCCGGTCATGGCGACATCCGAACCCGGGGTTAGGGTGCCGATGCCCACGTTGCCGTGGACGATGAGGCCGACTGCGGCGAGGCCGGTGTTGAGCTCGAGACCTCCGGTTTTAGACTGGCCGTTGTAGCTCACGTCAAGCGGAGCGTCGGCGTTATTGT
>JAJZRL010000005.1 GCA_021802705.1 bacterium | reverse complement strand
GACACGCTCTCGCAGTGTGTAATGGGAGAAGATATGATCCAAGTTTAAGGAACACTTGAGCGTAATTCCTTGTCGGGTAAGTTCCGACGTGCACGAATGGTGTAATGAGTGGGAAACTGTCTCGAGGACTCGCTCGGTGAAAATGCACTTCCGGTGAAGATGCCGGATACCTGTAGTTAGACGAAAAGACCCCAGGAGCTTTACTACAGCTTCGTATTGGCATTGCGTGCTGCATGCGTAGCATAGTGGGGAGGATTTGAAGCATCGGTTTCGGCTGGTGTGGATCCGTCAGTGAAATACCCATCTTGTTGTGTGCAATGTCTAACCCCGTTGGGATCCAACGGGGGACCGTGCGTGGCGGGTAGTTTTGGTGGGGCGCTATCCTCCTAAAAAGTAACGGAGGAGTCTATTAAGGTTCTCTAGGCGCGAATGGAAACCGTGCCGATAGTGTAATGGCAAAAGAGGGCTTAACTGCGAGGGGTACATCCCGAGCAGATGCGAAAGCAGAGCATAGTGAACCGATGGTTCGCCTTAGATGCGGCCAGAGATTAACGGATATAAGTTACCCTGGGGATAACAGGCTAGTTCCGCCCAAGCGTCCATAGCGACGGCGGAGTTCGGCACCTCGATGTCGGCTCACCTTAGCGCGGGGGTGGAGAAGCTCCCAAGCGTTTGGCTGTTCGCCAATTAAAAAGGTACGCGAGCTGGGTTCAAACCGTAGAGCGGCTGATGCAGTCATCGGCCATTCCACGGTTTGAACCCACGAGGAAAAGACAATTCACGGCGGTCGTGCGTAGGAATACGCGCGAAACAAATCAACTGATATCGGTAAAACCCGACCTCGTTGTGTACGAGAGGGCGATACCGAGGGAATGTCCCGTTTAAAACGGGGCTGCCCCGAGAGACTGAATGTTGGTCATCGAGAACCGATGGTGTTACAGTCCGATCCCCCGAGTAATCGGGGCTAAAACAAGATGCGTGAGACAGGTTGGTCTCCTATCTACTACAGGCGTTGATTCTTGAGGAGGGTTGTCCCTAGTAAGAAATTGCTACTTCAGAGAGAGATCTCTGATGACAACATGGCTTATAACGGTGAAGCCTACGGTGCGTCTGGTTTTAGAGGTTGGTATCCGACGGTCCAGTGGATATCAAACTCGCTTGAGGACTAGAATGCTACTATGGTAATACCGTGGGAAGTCGCCAAAAATAGAAATGTTTTGGTTGACCCCGTAACGACTTAGGTTGAAAGATACCTAGACTCATAGGTTGAGGAATCATTTCTTAGAAAATGACTGCTCCTATTGGGTAAAATGCCATCATCCTAACTTCGACAGCGGAGAAGGATGAAGATATAGTCTGCGCTCCTAGAAATAGGGGAATCTTTAACTGGTTAATTGTCCAGTTAATTGCGACGAGAGGACCGGGATGAACTGACCTCTGGTCTATGAGCTGTCGCGCCAGCGGCACCGCTCAGTAGCTATGTCGGGTGACGATAACCGCTGAAAGCATATAAGCGGGAAACGTGCTCCAAGATTAGGAATCGTTATGAGGCCCCTTGAAGATGACAAGGTTGATAGGCTCTAGGTGGAAGCGTCGTGAGGCGTTGAGCCGAGGAGTACTAATACGCCCAGTCTCTCGTGCGGAACTCTGTGTAGCACAGTCATACTTAGTGTTTGCATACCGTATGCGTATTCGTTTGTTCCCGACACTTCGAGTGTTCGGTTCTGGTGGTTTGGCGGGAGGGTCATACCCGATCTCATTCCGAACTCGGCAGTCAAGCCTCCTAGCGGCGATGGTACTCATCGTTACAGATGGGGAGAGTAGCTAGCCGCCAGAACCGAACACTCGAATAGTCGTTCCTCATTCGTGAGTGTCGTGAGTGTATGGAGACATGTACTCACTCGTTTCGTGGGTGTAGCTCAGCGGACATGGAAACATGAAGAGCACCGAGTAGCCTTGCAGGACTGGATATCTCTGGCAAGCACAAGTCCTCGGAGGACGTCGGTTCGAATCCGACCACCCCGACCTTTCTTCCGCCGCGTTTGCGCGGCGGAATTTTTTTCACCCTGTCCATTTTTACGGCTGACCGCGCACCTGTATACTACAGGCATGTCATGGGCGGCAAGAAGGAGGCTCGTAATCCTGGTCATACTGGGCCTCATCGTCATTGCGTTTTCATCCTTCGTGTTTTCTTTGCTTTTCTATCGTGCTCCGTCATGCACCGACCACATCCAAAACCAGGGAGAGGCGGGTATCGATTGCGGCGGCCCGTGTCCGTATCTCTGTACCGCGCAAGAGCAGCCGCCGACCGTTTTGTTTACGCAGGCGCTTTCGGACGGTTCCGGACGCACCGATGTCATCGCGTCGGTTGAAAATAAGAATGCGGACGCAGCAGCGCAGAATATCCCTTTCACCATCATGCTCTATGGCGCCGGAGAGGCTCTCCTTAAGGAGGTACCGGGCACTCTTGATCTGCCCCCGGGTGCGACCGTGCCGGTCTATGTCCCGGGAGTCTTCTACGGAGAGCCGGTCACGAGCGCCTTTCTCGATATTGCGTCATCGTCTCCGCGGTGGTTTGCCATGATGACCGATCCGCGCGTCATACCGAGCGTGACGAAGACGAGTATCGGCGGATCTCCGTCTGCACCGCGCGTCGAAGCGGTCTTCATGAACCCGAGCGTCGCCGACCTGACGAACGTGCGCGCGATCGTCTTCGTGCATGGCGTAAGCGGAAACATCATCGCGGCATCGCAAACAATCGTGCCGGTCATTCCATCGCAAGGCAGCGCAACCGGTATCTTCACGTGGAACAGCCCGTTTTCCGAGACTCCCGTTTCGGTAGAGGTCATACCGGTCATACCGCTCCCGTCGCCCTCCTGATATGGCCGGCGTGCCGCCTGTCCGTGCGTTTCCTCTCGACTGGACGCTGCTTCTTCCGGCGCTCACGCTTTCGTTCCTCGGCATCCTCACGATGAGCACGTTCGGGCAAGGAGCATCGCTCGCGCCGCGGCAGCTTGTCTGGCTCGCCCTTTCGACCGTCGTCTATATCGTGCTCTCCGCGTTCGACATGCGTTTCATCCGCCGTACGCCCTTCGTGATGTCGCTCTATGCGCTCTCGTTTGTGCTGCTCGCGCTCGTGCTTGTGATCGCGCATCCGGTGCTTGGCGCGCGCGCGTGGTTCTCGCTCGGCCCCGTATCATTCCAGCCGGCCGATCTCGCGAAACTCGCGATCATCGCGCTTTTGGCGAAGTACCTTTCACGCCGGCACGTCGAGATCGGCGATTTCCGGCACATCATCATTTCCGGCGCCTACACGCTTGCTCTCGCCCTGCTCATCCTCGTCGAACCGGACATGGGGAACACCATCATTTTTTGCAGTATCTGGCTCGGCATGATGCTCGTCTCCGGCATCTCGAAGAAGCATCTCGCCATCCTCGGCCTCATCGCGCTTATCACGGCGACGACGCTCTGGTTCGGAGGACTGAAACCCTATCAGCGCGAACGGATCGTCTCGTTCGTGAACCCCGCTGCCAACATCCATGGTGCCGGATATAACGCGTACCAGGCGAAGATTGCCGTCGGCTCGGGCGAGCTTTTCGGGAAAGGCATCGGATATGGCACGCAATCGAAGCTCCGTTTCCTTCCCGAATACCAGACGGACTTCATTTTTGCGGCGTTCGCCGAAGAATGGGGATTTGTCGGCGTCTTTCTGCTTCTCGCCATGTACGCGCTTCTTTTCGCGCGGCTCATACAGATTGCGCACGCTGCGTCGACCAATTTCGATACGTTTTTCACGCTCGGCGTACTCATGCTGTTTGCGGCGCACGTCGTGATACACGCCGGCATCAGTCTCGGGCTTTTGCCGGTAACCGGAACGACGATACCGTTCATGAGCTCAGGTGGTTCGCATCTCGTGCTTGAGTTTGGCGCGCTCGGTATCGTTACGTCGCTTGCGCGCTATAGCCGCCATACGCCGCGCGACATGATCGCGAACGAATACGTCGGCGGCTAACGGCGATACGCCTCGGCGGTTTTCTTAAGCATCGCTTCTTCGGAAAAGTCGCGGACGACACGGGCGTGAAGCGCGTTCCCCGTGCGGCTGCGAAGCGCCTCGTCGCTCCGCATGCGGAAGAGCGCTTCGGTGAGGAGCTCCACATTCCCGCTCGGGAACAAGAGTCCGGATGCCTCGTCTTCGATCACTTCCGCTACGGCGCCGACGCGGGCAGCGACGACCGGTACTCTCGCCATGCCGGCTTCAAGGATCGCGAAAGGGAGGCCTTCCTTTCTTGAAGGAAGCACGAATACGTCGGCGGCGCAGAGCAGCTTCCGCGCCTCCGGGAAAAAGCCGCAGAAGAATATCCGATTCGCGTGGCCCTGTGCACGAGCGAGCGCTTCGAGCTCTTCGCGCGATTGCCCGTCGTGCACGAAAATAAGCGCGGTGTCGGCGGTCTTGTTCGCGATTTCCGTAAAAGCGCGTATGAGCGTATCCAATCCTTTGTTCGGGTGCAATTCGGAAAGCGTGAGGAACCAGAAAGGATAGGACGATACGCCGGAAGCGCGCGCGGCAAGCGCCGCGCGCGCTTCCTTTCGCGGCATGAGAGGGAAGGGGCTTATCCCGTTCCGGATAATGTGCATGTTCTTGCGCGAAAAGAATACGGGCGCATGACGCAGGTCGTCTTCCGAAACGACGATGACGCAGTGAGAGAGCATCGCCGTGAGCCACGACGCGATCCAGATCATGCCGCGCTCATGGAACGGGCGCTGTTCCCGATGGGCGAAGCCGTGCGCCGTGAATACGATCCTGCGGACGTGCCGGATGCGTCCGGCAAGCGCACCGAGGCCGCCGGCTTTCGAGCTGTTGAGGTGGAGGATGTCGGGCTTCTCGTCGCGCAGCACGCGCAGTAATTGCAGGAACGCGGAGAACTCGCGTCCTATGCCGATGTCGCGCGCGAAGGCGGGCAGGAAGACGGTTCGTATACCGGCTTCCCTGAGGCGCTCGTCGAGGAGGCCGGCCGAAGCCCCTTCTTTCCCCGTTCCGCCGAGCGCAACGACGACGTCCGCGCCGGCTTCTTTGAAGCGGGTGGCGAGCGTGAAGACGTATTGCTGCGCGCCGCCCCAATTCGATTTCGTTATGACGAAAAGTATTTTCTTGCCGTCAAGGTGGTCCATACGCGCAACTGTACAACATATTTCCGCGGTATAGTATTCCGTAATCATGGCATTCGACCGGCGCGAAACGATGCTCCTCCTTACGGGAGACTTCCTCATACTCGTCATGTCCTTATGGACCGCGCTTTTCCTGCGTGCTATGGCCGTGCCAGCGCTCGGTTATTTCGAGTTGAATCTGGTGCCGTTTTTGCCGATGTTCGGCATATCCTTGTTCATCTTCTACGTTGCCGGCCTTTACGAGAAGCAGACCCGGCCGACCCGGCGCGTCATGGGTACGCGTATCTTCTGGGCGCAGGCCGCGACGGTGACGATAGCCGCGGTGCTCTTCTTCGTCCTTCCGCTCTCTATCGCGCCGAAGACCATCCTCGTGCTCTATCTCGCCGTATCGGTAGCGGCCGAAAGCGCGTGGCGTTTCTACCGCATGCACTACGAGATACGAGACGGTAAGCGCGTCCCGGCGCTCCTCATAGGGTCCGGCGCCGCCGTCGACGAGCTCTATGACGAAGTGAACGGCAACGGCCGCTACCTTATCCGGTTCGCGGGGCATGTGGAAACGAAGGATTGTTCCGAGCAGGCCCTCCTTGACGCGCTTTCATCGAGAGCCGGTAACGGCGGCGTTATCGTCGTCATCGACACGTCCGATCCTGTCGTAATCCGTAATCTGTCCGGGCTTTACGCCTTTATGGAGCGAGGCGTCGTGTTTCTCGAGTTCGCATCCCTGTATGAGGAGATATTCGATCGGGTACCCTTAGCGCACCTGGTCGCCGTCCAGCTGTTCGACTCTCTTTCAAAGCGCCGCACGCCGTACGATATCGCTAAACGCGCGTTCGACATCGCGCTCGCGCTCGTCGGAGCGCTCATTGCCGCTCCGTTTGTCGCGCTCGCTTCCGCGCTTCTTTCTTTCGAGGGAGGAACGCCTTGGATCCGGCATGCGCGCATCGGCCGGCACGGGCGCGTTTTCCGTATCGTGAAGCTGCGCACCATGCTTTTCAACGATCATGGCGATCCGGAATTGCAGAAAAAGAATCGCGTAACCCCGCTCGGCCGGTTTTTACGGAAGACACGCATCGATGAATTGCCTCAGCTCTGGAACGTGCTGGTCGGCGACCTCTCGTTCATCGGTCCGCGTCCGGAATTGCCGAAGATAGCGGAAGTGTATGAACGCGAGATCCCGGGCTATCGGTTGCGGCACCTTATCGCGCCCGGCCTCTCCGGGTGGGCGCAGATCCACGACTACGATGCGCCGCGCGGCCAAGCGGATGTGGCACGGACGGAAAAGAAGCTCTCGTTCGACCTCTATTATCTCAAGCACCGCTCGTTCGGGCTTGATATCGCCATAGCGCTGAAGACGATACGGGCGCTTGTCTCCTTTTCCGGAACCTGATCAGGGCTGTGGTTATATCGCAACGGATAAGCGTGGAGCGCAAGAGTTTCGTTTTTCCCGAACTTCATCTATACTCATGCCGATGACTCGTTTCCGAGTGCTTGCCTTTATTGCCCTTATCGCGGGGCTTTTGCTTGCCTATTTCGTCTGGACGACGCAGGCTGATCCGACGAGCGCATACCGCTTCAAGCTCGGGCTTGATCTTGCAGGCGGTACCGAGCTTGTCTATAAGGCCGACATGAGCCAAACGCCTCCGAGCGAGCGCTCCGATGCGCTCTCGGCTCTGCAGGGCGTCATCGAGCGCCGCGTCAATCTTTTCGGCGTCGCAGAACCGCTTGTCCAGACCGAGGAAGTGAATGCGCTTTCAGGAACGACCGAAGACCGCCTCATCGTCGACCTGCCGGGAGTGACGGACATCAACGCTGCCGTCGCGGCGCTCGGGAAAACGCCGACGCTCGAGTTCAAGCTCGCGACTACGACTACCGTCGGTACGACGACCGAAGTCACCTTTGTCCCGACCGGCCTTACCGGGCGCTTCCTCTCGAGCGCCTCGCTTCAGTTCGGCTCCGGCGCGACGGCTGGTCTTGCCGCTCCGGAAGTGCTCCTCAATTTCAATAGCGAGGGTGCGAAGCTTTTCGAAAAGATAACGAGTGAAAACGTCGGACGGACGCTCGCCATTTTCCTCGACGGACAGCCGATATCAGAACCGGTCATCCAGGAAGCTATCCCGGGAGGGCAGGCGACCATCACCGGCCAATTCACGGCGACAGAAGCGCGCGACCTCGTGCGCAATCTCAATTTCGGCGCGCTTCCCGTTCCCATCACGCTTGAGAGCAGCTCGTCGGTCGGGCCGACCCTGGGCGCGGCGGCTATCGCGGCGGGCGTCGTCGCCGGTATCGTCGGGTTCCTGCTTGTCGCGCTTTTCATGATCGGCTGGTATCGCCTTCCGGGCGTCGTCGCCGCGCTTGCGCTTGCCGAATATCTCGCCTTCATGCTCGCCGTCATCAAGGTGATCCCGATCACGCTCACCGCGTCGGGTATCGCCGGTCTTATCATCTCGGTCGGCATGGCGGTGGACGCGAACGTGCTTATCTTCGAGCGCACCAAGGAAGAGTTGCGAGACGGCAAGACTCCCCGTGAGGCGGTGCATGTCGGTTTCGCCCGCGCATGGACGGCGATCCGCGACGGCCATCTCACGATGCTCATCTCGGGCGTCATCCTCTTCTGGCTCGGTACGAGCATCGTGCAAGGCTTCGCGCTCGTCTTCATGCTCGGCGTGCTCGCCTCCTTCCTCTCGGCGGTTTCCGTCTCGCGCATATACCTCCTCGCTCTCGTACCGGAAGAAAGAGGGAAGGGATGGAAGTTCCTGCTCGGTTCCGGTTTCCGTAACCTGTAACGCCATGTTCATCGTCACTCATCGCAAGTTTTTCTTCTGGCTCACCGGCCTCATGCTCGCTTCCGCGCTCGGCGCCATCCTCGTATGGGGCTTGCCGCTCGGCATCGACTTTACCGGCGGATCGCTCACAGAGGTGCAGTATCAAAACGGACGACCGCCGCTCGCGGAGATCCGGGAGCAAGTCGCGCGGGTCCCTCTCGGCGCTATTTCGGTGCGCGAATCAGGTGCGAATGCCGTCTCGATCCGGACCCGCACGCTGACTCTGGCCGAGCATGACGCGATACTCGCCGCGCTTTCCTCAAGCGCCTCCACCACCGAGCTCGCCTTCACGTCGGTCGGCCCGGCGCTCGGCAGCCAATTCGCGCACAAAGCGCTCTGGGCGCTCTTCGGAGTCGTTCTGGCGATCGTTCTCTTCATCGCTTTCGCTTTCCGTAAGGTATCGCGGCCGGTCCCGGGCTGGGGGTACGGGCTCACGGTTGTCGCCATGCTCGCGATAGACCTCATCGTTCCTGCCGGCTTCTATGCCGCGCTCGCTCACTTTACCGGCGTCGAGGTGGACTCGCTCTTTGTCGTCGCGCTCCTCGCTCTGCTCGGCTACTGCGTGAACGATGTCATCGTCATCTTCGATCGCATCCGCGAGCACCTCGCGAAGAATGAGAAGGCGGGCATACGGGAAGAGTTCGATGTGACGATAGGGAAGTCAATCGACGAGACGATGACCCGCTCGATCAACACTGCGCTTACGGTCGCGCTCGCGCTTTGCGCGCTCATCTACCTTGGCGCGCCGGCCACGCGCGACTTCGCGCTCGTGATGCTCGTCGGCGTCATCGCCGGCACGTTCTCTTCGATCGCGCGTTCCGCGCCGCTCCTCATCCCTATCGCCCGCTGGTTCGCTAAGAGATGATCGTCCCCACAAACGGCTCGCCATCGAGGTATTTGCCGAACTCCTCGAGCCGTGCGCCGTTTATGATAGCGACTTCGAGTCCGAGCGACTCGGCTTCTTTCGCGGCGATGGGATCGAACGGGGACGAGAGGCCGGGGTGCCACTCTTTCGGGATGAAGGCGCGGAAACCGGACCAGCCTATCCGTTCCACTTTTTTCGCGTCCGGATTCTTCAGCGGGTCGCTCTCGTACACGTAGTCGATATTCGAGAGGTTTACGAGCCTGCGCGCGCCGATATTTTTCGCCATAAGGACCGCATCGTAGTCGGTCGAGCAGCCGGGCTGCCATCCGGCGGCGATGATGATTGGCTCGTCGGCATCTATATCGATCGTCGGATTCTTGACGACCTGCGGATGCGCATAGCCGACGAAGATGTTGCGCAAGAGCTGCGCGTTCAGGCGCGTCGAGTGGATGCCGATCCAGTCGAGATCGTTGCGCGAGAGCGGGGTAACGGCATTCACCGCTTCTTGGTACCGCCTCGCGGTTTTCCCGCCACCGGCGATGATGGAGAACGTGAACCCCCGCTGCACCTTTTCAAGAATGAGCCCCTTGAACCGAGCAAGGAAAGCGGTATCGATGTCGTCAGGAACGATCAAGGATCCTCCGACAGAAACAACAACACGCTCCCGCTCAAGTGCGTTCATAGGCAAGGGTGACGGCTCATCCCACTATAGGTCTTCCGAACCCTATCTGCAATAGCGAAGCAAGAAATAGATCTCTCAATGCTATCCACACCTCCGTACTTCCTTTATTTCCCGATACCAAATACTCTTTAAGAGAGTCTCATAATCGCTAAAATCCATGAAAAATCGATATCTCCTCCCAACTTTCGCGGTCGTCATCACCGCAGCCGTCTCCTTTGGAGCGAACGCTCTCGCCCAGTCCTTCACCGAACCCTCCTCTCCTCCTCCCCAGAACAACGCCGACGCTCCGCTTGACGTGAGCGCGAACTCCCAATCGAAGTCAGCCGGCCTCCTCCTCAACACCGGAGGAGCCACAAACGGCCTCCTCGTCCAGTACGGCAACGTGGGCATCGGTACCACCACTCCCTCCCACCCTCTCACTATCGATTCTCCTGCAACCGATACGTTCCTTCAGATCTACAACTCGACCGCCGGCGGCCACGCATGGAATCTCATTTCTGATGGTACCGGCTCGCTCAACCCTGCAGGCTCCTTCGCTATTCAAGATCAGACGGTGGGTTCGGGCGTGACGCGTTTCATCATCGGCCCCTCCGGCAATGTGGGCATCAACACCACCACTCCCGCCACTGCCCTTGATGTCTATGCTGACTGGAACACTTCATCTCCTCCTGTTCCTGGCAAGGTGGGAGCTGCCGCATACTGCGACGTGAATGGTAATAATTGTATTGTGCCGGGAGCAGGCGGGCTTGGCGGATTGTCGCCGGTCGGGGTTCTTCATTGGGACAACAACTGGACCGGTAATAATTTCTGGTGCGATACGGGATACACGTTAAGGTGGTATCACTATAATGGAAACAGTTCCAATAATGCCACGTGGGCCGCTTGCGTTCTAGCTAACCTCTCATCGAGTTAGGAAGCGGTGTATGAGCGACGAGACATACCAGAGCATGCCGTTCAGACAAAGTATTGACGGAAACCGTCCGCTTTGGGTAATCCTTGCGCTCGCGCTTTTCGTTGCGATAGTTTCGCTTGCCGGATGGCGGTTCGCTCTTTGGAAGGAAAGCCTCTCTTCGACGTCGAGCACGACGCCGCCGACGCTCGAAAGCATCCTCGAATCCCTCACCCCGAAGAATGCGTCCACGACGCCGCCTTCGCCTCAGGTACTCAAGTCTCTCACGCCGAAGACGAAAGTGTCTACGCCGCCGTCACAGGAAGTACTTGACTCGCTTACGCCTCATCAGAAATAACATGAACACCTCCCGTCGCGTTTTCGTAGCATCGATGCTCTTCGCCGGAGCGGGGTTGCTCTTTACCGCAGGGTCGCTCTTCTTTAGCGGGGGAGAGCCGGTCCGCGCGGCGACTCCCGCCTCCTCTCTCCCGATACAGGGCTATGCCTGGACTGATCTCATGGGGTGGATTCACTTCTCCGGAATCGCTCAAAACGGTTCGCCGTACGGCGTATCAATCGACACGACCTCTGGCGTTCTCTCCGGCTACGCATGGTCTCCTTACTTCGGCGGGATTACGTTCAATCAAAGCGACCTTACCGGCTGCCCCTCCGGTTCCTGTACCGCGCAGGTGAGCAATGGCCAGCTTACCGGTTGGGCGCGTTCGTGCGCCGCATTTTCAAATAAAAGCGCTTGTAGCGGCGCTCTTGATCCGCACTCCGGCGGCTGGGACGGCTGGATTCATCTCTCCGGAACCGCTCAAAACGGCTCATCGTACGGCGTAACGTATGCGAACAACTGCTTTGCCGGCTATGCCTGGGGTTCGCGGGATGTCGGTGCCATCAGCTTCTCCGGCACTCCTACGGGCGGCGGAAGCTATACAGTCGGCAACCCGTGGTGCGGCGTCGGCTGCTACGGCCAGGGTTGTACGTCTTCAGGACCGACCGGTTCATGTAATTATCCCGCTCTCAATTACGATTCGGCAACGGGAAGCCTCTCGCCGGATACCGCTCAACCGCTCTATTGCTGTTCGACAACGGGAAACGTATGTCCTCCGCCTGCTGCCACCGTAACCCTTACGGCTAGCCCAAGCACGATTAACATCGGGCAGTCCTCGGATCTCTCATGGAAGGCGACAAATGCAACTTTCTGCACCAGCAAGGGATTCAACACGGGGAATGCGACTTCCGGCTCAGCCACGGTCTCTCCTATTACGACCTCTTCTTATACCATCACCTGCACCGGCACGGGCGGCCCCGGCTCCGATTCGACGACCGTGGTAGTGAACCAGCCTACCGTCTCCATCAGCGCGAACCCCGACCGTGTAAACGCTGGCGATTCCTCAACCATCACCTGGAGTTCCTCGCTTACGAAAAACTGCACAGTCACTGGCCCCCTGGGGGTTATCAGCACTCAAACGAACGGGAGCGTTACCCAGACGATACTTTCGCAATCCGTCTATTCCATACAATGCGAGGCGCTCAACAGCGGGGCCTTCAAGTATTCCGCAACAACCACGGTGAACGTGCTGCCGAAATTCAACGAGTTCTAAGATTCTGCTCTACCAACACGGAATCCTTCTTGACGCTTTTAAGCCGTTCCTGTAGCATAGCGGTACTGTCCCGCTGTAACGGGACGGGGTTTCTTTTGACCTTTGAAAATCGAATACGTGCAAGTACGTGAATGAGAAATAATGAAGTATGAATTCTTTTGTTCCGCCTATTCTTAATGAGAGTTTGATCCTAGCTCAGGGTGAATGCTGGCGGCGTGGATAAGTCATGCAAGTCAAGGGGGTCCGCAAGGACAACCGGCAAACGAGGTAGTAACACGTAGGTAGATCCCCCGAAGTCGGGTATAGCTCGTCGAAAGACGGGGTAATCCCCGATAGTCCCGCAAGGGTAAAGGTTTTTCGCTTCGGGAGTTGCCTGCGCAGTATCAGCTAGTTGGTAAGGTAACGGCTTACCAAGGCTACGACGCTTAGGGGGGGTGAGAGCCTGATCCCCACCGATGGGACTGAGATAAAAGTTGTCTCCTTGGGGAGTAATCCCCAATGATAAATCTTGCTCATAACGGTGGAACCTGACTGATGGGTGTATAATGGTACCCATCAAAGGCAATACCGTGGGAAGTCGACACTATCCATCAGACGAATATTTGGCTGGATTTTTGGACGGAGACGGTTCTGTTGTGGCAACGCTTGAGCGTTATCACAGCAAACGGTTCCCGTATCGTGTGCGCATCAAGGTGAATTTCACCCAACATGCGCGGCATATAGGTAAATTGAGATTGGTGCGAGAAGCGCTTGGAAGTTTCGGGGTCATCCGAACCGATAAGCGCAAAAATCTCGCAGAGTTGGTTGTCCAAGAACGAAGCCAAGTGAAAGCGGTGCTCGCGCGTCTCGTGCCATTCCTTCTCATAAAGAAAGACCAGGCAAACCTGGCTCTTGAAGTATTGAAAAGGATGAGCGTAAATGAGAAACACAAACCAAGCACGCTGTCTGAAGGAGCGTATATTCGTATTCTGTCATTAGTGCAGAAAATTCGCAGCCTAAACTCCTCTACGGGAGGAAAGCGCGAAATACGAGTGTTTGACCCCGTAACGACTGGAATCCCGGAGAAAACCGGGATGAAGACAGAATCTTCGGATTCTGTAAGACGCAAGCCCCTCGCGCGAACGAGGGTGAAAGTATAGTCTGTGCCATAAGAAATTATGGAATAAACGACGGCCCATACTCCTACGGGAGGCTGCAGACGAGAATATTCCGCAATGGGCGAAAGCCTGACGGAGCGACGCCGCGTGATGGATGAAGTGCTTCGGTACGTAAACATCTTTTATCGGGGACGAAGTTTATTGACGGTACCCGATGAATAAGGGGCTCCTAACTCTGTGCCAGCAGGAGCGGTAATACAGAGGCCCCAAGCATTACCCGGAATCATTGGGCGTAAAGGGTGTCGAGGCGGCCATATTAGTCTTTTGTGAAATCCGTGGGCTTAACCTGCGGCTAGCGGAGGAAACGGTATGGCTCGAGGGCGTAAGAGGTGCACGGAACTCATGGTGGAGGGGTGAAATCCGTTGATATCATGGGGAACACCAAAGGCGAAGGCAGTGCACTGGTACGTTCCTGACGCTCACACACGAAAGCCAGGGTAGCGAACGGGATTAGATACCCCGGTAGTCCTGGCCCTCAACGTTGCTCGCTCGCTTTACGGAGTATCGACCCTCTGTGAGGCTAAGCTAACGCGGTAAGCGAGCCGCCTGGGTAGTACGATCGCAAGATTAAAACTCAAAGGAATAGACGGGGACTCGCACAAGCGGTGGATTATGCGGCTTAATTCGTCGACAAACGAAGAACCTTACCAAGGTTAGAAACCCAACTGCATCCTCGCCGAAAGGTGAGGAGCCTTCGAGGGTGTTGGGCAGGTGATGCATGGTCGTCGTCAGTTCGTGGTTTGAACTGTTCCCTTCAGTGGGGTAACGAACGCAACCCCCGTTGCCTGTTGCCTATATGGCCAGGCGAGACTGCTCCCTCACGGGAGAGGAAGGTGGGGATGACGCCAGATCAGCATGTCCCTCTGATACCTTGGGCTGCACGCATAATACAATGGTCGGTACAACGGGTTGCAATGCCGCAAGGCGGAGCCAATCCCTATAAAACCGACCCCAGTACGGATTGAGGTCTGCAACCGACCTCATGAAGCCGGAATCGCTAGTAATCCCGGGTCAGCCAAACCGGGGTGAATACGTTCTCGAGTCTTGTACTCATTCAGAAATGTGCTTGGTAGTTATTCAATCCAGTCCGTTAAAATCGGACCCGTGCGAAAGCACGCGTAGCGAACGAACAGTCGGCAGGCCGCGAGGTTGTCGGCGGAGAGATCTAGTAGCAAAAAGCAGCCCTCCTGTAGAGATACAGAGCGTATGCGCGACCCATTCTGGTGAGTAATGGGGAAGCGCTTCACAATCGCATTGAGCGGATGCAAGGAACGGAATGGATAATGACCCAAGGAGATCTCATAGGGATCGAGATATGAACACCTATGAGAAGTCAGCTGTGTCGTAGTACCATACGTCAAGTTATACTGGACGTATGGAAAGGACACTTCCGACGGTTAGCAACGAATATGTTGTCGGACTTACGGACGGCGAAGGATGTTTCTATGTGAACATGGGAGCTTCTGACCGTTATCGAGCAGGACATCGCGTTCAATTGCATTTTCATCTGAAAATGCAAGAACGTGATAAAGACTTGCTTGAGAAAGTACGGAACACGATAGGGTGTGGTGCGGTGTACTTCCAAAAAGAACAACGCGCAAACCATTGTCAGTGTTATCGCTATACCGTAAGTGCAGAACGGGATATACAAGATATTGTTATCCCGTTCTTCAGGAAACATCCGTTGCGCAGCGCAACGAAGAGCGCGAGCTTCGATATCTTCTGTAAGATCGCCAAGCTTGTAAAAGAGCGGAAGCATTTGACTACAGAAGGGGTTGGAGAAATTCGTGAACTCAAGTTGCGCATGAATCAAAAAACTGTCGGACTCGCGTAGTACGGGAAATCCGTTCGCTACGTGGGAACGCAAAGGCGTCTCGGCCTATTGCAATCCGCCCGTCAAGTCAAGGGAGCTGGGGGTGCCCGAAGGTCTGCCTCGCGCAGGACTACGGCAAATTCAGTGACAAGGACTAAGTCGTACCGGCAGACTGCCGGTGTTGCGACGCTTGGGAGTAATCCCTCGAAAAATAAAATTGGCTATATGCTGGAAGACCTGAGAATCCCGCGCTACGCGGTATAATGGAAACATTATGCCCGTGACAATGCGTCGGGTGCAGAAAATCAGCAGGGAAGTCGTAATTGACCCCTCAGAGACTACACGCCGATCGCCGTTCAAATCGAAATCTGAAATCAAAGCATATCTGCAAGGCGCGCTTCATGATGCGTATCGTCGCAAGAATCGTGTTCGATTCTCTCAAAAAGGAACCGAATGGCTAACGATTCTTAAAAATCTTCTCATGCATCTCGGCCACCGGTCGTGGATGTATCAAGAAGGTAAACGTGATGTATACGATCTTGAAACTACCGCAGCATTTCTCGATTTCCGATTCAATCCTCTGTCTCTCAAAACAAGTGAAGAAAAAGCGGCTTATATCCGAGGTTTCTTCGATGCAGAAGGAGGTATACCGCACAGTCAGGATGCCCTCTTCTATATACAGCTTGTTCAAAAAGACAGAGAGAAGATGCAGATGCTTAAAGAAATCCTTCAGTCACTTGGTATCAAAACCGGCGCACTCCATAATCCGAGTCGTCGTGTCGATCCAAATTACTGGCGTTGTTTCATAAGCACCGCATCGCATTCAGACTTCGCACGCGTTGTCGGGTCATGGCATCCGATGAAGCGAGCGCTGTTTGAGGAGCGGATGATGATATAGTCCATGCCTCGTAGCGATACGAGGGGAAAACAGAACAAGGCACGGGTAGCGGAAGCTGTTCGTGGAACATATCCAATTGGAACCGATACTCCCGAAAGGAGTATCACGTCGATCGTTTCCTTCGGGGAATGAAGAGATGGTACTCGTCTTTAAACGGTACCCGGAAGCCGGATAACGTAACCCGGTGGCGTTCGAGAGCCGCATATGAGCTCTCGAATGGAACAGGATAGGCGGAACAAAAGAGAGCAGACTTCTTTCTCAGAATCACGGAAAGCGGCAGGCGCCTTAGGGCGCCTGCCGCTTTCCGACAAAGAGCGACAGTTTAAACGGCTTCTGGTAGAATCAAAAAACCGGCCACAGCCGGCAGGTGATTTTTCAGTTTCCGTTTCTTGCGCTGTTTGCGCGCGTAGCTCAGCTGGTAGAGCGCCCGCCTGATACGCGGAAGGTCCTAGGTTCGATCCCTAGCGCGCGCACCGTTCTCCCGCCCAGTAAGTTATACCCACCCTCGTCTCACGGGGGAGCTTGCGTTCGGCTATACTTTCCTCATGAGAGATACGTTCATCCTTGTCGGCCTCGCGGCTGTCGCCCTTGTGTTAGGTTCGTACATTCTCCTTTATGGGCGCGGCACCCTTTCGGATACGTCGCTTTCTGCCGGAACGCAGAATAGTTCGGCCGCCGTTGACGTGCCGTTCACCGACCTCCTGCAGGGAACGCGATCATCAGTAACCGGGCGCGTCAATTACGTCATCACATCGAAGAGTCAGCTTGAAGAGCTTTGGAAGATGATAAGAACGACCGATCCGATGCCGAACGTCGATTTTTCGACTCACGATATCATTGCTGTCTTTTCCGGAGAAAAACCGACCGGAGGATACGCGATCTCGGTATCGAAAATCGCAGACAGCGTCGTGCGGATGGTTACGATAACGCTGGCTTCGCCCGGGAGCGCCTGCGTCCTCTCGCAGTCGACGACCGATCCATATCAGATCATCGCGGTGCCGAAGACCTCGCTCCCGCTTGTGCACGAAGACCAGACAGCGACGACAAGCTGCCCGCAATAATTGCTCTTGTTTGAGAGCGATTCCCCTGCTTTGCACTCCGCGCAAGGAGCAAGTAGGATTTGAGGATGGACGCTTCGGGCCATTTCAGCGGGAAACGGGTTACGGTCATGGGTCTCGGCCTCTTGGGTCGGGGCGTCGGCGATGCGCGATACCTGGCCGAGTGCGGTGCCGATCTTATTGTGACCGACCTGAAGCCGCGGGAAGCGCTCGCGGAATCAGTGGCGGCCCTTGAACGGTTTCCGAACATGCGTTTCGTTCTCGGCGAGCATCGGCTCGAAGATTTCCGCGATCGCGATTTCATCCTGAAAGCTGCGGGAGTTCCTCTCGATTCGCCGTTCATCGCGGAAGCGGAGAAGAATAACATTCCTGTCCGCATGAGCGCCGATCTTTTCGCGGAAATATCGCGTGTACCGGTCATCGGCATAACCGGCACGCGCGGCAAGTCGACCGTAACCCACCTCGTAGCCGCCATCCTCGAAGAAGCCGGCTGGCCGGTATTGCTTGGCGGGAATATTCGCGGAGTCTCCACGCTCGCGCTGCTTCCTCTCGCAACTTCGTCGCACACCGCCGTGCTCGAGCTTGATTCGTGGCAGTTGCAGGGCTGGCGCGCCGCAGGGATGAGTCCGCATATCGCGGTGTTCACCACATTCTATCCCGACCATCTCAACTACTACGCCGAAGACATCGGCGCATACCTCGCCGATAAATCGAACATCTTTCTCCGCCAGACGCCCGAGGACACGCTTGTTCTCGGCGCGCAATGCGCTCCTCTTATAATCGAGAAATACGGCGAGCGTATCGAGTCGCGCATCATCGTTGCCGACGAGACGAAACTGCCGGACACGTGGGCGCTCCGCACCATCGGCACGCACAATCGGTATAACGCTGCGCTCGCGCTTGCCGCGGCACGTTCGTACGGGATCGCCGACGAAGCGAGCCGGCGCGCCATAGAGTCATTCCCGGGCGTTCCCGGCCGGCTCGAGTTCATCCGCGAGATGGGCGGCGTGAACGTCTACAACGATACGGCGTCGACGACGCCGGAGGCGACTCTCGCCGCGCTTGCCGCACTCGATCCTTCCCGCATCGTGCTTATCATGGGCGGGGCCGACAAGGGGCTTCGTATGGATGCGCTTCTTGCGCAGCTCGCATCGGTCAAGAAGGTCATCCTGCTTGAGGGCACCGGCACGAGTCGCATACGAGAAGCACTCCCGCATGCGCCGGTCTATGATTCGCTCCCTGATGCGGTCGAGGATTCGCGTTCATCCGCGACACGCGGCGATTCGATACTCTTTTCTCCGGCATTCGCGTCGTTCGGCATGTTCAAGAACGAATACGACAGGGGAGACCGGTTTACGGCTATTATCCGGGCACTATGAAGACCGCCGGCTTTTCCGTCGAGAAAGCATATTGTATCGGCATCGGCGGCATCGGGATGAGCGCGCTTGCGCAATACCTGAGTGATAAGGGGGTTGTCGTGACGGGCTCGGATCGCGCCCGAAGCCCGGTAACGGAGCTTCTTGAAAAGAAGGGTATCCGCGTCATCGTGCCGCAGCGTGCGGAAAATGTCCCGATGGATGCGGATGTCGTCATTTATAGCGATGCGGTGGCGGCGGATAACGAAGAGCGCGCGGAAGCGGCGCGCCGCGGCATCCCGGAACGCTCCTACTTCGAAATGCTCGGGCAAGTGTCATCGCCGATGCGCACCATAGCGATCGCGGGTACTCACGGCAAGACCACGACGACCGGCATGCTTGCGTGTATCTTGCATGATGCGGGCGCATCGCCGACGGCGATCGTCGGTTCTATCGTGCGCGACTTCGGTTCGAATTATCTTGCGGGAACATCGGAACTTTTCGTTGTCGAAGCGTGCGAGTATCGCGACCACCTGCTCGAACTCTCTCCTTCGGTGCTTGTCATTACGAATCTCGAATGGGACCATACGGACTATTTCCCCTCGCTCGCCGCGTTACAGGACACCTTCCGGAAGGCGATCGAACGCGTACCGGCAGACGGTGTGATTGTTACCGATCTGGGGAATGAAGCCATCGCGCCGCTTCTTAAGGACGCGCAGGCGCGAGTTGTCGATTATATGGAGGAACCGTCCTATACGCTCGCGCTTCCGGGCGAATTCAACATGATGAATGCCCGCGCGGCGGCAGCCGCCGCGCGGGCCATCGTCCCGTCTCTTCCGGACGCTGCGCTCGCCCGTTCGCTTTCGGGTTTCCTCGGTACGTGGCGCCGCTTCGAGTACAAGGGAAAGACCGGGAACGGCGCGCTCGTGTATGACGACTATGCGCACCACCCCACGGCCGTCTCAAGCACGCTCGCCGCTCTGCGCGCCACGACGAAAGGGAGGCTCTTCGTCGTGTTCCAACCGCATCTTTTCAGCCGCACCCGCGACTTGTTCTCCGATTTTGCACGGGCGTTCAAGGATGCGGACCGCGTATTCCTCGCGCCTATCTATGCGGCGCGGGAGGACGACGACGGCTCGGTTTCAAGCGAGCGGCTTGCCGAGAGCATCCGAACGAACGACGTGAACGCCGAAGCGTTCGATTCGTTCGAGGCCATCCTGCCTTCGCTCGCCGAGGCGGGGCCGGACGACGTCATCATGACGATGGGCGCAGGCGATATCTACAAGGTCGCTCAGACGCTCGTCGCGTCGTAGCGGACCCTGTTGCCGAGGCGAGAGGGTCAGAAAAATAAAAAGGCGGCCCGGGAAGGGTCGCCTCATGCGCTCGCGATAATTTCGCACGGGTCAAGCATTGCGCTTGACGAAAATAAGGTTCCGTCTGCCGGGATCCTCGCCGTCATGCGTGTGCGCAAGACCGTAGTTCCTTTCGAGCGAGACGGCAGCCCATACGTGAGAAACGCCGGCTTGGCGCGCCTGTTCCACGAAGAGCGATTCGAGACTGAGGAACATGGCGTTGCCGTTCTCGCGGATCATGCAATTTTTCCACCGTTCGTCGATGAACGCGGCGAGCGCCTTGTTGTATGCGCCGTGCCGCGGGTGATCGAACCGGTGTTCGAATTTTCCTACCGGAATCGAAAATTGCATGCACATGACGATCTCGTGGGTCCGCGCGCCGCGCTCTTTGAAGGCTTCGATGATGGCATTGACGATGCTGAGGTGCTTGCGCGCCGGCTCACCCATGACGGCGCTGCGCTCGATGAGCGAATCCCGTCCGGCATGAGCGACGATCATATGCTCGTAGGCGGTCGCGATAATGATCGGACAGCCGGCGGCGCTCATCGCGAAGCCTTCTCCTTTTTTGAGGAATACGCCGTCCGCAGGCACTTCGTTGTTCCGGTACAGGGAAACATCACCGCCGAGCCGAATGCATTTTTTGAGCGTCGTCGTGTTGACGATCTCGGCGCTTGCCGGAACGACGTGCGGGGCGTATACCCGGTACGTTTCCATGCCTTCAAATGTGGTACGGAGCGCTTTCGTGAGGCGCTGGTGAATGTATACGTCTTGTTGCGTTTGTATCGGCTGCAGGGACCAGTTTGCAAGTCCGTACAGCTTCTTCCCGTCCTCGGGGTTTAACGCCAGGATACTGACGTCCGGCCTTTTGCACGTAAACATCTCGTTCTCCTTTCGGTAGTTGAGGGGTCCTTCCGCGTGAAATACTACCTCACTTATCGGACAAGTCAACATAGCGCTCCGGGAAGCGTATGCGGTAGAGTGCTTGCATGGGGACGCTCTCTATCGTCGCGACGCCTATCGGGAATCTGGGCGACATCACGCTCCGCGCGCTTGAGACGCTCATAGGCGCGGACGTTATCGCCTGTGAGGATACGCGAGTAACGGCGAAGCTGCTCGCGCGGTACGCTATCCAGAAACCGCTCGTTATCTACCACGCCCGCAGCGGCCGCTCGAACGTGAAGCGCGTGCTTGCCCTGCTTGCGGAAGGGAAGCGTGTCGCGCTCGTTACCGACGCCGGAACGCCCGGCATAAGCGATCCGGGCAGCGAGCTTGTCGCGATCGTGCGGGAGCAGCTTCAAGACGGCGTCCGTATCGAAGCGATACCCGGACCGTCGGCACTCGCTGCCGCGCTCTCTGTCGCGGGACTTCCGACAGCCGCTTTCGTTTTTCTCGGTTTCCTGCCGCACAAGAAAGGCCGGCAAACGCTCTTCAAGGAGATCGCCGCGGAGAAACGTGCCGTGGTTTTTTACGAATCGCCGCACCGCCTCATGAAGACGCTCATCTCGCTCGCGAAAGCTCTCCCGTCTTCCCGGACCATCGCCGTCTGCCGGGAGCTTACCAAGATTCACGAGGAGGTCATCATCGGCACGGCGGACGAGGCCATCTCGCGGTTTACCGAACGTGCCGGCGACGTGCGCGGGGAGTTTGTCATCGTCGTTGCGCCTTGATATACTTCTCACATGTCACGTGCAAGCACGCTCATTCTTTTCGGGATGCTGATCATCCTTATGCCGTATTCCGGACTCCCTTCGGCGTTCCGCTCGCTCCTCATGTTCGTTCTCGGCGTATGCGTATTCGGGATCGGCATCTCGATGCGCGTTCGGGATAACCGCCGTCCAGCGTCTTCTTCCACAGCTCCGATAACGGCACCGGAAGCAGGGGAACCTCCTCACACCATTTCTCCGATCTAGCCAGAGAAGAGTCCGGCAAACTGAAACATCGCGCATAAACGTAATAAGCGCGACGCGTCTTTTGCTATACTTAATCTGCAATGGAGAATCCAGAACGCGTCACCTATTTCGCGGCAACCGATTCAAGAGGGAAGCGCGTGCCTTTCGGCATCAAGGCGAAAGATCGCGACCGCCACATGTATGTCATCGGCAAGACCGGCATGGGCAAGTCGACCCTGCTTGAGAACATGGCGATACAGGATCTCCGGAACCATGAAGGGCTCGCTTTCATCGATCCTCACGGCGGCACCGTCGAGCGATTGCTCGACTACATTCCGGAAGACCGGATACAGGATGTCGTCTATTTCGCCCCGTTTGACATGGAGCACCCCATCGCGTTCAACGTGATGGAGGATGTGGGCTACGACAAGCGGCACCTGGTCGTTTCCGGCCTCATGGCGACCTTTAAGAAGATCTGGGAGGACGCGTGGAGCGCGCGCATGGAGTACATCCTCACCAATACGCTGCTCGCCCTTCTCGAGTATCCGGACGCGACGCTGCTCGGCGTCAATCGCATGTACACCGACAAAGCGTACCGCCAGAAGGTCGTCGAGAACGTGAAAGATCCGGTCGTGAAGGATTTCTGGATGAAAGAATTCGCTAATTACGGCGACCGCTACACGCAGGAAGCGACGCCCGCCATCCAGAACAAGATCGGCCAGTTCACCGGCAATCCGCTCATCAGGAATATCATAGGCCAGCCGAAGTCATCGTTCGATATCCGCGCGATGATGGACGAGAAGAAGATACTCATCATCAACCTTTCCAAAGGGCTCGTAGGGGAGACCAATATGCGGCTTCTCGGTTCGATGCTCACGACGCGCATCTTTCTCGCCGCGATGAGCCGCGCCGACCTCTCCGCGGAAAAGCTCTCGCAGCTTCCCGCCTTCTACTTTTATGTCGACGAATTCCAGAACTTCGCGAACGAGACGTTTGCCGAGATCCTCTCGGAAGCGCGCAAGTACAAGCTGAATCTCGTCATCGCGCACCAGTACATAGAACAGATGGAAGAAGAGGTGCGTGATGCGGTTTTCGGCAACGTCGGCACGACGGTGGTATTCCGCGTCGGCCCCTTCGATGCCGAGGTGCTCGAGACTATATTCATGCCGCGATTTACCAAGGAGGACATCGTAAGCCTCGATCGCCGGCAGATATACCTCTCGCTCATGATAGACGGCGTCGGGAGCGCGCCGTTCTCCGCCGTAACGATCCCGCCGATAGAGCCGCCGCCGGCTTCTTACCGCGAGAACGTCGTCGAATCTTCCCGTACGCAGTTCACCTCGCCGCGCGCGGCCGTCGAGAAGGCGATCATGGACGAACTCATGGAAAGCGCCGCCTCGGAAGCGCCGCAGGACGCGCGCATGAGGCGCCGGTCGTCGGACCGGCCGCCTCAGACGCCGTATGCGCAGCCGCGCCCTCCGGAACGCTCCCCGGCTCCTCCTGCGTTCCGGAGGGAAAGAGCGGACGCGATGCCGCCTCCTCGTGCGGTTGCCGAAAACAAAAGCGTCGATGATCTGAAATCGATCTTGCGCGCCATGACCGCGAAGAGCGGCGTTGAAGGGAAGGAGCGGGAAAAGCGGCAGCATCAGTCCCTCAAGGGAGCGCTCGATACCGTCCTCACGAAAGACAGCCGTCAGCCCGTCCGCTTAGCGGAAACGTCGAAGCGTCCCCAACGATCATCCGAACCGTCCGACGAAGGGAAAGAAAAACCCTTCGAGGTTCCCGAGAACGTGTTGCGCAAGGTGCTCAAAGGCGAGACGTAGATATGCCTATACGCTCGCTCGGTCTGCTCGTTCTCGCCATGATTTTCCCCGCGTTTGCATACGCGGCGGCCGTAAACATCAATACGGCGGACGCGGCGCTTCTCGATACGCTCCCCGGCATCGGACTGGCAAAAGCGGGAGCAATCATCAAGTATCGCCAGGAGCATGGCGCGTTCGTTCGTATCGAAGACATACAAAATGTAAACGGTATCGGCTCCGGCAGTACCTACGAAAAAATCGCGCCGTTCATCACGGTGGGAGAGACAGGCGCGACGCCGGCGACATCCGATAATGCCGACGCTCCGGCTTCTGCGGCACCGCCGCCATCTCCATCTGGCACGGCGACCTATACGCCCCCGCCTTCAGCGCTCTCCGTAGACGTGCGCTCTGACGGGAATGCGATACTCGAGGTGCCGCTCCATCTTTCTGCGGAAGCGACGACGAAGAACGGCGCCATCGATTCCGCCGCGAGGCTCCTGTGGAGCTTCGGCGACGGTTCGCAAGCGGAAGGCAATGCCGTCGAAAAAACCTACCGTTATGCAGGTACCTACCTGGTCGTCGTCACCGCGACGGACGGCTCGACCGTCGGGCGCGGCGAGATGATCGTTACCGCGCGCAGCGCGCAGGTACGCATCTCCGGCGTCTCGCCGGCAGGGATTACGGTCGCGAACGACGCGAGTGAACGCCTCGATCTTTCCGGATGGCGCTTCCTGACCGAAGACGGGATTTTCCGTATCCCGAACGGAACGACGCTTCTTCCGCGGTCGAACGTGCTCTTCCCGTTCACCATCAGCAATCTGCCGATCGCATCCGCCGCAACGCTCACCTATCCGAGCGGCGTTGTCGCCGCTCGGTATGTCCCGCCGCCGGTAGCTGTCGCGCCGCTTGCCGAGGACGATATCGCTTCCGGAGGGAAACCTTCCGCGTCGAGCACGGGTTTCAATACTACGCAGACGGTCGAACCTGCTCTTGTAAGCGAAGTAAGCGGTACGGCTCATGAAACAGCAACGGTAAGCGCCCCCGCGGCGGCGACGGAGCTCGCCGCCGCGGGGGCGGCTTCGCTTGGGACATCTTCTCCTCCGCAATCCGGAGGAGCGGGTCGTGCCGCGCAAACCGGCGGCTTGTTGCATTCTCCCTGGATCCTCGGCCTTATCGGCATCATCACCGTAGCCGGCGGGGCCTTCATATTCCTTTAAGCGGCACGCTCGCGCGATAAGCCTTTTTGTTCTACTCTCACCATATGACCGAACGAAAGCTCATCCTGGTTACCGGCGGAGCCGGATTCATCGGTTCGCATCTCTGCGAACGCCTCGCAAAGGACGGCCATAAGGTCATCTCGCTCGACAATTACTTCACCGGAAGCCGCGAGAATCACGTCCCGGGCGTCGAATACCGCGAAGGGCACACCAAGGACATCGAGAAGCTCATTCCCGAAACGCCGGACATCATCTACCACCTCGGCGAGTATTCGCGCGTGCGCCACTCGCTTTCCGAGCCGGCGGTCACGTTCGATCTCAATATCGACGGCACGCTTGCCGTTCTCGAGTATTGGCGCGACCGACGCTCTAAGCTCGTCTATGCCGGTTCCTCGACCAAGTTCGCGTACCGGAAAGAGGACGGCGTCGCCGGGAAAGATCTCGCGCCCTACACGTGGGGGAAGGCAACGATGAGCGATCTGGTCGTACAGTATGGCCGTTGGTACGATCTTCCGTATGCCATCACGTATTTTTATAATGTTTACGGCCCGCGCGAGCGCGGCGATCAGTACGGTACGTTTATCGAGACCATCCACCAGAATTGGCTCCATGGCCTGCCGCACAGGATAAGCGGGGCGGGGAATCAGAAGCGCCCGTTCACGCACGTCCTCGATACGGTCGAGGGCATCATCCTCGCGGGAGAGAAAGGGGAAGGGGATGAATACGGCATTTGCGCGGCAGAGTCATACAGCCTGCTCGACGTCGCGCGCATGTTCGGCGGACATCTCGAGTATTCTTCTCCGACCAAGTCGACTCGCTCGGTCGAGCCGGTGGACAGTACGAAGGTAAAAGCGCTCGGTTGGAAGCAGCGATATACGCTCCCGGCGTATATCGCAGACACTAAACATAACGAGGCACCTATGGAAACCAACTCGACCGACTTCGCAACCTTGAAACCGAAGAAGCGCATCCTCATCTTCTCGATGGTGTACTATCCGAATTTCCACGGCGGAGCCGAGCCGGCAATCAAGGGAATCACTGACCGCATCGATCCCGAAGACTTCGAGTTCCACATGGTGACCTGCCTCTGGAACAGCAATCTTCCGCGCGTCGAACGCTACGGCAACGTGCTCGTCCACCGCATCGGTTTCGGGCTCCCCGACCCGCGCTTCGAGGATTACGGCAAGAAGTGGCAGCTCAAGCTCAATAAGTATCTTTTCCAGCTCTTCGGCGGACTGAAAGGCCTCTCGCTCAACAGGAAGTACCATTACGACGGCATCTGGGCGATGATGGCGCATTCGGCCGGCATCCCGGCGGCGATCTTCAAGCTCTTTTCGCCGAAAACCCCGTATATCCTCACGCTCCAGGAGGGCGATCCGGTCGAGCATATCGAGAAAGTGATGAAGCCGGTGTGGCCGCTTTTCAAGCAAGCATTCACCTCGGCCACGATCGTACAGAGCATCTCGAACTATCTTTCGGATTGGGCACGGAAGATGGGCTACGCGGGCGAAGTCGTGCTCGTGAAAAATGGCGCGAATCCGAATGACCTCAAGCAAACGTTCTCACAAGCAGAGGTTGATGAGCTGAAGAAGGAACTCGGCAAAAAAGAAGGCGACATCTTCCTCGTAAACACGTCGCGTCTCGTGCATCAGAAGGGTTTCGATACGGTCATCGAAGCGCTTACGCATCTTCCCGAGAACGTGAAATTCGTAGCAGTGGGCGACGGGGAAGACGAAGGGAAGCTCAAGGATCTCACGAAGGAGCTCGACGTGCGAGGACGCGTCATCTTCACCGGTCGCGTTGATCGTTCGGTCGTTACGCTCTACCGCAAGGCATGCGACATCTTCGTCGCGCCGAGCCGTTCGGAAGGGCTTGGCAACGCATTCGTCTCGGCGCTCGCTTCGAAGCTTCCGCTCGTGACCTCGGGGGTTGGCGGTATCGCTGACTACGCGGTCGATGGCGAGACGGCCTGGATTGTCCCGCCGGAAGATCCGGTTGCGCTCGCAGAGAAGATAAAGGAGGTCATCGCGAATCCTGAGAAGGCGCGTGAAATATCGACGCGCGCGCGCGCGATGATCGAACGCGATTACGACTGGGACAAGATCGCCGTACAGATGCGCGAGCACGTGTTTGACGTAGCCTGTGCATGAACGGCGGCCTGACTGAGAAAGCGACGGTCCTTGCGCTTCGGGCGCACGACGGGCAGATGCGCAAGGACGCCCCGACGCCGTATATCGCGCATCCGGTGCGTGTGGCGATCCTGCTCGCCCGATACGGTTTCCCCGATACAGTCATCGCTGCCGGACTCGTGCACGACGTGGTCGAGGATACGAGCGTATCGATGGAAGATGTCCGGCGCGAGCTCGGCGAGCGGGTTGCTGCGCTCGTTGCGCCGGTGACACACGACGATACGCTCTCGTGGGACGAAAAGAAGAAGGCATATATCGAATCGGTGCGTACCGCTCCTGAAGGGGCGAAAGCTGTCGCGACGGCTGATAAGATCGCGAATGCAGAGAGCCTGCTTGCCGCGCACGAACGCGAGGGAAGCGCGGTCTGGTGTCATTTCAATGCGGGGAAAGAGAAGAAGCTCTGGTTTGAGGAAGCGATGCTCGCGATGCTTCAGGAAAGCTGGCAGCATCCACTTGTAGACGCGTACGCGGAGATGGTCGGACAGATGAAAGCGCTCGGCTAGTGGAGGCCGGCCTGCCGCCGCTTCTCATCCGTGGTGCGCAATGCATCACGTTTTGCCTTGTATGCCTCGATGGTCGCGCTCGGTACCTCGCGGTCACCAAGCACCGCTTCGAGTACCTCGGTCCAGAACGCGATGCGCGCGCGGGCGAGCTCGCGCGTCGTGCCGCCGGTCTTATGAAGCCACGCCGCATAGTAGCGCAGTAGTTCGACGAGACGGTAGGCGCGCATGATTTTCAAATCGAGCGACTCCTCGGGCGTGCGGTTCAGCCGTACATATGCGAGGAGCGCATCGGCCAAAGCCGGATTGTAGAGCGTCATGAAGTTGATAAAACGCGCCCATCCTTCGTACTTATTGCCGAAGCGCATCGATGTCAGGTCGAGCAGGTAGAGCCTGCCATCGCGGATACGGAAATTCTGGGGAATGAAGTCCCAGTGGGTGAGGAAGCCGCCGTAACGGTCGAGCGTCTTTTCGTTGTCTCGTATAAGCTCGATGGTCCGATCGAGGAACGGGTCGAGCCGTGCGGAAAGACCCGTATCGTCATAGAGCATGCCGACGATGTCTTGCGCGTATTCGCCGATCTTTTTATATTCGCCTGCTTTGATGTAGTAATCCGCGACCGAAAGTTCGTGTCCGGCCGTGGTTATATGCGCGGCTTCCTGCGCCTTGAACGCGCTAAGCGCGATGGTGAACTGTTCCTCAAGCGGCCGCTCAAGGAACGGCTTATCCTGCTCAACATATTCAGTAACGAGTATCCCATTCTCCACGTTGGACCAGAGCACTTCAGGAAGCGAGAAGACTTCGTAGGCGAAGCGGAGACGCGTGAGCATCTGTCGGACGTCCTGTTCTAGCTCGAGTTCTTCTTTTCCTTTCGTTTCATCGGACGTCTTGATGACCACACGTCTTCTGTCGCTCGTGCGACCGAAGAAAACGACTTTGCGGCCGCCGCCGACGGGGCGCGTAAGATAGCGTTCGCCGATGGTTTGCGGCTGGTCTTCATCGAGGCGGATGCCGCGCTGTGCGAGGAACGGCATGACGCGCGCCTTTTCGTGCGCGACGTATGTTTTCCACTCGCCTTTGGCGTCAATGTTTTGCATGAGTGAAAAGTGAATCGAGGCGGGCGAGATGCGTCTCCCACGCGTGTTCCCACGCTGTCAGCGCTTCGGTCGGCTCAGGTTTAAGCGGCAGGATTTCCGGCTTGCACGGCGGAATGTCGCGGATGACCGTGAGCGCACGTGCGAATGAAAGACGCTGGAGCAGTCCGCCCCGCGCATACGCGGCACGATCGGCGACGCAGAATATGAGCGGTATCTTTGCGGTAAGGATGAGCGGTAATTCGACCGAGGCGCCGTTTATTGCGATGACCGCGTCTGCATCGCGGGCGGCCTTCGCGAGCGCTCCGTGGAAAGCGCGTAAACGCGCGAAGCGCGGCTGGCGCTTCTCAACCGTGACGACCCGCACGTTTAGCAATTCCTCGGGTAAATGCGCGTATGTCACGACGGTGATTTCGTGGTCTTTCGCGAGGCGTCGGGCGAGCTCCTTGGCATAGACTGCCGCATCCGCAACTTCGGGGGGATAGAGCGGGGTTGCTATGAGTATCCGCATTGTTGGTAATCTAACATGAGTGATAACCGACGCGGCGTGCGCGAGGTAGCGCTTGACGCAAGTTTATCTTAAGATAAACTTGATCCATGAAAACGAACATCATCGGCCTGAAGGAATTGCGGGAGAATATGGAAACCTATATTTCCCAAGTGAAGAAGGGAAAGTCGTTTACCGTCGTGCGCCGTTCAAGTCCGGTGTTCCGCGTTACTCCGATTGATGTGTGGGGTGATGAAGGCGTGTGGGAGAAGATTGTCGACTTCAGGGATATTGATCCTCGCGGCGTTCCTGCTGCGAACGTGCTCAAGGCGCTTCGTAAACTGCATGAATCGGATCGAGAAGTTCCTCGCCGCGCTCGATAAGGAACGTCGCAGGCAGGTTGAAGCAGTGATTCTTCGCATCACCGCGAATGATCTCGCGGGTATGGACGTGAAAAAGCTCAGAGGAAGAGCACAAGAGTTTCGTGTACGGGTCGGGAGTATGCGTATACAATATGTCCGGATCGGAGATGAAAATCGTATTTTCTCCATCGATTGGAGAAGTTCCCACACCTACTGACTATCATGTATCGGATCATTATCGCGCAGTAGGGGGCATCGCGGCACAAACAAAAGGACTCCTCGACCGTCTGCTTGACGCTCCATGAGGTGCGATTATAATGGCGTTATAATCATAACGATACTGGCTATGGCAGCGACACAGAAACTCATTAAGGTCGGATCTTCGATCGCGGCAGTCATTCCGAAGCATCTGTTGGGCGCGTGTGTGGCAGGAGCACCGATTCGTGTGGCCCGCGGCGCGCGGCCGAATACGTTCATCGTGCAGGTGTTGCCCGAGAAGAAAGTCGCCCCGCTTTCGGCCCGCGAGAAGCGCACCCTTGCCGTGACGGACGCCTTCATCAGCCGTTACCGTGCCGATCTCAAGCGTCTCAAAGATGCCTAGGTATCTTTCGGAAGAGGAGGTCCTGCTTATTCACAGCCGAGTGGTCGACGAGACGGGCGGTTTACAAGGTGTCCGCGATCGGCATGCGATAGCAAGCGTCGTGGGACAGCCGCGGCAAGCAGTCTTCGGAAAAGAGTTGTATCCGACGTTGTTTCTCAAGGCGGCAGTGTATGCCCGCAATATCATCGCGCTCCACCCGTTTCTCGACGGAAACAAGAGGACGGGCATTACGGTCGCATCAGTATTCCTGGAGGAGAGCGGATATCGAATCGAAGCTCATGAGGGCGAGTTTTACTCGCTCGCATTGCATATTGCCGAAGACAAGTGGGAGTATGAAAAGATCGCGGTATGGTTTGAAACGCATGCGATAAAGCCGCAGACAGCAAAGAAACGGCCGGTCAAAAAAGCGGTGAAGCGAAGCGCCAAGAAACGTTAGAATAAACACGTATGCGGCTCGTCCTTGCCACACCCCTCTACCCGCCCGAGATCGGCGGGCCCGCGACGTACGCGAAGCTCCTCGAGGAGGGACTGCCGAAAACTGGAAAGTCTGACTTTCCAGAGATTAAGGTCGAGGTGGTGAAGTTCGGCGAGGTGCGCCACCTGCCGAAGCTCGTGCGGCATTACGCGTACTACCGCCGCGTATTCCGCGCGGCGCGCGAAGCGGATGCCGTGCTTGCGCTCGACCCGGTCTCGGTAGGTTTTCCCGCGATGATGGCCGCGCGGCGCGCTCGTAAGCCCTTTGTCGTGAAGGTGGTGGGCGATTATGCCTGGGAGCAGGGGCGGCAGCGCTTCGGCGTGACGGCCGACCTCGACACGTTCGTGAGGACGAAGCGCGTGCCGCTCCCTGTGCGGCTCTTGCGGCGTATACAAGCGAGCGTGGCACGCCGCGCGCGCGCCGTCATCGTGCCGAGCGAGTACCTCAAAGGCATCGTCGCGGCGTGGGGCATCCCGAAAGAGAAGATCGCGGTTATCTATAACGCCGTCCCTCTCGAAACGCCCGGGAAGGTGCCCGAAGAGGCCGCAACGCTTCCTCGTCCGCGCGTCGTGACGGCAGGCCGCCTGGTCCCGTGGAAGCATGTGGACGGCGTGATCGACGCTGTTGCGGCGCTCCGCAAAGAGGGCAGGGACGCCTCGCTTGTCGTCGTCGGGGACGGGCCGGAGCGCGCGCGCCTCGCGGCGCGCGCGCGACAAGCGCTCGGTTCCGGCTTCTCCTTTACCGGCTCGATCCCGCACGCAGACCTCCTCGCTACGCTCCAAGACGCGGATGTCTTCGTCCTTAATTCTTCCTATGAAGGCCTTTCGCACGTGCTCATCGAAGCTCTCTCTTTCGGAAAGCCGATCATAGCGACGAAGGCAGGCGGCAACGTCGAGCTTATCGAACACGAGAGAAACGGGCTCTTGGTTCCGGTCAACGATACCGACGAATTGCGCGACGCCCTCACGCGCATGCTGACCGACGCGAGTCTCTCAGAGCGCCTGTCAGCGGCGGCGAAGGCGTTTGCCGCCCGTTTCTCAGCGGGAGCGATGCTTGCGGAAACTGCTACACTATTGCAAAGCGTATGAAGGCTCTTTTCGTCTCGAACGATCCGGCGATATTCGATGCGGCAAGCGCCGTCCGCGCGCGCATGCAAGCGTACGCTTCGGCGATAGGGGAATTGCACATCGTTTCGCCTGCAGGAAGCGGGGCGCTTGAGGAGCAGCAGGGAACCCTCTTCCTTCACCCCGTGCACGCGTGGAAGCTCTTTCGGGTGCGTTCCCTTGCGAAGCGCGCGCATGCGCTCATCCTCAAGCATGGCATCGAAATCGTCTCGGCACAGGACCCTTTCGAGCACGGGCTCGCAGCGTCTCGTGCCGTCCGCGGCACAAGCGCAAAGCTGCATGTCCAGGTGCACACCGACTTCCTCTCGCCGTGGTTCGTGAAGGGTAAGGCACCGCTCGCTCCGACGGTCCATATGCCGTTCTTGAATCATCATCGGCAGAAGATAGCGGGGCGGATACTGCCGGCCGCTCATGGCATCCGCGTCGTCTCGGAGAGGGTGAAGACATCCCTTGTCGCGCGATACGGGGAGCGTATCGCGGAACCGTCGGTTATCCCGGTCGCGGTCGATACGGCCGTGCCCGAGCCGGTGCCGCTTCCCGCGCACCCTTTCACGTTCGCGCTCATCGCGGTCGGGCGGCTCGAACCCGAAAAACGCGTGGAAGACATACTCATAGCGCTCAAGCTCGTCCTCGGGAAGTATCCGATGGTCGGTCTTTTTATCGTCGGAGACGGCCGTGAACGCGCCACGCTCGAGCGCCTCTCGCGCTCCATCGGGCTTGCCGACAGGGTCGTTTTTCTCGGGAACCGTCCGGATGCCCGGGGACTCATGCGGAGCGCTCAAACATTCATCCAGGCGAGCGCCTACGAAGGCTACGCTCGCACGCTCATCGAGGCGGCGCTTGCCAGGGTGCCTATCATCACGACCGACGTCGGAATCGTGGGCGAAGTGTTCAAAAGCGATACGGATGTTCTCGTCGCGCCGGTAGCCGACCCGGCGAAGCTCTCGCGTCACATCATCAGTCTCCTCGAGGACAATTTCTTGCGGCAGGAGCTTTCGCTCCATGCGGAAGACGCCGTTTCCGCGCATCTCGCTGCAAGGGGCGATATTCCGGCGCGTATCGCCGACGATCTCGCAAAGACGATCCAGCGCGTATGAAGCTGCTTATCGTTACACAGGCTGTCGATGCGAACGATCCTGTCCTCGGATTTTTCGTGCACTGGATAGAGGAGTTCGCGAAGCATTTCGAGCGCATAGAAGTCATCGCGCTTCGGGTAGGGAAGTACGATCTGCCGGGAAATGTGCGCGTGCATTCGCTTGGGAAAGAGAACAAGCCGCCGCGCTTCGCGCGGCGGCTCCTCTACATTCTCCGTTTCAAACGGCTCGTCTGGAAATTGCGCCACGACTACGACGCGGTCTTCGTGCATATGAATCCGGAATATCTTGCGCTCGCTGGCTGGTGGTGGCGGATCACTCGTAAACGAGTCGTGCTGTGGTACGCACATCGCGCAGTTACGCTCAAGCTCCGCGTTGCCGCTCGTTTCGCGGATGTAATCGCGACAACCTCAGCTTCGAGTTTCAATCTGAATTCGCACAAGGTACACGTGCTTGGTCATGGCATCGATACGGCCTTTTTCCGTAATCCTCACAAGCGTTCCGTTCCGCATAGCCCGCTTGAGATCATCTGTGTCGGACGTCTCACGCCGATCAAGGATCAGAGGACGGTCGTCGAAGCGCTCGCGCTCTTGCGCGAGCGCGATGTCGACGTACGTCTCACCTTAATTGGTGCGCCAGTTAGAGCAGGCGATAGTGCCTACGAGCACGAGGTAAAAGAGCTTGTTGCAAAGCGAGGCCTTGAAGACCGTGTAGCCTTTGTCGGGGCTGTCACGTATGACAACATGCCGCGCCAGTATGCAGAGCACGATATTTCCGTAAACCTCTGTCCGACAGGCGGGCTTGATAAGGTTGTGTTCGAATCGATGGCCGCAAGCGTGCCGGCTATCGTCGCGAACCGTGGTTTCAAAAAATATCTCGGTTCCTATGCCGAGCGGCTTTCCTTTTTGCACGGCGACTCGCACGACCTTGCTGAGAAAATCAGCGCACTTATACGTGCACCCGACTTTGCGCAGGTGGGAAGCGATCTCGCCGAGACTGCTAGACGCGAAGCAGACGTAAGCATTCTTGTTACGGCGCTCGCGAAGCTTCTATCATGACTCGCCAGAGGAGTATCTGTTTCTTCGGCATCTATGATCCGGCATATGCGCGCAACCGCGTGCTCATGCGTGGATTCCGCGAGAACGGCTATGACATTGTCGAGTGCAGGGTCGATCCGCATCAAGTCCGTGGAGTCATGAAATACGTATACCTCTTCCAAAGATATCGCGAAGTGCGTCATTTACCATTTAACCTCATTCTCGTCGCTTTTCCAGGACATACTGTCGTTTGGTTCGCTCGTCTCCTCTTCGGTCGACGCATCATCTTCGACGCGTTTGTTTCCCTTTATGACTCCAACGTCTGCGATCGTAAGACGCATTCTCCCAAGAGTGTCGCAGCGCTCCTCGATCGGTTCTGGGATTGGTCGAGCGTATCGCTAGCGCAGACGGTTCTTCTTGATACGGAGCAGCATATCGATTATTTCGTGCGTACCTATAGCGTGTCACGCGAGAAGATTGTCCGTGTATGGGTTGGCACCGACGATGCTGTTTTTTATCCGCGCCCGGCGGTCAAAAGCTCTTTTGTCGCGCATTTTCACGGTCGCTTCATTCCGCTGCATGGTATTCGCTACATCATCGAGGCAGCACACATCCTCCGTAATGAACCGATCGAATTCCGGTTAGTGGGTAAGGGGCAGGAATATGAAAAGATACGTGATGAGATTCGGAAGCATAGACTCACGAACGTGTCCTTGATTGATGCCGTCCCGTACGAGCGGCTACCCGAATTCATCGCATCTGCGAGCGCCTGTCTCGGCATCTTCGGCGATACCGACAAGACAACGCGCGTCATTCCGAATAAGGTCTATGAATACTTGGCGATGGGGGAAGCGATCATCACTGCCGATACGCCAGCCATACGCGGTCTCTCGATATACGGCGAACTGCCCATGGTGCTTGTTCCTCCTGCTGATGCCGCCGCGCTCGCACAGGCAATCCGTAAACTTCGAGACGAACCTGAACAGCGGCGCTCTTTGGGTGTTGCCGCGCATGCTTTTTATGAGGCGCATTTCACTCCGGTAAGAATCGTGGCCGACCTTCTCGCGCATCTGCCGGACAATGTTGTATGTAGTTAGGACTGTTCGCTATACTGGTTTAATCTTGTTGCCATGACAATTTTCCCCAATATCGGAAGGCTCGATTATAGCGACTACTGGCGTTCCAGAGGATTCGCGCTCCATAGCAAACTCCTCGAACGGGAGACCCTCATGCTCGCGTATATTCCGGCCGGTTCGCGCGTGCTTGACGTAGGGTGCGGGAACTCCCGTCTTCCGGTCGAACTGAAGAAAAAAGGTTGCACGGTAGCCGTGGCCGATGTCTCACCGATTGTTCTTGACGCCTTCAAGCAGGAAGGGATTCCCGGTTTTACGATCGATCTTGACAGCGTCCGTAACGCACCCGATGTCGGCTCGTATGACTACGTCATCCTGAGCGAAGTGTTGGAGCATACGCGCAATCCGGAGGAGATACTGAAAGCGCTTACGCCGCACACCAAACGATTCGTTCTTACGATCCCGAATTCCGGCTTCTACCGCTTCCGTTTTCAACTTTTTTTCGGCGGCCATTTTCTGAAGCAGTGGGTGTACCACCCGTCAGAACATTTGCGGTTCTGGACGCATGAGGACTTCCTGAGCTGGCTCGCCGCACTCGGATTCGCAGTGGAGTATGTGAAAGCTTCGAACGGATTCTCTTTCAAAGGTCTCCTGCCTTTCTTGAAAGATGTGTGGCCGAACCTCCTGGCTCATCAGATTGTATATGTGTGCTCAGTCCGACAACCGAAAAAATGAAAAACCTCTTGAAGGAGATTTTCTTTCGGTCACTGCCGAAATTTCCGCTTCCAAAGGACCGAGCGAGCATTCTTATGTACCATTCCATAAGCGACCGACAGGATCTCTTTTCTGCCGTATCCCCGGAAGCATTCCGGAAGCAGATGGCGTATCTCGCAGGGAAGAAGTGTCCGGTGATACCTCTCGCCGAACTCGTCCGTCGCCTGCGCGCGCATGAGCCGCTCGGCGGATCGGTCGCGCTCACGTTCGATGACGGGTATCGCGATAATTACACGACCGTCTTCCCATTGTTGAAGCAGTATGATTTCCCGGCAACTATCTTTGTCACCACCGACCTCATCGGCAAGGACGGCGGGTATTGTACCGCTGAGGAGTTGCGTGAGATGCATGACTCGGGCCTCATCAGCATCGAGCCGCACACGCTCTCTCACCCGAAGCTTGCGAGACTTTCGCGCATCGAGGCAGCACACGAAGTGCGCAAATCTCGCCGCGTGCTGCAAGACATGCTCGGCACGCTCCCGACACTTTTTGCCTACCCCTACGGTTCTTTTTCAGAAGAGACGGTTGAGCTGGTGTGCGAGACAGGCTTTATGGGTGCCGTAACGGTCAAAGAGGGGACAGTCGGTCCCGACACAGACGTGTTTCGCCTCCCCCGCAACTCGGTCGATAGCTCAACGGTCTTCTCGCAATTTCGTGGGAAAGTCTCCCGAGCGATCGACTGGTACGTCGCGTGCAAGCGCTTCATTCGTATATGAAAATCCTCTACGTTGCCAACATCCGTCTGCCGACCGAGAAGGCGCATGGCATACAGATAATGAAAATGTGCGAAGCGTTTGTAAAAGCAGGTGTCGAAATTGAGCTCGTCGTGCCCAATCGGCGCACTCCGATTACCGAAGACCCTTTTTCATATTATGGCGTCGAACGTACGTTCGTCATCACGCGGCTGCCGACGTTCGACACGGTCTCGTGGGGGAGGGCGGGGTTCTGGCTACAAACACTCTCATTCATCATCCATGCGGCGCACGTAGCGCGCCGCTCATCCGCGGAGGTGGTCTATTCCCGCGATCCGGCGCTTTTCTTCTTCGGCCGTATGCCGTTCGACAAGACGCTGGTATGGGAGATACACACCAAGCCGACCCCGCACGTAGCGGAAAAGATTCGCAAATCGCGTGTGCGTATCGTGACCATATCGGGTGGGCTGCGCGCCGTGCTCAGAAAAGCGGGCATACCGGGCGAGAGAATCACGGTCGCGCACGATGCGGTCGATGCCGATCTGTTCGCTCACGTACCTGACAAACAGACAGTCCGGCGAGAGCTGTCTCTACCGGAAGATAAGAAGCTAGTTGCGTATATCGGCAAGTACAAGACAATGGGGGAGTCGAAAGGGGTCGAGGAAATCATCTCGGCTGTTGGTGCCGTACATGCCCGTCATACCGATACGGAGCTCCTACTCGTAGGGCTCAATCAGGACGAATTCTTCGAGGTCGAGAAGCTCACGAAGGCTGTCGGGCTCGATGGAGCGGCGCACCTCGTCGGGCATGTAGAGCATAGGCACGTTGCCCGCTACATGCGCGCCGCCGACGTGCTCGTGATGAATTATCCGGACACCGAGCACTACGCCCGCTTCATGTCGCCCTTGAAGCTCTTTGAGTATATGGCGAGCGGTACACCGATTGTCACCTCTGATTTGCCAAGCATTCGCGAAGTGCTCGACGACACTACTGCTTATTTCTTCAAGGCGGGTGACGCTGCCGACTTTCGTCGAGTGCTTGAGAGAGCGCTTGCTGATCCGGCGGTCGCATCCGAGAGAGCTCGCGCCGCTCTCGAGAAAGTGAAGGAGCTTACCTGGCAAAAACGAGCAGAGACAATTCTGAAATCTCTCGCATGACAATATTCTTTTTTACTAAAGGAGATAGGAACACCGCAAGTTCGCGGCAGCGAGCTTTCCTGGTAGCCGAAGAGCTTGCCAAGAAGGGCACAAAAACAACTGTATGTATTCCTGCAATCAACACAATCTCAGAAACTCCGTGGCCAAAGAAAGGCATACTTATTTTTGCGGCATGTAAAAATCTGTGGAAAGTAGAGCATGGAGATATAATTTTCTTACAACGCGCGATTCAAAATAAATACTTTTTCGCAGCGCTCATTTTCCAGAAATTATTTTTCCGACGGAAAATGATTCTCGATCTTGATGATGCTATTTATTTGCATTCCCCGTATAAGACAAAAATAATTGCCCGTATCGCAGACGCGGTGATTGTCGGCAGCTACTCTCTCGCGGATTGGGCAAAGAAATACAATAAAAATGTGCATCTTATTCCCACAGGAGTCCGTGTGTCTGACTACGAGAAATTCAGTAGTACGCGTCGCGAATCAAATAAAAAATTTACTCTAGGTTGGATAGGAGATGGCCCGGCCCACTACGAAAATCTGCAGTTGCTCACCCCTATTTTCACTGAAATTGTTACGGAAAGTCATAATTTTTTATTCCGATTGATAGGCGCTCTCGGTGACCGTAAGATTTATGATCTTTTTAAGGATATAGCCGGTATGCAGATTGAGATTATTGATTCTCTTGATTGGAGCGATCCAGAGGCGGTACCTCGTGCCATCCAGGGTTTTGATGTTGGTCTCATGCCCCTTGTCGATTCTGAATGGAACGAAGGAAAGTGCGCGTTTAAGGCTATTGAATATATGGCATGTTCTGTCCCCCCCATCCTCTCTTCAGTCGGTGAGAATAAGCATCTAGTAAAAGATTCTATAAATGGATTTCTACCAAATTCGCCGCAGGAATGGTCAAATGACATCATTAAGTTATGTGCGGATGAAAAATTGCGAACCGATATGGGTAATGCCGCCCATGCGACCATATGCAAATGGTATTCTCTAGAAGAAAATGTATCTTTATTGCAAAGAATACTTGCTCAACTATGAAGAAGTACGACTATGATAATGTGAAATTGAATCTAGGGAGTAGTAACCGGGTTTCCCCAGGCTTTCTCAATTTGGACATTCAACCAGTTGCAGGCGTTGATATAGTCTGTGATTTAAATGAGGGTATACCACTGAACGATAATACGGTTACGGAGATTTATACGGCTCACACGTTGGAACATCTGGATGATACGGTGTATATCATGGAGGAAATTTTTCGCGTCTGTAAGAATGGAGCAATAGTGCGGATAAAGGTGCCGTATTTTAAGTCGATAGGCGCGTTCAAGGACCCTACGCATAAGAGATTTTTTACGGAAGAGACTTTCACATATTTTGATAAAGATGAACAAAAGAAGCGTGGTTTTGTTGAATATGGCATTATTGCAAATTTCAAGACAATAAAGATCTCATATCTTTGGTCCGCGCAATGGTTGCGATTCCTACCGTTCAAAAAGAATTTCTTTATGAAATATTTTTGGAATATCGCCAGAAGCATCTATTTTGAATTGGTTGTAGTGAAATAGTGTTGTGAAATCAAACATCATCAATCAAAGGTCTGGTCACTAAATTCAGTGAGAAGGAGGTCAAGAACAAGATTTATTCCCTACATTTTTATGCGCCGAAAAATAAGATTTTCGTGAGGTTAACAAAATAGAGATTTTAGTTTTTACTTCCTGATAAGGATTCTGCCTGCGCAGACATTCTGTAGAGGGTGTAGCTAAGGTAGCTCCTGGAAAAACGTATGATGATTCGGGCAATGATGAGTCCCAAAAGACCCCAATATATCACCCCGAGCGACATGACAATCACCTGGAAGATAGAAATGGAGATACTGCCGATGTACTGTTCACGTACTTTCTTCTTCGCGGAGAGATAGGAAACAGCGGGGCTTGCAATCATCGCGAAGAGCGATACTGCGTATATCTGCGAATAGGGAATGGCGACGGCGTAGGCTGGGAAGAGGAAGGTGTAGAGATAGGGAGCGAGTAGGATGTAGCTCGCGACGACGATGATGCTCGTGATGAAGAGCCAGAACATCTTATTGCGTATGCTCGAATGAATATCGGCATCGTTGCGATTCGCGAAGCGGGCTTGGGTCATGGCATCGAGCGATTTCAGGGGGCCTTTCATCTGGTCGGGTATGCCTGTGGCGAAGTTGTAGATGGCGAGGTCAGTGGCGCCGGCGAAATGAAAGAGGAGAAGCTGGTCGATATTACCGGCGATACCGCCGAGAATGCCGATGAGGCTCAGATGTTTGCCGTAGGAGAGCATGTGCGGGTCGTGCTCTGCGGCGCGGTGCAGTCTGCTGGCGGTCCGCCAGTACGCAAAAGCGGTCGCGGCGAGATTGGCGCTGAAGTACACTGCGATGAGCGGGAGCGGCCGCGGTGCGACATAGGCGGTAATGATAAGCGCCACGGCGGGGATGATGTTCGTGACGAAGTCGGCATACCACGTTTGACGGGCGAACTCTTTCTTCCCGGAGAGGAACGGCGAATAGAGGTTGAAGCTGCCGAGGAACGGGGTCATGGTGCCGCCGATCAGGATACCGAGCCCGAGGACGAAGTTCCCGGCAATGAGATAGTACCCGCCAAGTGCGAATGTGCCGATGAAGATGACGAAGCTCCAGCGAAGATTCGCCTTGAAGCTGTCAGCGAGCGCCCCGTCGAATCCGCGTGCGACAGACTGGAGCACGGCGGTGCCGATGCCGCTCAGAGAAAAAGCGCTCAGCACGGAAATAATCGCGAGCACGTATTTGTACTGGCCGTAGACATCCTTCGGCACGTAGCGCGCCATCGCGACTGAGAGGGTGAGCGCAATGAGTGAAGCAGACACTTGTCCGGCAATGGACCAGAAGCTCCCGCGCGCCAGATACACCATGTCCATTTTGGTGTACTTCTCGCTCCAGCGGAGGAGGCTGGTGAGTTGGGATTTGATGCCGGAAATCATACGCGTATAAGATGTGGCGTTCTGCTCATCGTACCATTTGAGCGGCAAGCGCGAAAAGTTTCATGATACTGTACGTTCAATCATGCATCGTCAGCCCGCGACACTTGTTATATTCGGAGCGCTCGCTCTGCGCCTCACGCTCATATCGGTCATTTGGCCAACCACGATGGCATCAAGCGACGACTTCCGCTTTTATGCATCTGCAGCGACTTCGTTTTTGAAGCACGGAAATTTCGATTCGGTTTTGTACTTGGCTCCTGGTTGGTCAGTCGTGCTCGCGTTTTGGCGGCTCGTGTCCGGACTCTCGCCGCTATCGCTTGTGTTACTCCAGGCGCTCCTGGGCACGGCCATTGTGGCGGGGGTATATATGCTTGGAAACATGGCTTTTGGCGAGCGTGTAGGGATCGGTGCGGCAATACTCGCTGCGGTCTGGCCGCCTCTATTGATTCAACAGTTTGCAATCGGCGACGGCATGCTGCTCTATACGCTCCTGCTCCTCTTCGGCTTTTATTTCACCGTGAAAAGCGTAAACGACAGTTCGTGGTACGTACCGATGTGTGCTGCCGCGGCTTTCGCCGCCGCCGCGCTTACGGACGCGAGTGGACTTTATATGCCGCTTATTGCGGCAGGCTGGATCTTCCTTTTAGGGGTGAGATCGCGTAATGTTCCCCGTGCGCTGGCAAAGGCCGCCCTCCTCGTGGGCTGTTTTGCGGCGCTTCTTGCGCCCTGGGCGTATCGCAATTATCTAGAAAATCCCGCGCCGCGCACGCTCTCGTCTCCTTTTGTCGAGAAGCGCGTGGAGAAAGATGTTATGAGCAGGAATTTGTGGGCGGAGGTGCACGGTGCGCTCGCACATCATCCCGAGTATGTGACGCTTGCGCTGCGTCAATTTTTTGTCGTGCCCTTCAACATTTCGCTTCTCGATCAGTACACGCATGTGCGTTATGCGGACATAGCGCTGTCTATTACCTCCGGTCAAGAGCGGTATCCCGAGTTATCGATCCAGCAAGTATTCATTTTCTCGGCCAAGCTCCTGTTCACGCTTTTGCATCTGCTGGTAATCGGCTGCGCGTTTGCGGCCTTGTTCATGCGGCCTACGCGCCGGATTGCGCTCCTCTGGCTTTTAGCAGTGGGGTATGTGTTCGTGGCTGCGGTAGCCGTGGGAGTGCTTACTCCCGACTTCGCCGGCATCAGCCCTCTCAACAGCTTCCTGTTTCCGCTCATGCCGCTCGCCTTCATTTGCGCCGCCCCCGTCGCGATTCGTGTGTGGCACGTGATTCGCCATGAGTACGCGTGACGCGCGAAACCTGCTGGTCGCAATGATTCGGATCGGCTTGTATGCCGTTGCGCTCTCGCCGGTTGTATTTGTCGGCGTGCTCTATTTCCCGTTTATTACCGAAAAGACGCTCTGGTTCGAGGCGATAATCGAGGTGCTTGAGGTCGGCTGGGTAGCGCTCGCGCTCATCGACTCATCCTATCGCCCGCGTTGGAGCCTTCTCTCGGGAGCTCTCGCCGCCTTCCTCGTAGTCGTAGGGATTGCCGATGCGTTCGGCGTCGATCCGTACCGGAGTATTTTCGGCTCGCTTGAGCGCATGGATGGATACGTGCTCTACTTGCATCTCGCGGCGTACTTCGTGATTGCCGTGTCGCTGCTGCGCACCTCGAGTGATTGGCGCCGTTACCTTACGGTTTCAAACGTCGTAGCGGTCGTAGTAGCGCTCGGCGCACTCGCACAGTCGGCAGGACTCGTCGCGATGACCGTCGATTCGACGCGGCCCGGTTCGTTCCTCGGAAGCCCGACATTTTTGGCGAGCTATTTGCTGCTCGCGATCACGATTGCCGGCGTCTTATATGTCGGCGGTACGAAACGAGGGGCGCGTTTCTGGTATCTTGCGAGCGGGTTATTCGAAGCGGGTGCCCTCTATGCGACCGGCACCCGGGGCGCGCTCCTCGGTTTGCTCGCGGGAGTCTTCGTTGGTATCGCCGGATATGCGTTGATTCGCGGGCGGCGGGTGCGCGTGGCGGCGCTCCTTATTGCGCTTCTCTGTTGCATCGGCGCGGCGCTCCCGTTTCTTCTAAGCGGCAGTTCGTTAATCGCCCGCAATCCCATCTTGTCGCGATATGATCATCTCTCTTTTTCAGACTATTCGTCGTTTGCGGCGCGAATTTTTGTTTGGCGCGCGGCGCTTGCCGGGTTTGCGGCACGTCCGCTCTTCGGCTATGGCCAGTCGAATTTCGATTTCGTGTTCGATCGGTATGCCGCCGAGGAGTTTCATACGGTCGAGCTCTGGTTTGATAAGCCGCATAACGTGCTCCTCGAATGGCTCACGGCTGCCGGCATCCTCGGGTTGCTCGCGTACTGCGGACTCTACTTCGCGGCATCGGTGACCTTATGGCGGGGGAAGGCGATGCCGCAGGCGGAACGCCTCGTGCTGAGCGCCGGGCTTGTAGGATATTTCGTCGCCGATCTTGTGGCGTTTGATACGCTTGGCGGGCTGCTGCTCTTGGTCACGCTCTTCGCATATCTCGAACGGCGGAGCCGCGGTTTCTCCGAAGAGGCGATGCAGCCGGCGCCTCTAGCGGGATGGGGATGGGCGATCCTTCTTGGCACGGCGGTAGTGGGGATAACCGCGCTTGTGTCGCTTGTGTTTGCGACCGGCGAGGCTCTTCTTTTAACGGCCCAGGCCGCCTCAAACGAAGGAGGCGATCCTGTCACACAGATCGCGGTATTCGCAAAGGCGATCAGTATTCGCCCGGATGCCTCAGAGATTCCCGACGCGTTTGCGAAATTTGCCCTCATGGCGACTTCGACGCCCGACCTGCCGGATTCGGCAAAGCGCGAAATAATGAAAGGCGCTATCGGAGCGCTCCGCGCAACCATCGCCGCACATCCTTCGCGGGTTCGGGAGTACGTGCTCCTCGGACAGCTTCTTGATGCCCAGGGAGAACATCGCGCAGCGCTCGAAGCGTATGAGCAGGGTCGCAGACTCGCGCCGCAAAAGCAGTTCATTTATTTCGGCATCGTGGATGAAGAGCTGGCGCTCGGCGAGTACCAGGCGGCACTTGCCGATGCGCGTACCGCGTATCTCATCGAACCGGAATTCGAAGACGCGGTGAAATATTATGCGCGTGCCGCCATTTATGCCGGCGACGACGCGCTTGCACGGCAGGTATTGACGGCTCGGTACGGCAGATCCGATATACCCGACGCAGGTATTATCAATGCCTACGCCGCGCGAGGCGATTACCATGCGGTGGAAACGCTCTGGCAGCGCTATGTCGTGCTCCATCCGGATGATATCCAAGGTTGGTTTTCCCTCGCTGCGTCGCAAAACGCGACCGGCGACATACCTGGCGCGGTACGGACGCTATCAGAAATAGCGCGGAACGACCCTGCTGCTGCGGCGCAGGCGCAGCAACTCATACGGCAGATTTCAGGGCGGTAGCGGATACTGTGCCCGCGGCCGTTTTATACTAGGGGGAGGCACGAAAGGTCTAACTCGCAGCCTAATTATTATTGGCATCAAGTTACTTATGAAGAAATATCTTTATACAGCAGGGACTGCGGTACTGGCGCTTGCCACGGGAGGTGTTCCGATGGCGGTTGCGCACGCTGATAGCGGCGTGTCAGTCGGAGCGACCATGGGCGCGCAGATGGATACGCAGGGAGAAAACGCGAACGCCTCGACAAGCATGATGGTGGAGATGGGGGCTGGCGGAAGCGCCTCGGGAGAAGGGCGCGCTCAGGAAGGGCGGGGGAGCGACCATGCGACCTCTACCGAGCGGGCGCTCATGGAGATAAGGCAGCACGCCGCCGAGCGGGCGATGGAACACGCGAACTCGCCGCTCTTCCTCGGGCTTGAGAGCACGACGACGGAAGCCTTTTCGCTCGCAGAGCTCAAGCAGATGATTGATACACGCAAGCAGGAGCTTGATCAGGAGGAGGCGAGCACGACGGCCGCTGATAGGGGCATCGTGAAAAACGCGAACGACGTGCGTCTCGCGGTGCACGCGCTCCTTGCCGCGAAACCGCTTCTCGGTGGTATCGGACAGGAGGTGTCGCAGATCGCGCAGCAGGTAGACGCTTCAGTCGCGACGACGACAGATGCCGAAGCGCAGATTGAGGCGCGCGGATTCTGGACGCGGCTTTTCTTTGGCGGCGACAGCGCGGCAGCCGCTGCTATCAAAGATGAAGTTACGCAAAACCAGCAGCGCATCCAGACGCTCATGCAGCTTCTCAATCAGGCGAACGTATCGGCGGACGTCAAAGCGACGCTTTCCGCGCAGATAGCGGCGATGGAAACGCAGCAGGTCAATCTTGAAAGCCTCGCCCAGAAAGAGCAGGGCCAGTGGGGTCTCTTCAGCTGGAGGTTCTAGCGGGGAAGGCGGGTCTTACGCGCAAAAACACCCTGCCAGAGCAGGGTGTTTTTGCGCGTAGGGCATGTGCTATAGTAGTTCTCACTATGCAAAAAGAAACAGGAGTGGCGAAACAAATCGCACGGTTCGTAGCGCTCGGAGCGCTCTTTCTTATCCCGCTTGCGCCGCTCATTGTCGTCCACAGCTTCTTTTTTCCCTTCATCACCGGAAAGGCCTTCTATTTCCGTATCCTTGTCGAGATAGCGGTTGCGGCGTGGGCTGTGCTCGCGCTTCTCGATAAGGAATACCGGCCCCGTTTTTCCTGGATCGGCGCGGCGGTTTTGGGTTTTGTCGCGTGGATGTTCGTCGCCGATCTCTTCGCTATCAACGTCGCGAAAGCTTTCTGGAGCAATTTCGAGCGCATGGAAGGCTGGGTGCTCCTCATCCATCTCCTCGGCTTCTTCCTTGCGGCGTCTGCGGTGTTGCGCGTGGAAAAGAAGTGGCGCGCGTGGTTCCTCGCGTCGCTCGGCGTCGCGGTCATCGTTTCCGCTCATGGCATCCTGCAGCAGATGGGCGTCATGCAGATACACCAGGGTTCGACGCGCATCGACTCTTCGTTCGGTAATTCCGCATACTTCGCCATCTACCTCCTCTTCAATATCTTCATCGCAGGGTGGCTCGCGCTTACGGAGAAGCGCCAGTGGCTCAAGTGGTTGCTTGTCGCGTTCGCCGTGCTCGAGGCGGTGCTCATCGTCTTGACCGAGACACGCGGCACGGTGCTTGGCCTTGTGGGCGGTCTCGCGCTCGCGGCATTTCTCACCGCGGTTACGGCGGGGAAGCACGCCCGCCGCATGGCGGCGCTCGCGCTCGCGCTCATCGTCATTCTCTCCGGCAGTTTCTACCTCGCGCGCCACTCCGCTTTCGTGCAGGGGAATGACGCGCTTGCTCGCATCGCTTCCATTTCTCTCGCCGACGGGCAGACGCGCTTCACTATCTGGCACATGGCCTTCGAGGGCGTCCTCGAGCGCCCGATCGTCGGTTGGGGACAGGAGGGTTTCAACTATGTTTTCAATCAGTTCTACGACCCTTCGCTCTACCAGCAGGAGCCGTGGTTTGATAGGGCGCACAACGCCTTCATCGACTGGCTTGTCGCAGGCGGCGTGCCGGCCTTCCTTCTGTACCTTTCTCTCTTCGCCTCCGCTATCTGGCTCCTTTGGAAGAGCAGCGAGCTTTCGCGTCCCGAGCGTATCGCGCTCACCGCCGCGCTCGCCGGCTACGCCTGTCATAACCTCTTCGTTTTCGACAACCTGTATTCGTATGTCTACTTCTTCGCGATACTCGCGCTCATCGATTCTCAGGTCGCGCGGCCTATCGCGTTTTTCGAGCGTGCGCCCGAAATAACATCGACCGATGGCGCGACCTTTGCGCTTCCCATCGCGGGAGTCGCCGCGTTCGCGGCTGTCTGGTTCGTGAACATCCCGGGGATGACCGCGGCAAGCGAGCTCATCACCGCGATATCGCCCTCCCCGAACGGTCCGTCCGCGAACATCGCCGTTTTCGAGGATCTCGTGCAGCATCCGGCGTTTGCCGCGCAGGAGATCCGGGAACAGCTCGTCTCGTTCGCCGCGACGCTCGCGCAGAGCCAGACGGCGACGACCGCGGAAAAACAGCAAGCCGTCTCGCTTGCCATAAGCGAGATGAAGAAGCAGGTCGCCGCGTATCCGCTTGACGCCCGCGAGCGGCTCCAGCTCGCCTATGCGTACCGTGTTGCCGGCGACAGCACAGACGCTCTTAAGGAGATAACAGCCGCCGAGGCCCTTTCGCCCGGGAAAGAGGATATCTGGATCGAGGCGGGAGCGACGGAGTGGGATGCGGGGAATGCGAAAGCGGCGCAGGCTGATTTCAACAAGGCATACGCGCTCGGCCCGCAGTTTACGAATCTCGCCGCATACGCCGCCGCGGGCGATATCGCGGTCGGCGATACGGCAACCGCCGACAAGATCCTTCTTGGCGCGTACGGTACGACGACCGTCGACAGCGATATCCTCGCGGTCGCTTACTATCGCACCAAAGACTGGCCGCAGCTCATACGTATCTGGAAGATGCGCGCCGCAGCGCCCGGCGCGCTCGTCGATACCTGGTTCGGGCTCGCGGCGGCATACTACGCCGGAGGCGACAAGGCGGACGCCATCGCGACCATCAACAAGGCGGTCGCTCTGTACCCCGAAGCGGCTTCTGCCGGCGCCGCCGCGATAGCGCAGATACGAGCGAATACGGCGGGGCAATGATCGTAAGGAGCGGTATTCCGCTTGCGCCCCACACGACATTTCATATCGGCGGGCCGGCTCGTGTTTTTATAGAGGCGGACACCGAAGAAGACATACGCGCGGCGCTTGGCATCGCCAAGCGCCGCGCTCTGCCGCTCTATCCGCTCGGCGCAGGCAGCAACGTGCTCGTGAAAGATGAAGGCGTCGAAGGCGTCGTGCTCAAGGTAGCGTCGCGCGACATCGTTTTCGAGCCCGGGAATGACGGCTCTTACCGGCTCATCGCCGGCGCGGGTGTCAGGTGGGATGCCGTTGTCGACACTGCCGTCTCGCGCGGGCTTTCCGGCATCGAGAACCTCGCCGGCATCCCCGGGACTGTCGGCGGTGCGACGGTGCAGAATATCGGCGCGTATGGCGCGGAGCTTGCGGATGTCTTTGAGTACGCCGACAGCATCGACACCACGACCGGCGCGCTCGTTCGCATCACGCGCGCCGAATCCGCATTCGCGTACCGCTCGAGTTTTTTCAAAGAGAGCAGAGCGCACGTCATCGTGCGTGTCGCTTTGCGCCTCACGACGCTCGGAACGCCGCGCGTCGGATACCCGGATCTCGCTCGCGCGCGTGAGGCCGGCACTCCTCTTTCGACCCCGCCCGAGATCGCGGCAGCCGTGCGGGCGATACGCTCTCAGAAGCTTCCGGACCCCTCCGAAGAGGGAACCGCGGGCTCTTTCTTTAAGAACCCTGTCATCTCGGATGCTTCAGTCGCAACGCTTCGCGCGCGATATCCTGAGATGCCCGTGTTTCCCCAAGGAGACGGCATGGCGAAGGTGTCGCTCGCGTGGCTTCTCGACCGCGCCCTTTCGCTCAAGGGGTACGCGAGCGGGCCGGTGCGACTGTATGAACGGCAGCCGCTCGTCATCGTCGCGCGTGAGGGCGCGACGGCCTCGCAAGTCGATGCGCTCGCGCAGGAGGTCGCGCGCCGCGTCTACGATGCAACGGGTATCGTTCTCGAGAGGGAAGTGGAGACCTTCGGCTGATTACAGCAGTATTTCCGCCAGTTTCTACGGAAAAATCAAGGGTTTGTAACCCACGAGCGTCTTGTGCTAGTATGCCCCAACACCACGACGTTTTCACAGAAGCCATCAATGAACGACACGCAAGATTCAATCCCATTTCGATACGACATTCGTTCCCTTTTCATACGTCATCCCCTCTTCCTAGCCGCCGTCTCTTTTGCCGGGTTCTTCGCCCCGCTTTTTTTATTTTCCGTACCGCATGCCCACGCAGACAGTTACTATAATTACAACGACACCATCCTCGTGGTGAATGACGCGTCGGCGACATCGACGACCATCGCGAATTATTTCATCGCCGCCCGGAGTTTCCCCGCTTCCCACGTCGTCCATATCAATACGCCCGCCGTAGAGACTATCAGCACCACCACCTTCAAGACCGACATACAGACCCCCGTAGAGAACTTTCTCACCACGAACAATCTCGCCTCAAGCACCAATTACATCATCACGACGAAAGGCGTGCCGCTTGACATCACCATTCCGAACGTGATTCCGAGCGGCGGCCCATCGGTCGACCAGGCGCTTTCTTTGATACTTGGCAAATACAGTTCTGATATCTCGTTCAATCCGTCGTTCGTCGCGCTTAACAACCCGTACTACAACCAGTCCGGCAGCTTCTCGAGCGTGACCTACGGCTTCTATATCGTCACGCGATTGACCGGTTACACGATCGCCGACGTGGAAAGCATGATCGACCGTTCGGCGATCTCGACGACCACGACACAGGGAACTTTCGTACTCGATACGGCTCCCGGAAAAGGGTATAGCCCGCCGAGCGCAAATAACGGCTACAATTTCGTAAACGGCGAGATGGTCTCCGCGTCGAGCACGCTCGATGCGATGGGCTTCAACGTCAAGCTCGACCTCACGAATACCTACCTCACCTACCAGGACAACGTCCTCGGCTACTACAGCTGGGGAAGCAACGACGGCAACGCGACGACGACGAACTCCATTCCCTACAACACATGGATCAACGGTTCGATCGGCGATACCGCCGTCTCGACATCCGGCCGCACCTTCAACCTTCCCGCGACCTACGGTCAGTCGCTTATCGCGGACTGGCTCGCCGAGGGGATGACGGGAGGAGCGGGGTATACGAGTGAGCCGTATACGAACGGTCTCTCGAACCCCGCTACCCTCTTCCCGCGCTACGCGAGCGGATATAATCTCGCCGACAGTTTCGGCATGGCGTTTCCGGAGTGGAACTGGAAAGAGGTCATCGTCGGCGATCCGAAGATGGTCATCGTCAAGCATCTTCCTTTCGATATAACCGCGCCCGCCGATAACGCCATCGCCTCGAGCACCACGCCGACGTTCTCCTGGCAAGACATGGTGGATTATTACGGCATCAGCAAGTATGAGCTCTACATCGACGGTTCTCTTGCCGTCGATAACATCTCCGCGACGACAACGATAGTCTCCACCCCTCTTTCCGCGGGTACCCACACATGGTACGTGAAGGCCGTCGATAACAACGGCGCGACTGCAACTTCGACCTCGACGTTCACGCTGAACGTCGTTCCCGGCTATGCCGTCCCCTATACTTTCTATGTCGACAACGTTGCGGGGAATGACAACAATCCCGGTTCGCAAGCGGCACCCTGGGCGACGCTTGCGAAAGCGGGGGAGACCGTAGAGGCAGGGGACACGGTCAAGATCGTGAAGAATAGCGGCGTCCCGTATCGGGAGACGCTTTCTATCACCAACAGCGGTACCGCCTCGCTCCCTATCACGTTCGAAGCTGCCGATGCGACCCAGAAGCCCGAGATCTGGGGAAGCACTGACGAGTCCGGCGGCTGGAGCGTCTACAGCGGCGGCAATGCGAATACCTATGAAAAGGCGGTAACGGCGACCTCGACCGTGCTCGCGGCCGGAGCGACTATCTCGAGCCTCACGGCGCGCACGGAGGGCGCGAGCGCGGCGACTCTCCCCCCCGGGGCGTGGTACTTCGCCACGAGCACCCTCTACTACCGCCTTGGATCCGGCGAAGACATCTCGACGCTCCATATCGAGGCGGGGACGCGCAATTATGGAGTGTATGACAATGACACATCCGGCGACGGGTATCACGTCTTCAACAACATCATCGCGCGCTATGCGAACGTTTCAGGATTCAACCTTCCGTCAAGTTACTCGACGATGAACGGCGTCGAAGCATACGGCAACTATGCGGGCATATCTCTGAACGGTTACGATACCCTGCAGAACTCTATCGCTGCCGACAATACCACGACCGGCATCAGCATGTCGCTTCCGCAAAGCCCGAAGATCTATAACAACCTCTCATACGGCAATGGCGGTGCCGGTTTCTCGACATCTCTCGGGGCTCCGGGCGCGCAGGTGAAGAACAATATCGTGGCGGACAACGGCTCCTCTTTCAAGTTCCCATACCCGCTCCCGCCTGCAAACGTTCCGGGTTTTACCGCGTCGAACAATAACTGGGACGTCGCCGGCGACACCACCTGGGAAACCACCTACAAGGGCGTGAACAACCAGGAAGACGTGAACCCCCTCCTCTCGAACCCTTCGGCAAACGATTTCTCCCTCAATTACCTCTCTCCCGACATCGATGCGGGAACATCCGTGCCCGGACGTACGACCGACATCCTCGGCAACCCCATCTACGGCACGCCCGACATCGGCCCATACGAGTACCAGCCTCCCTACATGATGGGGACGGATCCCGTCGAGCGCACCGGCGATATCCGCATATACGCGAACGGGAAGTATCGCTATACCACCGCGACGTCGAGCGCCGCGACCGCCGCGCTCACGGTTACTCCGGTCGGAGGTTTCGGCGCCGGAAACTACGCGCAATGGATGGATATCGGCATCACCACGTGGGACACGAGCGGCGACTATAAGAAGGTCTGGACGGAGTCGTCCCCCATAGCCACTTCGACGGTGCATACGGTGGGCGACCTCGCCTCAAGCACGACATACGGCATCGCGGTTGACGGGACGTATCTCGCCTCAAGCACGACGAATACGAGCGGTTCTCTCACCTTCACCTATACCAAAGGCTACACGACGCATACTTTCACCGTCGCGAACGACGCTCCCGCCGCGTTCTCGCTCGTTTCTCCGAGCAACACGGCAATCACGAACAGCACTTCTTTCTCGTGGAATCCGTCGAGCGACTCGTGGGGCGGCCTCTCCTCTTACGTTTTGTATCTCGACGGAACCGCCGCGAGCGGGTCGCTCGCGAGCACGACGACCTCGTTCACCCTCACGCAATCTCCCGCCTGCAATACTTCGCACAACTGGTACGTTGCGGCTACCGACGTTCTCGGGCAGACGACCGACTCGAACACCTACTCCTTCACTATCCCGTGCAATAGCATCGGCAGCTCGGTCGTTTCGTATACCGGCGGCTCGGCTTCTGTTTCAGAACCGCCGCCGTCGCTCCCGCCGCTCGTTCCCGTCGCTTTGACGACGAGCACGACGACCGGCGCGCAGGGCACGACCGCTCCGCTCGCGTCGAGCGTCTCGCCGCTTTCGCATGCGCAGATCGAATCGCTCCTCTCGCTCCTCTCTTCATTTGGCGCGAGCGCCGATACGATCGCGCAAGTCGAAGCTGCGCTTCTGGGCGGCACCTCGACTCCGGCGAATACCACGCCCCCGCACGCGTCGTGCGTCTTTACCACCGACCTTTCGATAGGATCGAGGGGCGAGGAAGTGAGGTGCCTTCAGCAATCGCTTATCGCGATGGGGTATGCGATAGCGGCCGGCGCGACTGGATACTTCGGCGACGAGACGCGCGCGGCAGTTGGCGCATGGCAGAGGGATACCGGCGTCAGACCGAGCGTCGGATACTTCGGTCCGATCTCTCGCGCGAAGTGGAACTCGCAGTAAGGCATCGAAAATATTTTTGCACGGAACAATTTTTTTTACCGCGAATATTTTTGTAAAAAATTTTTCGCAGTTATCCACACATGATGCGCGCACCGCGCACAAAAATTTTTTTTGCGCGCGATAATATCGGATAGAAACGTTTGCACATGAAAATCTTTCATGCGTGAACGGGTCGACATATCAGCCATCATTTCTAATTCGCAACCACCATGGCAGCAAAGAAGCGTAAGGCAGTGAAAAAGACTGCAAAGAAAGCCGCGAAGAAGACTACGAAGCGCAAGGCCGCAAAGAAGCGCCGCTAGTTTTTCGGAAAACGCCCCTCAAAACGAGGGGCGTTTTCCATTTAGCTCAAACGAGGGTACGGTGGTATAGTGCGTCAGATGATCAGTCTTTCTCGTTTCTTTTCGAAGAACCAATCCGCGGCTTTCCTAAAGGCCGCGGCGCCTGTCGTTGCCGAGACGAACAAGCTTTCCGGCGACTATGCGAAGCTGTCTGACAAAGAGATACGGGACATATTCGAAGAGGTCCGGAGCCGCGCGAGCGCATCCGGAGCGCCGGCGGAAGCCGATATCCCGCTCGTATTCGCGCTCGTGCGGGAAGCCGCGCGCCGCACTCTCCATCAGACGCATTTCGACGTACAGCTCGTGGGCGGTCTCGCGCTCCTTCGCGGGAAGATAGCCGAGATGCGTACCGGCGAAGGCAAGACGCTCGTTGCGACCTTGCCTGCGACCTTTCACGCGCTTGCCGGAAAGGGCGTGCAGGTCGTCACGGTCAACGACTATCTCGCGCGGCGCGACGGCGCGTGGATGGGGCAGGTGTACGACTATCTCGGCCTTACCGTCGGTATCGTTACGTCGACGGGAGCGTACCGGTACGACCCGTCGCATGTCGCGAAAGAAGAGGATGCGGAGAGGGACACGGAAGGCTCTTTCAAGGTCTTTTACGATTACCTGCGTCCCGTCACGAAGAAAGAGGCGTATGCCGCCGACATCACGTACGTGACGAACAACGAGCTCGGTTTCGATTACCTGCGCGACAACACCGCGTACGATCCGTCGCAGATCGTGCAGCGCGCGTACCAGTACGCGATCATCGACGAAGTGGATTCGATCCTCATCGACGAAGCGCGCACCCCCCTCATCATCTCGGGACCTGCCGGAGATTCCGGGAAGCTGTATGAACAGTTCGCCGGTATCGTCCGCGGCATGCGCGAAGGGGAAGACTATGCGGTCGACGAGAAGAGGAAGGCGGTTCAGATCACCGAAGCGGGGATGCACAAGGCGGAGAGCGCGCTCGGGCTCGAGAACATCTACACCGAAGGCGGGGTGAAGTATGCGCACCACCTTGAGACAGCCGTGCGCGCTCAAGCCCTTTTCCATAAGGACAAGGAATACGTGGTACGCGAAGGCGAGATCGTCATCGTGGACGAGTTCACGGGAAGGATGCAGCCGGGACGCCGCTGGTCGGAGGGTTTGCATCAGGCAGTCGAGGCGAAGGAAGGCGTGAAGGTGAAGGAAGAAGCGCGCACCTATGCGAGCGTTACCTTCCAGAACCTTTTCCGTATGTACGAACGGCTTGCCGGCATGACCGGCACCGCGCTTTCCTCCGAGGAGGAGTTCTATACCGTCTATGAGCTCGAAGTCGTCGTGGTACCGACGAACAAGCCGGTGAAGCGCAAGGATTACGACGACCTTATCTTCCAGACAGCAACAGGGAAGTATCGCGCCGTCGCGCGCGCGGTAAAGGAGTATCACGCGAAAGGGCAGCCGGTCCTCGTCGGTACGGTCTCCATCGAGGATAACGAGGTCGTAAGCGCGTACCTCAAGGATGCCGGCATACCGCACGAAGTGTTGAACGCGAAGAACCACGAACGCGAAGGGGAGATTATCGCCGAAGCGGGGAAGAAGGGAAGGGTGACGGTGGCGACCAACCTTGCCGGTCGCGGCGTCGACATCAAGCTCGGCGGCGCGCTCGCAAGCGATGACGAACGCGCGGAGGTCGTGGAGAAAGGAGGTCTCGCGGTCGTCGGGACCGAGCGGCATGACGCACGACGCATCGACAACCAGCTGCGCGGCCGTTCGGGCCGTCAGGGCGACCCGGGCGAGACCCGTTTTTACGTTTCTCTGGAAGACAAGCTCATGCGCGTCTTCGCATCCGAGACGCTCAAGAAGGTGATGGGGCGCTTCGGCATCCCCGAGGACGAGCCGATCGAGAGCTCGATGATCACGCGGTCCCTCGAGACCGCGCAGGAACGTATCGAAGGGTTCAACTTCGATTCGCGCAAGCAGGTGCTCGCCTATGACGACGTCATGAATACGCAGCGCCTTGCTATTTACGCGCGCCGCCGCGCCGCGCTCCTTGAAGACGATGCACAAGTCGAGCGTATCGCGAAGGCTTTTTTCGAAGGCGATGAAGCCTCGCTTGCCGCTTTTGAGGCGAAGAAGGCGGAGCTTGGGGATGCGTTCGTGCGGCACGCGCGTCACCTGCTCCTGCAAGTCATCGACATGTTCTGGCTCGAGCATCTGGAGACGATGGATTACGTACGTCATTCGGTATCGCTGAGGGCGTACGGCCAGAGGAATCCTCTGATCGAGTATCGGCGCGAGGCGCTCATGCGTTTCCGGCAGCTTGAAGAGAGCATCCGGACAGCGGTCATTGAGGCGTTGCCGCGCCTCGTGTCGGCCGACGCGGCGCGTATCCGTGCCGAAGAAGAGAAGACGCGCGCTGCGCTCATCGCCTCCGGCAAAGAAGAGGGCAGCGCCCCTGCACCCCTCGTGAATGGCGCCGAATACGGGCGCAATGATTTTGTCGTCATGAAGAAAGGCGACGAGACCCGGACGATCAAGTTCAAGAAAGCGGAGCCGTACCTTTCAGACGGGTGGGAGATCGTGAGTCCGAGCTAGGGTCGTTATGGCATTTGTCGATGAAGAAAAAGTCTATGCCGCAGCCGGCAAGGGCGGCGACGGCGTCATACGCTGGCTGCGCACGAAGCAGAACGCGCACGGAGGCCCCTCGGGCGGCGACGGCGGCAAGGGCGGCGATGTCGTGCTCCTCGGGGTGCGCGACTTGGCGGCGCTCGCGCACTATCGGTATGAGAAAAAGTTCCATGCGGAAGACGGGAAAGCCGGAGGAAACAACTTGAAGCACGGCAACAACGGAGAACCAGCCGTTCTCAAGGTTCCGGTCGGTACGCTTGCGCGGGTCGTCGAGACGGGCGATGAATACGAGATCATCAAGGAAGGGGAGACCACCGTCGTGTTCAAGGGCGGAATCGGCGGAAAAGGGAACGCTCGCTTCAAGAGCTCGACCAATCAGAACCCTTTTCAGCAGACATCGGGGAAAGAAGGGAAAGCCGGCACCATCGAGTTTACCCTCAAGATCATCGCCGACGCCGGGCTCATCGGCTTGCCGAACGCAGGGAAGTCGTCGCTCCTGAACGCGCTTACGCGCGCGAAGTCGAAGGTGGGCGCGTATCCCTTCACCACCCTGGAGCCGAGCCTCGGAGATTTTAACGGGCGCATCCTTGCCGACATCCCGGGCCTCATAGAAGGCGCATCGTCCGGACGAGGTCTCGGTATAAAGTTCTTGAAGCACATAGAACGTACAGGAATCTTGCTGCATCTCGTCTCGGCAGACCAAGATGACCCTCTTGCGGCGTATGAGGAGGTTCGGAAAGAGCTTGAGTCTTTTGACCACGGGCTTTCAAAGAAAAAGGAAGTCATCGTCCTGTCGAAAACGGATCTTATTTCCGGAGAGGAACGGGAATTGAAGATGCAGCTCTTTGCGAGGGAGACAGGACGCGAGATACTTTCTGTCTCGGTGAAGGATACTGATGCGCTTAAAGCGTTTTCTGACCGTCTTTCAAAGCTTCTCGCGGCATAAGCAGGAGGAATATGGGGTTTCGCTAGGCATTTTCCGCTCCACACTATAAGCTATACCTATATATATGGCTGCGCTCTATCGTCTGACCATCGGCCTTGAGATACATGCCGAGCTCAAAACCAGGACAAAGATGTTCTGTAGCTCGGCGAATGATCCGGACGAGACGCGTTCGAACGTGAATATCTGTCCGATTTGCATGGCACACCCCGGCACGCTGCCGACCATCAACAGGGAAGCCGTGCGTCATATCCTGAGGGTCGGTACGGCAGTGGGCGGCACGCTCGCGGATTTCAGCGAATTCGACCGGAAGAGCTATTTCTATCCAGATATCCCGAAAGGGTACCAGATAAGCCAGTACGCGCACCCTCTCGTCTCCGGAGGAGAGCTCGCCGGCGTTTCCATAACGCGCGTGCACCTCGAAGAGGACACCGCCCGCTCGATCCACGCGCATGGGAAGAGCCTTGTCGATTTCAATCGCGCCGGTATCCCGCTCATGGAGCTTGTTACCGAGCCGGTCATCCGCGACGCGGAGACGGCCGGACGTTTCGCGCGCGAGCTGCAGCTTCTCTTGCGGACGCTCGGCGCCGGCGAAGCGAATCTTGAGAAGGGCGAGATGCGCATCGAAGCGAACATTTCCGTCTCAAATGAGGAAGGGAAATTCGGCACGAAAGTGGAAGTGAAAAACCTCAACTCCTTCCGTTCCGTCGAACGCGCGATCGCGTTTGAGGCGGCGCGGCAGACCGCGCTCATCGAAGCGGGCGGGAAGGTCGTACAAGAGACGCGCGGATGGAACGAGGCGAAGCAGGAGACCTTCCATCAGCGTTTCAAAGAGGGGAGCGCCGACTACCGCTATTTCCCGGAGCCGGATCTGCCCAAGCTCTTCCTTTCCGAGATTCCTGACTTTTCTCCCGAAGCGATCCGCGCGTCCTTGCCGGAGCTTCCGTGGGAGCGCCGCGCGCGCTACGTCCGCGCCTACGCGCTTAAGGAAAACGACGCGGCATACCTGAGCGCGACTCCCGAACGCGCGGCGTTCTTTGACGCGCTCGCTCGCTCGCTCGACGAGGACGGCGCGCTTGTCCCGCTCGCGGCAAATTATCTCGTTTCGGATCTCGCCGGCATCTTTGCAAAGCGGAAGTCCGAGTCGTATGACGCGCTCGTTCCATCGGCATTCGCTTCGCTCATACGCATGGCAAGCGCGGGGGAACTCTCTTCGCGCGGCGCGAAAGATGTCCTCGCGCTCCTTGTCGAAGAGGGTGGCGACCCGAAAGACATCGCGCAAAAGCACGGCCTTCTCCAGGTGCACGACACCGATGCGCTCGCGGGAACCGTCAGAAGCGTTCTTGCCGAGGAGACGAAAGCAGCCGAAGAGTATCGTTCGGGAAAGGAAGCGGCGTTGCAGTATCTCCTTGGCAAATGCATGAAAGCCACGAAAGGGGCGGGTAACCCGACGCTCCTGAAGGAGCTGATCCGGAAAGAAATCTCAAACGAACGAAGCGGCGACTAAGGAGCGGCTTATGCACCTCGGTTGCGCGAGAGGCTCTTTTTTCCGTGACGAGAAAACCGTATACTGAAAGGGATGGACGAGCTTCTCATCGAAGACAAGAAATACGTATCGTCGAAACGAGCCGCGAAGATAACGGGATACGCGAAAGACTATGTCGGCCAGCTCTGCCGCGAAGGAAGGGTTCCCGCGCGTCTTGTCGGGCGGAGCTGGTACGTTCTCGAGTCGGCGCTCCAGGACCATCGCTTCGGAAGTCATGGGATCGTGCCATCGGAAATAAAAAAAGAGACGCCTCCTAACCAAAGGTCGACATGGGAAGCTCCCCGCTACGAAGCGGTTTCGGTCGATGTCCTTCCTCGTATCCATTCGCATCAAGAGCCGGAACAAAATCGAAAGGAGGTGCCGGATGAAGAAGGGAAAGACAAGGAAGTTTTAAATGACAGGCGCGATGCGGAACCGCCGCTCCACGACACGTGGCAGACGTTGTTCGGTAGCAATCCTCCGTCTCTCTCTTCTGACTCTTCGGAAGAGCAGACTGCGGAGGAACCTCTCTATGAAGAAGAGTCGAATGATGCCGAAGAAGGAGAGACGTACGTGCCTATCCGCGCCATACACCAGTCTCCGCTTGAAGAGCCTATCGAGCGCATCGAGGCGCGCATGCAGGCATACGAACCCTTCGCGCAGGAACGACAGCCGAAGGCGAAGGGAAGTCCGAGGGCATCTTTTTTGGTAGTGCGGATAATAAGCCTCTTTGCGATGCTCGTCTCGATCTCAATCGTTCTGCTTGGCAGCGGATATCTTGATACATTTGCGATATTGGGTAGCCAATATGGGTTTTTTGCTGGGATTACTGTTTACGATAAATAGCGTAAAATAAGGTTTTCTCGTCTCGTTTACACGATATACGTTTCTTTTTGTGTGAATTAAGAAAAGCAACTCGGTCGGTTTACGATAAATTGCTGGCGCGCGTGCCATAGGGCAACTTTAGAAATCCGGAGTATCATGCCGTGCTCTTACGAGCGTATTCGATTATGAGTCGTTGCGCCGAGGTCTGTACTGGTCGTTCGTTTTTGCAGAGCTTGAATTCGGAAATCTTTTAGCAAAAACGTCCTTAGAAAAATCAAAGTCGCGGAGTCGTTCGTTTATCCCCAGAATAATTTATCAAACGCGCGAAACATGACGTATCATGTAATTAAATCGGCGTTTATGGACTCGCTTTTTGAAAAACATGCAAAGTCAATGGCTGGCTTTTTGCGCTCGCGCTTTTTCGTACTTCCGATAGCGATCTTTTCCATTGTTTCTTATGCTCCGGCAGCGCACGCCGCAGAGACGCAAGCTCTGGGAGGAACAAGCACTTTGGGAGCGGCGGTTGCGAGCATGCCCCATGCGGCGATACATGCCGATGTCGCGTTCGCATACGGCATCGCGAACGGAGCTCCGGAGATTGCGCGCGCCGTGACGACGTCTGTCGGCGCGCTTGGCGATTCGCTTATCATCGCCGCCGCTCACGCTCCCCAGCTTGCCGCCTCGCTCTACATGGGTCTCGCCTCTGCGCCGGCCGTCATCGCTCCCGCTCTCGCGCAAACGGTGTTCTCTAAGGAGTACGCGCTCGCTTCCCAGTTTGTCGGGTTCGTTCACGGTGTCTCCAGGCAATATCTCGGTCTCGTCTCGGCAACCGGCGAGATTGTCTCCGGGGGAGCGTCCGCTCTCGGTTCGTTCCCCGCGCAACCCGCCGCTCTTCTGGGGACGCCGCAGGTCGCCATCGTCTCAAATACTTCGCCGACCGTCTTGCCCTTTGCAACCTCGACCGTCTCTCTGGCGGCAGCGGCGGCAGCGGAGCCGCTCCCTTCATCCCCGGTCGCTAACCCTGCTCCCGTTATCGCTCCTCCCGAGCGCGTTACGAACGTGAGTTACCCGACCTATACGACCGTCATGAACGGAGTGTCCGCAGACTACCTGAGCCAGTCACTCGCCGCGCTCCGCACAAGCATCCTTGCGACCGTCGCCGGAATGGTGCAACCCGTCGCCGTGCAGACGGCGACGAACGCCACCACGATCCAGCAGGTGAACATGATCCAGAACCTTTCCGACCTCACGGTGAACAACGGCACGTTCGAAGGCGGGACGTTCGACAAAGGGAACATAACAAACGGCATCGCGATCTCGGCGACGAATGGCACCTTTACCTCGCTTACGGGCGGCACGTCGTCACTCGCGACGACGACCATCACCGGCTCTCTTTCGACAAGCGGGAATGTTACCATCGCCGGCGTCCTTACCGCCGGCTCGCTTTCGGTCGCCGGTGTTTCTTCCGGGAACGCCGTTTCCGCTCCGTACTTCACCGCCACCTCGACGACCGCCACCTCGACGTTCTCCGGCTCGCTTTCCGTCGACAACGGCGGCTTCACCTATGCGACCTCGACGCGTGACGTGGGCATCGGCACCGTCTCCCCCTCCTCCCGCCTCGACATCACCAACTCCGCCACAAGCTCTCCCATCCTCGTCCTGCGCGACCCGCTCGGCAACGACTCCCTGGAGCTCCGAGCCGGCACCTCGACGCTTCAGAACACGTACATCGGCTACCAGGCGGGGCAGGCGAATACCCAAGGCTACTCCAATGTCGCTCTCGGTTATCAGTCCCTTTATTCAAACACTGGCTACACTGCCGCCGACTTCGGCAACACCGCCATCGGCTACCAGTCCCTCTACTCGAACAACGGCACCAGCGTCTTTACCGGTTATGAAAACACCGCCATCGGCTACCAAGCCGGATACAACGTCACCACCGGCAACAACAACACCGCCATCGGCGGCCAGGCCCTCTTCCAAAACTCAACTGGTTCTCAAAACATCGCCATTGGCAGTGCCCTCTACTCCAACACCACCGGCTCCAGCAACATCGCCCTCGGCTACCTTGCTGGATACAACAACACCACCGGCAACAACAACACCGCCATCGGCTACCTTGCTGGATACAACATCACCACCGGATACGACAACATCTTCCTCGGCCACGACGCGAACACGGGCGGCACCGCCATCACCACCGGCTATAACGACATCGGCCTCGGGTACAACATCAAGTTCCCGTCCTCTGCCTCGAGCAACATGCTCAACATCGGCAACTTCCTCTTCGCGAACCTCCCCGCGACTACCACTCTCACCACCCTCACCACGCAGCCTTTGACCGGCAGGCTCGGCGTGGGCACCTCCTCCCCCTATGCGAAGCTCACCGTCTGGGGAGGGGACACGCTCTCGACCTCCAAGGCGTTCGAGATCGCGAACAGCGCTTCGACCACGCTTCTCTCTGTCTTTGATAACGGCAATCTCGGTATTGGCACCACCTCTCCCTCCTCCCGCCTCGACATCACGAACTCGGCCACAAGCTCTCCCATCCTCGTCCTGCGCGACCCGCTCGGCAACGACTCCCTGGAGCTCCGAGCCGGCACCTCGACGCTTCAGAACACGTTCGTCGGCAGGGGTGCAGGGCTAGTGAACACCACCGGCTCATACAACGCCGCCCTCGGTATGAATTCCTTCTACAGCAACACCACCGGCTCATACAACACCGCCGTCGGTATGGACGCCCTCTACTTCAACACCACGGGTAATAACAACACCGTCGTCGGTATGAATGCCGCACTATTCTCAACGGGAAATAACAACAGCGCTTTCGGTCAGAACACTCTTTGGAACAATTCCGGTTCCGCCAACATCGCCGTCGGCAACGTCGCCCTCTACAACAACACCACCGGCGCCTCCTCAACCGCAATCGGCTACTACGCCGGCTACTCCAACACCACGGGCTCCTTCAACACCTTCCTCGGATACAACGCCGGCTATGGCGACGGCCTCTCGACGACGACCGCCACCCTCACAAACGCCACCGCGATCGGATATAATTCCCAAGTTACCGCAAGCAACTCTCTTATCCTCGGCGGCACGGGAGCATACGCAGTGAACGTCGGCATCGGCACCACCTCTCCCTACGCAAGGCTCTCCGTCGTCGGGCAGGCTCTTGCGGACTCTTTCAATGCGACTTCCTCGGTGGGATACCAACAGGGCGGCACGACCCTCCTCACCGCCTCCTCAACCGGCTTCAACACCTTCCTCGGTTTCGGGGTTGGTACCTCAACCACGAGCGGTGTTGCCAATACCTTCCTCGGCAAGAACGTCGGACAGGCAAACACCACTGGTGGCCAGAACATCGGGGTCGGTAATAACACTCTCTACTCGAACACCACTGGTGGCCAGAACATCGCTATCGGCCTCAATGCTCTTTACTCAAACACCATCGGTCTTCGCAGCGTCGCCATAGGCAGCAACGCCCTCCGCTCTTATAACGGATTAACCGGTGTCAACACCGCCGTCGGCAACACCGCCCTCTTCAGCAACACCAGTGGTTCGTTCAACAGCGCGTTTGGGGGAGGGGATGGTTTAAGCGATGGAGCCGATGCCGCTCTCTACTTAAACACCACCGGCTCCAACAACAGCGCCCTCGGCCAAGGCGCGCTCGCCGCAAACACCACCGGCTCCAACAACAGCGCCCTTGGTGTCCAAGCCGGTCTTTCAAACACCACCGGCTCATACAACACCTTCCTCGGCTATAACGCCGGGTACACCAATGGCACCACGGCGACTCCGGGGACCCTCACAAACGCCACCGCGATCGGATATAATTCCCAAGTTACCGCAAGCAACTCTCTTATCCTCGGCGGCACGGGAGCATACGCAGTGAACGTCGGCATCGGCACCACCTCTCCCTACGCAAGGC
>JAJZRL010000004.1 GCA_021802705.1 bacterium | reverse complement strand
GGGCGGCGGCTTATTGGGGGGCGTTCGGGGGGTTTTGGGGGGGGGCCGGGGGGGGGGGGGGGATAACGGGGTTATGCCGCAGGCGTTTGAGGCTTACGGAACCGCGCGAGGAGAGTCCGGACGAGCGCGGCGCTCGCGATCGCTATCGCGAACGATCCGGCGATATCGAGCGCATGGTGCACCCCCGCGAAGACGCGGGCGGCTCCGATAAGGAGCGCGAGGAGCCACAAGAGCGCGCCGAGAGGCGCGTTAAAAACCGTAACGATCGCGGCGAGCGTCCCCGTCAAAAGGGCGTGATCCGAGGGGAATCCGTTATCCGGCGCGTGAGGGAAGAGCGGGACGCTATGAGAAACGACGAAGGGGCGCGGGTCGTAGAAAAGGTGCCCGGCGAGAACGCCGACGAGGTAGCTTATCGGAAGCGCGAATATAGAAAGCATTACGAACGCCTTCCGCTCCTTTGCCTTGAATGCATACGCAACGAACAAAGCGACCGGTAAAAGATACAGGTAATTCGCTATAAAGATTACAAGAGGCGTCATGACGGTCATTTAAGTATACCATCCGCACGCCTGAAAGGATTCCCGCTACGCACAGCTAGCTCTTTCAATTTAGGCTGAAAGAGCCATACTTTAATATGCGCGGCAAAGTCATCTTAGCCATATCTGTCGCCGCTGCCATCCTATGAAAACACTTCATCAGGTTTCCTTCATACTGACGATTATCGGTGCGCTCAACTGGGGTCTCGTCGGCCTTGGGTATTTCGTCGGAGCAAATTGGAACATCGTTCACCTCATCCTCGGATCAATGCCCCAGGTCGAATCGATAGTCTACGTGCTTGTCGGTCTTTCCGCCCTTTACCTCGCTTTCACTCATAAAAAAGAGTGCGCAACGTGCGCAAAAGGCGGGATGACAGCATAGAGAGCAGTGCTCTTAAAACAGGGGGTCGCCTCGAGGCGACCCCCTGTTTGTCTTTGCTACACCAATGTTGCTTACTCAAGCGAGCGCAACAATTGAACCACCGTCTGATCTTCGACTTGCTCAAAATCCCGATAATGCGCTCCGACTGCTCCCATAAACTCCTCGGGCGGCAGAAGAGTCATTACCTCATCAGCATCACGCTCGAGTTCACGAAGGGATTCCGCCGAAGCGACCGGCACGGCAACGATAATACGCGCCGGTTTTTGAGTTTTTACTAATTTGACGGCAAGACGCATAGAGAGTCCGGTCGCTATGCCGTCATCGACAATAAGAACGACTTTATCTTTTACGTCCGGCAATGGGTTTTCCCCCCTATACGCCGACATCCGGCGCTCCGCTTCTTTCCTTTGCCGTTCGATTTCGTCTTTCAGCCACTCTTCGCTCACAAGCTTCCGTTCCGATTCGTCGCACAAAAGCGCACCATGCGCATCGACCGCACAGAGCGCGTATTCGGGGTTCCCGGGATGACCGATCTTTCTCGTAACGAGAATATCCAGAGGCAAATGGAGTTCCCGGGCAAGCTCGTGCCCGATGACCACTCCCCCGCGCGGCAGCGCCAAGACGATTGCGTTTGCATTATTCCGATAACGCAAGAGTTTTTTGGCTAGTTGCAGTCCGGCTTCTTCTCTGTTTTGGAATAACACCACACTTTATCGTATGCCTCTCGTACGCAGATGCAAGAGGAATGAGTTCTTTCAGTCCGTTTTCAAGCAGGACTAGCCGGCTCTTGCATACCCCATGGGGGTATATGGTATACTATCCATCATTCATAACCCGACACCGCGTATGCAACCATCACATGCCGATCTCATCACCCGCCTCGCCCGCATCGAAGGCCAGGTAGGAGCGCTTCGCCGGGCGCTTCTTTCCGGAGATGTCGATTGTGTAAAGACGCTCACCCAGACAAAAGCCGCGTCAAGCGGGCTCAAGCGGTTTGCCGAAGCGTTCGCGCGCATGCATGCGCGCAACTGCATCGACGGACCAGCCAAAAACGCCCGCATGGCGCGCGAGCTCGATACCATTATCGTTTCCGCGTTTACCCTTTCCTGAAACCCCTTATGTTCGGACTCTCTTTCGGAACACAAGACGTAAGCGTCACCGAGGCGCACGAATGGCTCGGGCGCGACGGGCACTGTCTCATCGACGTACGCACGCGGGAGGAATTTCGCAGTCAGAGCGTGCCGGGCGCGCTCAACATCCCGCTCAACCGGATCGAAGCGGAAGCGTCGTCGCTTGGCGGCTACGTCTCGATTCACGTGATGTGCCACTCGGGCGGAAGAAGCTCGATGGCAACGCGCCTTCTGCATGATCTCGGATTCACCCATGCAAAGAACATCCGCGGCGGGATGCTCGCGTGGGAAGCCGCCGGACTCCCGACCGTTTAGCCAAGCTGCTATTCAGTCACGTGCGTCACACGCGGCGCGCTAATTCGATGCCAACGCAAACGGCGCCCCTTAAAGGGGCGCCGTTTGCGTCGGGGGCTTACGCCGCCTTGCTGACCTTGACCGCATTCGGGCCCTTGGGGCTCTCAGCGACCTCGAAGGTCACCTTGTCTCCCTCTTTGAGCGAGTCGAATGCTACGCCGACGAGCTCATTTGAGTGGAAGAAAAGATCCTTCTCCTGTCCCGCCACCTTGATGAAGCCGAAGCCTTTGTCGGTGAGACGAGCGATTGTTCCTTCTTGCATGTGCGATTGGATAGATCTTGTCTAAGTATCAATACAGTGGGCTGGAGAAGAGGCTCGAACCGGACTCGACTGGTTCAGCGCTGGTTGATACATACAGTGTGGCGAAGCAGGCGGCTTTTGTCAATCAGGCTCGAGCGATTTCAGATATCCCGGCAGCCAATCCATGAATTTCTTGCGATGGAGACCGAGCGACCAGAAATCATCCTTAAATTGCCCGGGGTACCGGACTTGATACTCTGCGAGAAGAGCGGCTGTTGCACGCGGGAAGCTTATCGGCAGACCCTCGTTATAGAGCGTGAGAAACTCGGCACGAGAATGCTTCCGTTCGCTGCGCTCCCGGTCCATGTCAGGCCCTTTCATCAATACACCTTATCACTGATGGCAATCCGGCGATATCGGACACTCTTCTGCTGATCCGCTTAACAGGCGACGTTCTGGTCAACCGCGGTGGAGTTCGCCACGTATTGCACGATCCAGATCGGACCGCCGGCGATAAAGCTGGTGCCGGTCGCGCAGGTATTGATCGCGCTGACCAAGTTCGAAATACCTATAGGCATCCACGTCGGGATGGAAACCGCCTGGCCGCCGATCGTCTGTGTCGGCACGAAATCGCTTCCCGCGATATCATTCCACATGCGCGGCACGGAGTAGATGCCGGCACGTACGCCGCGCGTATTCAGATAATCGATCGCCCCTTGTATGGTCGCATCATTCACCGCCGTGTCCGGCGACCAGCTGTTTGCCTCCTCGATATCGATCCACCAAAGTTTCGATGACACCCTCGCACTCTGCGCGTAGGTATACGCGTCTTTCGCTGCATTGTAGCCGTAGTTGTAGCCCTCGCACGCCGTGGGTTCGGTAGTGGTCGCCGTACGCGCCGGACAGGACTTCGGGGCGGTAATATTCCCCGCCACTGTGCTTCCATAGGGTGCGTTCAGATTCATGTATACGGTCGGGGCAATGGTGCCAAACTGTGTCCAGGAATATTCGGAGGCAAGCCGGCTGTTATGCACGAACGCCTTTCCGCCTGAAATGCCGATGATACCGAAACTGAACCGCTCCGACGGATACGAAAGCGCATTGTAAGACAGATCGAAGCCGACATTACTCGAAGGATATACGCTCCCGACCGGCGGCACATGCGGGACCGGCGGCTGCACGGGAGGATCGAGAGGTAGGCCAGAGGCGCCCGTTTGGCTGCCAGAAATAGGCGACGATGAAACCCCGAGAACGAGCGTTACCCGGTCCACTACCGATTGGCTGACATTGAAAGCTTCAAGGAGCCCTACGATCGCCCGCACTTGCCCGGATGAGAGCGTCGAAGCAGACGCCGAAGACGGCAAGGCAAAGCATGCGACGATGAGCATAATCGATGCGGCGGTGATTGTTTTGGATAGCATATGAATGGGTAGGTTGCGACACTAGCGTTCGTCCCTCTCAACTATACAACGGTTTTCGGCGTCATAACCGTGTTGCGGACGTCGGAATCAAATCACGATATGCAACAACGAGGCTCGTTGGCTAGCTCGCAAGACCTGACATGAAATCAGCAAACAAGGCGTCCGGTTCAATCCCGAGAATAGACTTGTACTGTTCCCCGTTCTTACTGGGCGTCGCATCACGCTGAAGCGCCGAGTAGAGTTTAAAGTACATTTCCTTGCCGAAGCGCGCGATGAGGTAGTCGGCAAAGAGCGCAGCGAGAGCATAGTACTGACGTGCGAAGTCGTCAGGCGTGTCGAGCCATGCCTTATGCGAGACAAGAAAATCCGCGGACGGCGCAAAGCCCTCTTCCTGCACCACGCTGCGGACTGTGCCGGCAAACGAATCGCCAAACCAGTCATGCCCCACCATCCGCTCGGCGAGCCCCTCTTGGATAAAGCCGACCGAAAGACCGAACGGAAGTGAGAGGAGATGCGTATCTTCGTGCGGGCCGATGACGCGGTGCTCTTCAGTGTAGAGTGCATGGATTGCAAAATCGTTGTAGATGGATTGTGCGAACCACGGATTCCCCATCAATTGCTTTTTCGTATCAGTGTCCGGGTAGAGGTAGTAAGAAATGCGGTGGTTTGGGTCTGACAGATTAAGAAAACTAAGAACGGCCGCATGGGCGTCCTCCTGTGTCTCGACGACATGGTCAATCTCTCGCTCGGCAAGCGAGCCAGCGAAGTAGTGGAAGCGGTAGTGCAGCGACTCGCGCACGATCCATGACGCGGTCTTGAACGCTTCGGTATAGCCAGGCAGATGCTGTTCAAACATTAGAAAACTCTAGCATAGAGAACAGCCGGGCGCTTGAGAGCGTCCGGCCGTGAAAGGCTCACTCGTATGAGAGAGCGAGAAGTCCTCGATTCATCCGGTCGAGGAGCGTCTTGCGGCACATCCGTCGCCCAGCCCCCTGGTCTGCTCCATGCTCAACCATCGCCTCGTAAACGCACCCGCCACCACAGACCGGCAGATACGGACACTGTTCAGAGACGCACTGATCGGTCCGCTTCCATTGCTCAAACCGCTGATCCTGCGTGTATCCAAGCGGCCGCATGCCAACATGCGCGAAGTCAAACTCTGATCGACCGCTCGTGCAGAAGCACTTTTGCAACGACCCGTCGGGTTGGAGCGCGGCAGAGTGCTTCGCGGTCGCGACACACACCGGCCCGGCGACAAACTCGTCGGGGATTTCGAACCCGAGCGATTGCGCATACGCCCAAGTCGCAAGGGCCACATCCGCCAACTCGTTATCGTCCATCCTGCCAAACGGAGACGCGAAGGTTGGCGTAGTGATGCCGAGTGAGAGCCGAACACGAGAGGGGTCGCCGAGGCTGGCAAGCACGTCGACCAACCGCGGCAAATGCTCCGCCGTGCCCGCATCGAGGGTCATCCGTATGTCCACGGCCGGCAAGTACTCGCCAGCAAGGAACATACGAACATTGTTGAGTATCCGCTCGAAGGTCGGCTTCCCGCCCTTTCCGATACGACGCGTATCGTGGATGTCAGCAGGACCGTCGAGCGTGATTTGTACCCGATTCCAGATATGCTCCGAGAGAAGACGGGCAATATCCTCGTCGAATAGAACACCGTTGGTGGTCATCTCGAGCGAGAACTCAATACCCAACCGCTCGCAGAGCGCGCGATATGCGGGTACCGCTCGGGCGATTATCTTCTTGCAGAGGAGCGGTTCTCCGCCGAAGAGTTTGAAGCGAAGCGTATCCACGGATGGATTCATCCCGCAATACTCCTCGAACCACGCCAGCGAGCGGGCGAGGATCTCCTCCTCCATCGAGCGGCCGCGTTCAATGCCATTCTCGAGACAGTACGAACATGCGAGTTGGCACTGAAGCGTCGGTTCGAAGTGCAGGGTGAAGATGTGCGCTTCGTCATTTCGAGCAGTGAGCATGGCAGTACGCCAGACGGCATACTGATCCTCGACCGCATTGACGAGAATGCCTTGCTCGACGAGGTCGGCAACGCCTTCGGGTACATTCAGTGCATCTTGTGCCGCGAGCCATACGTCCAATGCGGATTTCGTCTCATCGGTAAGAAGGACGACCGCACCAGTGAACAGGTTCTTGACGAACAAAGATCCATCTGACGTGGGATGAAAGATTGTAAAAGGACTGATTGCATACATTGAGATTTCCCTCCGGTTGACGAAACGACGCCCGAGCCGAAGCCCGGGCGTTTGGTGATGAGGCTCTGTGCCCCAGAGTAGTCGCAGGATTAGTACCCGCAACCGTCCTGACCGAACTTGGTGCCGCCGATGATGCGGCGACGGCCCGGCTTCAGCACCTGCACGCCCTGAGTCTTGGCGGCGGGCTTGGTGGTACCGGCCGGTGCCGGTGTCAGCGTTTTCATAGCACTGCTCCTTTCGGTTGCCGGAGGACGACCCTCCATTTATTATTCTACCACAAAAGTGCCACTTTATCCATGTCGGGTCAGGAAACAATTTCTTTGAGAGTGTCTAGATTCCTTACTTTTCCAAATGACTCGACTCCTGAATCCGTGACGTGCAGCCCAGCACCATCCTTGCAGGTATAGATTTCTCGTTCGTTTTTCCTCTGATATTCGGCAAGCCACGCGTGCTCTTCGTCTGTGTCACTAAAATGCGGTTGGAATTCGAAGTCGACAAAACCGAAGCCGGTGAAATCAGTCATACCGACTTCGTTCGCATCTGCGTCGCTCGCGATCTCAATCGATGGTGTGCACATGATGCTCCCCGCGCTCGCGCCAATGAGCACGCCGCCGTTCGCGAGATATTGCTCAAGAATGGTTTTGAGTCCGCGCGTGCGCGCACTGTCCATGAACGTGAACGTATTCCCTCCCGAGAGATAGATGGCCGCGTAATCTGTTAGCGTCGCGAGCGCTTGATCCGTGAAGGCATCTGAAAGATCGAAGTAGTCGACTACGAGTTCAGAGCTGATGGCGGCATAGTCGGCGATGGTGGATTGATAGTATGGTCGATCCCCGTCCTGTGGACTCGACGAAACATAAGCTACTTTCGTACCGCGCTTCAAGATTTCTCGCGCGAGCACCTGCCGCAAATCCTCGTCGAGCGGGCTCATCATACTGAGCAAGAAGATGTTCTTGGTCATAGTGCCATACTAACGCACGCCACCAATTCCCAACAGGAGTTTGAATCTACTTTTATCTTTCGAGGATTTTTTGAAACCATCTTTAGTTGAGAATACATAAACCGTCTTTCGTATCCAAATGCGGACATAATACTCCATGATGTGTGGTGGCTTCACGAAGCTTGGGATTCTATATTCCCGATTCCCGTCTTCGTATTCGGTCGAGAAGAACGTATCATTCCCGATCCCAACCTCGGCATAGATCTTCATAACCATTAGAACGTCGCGAATATCTTTCGTGCGCCAGAATCAATGCAGATGTGGCCGCCATACGGTAGTGGTACCTGAGGGCTCGTATGCCCGAAGTCCATGTTTTGGATGATTGGAATGTTTGGATTGTATGCTCGAATCACTTTGAGAATAGTTTCGCGTTGCTCCGCACGATGCGCGACCTGCCACGCTTCGTCGTGTTCATTGCCGAATTCCCATGCCTTCGGTCGTCCGACAAGCACACCACGCACTCGCGCAAGAATACCGCGCTCGCCAAGCGCGCGATACACGCGGAAGACCTGCTCAGCTGAAGGCATTTCTTCTGAAGTTTCCGTGAAGAGAATGACGTTCTCGAAATCCTCGAGGGAAGGGATCTCGATGCTATGCCGCAGCAACTCATCTATCGATTCGAGGCAACCACCCCAACTGATACCCTCGGCATTCTGTTCACCATCCCAATGCCATCCATCGTTCGGCAGGAATATCTCGAGCTTCTCGAGATTTGCCGGATCGTTCCAATCGAGACCCATGTCTGAAAATACCGGACTCGCTTCAAGTTCGTGCTCACCCGATTCGAAAAGCGCAACCTTCAGGTACTTCAGCGTGAAGTCGTCTATCTTCCCTTCCATAGCGAACTGTGTGAACAGCGCGCCACCATAGAACGACGGTACGCCCTGCAGCCAAAGAAAATTAGCCAGGTGAGTATTGTCGCTGTACCCGAAGAACGGCTTCGGATTATTGATGAACGGCTCGGGTGGAAGATTCTTTATATACGTGACCTGATCATTGCCGCCGAGCGAAGTGATGATTCCTTTGATGCTCGGGTCTTCGAACGCGGCGATGAGGTCAGTCGCGCGCTCTTCGCCACTCGCGCCGAGCTTCGCCGTCGCAGGGAATGCGACGGGCTCAAGACCGAACGTTTCCCGTAAACGCTTCAAACCAAGTTCGTATACATGCGGGAATCTACCGGGGGCCGCGAACGAAGGCGAGAGGATTGCAACCTTGTCGCCTTTCTTGAACTTATTAAGTCGAGCCATCGTCTTCATATAGCATCAGTATATCGTGCATGGACAAACACAAAAGTCGCGACATACGTCGCGACTTTTGTGTTTTTGACCGTACCGGTCTTGAACTGATTTTCGGCGCTTTTAATGCCGGGCGGTCTGGATGACCAGGCCGCACTACCTTGTTGCGGGGGCCGGAATATCACCGACTCACAGCCCCCATATATTTCCTCACTATTTTGTTCACAAATCGGTTCGATTCCGACGCCCTCTCAATCCCTCGAAAAAATGCTGAGTTATTTATTTGCTCCTATCTCCTTGGCGATAGCCCCTATATCAGGAAACAGCGAATTGAAAGTGCTTTCTACTATTGAGACATCTTCGGGAATATTCTGGCTCATTTCCAAAGCAGGAAAATATCTTTCAACAAGCATGTCCACCAATTTTTCCTTGCGCCAATGAGGGACTTCATACCGATCTACGAGATGCTGAATCGTCATATGGACTATCTCATGCACGATGACACCGACGATCTGCTCTCTTCTCTTTTGCGAACCGATTCGTATAATCAGCTCCCCGATTGCACCATTGTAACTACCGCCACTTCCGTACTTAGTCAGCACAACTGAATAAGAATCGCGTAGTTCTATTCCTCGCATCTTCCGCAGTTCTTCAAAACCCTCTACGACAACATTCCATTTCCCCTGGACATATTCTTCAGTCTCCTTGAACAATTGGGGATCGTATTCTTTTGAGACAGACGCGACTATTGCAGCTTCAGCACTCGTCTCGGTTACATCCAAGGGCAATTTGGCGAAAGTGTCTGGATATTTATGTTCGCGATACCATGGCAACCTCTTAAGGGTTTCTCTTACGCGATTCAATTCGCTGTTTTCACTAAACGAAATAGCTAGAGTGATCATTTTGTAATTATTACGTAAATCAGATAAATAGTCACATAAAAAATTCGGGCGGAAGCTTTCGCTCCCGCCCTAGTCGGCTTCTCAGCCGCCGTTCTCGCAGCCGTCATCGCAGCAATCGCCACCCCAGGAGGGATTGCGGTCCTGCAACGAGGCCGTGTGAAGTGCCGCGCGAGAGCTTTCGAGATTGCTCTCATCGCCGTTCCAGATGAGGGGAACGAACCCTTCGTTTTGGTTCATAAGGAGCTCCTTTCGTTGAACTACACGCGTGTCTGAGTGCGCCTAACTTCTAGACGGCTCAGCCAGAGAGTACCACTTTTTGGTTATCTCCGTCAACCATCTCCGCTGTACCGCGAGCAATCAAACCACGCACGAAATTCAAAGGGTTCATTGTGCCCCATTGAATACGCGCGTCTCCGACTTGGTACACAACACCAACCTGCATCTGCCGGAATACTTTCATACCCGTTTGGTCGAGGTAAGTGTATGGTTGTCCACTCACGCGGGCCGTCATCCCAAATGGCTCCTCTCTGCTCCGGTGTGGCAAGATAACAAACCGCCCATCACCTTGAATCAAAGGAGTGCTTCCTTGGCGACGATCGAGATGAGCCTGAAGAGACTTTAGTGCAAAGTCAGCATCCTCCGGCACACAATACGGATCTGGAGCGGAGGGATCCCCACAGCAGACCTTTGCTTCCATCCGACAACCACCTCCGCACACGCCGAGCAGGCGACACGACTTGCAACCAGTTGGCAGAAAAGATCCAGAAAGGGAATTGAACTGGAAATACGTTGGAAATGCTACATGGCCGAAAACCCGCGCATTGAATTTGCGCGGGTTTTCGGCTGAACAGGGGCGCCGGTACAGTACCGACTTTGACGGGAACCGGTACCGGTTCCTGGCGTCACAACCGTGTTGCCCGAGTCGGTCGTGCACCCCACCATATAAGGTATCTAAGGACCTTCCCCGCCCCCTTCTATCTCCTAGAATTAGGCCTAACGGTCTCATCCGGCTTTGAGGCAGATCGGGCGTGCTTCGGTACTTTCAATGCGTTTTAGGAGCGTATCGGTCTTGAACCAAAATGAGACAAATGAGACACACCCCCTATGAAAAGCTCTCTGCCAAAACTTTAGAATCGAACTGAAGTGAAAGATCACCTCGCGTCTTGCGACCGGTCCAGTACTCACCCTCTAGGCGGCGATTCGGCCGCTTGATAATTTTCAGGATAGCTGCACCGTCATGAATAGCACTCCTGTCCCAAAGGGACGCCTTCGGGCGATTCGTGTAGTTATAGGTCAGATAGAGATCCTCACCATTAACTGCGGCATTTATGCTGGCGGTGGTACTGTAGCTGGTCGACTCTTTCGTCATGAGAGTGATATTTATGTTCGAAAAGCTCTGACGAATTAACAGAACGACGGGGATTGGATCGATCGATTGACCTGTTTTCGGATCGATCCAATCGCTCTTCAATTCGCCACGCCACGTTCCGCGCAAGTCCGGAACCTTAATCAACCACCCCTGAAAAATCGGCCAGCGCCAAACCCACTTCGTGAAAATCAAAGCAACGAAAGCATAGACAGATATGGCGGTCGGGATGAGCTTGAGCGCGCTAATAAAATCCATCGGCGCGACTAGCCCAGAGACAATCATCGACGCGAACCAAATAACCAAGAACGTAATGAACTGGGCATAGAGCGCGACGGTATGATTAACTTTTTCCATGGCTATTTGAATCCGATGTAATCCCAAGCTGCTGAGAAGAAATCGTGCGCTCGCTCTCGTGTCCATGACTGATGAGAACCGAAGAGGAGTTTCCGATCATTAACCTCTCGAAGCTTTGGATGGCTCCCCGCAAGAAGCGTCTCATTGAAGCAGTACGCGAGAACGGCGCGGACATCGTCTTTGTAGTCTATGTTCCCAAAATGCCCGTCGGGAGCATTCCACACCATGCTCTCGATCAGAAAAGAGGCGATGTCATTCGCGGCGGCTATTTTCTCGTCCTGCATCTTATTTCGCAAACGCTTCAATATACGCACTATCTTGCGATGTCGCTGGCCAGTGCGATCATGTTTATCTTTTCCGTTCTCATAAGTTTGCACCGGCCAATTCACGATACGGTGACCTTCGCCGCCATAGAGAAAAGCGGTACCGGTCGGTTCACTGTAGTCATCGAAACCATTGCCGTAATAGGAACGATACGCAAACGCGGGAACTACATCTGCGTCCACGCGATAAGAATTTGAATGGATATCGAAAGCCTTATTCCCTGGCGTGACATTCGCAAAATTAAAGTAGTCCCCGAGAGCGATGTGAACAAGATTCCTGAACTCTCTGAAGGAAATACTCCCTTCCACATTTCCATAATCTTCACGGTTTTTGCCTTCAGGATACCGGGCGAAGAACGTCGAGTTGAGACGAACCGCAATATCAACATCACTATCGAGACGCACATTTGTTTTCGAGCGATAAGAACCTTGAGAGACAATCGTGATATCCATAGCAGCTAGCCGATCATTCGATTTAATAGCCTTGCGAATTGCCGTCTCAGCGTTTTCCATCTTTTGTTGTTCCGTTGCGCTCGGAGCAGCTCCCCATGTGCGAAATGTATCTTCCCAGGACATATTAATTTACGCGCGTTGGTTTCTTCACGACACTGATCACTCTTCCGCTTATCGTGAAATCATCATTAGCGTGGAGATAGATCGGCTCATAGTCATTTGAAGAATCGGCCTTGAGAACGATCTGTTCGTTCGCGTCATCGCGGATGAAACGCTTGATCGTCGCCTTCCCGTCAATGATTGCAACGACGATGTCATTGTTCTTCGGCTCGGCAATTTTAGAATCTACGATGACATAGTCACCGTCCTCAATTTTGCGACCATCGACATCGGCACGATTCATGGACGATCCATCAGCCTTGATTGCATAAATCCCTTCGGGAGATCGCACTCCGGCGAGCCTGCTTGATACACGGAGAAAGCCCTGATAGTTCTCTTCTGCATAAATGGTGGCGGGACCGCAGTTCGCAGTGCCGATGACTGGAATACGGAGCAGTGTCTTTGCCTTTTCCATGAACCCCTTCGCCCATGCGGGCTTTTCTGCCCCGGCCTTCATGACGCCGCGAGGGCGATCAATAATGATGAATCCCTTCTTCTGCAATTGCATCAAATGGTGCTTAATTTTCTGAGGAGATGCATCAGTCGCGCCGATTTCCTGGGCCATCTCACGAAGGCTCATTTCAGCTAGGTTTTTCCTACGTGAAAGCGCTAGAAGTTGTTCTTGAATTGGGTGCATTACATGATGTATACCATGGAATCGGTAAGGTCTGCAAGTCCCTAATACTTGACACTGTGCATAGCGAGAATACACTGATAGTAGGTCGACATTATCCGACCCTAACCCCTACCCCGCTATGCCAGTACCAAAAGGAACCCGCAGTCGCAATCAAGACGGCCGCTACCGTGAGGAACGCTCGGACGCTCTCGCGAAAAACCTTCGCAAGGACTACCCCGAGTTCAATCATGTGAACGGCAATACGAAGCTCGGCACCCTCAAGGAGAAGTTCGATACCCCTTCCCTCGACGGAGTGCTCAAGGCGCTTCGCAACCAGAAATGAAACGCGCCGATCAATTCGCTGACGTGGGCGATTTGGTGTACTGCTTCTGCGATACACCTATCGCTAGGCGGTCGGGACGACAAGAGCTCGAGCTAATCAAGTTCTATCGGGGTCGGCCAGTGAAGACGCGAATCGAATACGGCGATCAAGCAAAAGTCGTGTGCGAAGAGTGCGGTTTCGGAGCGATCTTTCTCAACATCAAGGAATCGACAGGTGTGAACGACGCGCTTAGCGTCTCTCTCGCCTAGCGAGCAATCGAGCAAGTTCGGAACGCCCGAACAAACGTTTGTGTCATCGACACGAGCGCTTGTTCGGGCGTTTTCGTTACCAATTAAAAACAACATCTATGGAAAACAAACTCAATATCGTATATGTGCCCATTACTTCCCTCCGCCACGCGGAGTACAACCCACGAGTTCTTAACGACGAAACGAAACTTCCTGTGCGCGAGAGCATCGAACGCCATGGCGTAGCCGATCCAATCCTCGTGAACAATGCGCCCGGGCGCGAAGGCATTATCATCGGCGGCAACCTTCGGTATGAAGTGCTGAAGGACATGGGCCACGAAGAAGTACCCGTTGTGTATCTCGCGATTCCCGATATCGAGAAAGAACGCGACCTCTGTCTTCGCTTGAACAAGGCGGTCGGTGAATGGGACTTCGAGCTCCTCAAGGAATTCGATGCTTCCCTCCTCACCGAGGTCGGCTTCTCAAGCGAAGACCTCGATGACATATTCCCTGCCGAGGATAATCCTGAGAAATTCGACCTCGAGAAGGAACTCGAGAAGCTTGATATCACCGAGATCAAAGTGCAAAAGGGCGATATCTATGAAATCGACGGGTCGAGGATGATGTGTGGCGACTCGACCGTCGAGGCCGACATGCTCACCCTTATGGGCGATGCTCGTGCTGATATGTGCTTCACCGATCCTCCATACATCCTCGACTATCTTCACGGCAAGAAGAAAAAGAATGGCGAGGCCGTGACCGGCTTCGGTGCGAAGCGTGACCGCCGTTATCTCGAGACCGATTCACTGCCCGATAACTTCACTGAACTCTGGATGGGCAATGTGTCGAAAATTGCGAAACCGGACTTCCACATCGTCGTGTATGAGAACTGGAAGAACATCCGCACCATCTGGGGCGAGATGGAGAAATACTGGAAGGTGAAGAACATGATTGTGTGGCATCTGCCAAACCGCAATCAGGGATACGCCGGGAAGTACAAGCTGTTCAGCAAGCACGACATCGCGGTGGTCGGCTCGTCGCAGGATGATGCCGAGCATCTCAACCTTGATAGCGAAGGCGAACTCCTCGATAACGAGTACGAAACGGCGCTCTACGCTATCTCGGGTAAGCCACACTGGGAGGGATATGAAAAAGGAAAGAAGATCCAGCCGACCGACTTCATCGAGTACAAAGCGGCCGACCTTCAGTCCTCAGGACAAGGCATCATTTTCGGCACCAAGCCGCTCGAGATCCTCATCCCGTATGTGAAGGTGCTCACGAAGCGTGACGACCTTATCGTTGAGCCATTCGGCGGGAGCGGATCGACTCTCATCGCATCCATCAAGATGCATCGCCGTTGCTATCTCATGGAGAAGAGTCCCGTGTACGCTGAAGTCATAAAACGGCGTTGGGAAATGGAGACTGGGAAGAAGGCCGTTAAGATCCATGGTGCCGCCTGATGATAAACAGAAATTTCTCGATGAACTCGAGAACCTGCCGATCGTATCGGTGGTGTGCAAGCGTGCCGGTATCAGCAAAGCGACCATCTATCGCTGGCTCGAGGACGACCCTGACTTCAAAAAGAAGTACGATCGTTCGCTGAAACGCGGGCGGGACACGCTGGTCGACCATGCCGAGAGCAAACTCGTGAAGATGGCCGACAAGGAACACTTCGGTGCGATCAAACTGATTCTCGAAGCGAACTCAAAGCGCTACTACCGACCGCGCAAGCCCGCTCCGTATATCAAGGAAGCACCGCCTGTCCAGACCGTGCAGATTCGAGTGGTCGATCCACGTGAATACCAACACGCAAACGAAGAGACGACACGAGAAAATCACATCAAGCGAGACAGGAGACTAGGCTCACTGACAGACCCATGGAACGAAGCGGCACCGTGATTACCGATCAACTATCCACTCGCTCGCGGACCATCCGGCCTGCCCCACATTGTCGCTGTCGGCATCCGATGCGCCTTTGACCACGCGTACTCTCGTGAGCAGGACGCTCGTATCAATGACTTTCACTTCGGAGCCGTTATGAACGCAGAAGAGCCCTTGGGCGGAAAGATCAAGAATGCCTTGGTAGTCCTGAGCCATGAGCGCCTTGGTGTACTCGTCGTACACATTCTTGGTCGGCGCGAGGCAGAGGATCTGTTTCGGATCGCTGTTATTCGGAAGACGCAGGTACGCGTCTTGTCCGAGCGTTCGCGCTTCTTTCGGGGTCGGAGCGCTTTGCGTGTCAGAGGCGGTCGCCGTTGTTGCAGTCGTGCTCGGGGAATCAGGCGTCGACGCGAGGCCGCCAAGAACGAGCACTATAATGAGCCAGAACCACCACTTCTTGTAAAACTTCTTTGGTGCAGATTGAACATCCATATTTGCTGGTCGCGATTTGTAATGCCCGATGGAGAGACGCACTGAACCCGCCACCGGGTGGGCCCGAAGGCCCTACAAGAGTTTCCCCCTGTAACGCGACCAGCGCTCCCGATGACGGGTTCAGTACGCTGGTCGCGATTTGCGGCCATGCCGGGAGAATCAAGGATTCTCAAGCCGGTTTAGGCCTCTTTATTCGGTTTACAAGAACATAATAACTCAAATTGAGCCTGCCCACGACCCTAACTTAGTATTAGGGCTTTGCGAAGGGGCTTGCCTGTTCACCTTTAGTAACTGTACTGACGCAAGTCTTCGACGGTTAAGTCATGATTCTCATGCTGGGGAGCAATCATCGCAAGAGTGGAAACATGATTATCGCGAGCAAAGCACAGCCAAACTTGATGAAATGGATTCTCCGCACCAGAAGGAAGCATTCTCGCAATCGTTTCTACGTCCGCATCGGAAATACTAGAATGCAGCGTCACAATGAGGATAGTCTGCGGAAGGTACCTCATGGAGAATTTTATATCAAAAATTGCATTCGCTATTTTCTCAGCATTCGAGGCTCCGTGAGCATTCGCAAGCGCATGTGGATGCGCATACATCATCTCGAGTGGTAACGCATTAAGCCCAGTTGAAGATGGACCAACCGTGGCAGGATCAAGTCTTACTAGAGAGATATCAGGATTCGGCATGTCGCTCGATACGAGGAGAAAATCTCCGTACCCGAGCTTGCGGAGTAGAATGGCAAAATGTGCGGCTGGGAGAATTTCCTCTCGTACCTTTTTGAAGCGCGCATGATCGAGCTGTAGTCCTGTGCGCTGTACAGCAACTCCGATAAAAAGCTGAAGTATATTTGGGCTAAGTCCAGCATTCGGACTCCCGTGACGAGGCATAGCGGTCGCCGTATTAGCGCTCAAAAATGTATGGGTGCTCTCGAGCTCGGCATCAGTCAAATCAAGACCGAGTATTCGAGAGAAAAAAGTCCGACACTCTTCTTTCGTCCACATGACCTAATAGTAACCCGCTTGTTTGCGCAATCAGGCGAACATCGAATTTACATACTCGATGTCAACCGTATTGTCAGTGAGACTGCACACAAACAACACGTCGAACGTTTTATGTTGAGGTCTATAAGAACCCATCCCCCAATTCGTCCTCCACACAACATCATATGGATTAGCATCCCGATCCTTATCCTGATATTGAATTTCTACCTCAAGAGTTCCATTGACCTTGAATCTACCACCGGCCATTTCAGTGATGCTCAACAGGGAGAGATTCTGGTAATTGAGACCTTCAATTTTATCTTCAGAATTATTTTCTCCCGACAGAACTGAATCCACATGGACTGTACGGAAAACTCGAGAAGAATAATCAAGTGGCCCTCCCCATCGCGAAGAGGCCGGCTTTATCGATTTGTTGGCCAGATGCATCAAATCGCCAAGATGTTTGAAAACAAGATTCCTTATCTCTCGATTTCTTTCTTCAAGATGGAGACTGAGCGGCACAAGCGTATCAAGTTTTTCCCGTACCTCTTCCATATTTTTAACAATGTACAATTCCTTTGCTGTACATTCCCTAAATTCTTGAACGACGTCCTCAGTAAACTCTTTACTATCATTAGTACAGAAGATGTAACGATCCGCACTTTCCTCCCCTAGAGCATCCTCGACTATCGAAAGATAGATGAGGGTGTCTTTAAATCCAGCACTATTATCATTGAAAGGACGCCGCTTGAGAATTGCGCGATCAATAAGCTCATTTTTCGTTATTGAAGGAACGGGAACCTTAGTCACAGAGTGTTCTTGTAGAAAGGAGTCCGCATTTTGAGATAATGTCTTCAAATAGTCCTTCCGGGATTTTATTTGAGCAGTTTTGTGTTTCAACGGCAAAAGCTTATTGAGAGCATCATTTACGGACTGCACCGTCCCAGCCACGTCTTCAAGTCGTTGTTGGATACGTTCGCGAATGACAATTTCTGGCAAGCAAATAGGTATATCTAGATTGTGTTCCTGCAAAAAAGAACGGAGTTCAGGAATGCTGTTGCTGAACACCTCGTTCAAGGGGGCTTTATTCGAGAAAAATACCTGGTTTGTATCTACAAAGATTTTATATTTCACAACACTATTGTATCGAAATAAAGAGTCTTTTACCAACTACGCCTATCGGACGCTAGTCTGGACTACCCGGGACGGTTGCGTCATTCCTTGTACTCGTGCCATTAGCCAGTAAATACAAGGAAATGGAAGCCACTTTAGCGAGAGAAATGGGAAGCATGCCGGTCGTCGAGGTGATACACCCGATCCGGTACTGTCTATACGCCCGCAAATCAACCGAGCAAGATGAGGTTCAAGCGCTATCGATCGACAGTCAGATCAAGGAAATGACCGAGCTCGCCAGGCGCGACGGCATAAACGTGGTCGAGATTAAACGCGAATCGCACTCTGCAAAAGAGACTGGCCAACGGCCGGTGTACAACCAAATCATCGACGAGATACGGATCGGTAAGTTCGATGGCCTGCTCACTTGGGCGCCAGATCGCATCGCGCGTAACGCGGGCGATCTCGGGAAAGTTATAGACCTCATGGACGCAGGACTTCTGCGCGAGATACGGACATACAATCAAAAGTTCTCGAATAACCCGAATGAGAAATTCCTTCTCATGATTCTGGGGAGCCAAGCAAAGCTTGAGAACGACAACAAGCGCATCAACGTGAAGCGCGGCCTGAAGACCCGAGCCGAGATGGGACTCTTGCCTGGAGTCGCTCCGCTCGGATACCTAAATGACAAACGACGCGATCACAAGTGTGAAATGCTCGTCGACTCCGTCCGCTCCCCTATCGTGAAGCAGATGTTCGAAAAGGCGGCATACGAACGATGGAGCGGACGCAAGATATACGCATGGCTAAAAGAAATCGATTTCAGGACGAGGAGCAATAAACATCTACCGGTAAGTCTGGTATACACGACACTGAAGAATCCCTTCTACTGCGGCGTGTACGAATACCCACGTGGTAGCGGCAACTGGTATACCGGCAAACACACACCGCTTATCACACGCGAGTTATACCAGCTCGTGCAAGAGAAGCTCGCCGAAGACCACAAACCGAAACATACACGGCACTCATTCACCTTCACCAAGATCATGATCTGTGGCGAATGCGGCTCCGGCATCACGGGTGTAGAGAAAAAGAAGATCATCAAATCTGACGGCTCAGAGCGTTCCTACATCTACTACACCTGTACGAAATCCAAGGGCAATCCCTGCGAGAACCCTTATATCCGCGAGGATCATCTTATCGAACAGCTGGCGGCGATAATGGACCAAGTCGAGCTGGATGAGATCGGGGCGCGGAGAGTCATTGAGGCGGAGGTTTCGCGATACAACAAGTTACAAGCGGCCACACAGCATCCAGGAGAGCGGCTCAAGGCAAAAGAAATGGATGTGCGACGCTATGCGAAGTACCTACTCCAGAACGGAACCGTGCAGGAAAAGCGCGACCTGCTCGAATACATGCGCGGCAAGATCGTGATGAAAGATAGAAAAATTTCCCTCGAGTCAGTGGGCTAGAGTGCCTTGATTCCGGCAAGGACTTCGTCGACTTTCCCGTTATGCACAAGGAAGAAATGCGTCTTACCTTTGCCCAGTTTCTCCCATTCTTTTGCAATCTCGACTTTGTAAGAAGTATCCTCGTTGCTGATCCGGTCCTCCCCTTTCCATTCAAGCGCAACGATATTTCCCTTCTTCGTCACGGCGACAAAGTCTGGATAGAACTTTCCTTTCTTCCATCCCTGGATATAAAACGGGTCTACCTTTTCTCGGTTGCGAACCCAGAACTCAATATTGTCCAAAGCACCAAGATCGATGCGTTCCACAAACCCGCGCTCTTCACCGTTAATTGAGTCGATACGCTCATAGAGGTTCTTATTGAAGACCTTCGGTACCGGAGATTTGAGGGCAATAGTCGCGGGGTATGAATCAAAAGGCGCGACGACCAACTTCTTCTTTGCAAGAAGATCCTTATATGCTTTCTTCGTATAGGTTTCGAGTCGTTCAGTGATAAGAAGGTTCAGGCGTTCTGCAAGAAGATACCGGTTAACGGACAACTCCGGAAGCGTCCGCTTATTCTTCTTTATCTGCGACTGCACGGCCCTCTCGAGAAAGGCGATTTTATCCTCCGGACTCAGCATCGGGAAACGGAGCTTCTTATCAAGCCACGTCACCAACTCATCTACAGAATGATTCCCATCGAGGTACTGGAACGAGAGCGCTAGCTGTTTCCCCTGAAGCCACTCTTCGTCTTCTGAGATGTCGATAGTCGCCTGCCCATCGAGGTCATAATGGATCTTGAAGTCGCAGTCGGGGTTCTGCTTCGCAAGCTCAAAATCCTCTCCGAGCAAATCCTCAAATGAGAGCTTCTGCTTCCCGATAGCCATCATCGGGACTTTCAAATCTTTCTTGATTGCCTTCTTCGCTTCAAGAGGATCAGAATACTCCTTCTCTTCAGCAACTCCCACGAAGTCGGACCGGCTGTAGCCGTTGTCCTCGAGGCCGCCGATAATTCTAGAAGCGGCTTCATTGAAGTTGGCTGCCGAGGCAAACACATAGCTGCGGTTGAGAGCATCGTCAGTTTTCCTCTTTGCATTCGGCATGCGAATAACGCGGCCGATGATCTGTTCAACGGCTACTTTTGCTCCAAGGTTTGCAACTGAGATAAGCACATATGCAAATGAGCAGTCCCACCCCTCTGCGAGAGCGTTGACGGTCAAGATATAGCGGACCTCGCACTTCTTATCAAAGAGATCTATTCCCTCAAGTTCATCGACATCAGAGGTCTTTATCTTGATCTGGCTCTCCGGAATCTTGCGAGCAAGAAGCATCTGTTTGAGGTCTTCGACGGTAACCGTGGTACGGACCTTGCTCTTCGGCTGTGCCTGAAGGAGTGCAATCGGGCGTATATATTCCTTGGCGAGTTTCTTGGCCCGCTTCTCGAGCTCCTCTCGTTTGACCAAGCCGTCTGCCACTACCTGCTCCCACTGCGAACGGCTCTCAAGCACGATAGGAATCTTCACCATCTGCTCATTCTTGAGTTCGGAAGCACTGATGCGCACGAGCACGTTACTGCCATCACGCGGCGTAGCCGTGAACTCGATAATGAAAGACGGTTTGAGGTCGGAGAGGAACTGCACAGAAAGCTCGGTCTGTGTGTGGTGGCCTTCATCGATAACGATGAGTGGGTTGTTCTTGCGGATGACGTTTGCGAGCGAATTAATCACTTCACCTTCCGAGTCCTTCTCAAGATCTTTGGTGTCTTTGAGATTCAAGAAGTGATCCATCAGAGCGCCGTTTTCCTTGTAGACTTTGTATTTCTTCTGGATGGATGCCTCCTTACGGAAGGCCTCGAGACTCGCCACAATGATGCAGAGATTATTGCGCACATCTTCAGGAGTGATAGTAAGTGCTTCCTCATTCGAGAAAACCTTTACCTTCCCATCAAAAGACTCGTTCAGCACTTCGTTGTGCCAGTCCCGCGAGTCCTTAAACTTCTTGAGCGTCTGCGTCTTGATCGAGTCCGACGGCACGAACCACATGACGACTCCTGTATCCAGCTTGTACTGGAGGATCGTACTCATGATCCGTTCCACTGACTTACACGCCACGAGAGTCTTACCTCCGCCGGTTGGTATGCGGACACAGACGAACGGGACTTCACCGAACCAGTCCTGGTTGTACTTCTCGTCCGTTATGTCGAGAAAAGCGTGACGCAAGGGCGTCTTTTTGATGCTCCCCAAGAAGGTGTCGAGCGTCTCTAGGGCAGCAGTTTGATAGCGCTTGAATTGCATAGGATTAGTAAACCTTGATCTCGTATGGAATCTGCTTGAAGACAATACCCTTCTCTTCTAGCTCGTCTTCGTCCACGAGACATCGGTCTGCGTAGATTACTGCTGGGCCAGTTAATTTCAACTTTTCGATGGTCGCTCGCGTGAGATCATTTTTATCCTTCCCGGCGTAAATGAGGTAGTACGAGGTGCCGTGACTCTCGCCGATAAACGGCTTCTTGATCGTCTTTTTCTCGAGATTGGTCTGGGTCTCGGTGAAGTAGATATAGGTCGCAAGCTCGTCATACGAACACTCCACATTTATTTGCCCCTTCTCATCAAAGAGTGGTTCGGCGAGGTCACAATATTCAAAGCTATCTTTATATCCACTTTTCTCTATATTCTTTTTCAGCCTCTTGGAGGTAATCTTTTCCGCTACATGATCATCCATTTCCACAAGAATAAACTTTCTATGCTGCCCATCTTCTTTATTTAAATCCAAAACGGCGTGACCCGTACTGCCAGTTCCCGCAAAGGAATCGAGCACAATATCGTCCTCTTTAGTATGCGCCCTGATAATTCTCTTTACCAATTCAATACTCTTCTGTCCCTTGAATTCTTCAACGTTTAAAAGCTTGGAGACCTTCTCTCCTGAGAAGGAAACGATGGCGATGCTGTTCAGCTTGTCGTAAACACTTGCATTCCAAGTATCCTCTAGGGGATATCTATCGGGCAATCCGACTGTTGCAGCATATTTTATGGCCTTCTCAGTTGCTTTCTTGTCTAGGCCAAGGTCCTGAAAATACTGAGCCAGTGCTTTTGTTGTCTCACCATTAAACCTTTCGAGATATTCTTCTGGTTTGTTGTACTGCTTTATGAACTCAAGTTTCTTGGCATTTTTAGAATAAAAAAGAATTGTGTCGTGATTTCTAACCCAATTTGCATCAGCCGATTTGAAACCAGAAATCCAGCCAATTCTCCAAATGATTTCTCGTTGGAAATTATCTCTACCAAAAATTTCGTCCATCAATAACTTTCCGTAATGAACTTCGTTGTAGTCCAACTGCATGTAAATAGCCCCGTCCTCACTTAACAGTTCTCTCAACAACTTGAGACGCGGATACATCATACAGAGCCACTTGTCGTGACGCGTCAGATCTTCTGCATCACCTCCGACAACCTTCCCGAGCCATTCACGTATCTTTGGCGAATTCACTTTATCGTTATAAGTCCATTTTTCGTTTCCCGTATTATAGGGAGGATCAATGTAAATACATTTCACTTTACCCTTGTAGAAAGGCATCAACGCCTTGAGCGCTTCGAGGTTATCCCCGTGAACGATGAGGTTTTTCGACTCCTTGCCGACCGATGCGGATGGGACCTTTTTGAGCAGCTTGAAAGGCACCTCCTTGTCGTGGTTTACCACGGCTTCTTTGCCAATCCAGTTCAGCGTTGCCATTCTGACCATTCTAGCAAAAAACACCGAATTAGCTTAATTTTACCGACTACGCAAAAGGCGCTCTTTCGAGCGCCTTTTGCGAGTTTTGACCGTGTCGGTCTTGAACTGAATTTCGGCACTTTTGATGCCAGGCGGTCTGCATTGCAGGCCGCACTACCTTGTTGCCCGCAGCGGTCTTGCACCCCGCTATGTAAGGTATCCAAGGGCGTTTCCGGCGCGCTTCTCTACTCCCGTCCGAGGCCAGTCGGTCTCGGCAGGGTTTGAGCGAATTCGAGGGCATTTCGGCGATTCCGACGATTTTCGAGGGCGTGTCGGTCTCGTACCAGAGTTACAAAAGTGACATAAGAACGGGACACGCGCATGTCACTTTTTTATACCCTCGAATAACGAACGAGGGTTGATGCCGAGCCGGAGAAACTCGCGATGAAGGCGCTCCACTCCCTGCCACGCCTTCTTGTGGCACGTGCGAAAAGGTTTGCCCGAGCCGCACAAGCATGCCCTATCACCACTCGGTTTTCTAAGCTGCTTATGATACTCCTGCCAATTCAATTCTCTACGAAGCGTCGGGAGGATTTCTCTGATGCCTTCAGTGGTTTGCGGCTCCGTATCTTCAGAATAAAATTCCAGCAGGCCAAGACCGCCGTGAGCATAATCTTTCCAAGGACCTTCCCCGTATCGTTCGTAGTAAGTCAGCCAATACAAATACGGTACCGCGAGATTTTCCACGAACACCAACAAATCGGATCCTGGCGGGTATTTCCGCCGCTCAATCTGCTTTACGCATACGCACGCAGTTCCGTCTCGGTTGCGGTGGAGCGTTCGTAAGTCAGTAATCCCGTGCGCAGCGGCTATTGCCGCTGTACGTCCACCCGTTTCGTAGAGGGCAGGCAAAACGTCGGAATTCGGGTTCGTGGCAGTGATACGAATTTGAAAGTCGCCGCTCAAGGTCTCGCCGTTGTAGACGGCCTCCATCCGTAACGTCCCCTGAACGACGTCCGGACCTGCCCTGACGAGGCCTGGATATCGAGTCTTCACCGCTGCGATTTCCTCATCGGAAAACACAGCAGCCATACCTACTGCGCCCAAGGACCGGAGGGATTGTTGATAACGGTGGGGCCGGTGGTCGCATAGGACTTGCGGAGCGAGGGTGTCGCCGCATGGCGATCCAGAGTGCCAGCCTTAAGGGTCGTCACTCCTTTATACGACACTCGCGCATTCGCCGCCTCGTTTGCCCAGGTGCCAAGATTACTGCGACCGTCGTCGTTGACCCAATCGTATGTCTTGCAGACCGAAGAAAGCGGTTGGCCGTCGGTAAGCAGGATGTTGTCGAGCGGATTCGCTCCCTGCATATCCGTTTTGCGTTCGTTGTCCTTAACGTTATGTATGTAGAGGCCGATTATCGCGTTACCGCGCTCCCAGCTCGTACGAATTTCATAATCGACCCAGGGACGCTGTGAGGTCTCTGCGCCGATGAGAACAACCGTGACCGACGTCCCTTCGAGTTGTTCGTTTATCCATTTTTCTACTGCGGCATCGCCTTTGCGTTTAATCTCCTCCCACGCGGCGGCATCGATGAAACCGACATTGTCCTCGGGGCTGAGCAGATCGCTGTTGCGAATCTGGCCAGCCCGCCAGGCGTCGCGCTCGTAATGGAAGCTGAAGAATATTTTCCTAGTCATAATTATTTAAGTGTTACGGATATGTTGAGATAAACCGTTAGTAATATCGCTACCAGAACCACCGCCGCGACGCCATAGAACACGAGGAAGATCGGAGATTTTGCGGACGACCGCCACGTGCACTTATCGCAATGATTCTTTGGGAGAGCCATCGAGAAATCGATGGCGGATGGATCCTTAACCCGCACTTCGTCGTAGAGGCAACGAAACCGTCTCTCCTGGAAGAGATAGTAAGAATCGAGCAGCCAGAACACGCCGGTTACGAAAAGCGCGATCCATAGGTAGACGGGCTTGTATGTCTGACTCGCGATAGTGAAGATGGCTACCACGAGCGTGATGCTCCACCCCCTCAGCAAAAAGGAATTCCCCGCCATCCTTTTGATGGTCTCCTGAATGAATTCCAGATGTTTGAGTTTTGCGTCCATCGTGATGCTATGTGAAGCCCGGAATTACCGCCGCGACGACCCCTTGAATGTGCGCGTCTTCCGCCATGATGACCGGCCTGTTCGCCGGATTCGAGGAACGCGGTATGAGCACCGCGTACTCGCCCGTATGTTGATACTCCTTCACGGTCACGCCACCGTCGATGCACGCAAGGACTTTTTGTCCCACGTCGGCGTAGTCCTGACAGCGCACGAGGAGTAGGTCGCCGCTTCGTATACCCGCCAAATCCATTGAGTCGCCTTCGGCGCGGACAAGGAAATATTCCTGGTTCGGCTTAATGAGACGTGCATCGACATCCATGTGTTCGTCGGTGTGTGCTTCGGCCATATTCGGACTTCCGCACGACGCGAGCGTCGCATAAAATGGAACGGAGACGGTGCCACGCTGCGCGACGCCCTCCTTCGTTACGAAGTGACCCGCATACGGCTCGCTCACCGAGGAAATCTTCACGTCACGGAGCGCGCGTGCCACTCCTGCCGGATCGGGCATGGAGTAGTAGGCGCGGCTGCCGCCCCGCGTCGATTCGCCCTCCTTTTGGAGAATCCCGTGAGAGACGAGTTTCCGGAGGTTTGGCACCCAAGTAACACCGTGCTTCTTGGCACGGTTGAGAACCCACTTCCCGGCGAAACGCTCGGTGGTGATGGTCTGAGCCTCTTCAAGCGCCGCCGCGATGACCCCGCGCCATTGGGGGAACTCGCGCAGGAGCTCGACGGTGGCTTCGTAGGAATCCTGGTGGTTGGTGGGCATACCCTTATGTCTTAGCATATCACTTGCACCCTTGCAAGCTCTCCCCTACAATAGGGATGGCCGATTACCCGCGGCCCTAACCGAATCGCCATGGCAGTACCCAACCGCTCTCGCGACAAGGACGGCGAATGGCGCGAGAAGCGTTCCGACACGAAGGTCGAAACGCTCAAGAAGGACTATCCGGAGTTCGAGGGCATCAACGGCAACATGCACCTCGGCACGCTCAAGGATAAGTTCGGCGTCGACTCGCTCGACCAGGTCATCAAGGAGCTCCGCAAGAAATAATCGCCAATCCTATGGAAAAAGAGCGCGTGTACCTGACTGACATAATGCTGCACGTTCGCGGGCACCGGCAAACCGGGAGCTTCTCGAAGGTGGCGCAAAAAGGACGCATGTATTCGCCACTGCCCAAGGATTACGCCAAGCGTTCTCCCGTTTCGAAAGACGGGACGTTTGGCATGCATTTTTCCTTGCCGCCCGATCTGCAAGAACGCGTCGATCGCGGCGAAGTCGAGCTGATGATGCCGGAGGGCGGGTTGCCCGTCTACGCGGGCAAGGATGTCTACGAGTTCCTCGACGGAATGAATCGGGCGCAACGGCGCCAGCTCATCCACCGGGGGCGCACTTGGCACCAGGGCGATAAGGAGTAGAATGTAGGTACAACTGAATATTACAGGTGGTGCCTCGCGCTCGTCGCCACGCCCACTTCGTAGAGAAAGCCTGACGAATCAGCATTGCTGGTTCTCCGAGTCTTCTTCGCGAAGTGGGCTTTCTCGTTATTACCCCATTAATAACGCGAATATGAACAAGCAAGACATCAGCATCGTGTACGTACCGGTCGGCGATTTGCGCCCCGCTCCGTACAATCCGCGCAAGATTTCCGACGAGGCGTTCGCACACCTCAAAGAGAGCATCGCGCGTTTCCGGATGATCGATCCGGTCATCGTCAACTCCGCGCCGAAGCGCCGCGGCGTCGTTATCGGCGGCCATATGCGGCTTCGCGCCGCGAAAGAGCTCGGCCTCAAGACCGTCCCCGTCGTGTACGTCAACCTCCCGAGCTTGGAGAAAGAAAAGGAACTCAATCTCCGCCTCAACCACAATACCGGGGAATGGGACTTCTCGAAACTCAAGCTCTTCGACATCGACGCCCTGCTCGATACCGGTTTCGACGCGGAAGATCTCGCGCATATCTGGGACGAGAACCTCGAAACCGAGGACGACGGATTCGAGGTCGACAAAGAACTCTTCAAGATAAAGAAACCGAAAACGAAGCTCGGCGACCTGTACCAGCTCGGCCCGCATCGCCTTATCTGCGGCGACTCGACCGAGCCGTCGGTGTTGAAGCGGCTCGTCGGCAAGGACCGCGCTTCGATGATATACAGCGATCCGGTCTACAACATCGGCATCGACTATGACCGCGGCATCGGCGGCAAGCAGGCGTACGGGGGCGCAGTAAACGATAAGCGCTCCCCCGCCGAGTACCGCGCCTTCCTCAAAAAGAGCTTGGAAGCGGCGCTCGCCGTCGCGAAAGACGACGCGCATGTCTTCTACTGGAACGACGAATCGCAGATCGGACTCGTGCAATCGCTTTTCGAGGAAATCGGTATCGCCAATCGGCGTGTGTGCATGTGGATCAAGAACGGGCAGAACCCGACACCCAGCGTCGCGTTCAACAAGTGCTATGAGCCCTGCATATACGGCACGCGCGGCAAACCGTACCTCGCCAAGGGCGTCGATTCACTGAACGAGATCTTCAACAAGGAGATTACGACCGGTAACCGCGCTATCGACGACATCCTCGACCTTCTCAACATCTGGCTCGTGAAGCGCATGGCCGGGCAGGACTACCAGCACGCGACCGCCAAACCGCCGACTCTGCACGAGAAAGCGATTCGTCGCTGCACCCGGCCGGGCGACCTCATTCTCGATTCCTTCGGCGGCTCAGGCAGCACGCTCGTAGCCGCGCAGCAGCTGAAGCGGCGGGCGTTTCTGGTCGAACTCGAACCCGCCTTCTGCGACCTCATTATCAAGCGCTATGAAGCCCTCTCCCATGAAAAAGCACGCAAGCTCGGTTAAAGCGGGCGACGTATTCCGCATCGGGGACCATGTTCTCGGATGCGGCGACGCGCGTGACGCGGCGTTCGTCGACCGCGTCCTCGGCAAAACAAAGATCGCGCTCCTGCTCGTTGACCCGCCCTACGGCGTCGCATTCGTCGAGAGCAAAGAGTCATTCGCAAAGATCCGCGTGAAAAAGAAGATTCTCAACGACGGCATCGTCTCAGAATCCGAATACGCGCAGTTCACGAAAGACTGGCTTGCGCCCGTCGTGCCGCATTTCGCGGCAAAGAACGCGGCGTACGTCTTCAATTCGGACAAGATGCTCTTCGCGCTTCGGGACGGCATGGAACGCTCCGGCATCCGCTTCGCGCAGCTTCTTATCTGGGTGAAAAACCACGTCGTCGTCGGACGCAAAGACTATCTTCCCCAGCACGAACTCGTCGCGTACGGGTGGCACGGAACGCACGACTTCAAGAAGGCGAAGGACAAGTCCGTCCTCTTCTATCCGAAACCGAGCCGAAGCCCGCTTCACCCGACGCAAAAGCCCGTCGGCCTCTTGCGCCGCCTCGTCCTCAACAGTTCGAACATCGGCGACATCGTGTACGACTGTTTTGCGGGATCGGGCTCGACCGGCATCGCGGCCGAGCAATGCAAGCGTAAGTCCATCCTCGTCGAACGCGACGAGGGATACTGCCAAACGATTATCAACCGCTTCGAGCGCGAGTTCGGACTTAAGGCGAAGAAGGTATGAAAAAGGACCGCACCCAAGACATCTTCCTCGAGCAGCTGCGCAAAATCCCGATCGTACAGGTCGCATGCGAGAAGGTCGGGATCGCCCGTAACAGCGTGTACCGCTGGCGCAAGGAGGATCCGGAGTTCGCGAAAGCGATGGACGAGGCGCTCGCCGAGGGCGAAGCGATCGTGAACGATATGGGCGAATCGCAACTCCTCACGCTCATGAAAGAAAAGAACTGGCACGCCATCTCGTTTTGGCTTAGGAAGCGCAACCCGAAGTTCCGCGACCGTCTCGAGGTCGTCGCAGCCGCACCGCCGCAAGACGAGCTGTCTCCTGAACAGGAAGCGGTGGTGAAAGAGGCGCTGCGCTTGGCCTCCTTGCCGCTCGAAGCTGCCGACACCGAGACGCCGACTGCTAACCCCGAACCCCATGGACCCTCAACCGACCGGCCTGCCGCCTGACCTCGCGGACAAGATGTTCCGCGACCGGAAAATCCGCGCGGCGATAACGCGGAAGAGCCACTTCATGTTCTTCCACTTCTACTTCGCGCACTACGTGAGATATCCGACGGCGAAGTTTCAGCATGAAATGTTCCGGCTTTCGGAAGATCGGGAGGTGCGCAACCTTCTCATTGTCGCGTTTCGCGGGTCGGCAAAATCGACGATATTCACCACGTCGTACCCGATATGGGCGATCCTCGGCGAACACGAAAAGAAGTTCGTGCTCCTCCTGTGCCAAACGCAAGCGCAAGCGAAACAGCACATGATGAACTTGCGTCGCGAACTCGAGGGCAATCACCTCTTGAAGAATGACCTCGGCCCCTTCCAAGAGGAGCAAAATGAATGGGGTTCGTCCTCGCTCGTGTTCTCGCGCTTAAACGCGCGGATCACCGCCGTCTCGACCGAGCAGGCCATTCGCGGACTCCGCCACAACCAGCACCGTCCCGATCTCATCGTCGGCGATGACCTCGAGGACATCGCTTCGACGAAAACGCGCGAAGGGCGCGATAAGACGTACCAATGGCTCACGGGCGAAGTTGTCCCGGCGGGAGACCGCGATACGCGCATGGTAATCGTCGGAAACCTGCTCCACGAAGACTCGACCCTTATGCGGCTCAAGGACGACATGGACAAGGGTCGGATAAAGGGAGAGTTCCGCGCATATCCTCTCGTGAAAGACGGCGTCATCGCCTGGCTCGGTAAGTATCCGACCATGGCGGATGTCGAGGATGAGAAAGCAAAAGCCGCGAACGAATATGCGTGGCAACGCGAATACCTCCTTAACATCGTTCCCGCCGAGGACCAGGCCATCGACCCAGCGTGGATCCACTACTACGACGAAATCCCGCCGCCTCTGCCGCTTTTCGAAGGAAAGTACAGATCGAATATGGTGGTGCGTATCGCCGTCGACCTCGCAATCTCGAAACGTGATACTGCCGACTACACGGCGATGGTGCCAGGCCTGCTCTACGAAACGCGCGAGGGCTATCGACTGTATATTCTCCCGAAAATCATCAATCGCCGTCTCTCGTTCCCGGAGACCGTCGACCTCTGCAAGACGCTCGAGGACAGCTACTACGAGAGCGACGGCCGATATCCTGCCTTCGTGGTCGAGGACGTTGCGTACCAAAAAGCGCTTCCGCAACAACTCGAGAAAGAAGGGCTGCACGACGTGCGCACCACCAGGCCGGGCAGCCAGGACAAGCGCACGCGACTCATTCTCACGGCAAACATGATCCGGAACGGCACAATTCTGTTCCCGCGCACGGGAGCGGAAGAGCTCATCCGGCAGATCGTCCACTTCGGCGTCGAGAAGCACGACGACCTCGCCGACGCGTTTACGACGCTCGCACTCTCGATGACCGAGGACCCGCCGTGGGTGCCGCGCATCTTCGTGATATGAACAAGACACCGCGTCGTCGTCCCGTTCCGCCGAAGAAGATAGATCCTCTCGCTTGGCTTACCGACGAGCACCTTTGGCACACGGTCTATCGCGGAAGGATTTGGTAGCGGCCTACCCCTTCGCCGTGATCGTCCAGCTGCACTCGGAGTTGACCTCGAGGTAGAACTGGCCGCCTTGGTGGTAGTACTCGGTGTCGGAGCCGGAGGTGCCGAGCTCGTTCGGGCCCGAGAGGAGCGCCATGGTGCCGTTCGCGTTATACACGTACACCTGGAAGTTGCCGCGCATCCCGAACGAAGAACAGTCGTACGTGTAGTCCATCGTCCAGTTCGAGGGCGCGGTGAAAGTCTGCGTGGATTTCTGCCCGTTGCCGCTCACTTGGAGCAGGACGACGGGAACGTGCGGGGCTGAGGCTGGCGCGGATGCTGGGGCCGGAACGGACGCGGTCGTCGTCTTGGCGGGAGCCGTCTGCTTCGCGGGAGCTGCGGCGGTTTGCGCCGGGGCACTCGCCGTCTCGGCGGGCGCGGACTGCGTCGTCGGCACGGCTTCCGTCTGCGCGGTCGTCTGATCGGAAGTCTTCGAGCCGCCGCTCTCGCCTATGACGGCGAGGACGAGCACGACGATCACCCAGAACCACCATTGCTTGTAAAACTTCTTCGTCGGTTTTTCTTGCGAGTCCATACAGGGTTGCTAACGAATAAATCCTGTCGGACGGGTGCCACAAAACCCGCCACCAGGAGCCCTTGCGGGCCTATACGAGTTTCCCCGTATAACGCATCGAACGCCCTGATGACGGGTTTTCTAGGTTCGATGCGATTTTCGACCATGCCAGCGGCCAGGGCCATTGGTTTAGGTCGTACTAGCACGGGGCTAGTCTCTTAAGGGTAGCTTAGAATGGCGGCCTTGCGAAGGGGCTTACCTACAAATCAGCAAAAGAGCTCCTTCGCATGCCGATTAAAGCTCGGCGAGATGTTTCCAGATCTGGAACATCGCATACGTATCGAGACCACAGTACGTCAAAAGATCCTGAGCGATTTTCTCGCGCTCTCCCGGCGAAGTGGCAGGCGCGATCATCTGTGACCAGGCGTCAGATGCCTGACCGCCTTCTTTGATGTTTAGATCGGCGTGTCGCACCCCTGGCACGAGCGGAGGGAGGACTTTCTTGATAGAGGTTTTCCCCTTAAATTCCGGATGTACATAATGTTGCTTATGGAAAATGTCGCGAAGGTCATACATCTGCGCGTTGATCTGCTCGAGCGGTTGAGCGTATTCGGATTTACGAACCGCAAGCTCCTTATTGACTCCCTGCTCGAACCCCTTGTTCCAGGCGATAACAGTGCCACCCGGCTGTATGTGTTTTGCGAGCAACTCGGCGACCGGTTGAGAGGGATCTGAACGGTCTAGATGAAGATATTCGACATGCTCCGGCTCCGAGTTTGGATCGCGGAGAATATGAAGGGAGAACTGGAATGGAATCCGGTCATACGGCCCGTAGCCACCGAACATCGGAATTGCAGGAGCGAAGGTTTCGTAGTCGAGGAAGTACAACGGGAAGGTCAGCGCCTCGAGTTCCTTCTTGATTTCATCGACATCGACAATGGGTGTCTGCGTGAGATGTACACGCACCTGGTTCTTTTGAATGTCGCTCAACTCCACATCCTCGGGGATATCCCTGAGATCGACGGCGCCGCGTTCGACCATGATCTTGAGCTTCTTCTTGCTGTTGCCGATTCGGGCAAGATCATGGATTGAATATTCGGGTACCTGAGGATTCGAGTATTTGAATGTGGAGCAGTGCGAACTCCGACCTGCGTATATACAGTCGCACCCGACCATCGGCTCGGTTTCTTTCGTTAGGTGCACGCGAGCGGCCTCCATCTGCTCCTCCACCTGAGGGAGGCGGGCCGTGATTTTCTCCGTCATATCCTCGACGAGGAAGAGCTGGTCTATTTCGAGGTCCCCCGCACGAATGTAATCCTTATTGAGGTGGATCAGGAAATAACGACCCGTCGAGATTCCCGCGCGCCTCAGGACGGATGCCTGGAATGCGAGGTCGTCGATATGGTCGCGATCGCCGCCGTCCTCTTTTATCGAATTCGTGCCCTTAATTTCGTAGAGGTCCCATCTCTGATTTTTCTTGTCGTACGCCAGCACATCGTTTTTCGCAATAAAGCCGTCGACCACGAAAGTTGCCTGAAAAATCGCAGGCGTCTCGGCAGCCATGAGATGCTGCGTTTCTTCGACGGCACCGTCCCCGGTTTGCGTGACAAGCACTCCTTGTGGGAAGAGTTTGCGGGCCCACTCCTCAACCTCATTGCCTTGCTCGGCCAACTGAAGTTCAAATGGCGATAGGCCAAAAAGGTCTATCAGTTCGGGCTTATGGATTTTTAGCCAAATATTCTTTGGGCACATAAGAAACTCCAAGAAGGTCGTTTTGGAGATCAGGGTTGCCATAGGATTTTAATGAGCGACTACCGTTACGATCCAACCTGCGATTGCGATAAATAAAATCCCGGCGACCCAATTGACCAGCCGCCCGTAGGTGCCCTTCGCAACGTCACTGGCGAGTTTCCAGAGCCCAGCCCCGATCCACTTTATCGGGACCCAAACCATCATGAAAAGACCGTAGCCGAGCATCAGGAAAAACGAGGCGATTTTCTCCTCGGGCGTTTTTCTGTACCACTCCTTTTCTCGCATAGCGGCACTATACGCTTGCTGGGCCGGGAGCGCGAATGCCGCTCTCAGCGGCATTCGGCGGGAGCCCTGCCCGGCCGTTGGTTAATAGAGATCTGCTAGAACCGCACGCGGTCCTCAAAGAGGACGGAAAGCTGTGCCATGATCTCGCTCCAATTGCGAAGCGCCATGGAACGAGCCTTCGAGAAGTCCGACTGCGCGAGCCAGAGGAGCTTCACGAGCGAGTCGTCGTGCGGGAAGACGTTGGTCGTCTTCGTCACCTTCCGGAACTGCCGGTTCAGGTTCTCGATCATGTTCGTCGTGTAGATCATGCGGCGAACCGGAGCCGGATACTCGAAGAAGGTGGCGAGATCCGACCACTTTTCTTCCCAGCTGCGGAGGTACGGCCGGTATTGAGGCCATTTCTCCTTCACCTCATCCAGCGCTTCGCGGCCCGCTTCGGCATTCGCCGCCGTGTACACGAGTTTGAGGTCTTTGCAGAAGGCCTCGCGATCGTGGAACGGCAGGAACTTCATGGTGTTCCGGATCTGGTGCGCGATGCACACCTGTACGTCCGTGTTCGGGTACACCGCCTTGATCGCCTCAGGGAATCCCTTGAGGCCGTCAACGCACGCGATGAGGATGTCGTCGACGCCTCGATTTTTGAGGTCATTCAGGACGTGCATCCAATACTTCGCGCCCTCCGTATCGGTCACCCAGATGCCGAGCACTTCTTTAATGCCGTACGGATTGATGCCGAGCGCGATGTACGCGACTTTCGACGCTATCTTCCCCGCATCGCGGACCTTGAAGTGAATGCCGTCCAGATACACGATCGGGTACATCGCGGAGAGCGGGCGCGCCTGCCATTCTTTAACGAGCGGGAACACTTTGTCCGTGATCGATGAGACGCCAGGCTGGGAGATGTCGACGCCGTGATGCGCCTTCATGTACCGCGAGATGTCGCGGGTTGTGAGGCCCTTGGCGTATAGGGTGATGACCATCGCTTCGTTGTCGTTGGCGACCACGTCGTACCACGGAGCGAAGGCAAGGTCGTCTTTGTCGATCGCGGGGATGCCAAGACGGCGCTTGTATTTCGCCTTCGGGGCCGGGGCTTCCTCCTCCGGCTCGGCCTGCGGGATAGCGGCGAGCGCGGAGGCGGTCAGCTCTTCGGCGAGGGCGGCGGCGTCCTCTGGGGTGCGCACGTTTTTAAGCCGAGCCTGGTATTCGGCGTAGGTAAGGGTCTTTTCCATGTGATTTCAGGGTTACGGGCCGGGCGGGCGCCCGATCGAGACCTTACTCGCTGGGGACAAGGATCGGAACAGCGCTCTGGACATTCAAGGAGAGCCGCGTCATTCCTTGTCATGCGGGGCGACTTTATCAACTGGAGTAAATGCGCAATAATCTATGCAAATGGCTGCCCAAGCGACACAACGAAAAGGCCAAAAACTTAAGACTCAGCTTCCGCTGAATCAAATTATCTTGGGCGACTGCGTCGAGGAGTTGAAGAAACTTCCAGATCGCAGTGTTGACCTGATTATTCTTGATCCGCCCTATTGGAAGGTCGCCAAAGAGCACTGGGATTATCAGTGGCGCACCGAGAGCGACTACGCAAAGTGGTGCTTCGAGTGGTTCCAGGAACTATCGAGAGTGATAAAGCTTTCTGGCAGTCTCTATCTATTCGGGTACCTACGAAATCTCGTTTACCTCTACAAAGACATCCTCGATCTCGGATTCGTTTTCCGGCAGCAGGTCGTCATAGACAAGGGAGTGAAAGCGCTTGGAGGCAGGGCGACGCGCGGCTATAAAATGTTTCCGAACGCGACGGAGAGTCTTCTCTTTTTCATATTCGACAGCAAGCCGTTTATCAAACAGATGCTGAAGGAGCGGCAGCAGGAACTTGGCTTGACGGCCCTCGAAATTAATAAGCGACTTGGGGTGAAAGTGAACGGCGGCGGCGTATGGTCGCTCTATACGGGTGAAAACATCCTCGCACAAGTTCCTACTCGAGAAATGTGGGACCGGTTGCAAGAAGCCCTGGAATTTAAATATCCATATGAAGACATCGGTCAGACTTTCAACATCGAGATGGGGGTTACGGACGTATGGCGCGACTTCGACTTCTACAAAGAGGAGCGCTATCACCCAACGCAAAAACCGATCGAGCTCATAAAACGCATCATCAATGCCAGCACGCATGAAGGAATGGTCGTTTTGGATCCTTTCCTTGGGGCTGGATCGACGGCGCTCGCGGCAACAGAACTCAACCGGCCGTTTATTGGAATCGAAGTCGAGCCTGCGTATGTAAAGGCTGCGAACGAACGCCTTGAAGCGCTCAGGGTGCAGCAGAAGCTGATTTAGCTACCGTTCCGACGTCGTACGTAAGCGACTTTGGCGGTAGCGATACGGTCGGTATCTCGAAGCGGCAGATAGCTACGGAGACGCTCATCAACGTACTTCAGTGAAGCGCCGAATCGTCCGAGCGTCATGCCTTTTACGGAGGCGCCTGGCACGAGACACTTCTGAAGCTCGGCTGGCTTAGCTTTCTTAAAAAGAATGGCCAGCTCTTGCTCGTTAAGCAAGGTCACGGGCATTGGGACGGACTCGAGTTTCGAACGATCCGTCGTCGGTTCAACATAGTGGTCGATTTTTATCTTCGGATTAGTGTCGGCCGCCGTGACGGTACACGCGAACACAAGGATTGGGTTGCAGAGGTAGAACTGATATGAGAACGGCCAGAAGTTCTTGGGTGCAGGCGTCTTCGCCGGATTCCTTTTCTTGTGGGCAAGATAGATTTTGCGGTAATAGTTCGTCATAAGCTCGACGAAGCGTGCGTTGCGTGAGCTATGCGTCCATATCTCAAATGCCTGGAAGCGCAGTGTTGAGTAATCGCCTTTCTCGAAGTTTGGGTAGTCGCCGATGAGAAGCATGACGCGATTCACGTCCTTCACGAGCACTCGTAAATCATCCTCGCTCCGAATCGTAAAGAGCCACTTCGAATCGTCTTTGCGAATGATATCGGTGGAGCCACAGGCGCTGCACTCGGTTTCGCTGCGGGCAACTGAGGCGCCACATTTCTTGCACACATCGAGCTGGTCAATGCGGGAGCACGACTTCACTTCCGATCCATCAACGAGGTCATTCCCTCGAGCACCTGTCCGTTCGCCGGGCATGCCGGTAATAAGCGACGCAAGATGCTGGCCGGGATATCCGACCTTTATGTTTGGAGTCTGCTTGGTGATGGCCGACCACTTGAGTGCGTTCACGCGCGGCGCAAGTACCAGCTCCTCAAGGAGCTGTACGATCTGTCTGCGGTTGTTCTTAAGTGTTGCGAGCTTCACGTCAGGCTTCATGACGTAAACGTACGTCCCTAGAAATACAATGTCAATCTAACGAAGATGTTAGGTGGCGACCGATGGTACTTCAGCAGCAACGGCGGCAGCTACTCTCATCGGCTTAACTTTCCCGACCTTCTTAAGGCTGACATTATAGCCGCAGAACTCGAGGCGGCTCCTCGCGTTCTTAAGACTGACCTTGCTGAAGAATGGGATATCGAGGTCGGCGTCGGAATGGCTGATGATTGCGTAGACGACCTCGTACTCGCCAGCCTTCGGACGAGTATCTGGATTCGCGAGCTTGTATGCGTCGGGGAGCCTATCGTTAACCTTCCTGCGAAATTCCGCGTCACTCGCGAACAGCTCACCGGATACGACTCCTTGCGCGAACAGGTGGCTGAGAGGACTCGAGCCGCCATATCGCTTCACGTGAATTATTTTCTTGTCTGGCGTAAGGAGGTCGCAGAACTCGATTTTGCTTCGCCCGCCGCCGTGAACAATCGGGTCGTTATCCATGCAGCACAGCCCGAGAGATGTCGCGACCGCGCGGTTGTACGCTCCTTCGGTCGCTTGCGCGTAGTCCGGGAGAACCGTCGTCGAACGTGGCAGGCTGTGGTATCCGGCCAGGACGGAGTCAGTGAAGTCCTTATCAATTTCGTACCACTGGCCGTTATTTAGTATGTAAAGCTTCCCGTCGTGTTCGATCTCAGCATACGTGCAACGGTAGGCCGTCCAGCGTGACGACCATTCACCGGTACGAGTCGATATCATGTAGACCATTTCATCTTCCAGCATCTCTGCCGTAATTGGGCGGTCATCGACTCTGTGTAGAAACGACTCCATACCAATGTCGTTCAGAAGCTCGCCTCGCTTCGGCGTAAAGTACCGAAACCCCTGAACGTCCTCCCAGTCGACGACCTCGGGTACGGCCATCCAAATCTTAGTGAGGTCTCCGGCGACGAGCTTTTCAGCAAGCCTCGCTTTGAGAGCTGCGATTTTCTCGCGATCGCGCACCTCGGCGATTTGGTCTATCCAGCCAAAGGTCTTTTTGTACTCGTCGCTGCGATAGCGCGCCAGGCAATGCTGGAGCAGGTCGACAATGCCGTCGGCGCACACCTGCACGTTAAGGCTAAGCGCGTCTTTCCCGCTCGGCATCTTGCCTAGCCGCTCATCAAGCGATTTCGCCGTGACGGCAGTGAGAAGATCCTGATCGACGTCGATTCCGAACTCACTTGCGTTCACTTCGCGGCTCATCTGCTCGCGGCTATGCTTCGGTACCGTCCCGAGCGTGGTCTTATCGATGCTGCGCAGGCTCTCGGGATCCACCGAATTGAGAACGACCTTGAGGCCGAATCGTTCTTCGGTAACGTCGTCTCGCAGGAGATGCCGACCGACGCCGAACGGAAGCGCGGAATGTACCGTCCCGTCCCCGTCGCGCACGGGAACCACGAGCACGCCCTTTGCGCTCGAGCTCAGGATGCCGTCGATGCTATCGAGCGTGCTCCCGAAAAATGAACGCAACCATGCGGGTGCACGAGGGGCTGATCGCTCGTAGAAGAAATGGCCGACGCCCTCGATCTCGACAGGGTCGCTTGTCGTGTTAACGATTTCTTCAAGCCGCTGAAACTGCGGCTTGATCATATAAATGCTCAGCTTGTTCGTCTTGACAGCCGATCGTGGCATGGCCTTAAGGCTACTCTTTTGAATATCCCGCGCAAGAGGGCGAGAAATGGGTACCGGACTCAGGTCTGGACGCCCAGCAGGGGTTGCGTCATTCCTTGTGGCTGTGCCATTAGCCAATAACCACAAGGGATATGGAGACAACCTTAGCAAGGGAAATGGGGAGCGTCCCGGTCGTCGAAGAGGTGCGCCCGATCCGGTACTGCCTGTACGCCCGCAAATCGACGGAGCAGGACGAGGTCCAGGCGCTCTCGATAGATAGCCAGATCAAGGAGATGACGGCGCTCGCCGAACGGGACGGCATCGACGTGATCGAGGTAAAGCGCGAATCGCACTCGGCCAAAGAGACGGGTCAGCGGCCGGTCTTCAACCAGATTATCGACGAAGTGCGGGTCGGAAAATTCGATGGACTCCTCACCTGGGCACCAGACCGCATTGCCCGAAATGCTGGCGACCTCGGCAAGGTCATCGACCTCATGGACGCGGGGCTTCTGCGCGAGATACGCACGTACAATCAGAAATTCTCGAACAATCCGAATGAGAAGTTCTTACTCATGATTCTCGGGAGCCAGGCGAAGCTCGAAAACGACAACAAGCGCATCAACGTGAAGCGCGGCCTCAAGACCCGCGCGGAGATGGGCCTTCTACCGGGCGTCGCGCCGGTCGGATACGCGAACGACAGGCGGCGCGACCACAAGTGCGAGATGGTGGTAGACCCGATACGCTCCCCCATCGTGAAGCAGATGTTCGAGAAGGCCGGATACGAGCGGTGGAGCGGCCGGAGGATTTACGCCTGGCTCAAGAACGACCTCGATTTCCGCACGAAGAATAACAAGCACCTGTCCGTGAGCTCGGTGTACCTGACGCTCAAAAATCCCTTCTACTGCGGCGTGTACGAATACCCGCGAGGGAGCGGCAACTGGTATACGGGAAGGCACACGGCGCTTATCAGCCGGGACCTGTATCAGCTCGTGCAGGACAAGCTCCTCGAGGATCACAAGCCGAAGCACACGCAGCACTCGTTCACCTTCACGAAGATCATGGTCTGCGGCGAATGCGGCTCGGGCATCACGGGTGTCGAGAAGAAGAAAATCATCAAGAGCGACGGCACCGAGCGCACTTACATCTACTATACCTGCACGAAGTCAAAGGGCGTGCCGTGTGCGAATCCGTACATCCGCGAGGACAACCTCATCGAGCAGCTTGCGGCCATGATCGACCAGGTCGAGCTTGACGAGATTGGAGCGCGGAAGGTTATCGAGGCAGAGGTCGCCCGGTACAACAAGCTCCAGGCGGCTACCCGGAATCCGGGAGAGCGGCTCAAGGCGAAGGAAATGGACGTGCGCCGCTACGCCAAGTACTTGCTACAAAATGGCACCGTCGAGGAGAAGCGCGATCTGCTCGAATATATGCGCGGGAAGATCGTGATGAAAGACAAACAGATTGCACTTACGAAATAGGACGAACGTCATTCAGTCATGCCACCTTGCGGTGTGATATAAAATGACGATGGATGCGTTTTTCATCTTCGCCGCCGAATACCTGTACCTCGTCTCTGTCGTGATTCTCGGCGTGTACTTCTTCCTTCAGCCGCGCGACTCGTGGAAACGCCGGGCGCTCTTCGCGATTCCCGCCGGCCTCTTTGCTCTCGTGCTTGGACTGCTTGCAAACCATCTGTACTTCGACCCTCGCCCATTCGTTGTCGGACATTTCACGCCGCTCGTACCGCATGCGCCGGATAACGGATTCCCGTCCGACCATGCGCTCCTCGTCTCTGCCATCGCCATGATCGGCACACTCTGGAACCGGCGCCTCGGTATCGCGCTCTGGGTCCTCGCGATTCTCGTCGCGATCGGCCGCGTGTACGTCGGCGTGCGTCACGTACTCGACGTGGCAGGCAGTATCGTCATATCCGCCGTGGCGGTACTATTGACCTATGCCGCATACAAACACCTCTGGCATACAGCGATTGCTTAGCGAGAGGAATATCCACCTCGTCTTCGACGTCAGCTTGTGGCTGAAGGCTGTTTTTGCGCTTGGTGAAATCGTCTCGGGCATCGCCACCTATCTCGTCTCGAAGGAGTTGCTTGTGCAGATAGTCTTGTTCATCACGCGAGCTGAGTTCGCCGAGGATCCGCACGACCAACTCGCAAGTTATCTGCTTCACACCGCTCAGAACCTCTCCATCGGCGCGCGTGATTTTGCCGCGATCTACCTCATCGCGCACGGCGTCGTGAAGCTCTGGCTCATCGTGGGCCTCCTCCGGAAACGGCTCTGGTATTACCCGACCGCCATGGTCGTATTCGGCCTCTTTATCGTCTACCAGCTCTACCGCTTCGCTTTCACGCACTCGCTCCTGCTCATCCTCATCACGGTCCTCGATCTCGTCGTCATCGCGCTTACATGGCACGAATGGCGGTATCTGCGCCGCACGTTGCACGAACGGGCAAGGATTGTACGTTAATCGAATTGCAAGACGATCTTATCTCCATCTCGCATAACATAATTCTCGTAATCGGTGTTAGGCACGCCATTGACCGTCATGCGCATATTTGTGCCGAACGAGCGCATATCTTTACCCCATACTCTGAAGAACTCGCCCAACGTCAGTTGCTCTTTACGAACGACGCCCGAGAACTCAAGGTGTATCGTTCCGGAATCGTCATGCGTGTGGATGGGCATTTCGGATGGACCGAGTCCAATACCAGCAGGGATCGGCACGGTCGTCGTTCCGACCATGATGGTGAGTTGCGGGTGCCAGTGAATACCCCTTCGAGAAACAATATCGGGATTGCTGTTTGCCAGGCCGTTTGACCACAGCGCACCGCCCACGAGAAGCAGAACAACGGCTGCGCCGATTCCAATAATTGTTTTCATAATGTTAGTTGGTTAACAGATACTTGAGGTATCCCAGTACGCGGCGATCTGCTGCGCGCTGTAGTGGTAATCTTTGATCATTTTCTTGGCGATACCTTCGTTGACGAAATAGTGCCAGCATTTGCAGCAGCAAGGACCTTCTTTCGACGTTTTCATCGCTTGGTCCATGATGGTTTGTTCCTGCGGCGTGAGCGTCGTAGCGTTGTCGTAATCAATCCACTTTTTCGCGATTGCGATCGGCGTCTTGTACGGATTCATCGGCACATCGGGAATGTTTTTGTACTGTTGCAGATTTTGTAGCTCTTTGTTGTACTCGCTAAGGTCTTTCATGGCCCCGCAACACTGACCACCCAGGTACATGCCGGTTGTCGAGGCGAGATTCGTCCCACCCGCGACGCAGCTGCCGCCGACTGACGGACTTGCCGAAAGCAAACTGTCGACATTCGGAGAGCAGGTGATGAGTTGCGAGTCGAGGTCGACGAGCGTCGAATCGACCGGCGTCGTGAGGTTATTGCTCTGAGTCATGAAAGCCGCCTTACCGCTTTCGGTAGGGATTTTTGCGTACTCCGCGGCAATTTCGGCATTCGCCACAGGCGTATGAGGTTTTGCGATGAGGTACCCTCCGATCACCGCAGCAATGGCAATGATGAGGATAGGAACATATTTTCTCCGCATGGGGCTATTGGCTCTTCAGAGCCGCATCTATCGCCGTCTGGAATGCCGCGTACGGCTGCGCTCCCGAGATTAACTGCTTGCCGATGATCGCGCCCGGCGTGCCGGAAATGCCCATCGCGGTGCCTTCGGCCCTGTCCGCATCCATTTCTTTTTGGTACTCGTCGCCGTTTGACTTCACGAGCGCGGCGACTTTCGCGGTGTCGGACGCGCCAAGAACGCCGGTCGTTATTGATGTTATCTTTGCGTCGGTCGCCCAGCCGGTGTTTTCCGTGCCCTGGTTGTCGTAGATTGCTTTGTGCCACTGGTAGAACTTGTCGGGCGCGACCTCCCACACGGCGCGGGAGAATTTCCCAAGCGTCTGCGAATCGGGACCGAGGAATTGGTAATCCTTGAATACGATCTTGAGCTTGCCGGTGTCAACGTAGTCCTTGATTATCTGCGGCATCGTCTGCTCCTCGTTGCGCTGGCAGAACGGGCATTGGTAGTCGTACCAGTACGCCATCGTGACAGGCGCGTTCGGGCTGCCAATGAAAGGCTCACCAGCCGTCTTGACCTTCGATACGTCTGCGGCAACAGCGAGTTGCGGCTGACTCCCGGCTTGGAGTGGTTGCGAGTTCGGGTGCGCATTATTCCATATCATAGCCCCTGCGATGAACGCTCCTCCGAGGAGCACGGCGGCGGGCGTAGCAAACTGGGTGAATTTCGATGATGGTTCCATGGTGTTTGTAAGAATACGGCGTTTGTGCCGTGTTAATAAACATCAATGGAATCATTAGGGAATCTTTGGATTCAGTAGGCCGCGTGCGGCGTAGCGCTTAAGAGGATCGTACGTACGCACTCTCGTATCAGGCGGTTCGTATGAAAGCGCGAGCGGGACAGGAATCCATTCCGATACTGATGCGAGAACTGCTACGAGGAACGATGCAAGAAGTAACAAAAACAGTATCCCGATGCTCGGGACGACTGCGGCGAGCGCAAGCTGCATCCCGTCAAGATGATCGAGAGGACTCATGCCGCACACCGCGCCGCCGTGTCCCGCGAACGGACATCCGACCATTCCCATGCCTGAAGAATGCATCGATGGCGGTGCATACGTTACCGCGCACACGCCCGACATAAGAATGAGAGCGGCGATGAACGAGCTGGCGAACGCACGCTTCAGAATCGACATGTGAGTATTATAACGTCCGTCGCCCCAAAAGCGCAGCATTTATTGAGACGATGACTGTGCTCGCGGACATGAGGACTGCCGCGAAGGCGGGCTGGAGAAAGATGCCCCACGGCGCGAGGACGCCCGCCGCGAGCGGAATGGCGAAGATGTTGTACCCGGCCGCCCACCAGAGGTTCTGAATCATCTTCGAGTACGTCATCTTGGAGAGCCGGACAATCTTCGCAATGTCGCGCGGGTCGTCGCGCACGAGAATGATGCCCGCCGACTCGATGGCGACATTCGTGCCTGCGCCTATCGCGATGCCGAGGTCGGCCTGGGTGAGAGCGGGGGCATCGTTGATACCGTCGCCCACCATCGCGACCTTCCGTCCCTTATCCTGAAGCTCTTTGACCTTCGCCGACTTCTGTTCAGGGAGAACACGCGCGAAGTACTCGTCGAGGCCGATTTCCGCCGCAACCGCTTTGGCGACATCCTCGGAATCGCCCGTAATCATCACCGAGCGGATGCCCATCGCCTTGAGTTCTCGTACCGCCTCTTTCGATTCTTCGCGAACGACATCGGCGAGCGCGATTGCGCCTAGGACACTATTCTCTTGCACGACAAACACGACGGTCTGCCCTTGAGATCCTGCAGCCGTAACCTTTTCGAGGATACCGGCCGGTATCGCGAGCCCTAGACTCTCAAGCAGCGCCGGACCGCCCACATGCGTTTCCTTACCCCCGATCATTGCTTTAGCCCCTCGTCCTTTGATGGCGGTATGACTCTTCGCTTCCGAGAACTGAATCTTTCTTGTTTTTGCATCTGCGACAATCGCTTGAGCAATGGGATGTGCGGAGAGCGCGTCAAGCGATGCGGCAAGCGCGAGCACGTCGTCCTCCGAATGATCGGATACCGCGAAGACGCCCGTAACGCCGAACGCGCCTTTGGTGAGCGTGCCGGTCTTGTCGAAAAGCACCGTGTCTATGCTCCGCGCGGCTTCGAGCGCAAGACGCTGCTTCACGAGAAAGCCGTTCTTCGCTGCCTTGGTCGTGGAAATGGAAGCGACCAAGGGCACGGCGAGGCCGAGCGCGTGCGGACAAGCGATGACCAAGACCGCGACGACGCGCGAGACCGCGAAGGCGATCCCCGCGCTGAGCAGGACCCATGCGCCGAACGTCGCGACGCCGACGCCTATGGCGACGACGGTGAGGAGAAACGCCGCCTTATCGGAAAGTATCTGAAGCTTCGATTTGGAGGCTTGCGCTTCCGCGACGAGTCGCATGACGCCCGCGAGGAATGTTTTCTCACCTATGTGTGCGACTTGTATCTTGAGTGCTCCGTCGCCATTGACTGTGCCCGCGATGACCGCGCTTCCCATGCGCTTATTGACGGGTTTCGATTCGCCGGTAACCATCGATTCGTTCACCTCCGATTCGCCTTCGATGATTGATCCGTCCGCCGGGATTTTGTCGCCGGGCTTCACGAGCACGACGTCGTTTTCCTTTAGATCAGCGAGCGGAATGACCTTCGTCTCGGTTCCGCGGATAACCTCTGCAGTGTCCGGTAGGAGTTTGGAAAGCTCTTTGAGCGCTCCTTGTGCGCCGGAGACGGCTCGCATCTCGATATAGTGGCCGAGAAGCATGATGACGATAAGGGTCGTGAGTTCCCAGAGGAGCGGTTCCTGTCCGAAGAAAACCGCGTAGACGCTCCAGAGGTACGCCGTCAGGATGGCGACCGAAATGAGCGTCATCATGCCGGGCACGCGTGCCTTGATCTCGCGCCACGCGCTCGCGAGGAAGACGGAACCGCCGTAGAAGAAGACGATGGAGCCGAGAATGAGCGGGATGTAGGCGGAGCCGGGGAACGCCGGGGCAGAAAAACCGAAAAGTATATTGAGTATCGATGAGTACAGCACGACCGGAATCGAGAGCACGGAGCTCACCCAGAACTTTCGCAAGAACATGGCGGTCGAGTGTCCGGCGTGCCGGTCATGCCAATCATGCGAATGGTCATGATCACTCGCCCTATCCGCAGGAACGAGGTTCATGCCGCATTCGGAGCAGATGCCGGGACGCTCTTGCATGATCTCGGGATGCATCGGGCATGTGTAGTGTCCGGTTGTTTTATTTTCGCTTTGTTCGTGTTCTGGTAAATACATACTCACTTATCCGTGCGCCGCACGAGCCACATGATCGATGCTACGACGCCGATAATCGCGAAGAGCCACACGAGCGCCATGACGATGCCGCCGAAGGCGCTGTAGTCGAATACGCCAGAACCGAAGCCCATCATTGAGTAGCTGCCTGGCCCCCAGCCACCCATCATCGGGTAAAAGTCCGATACGCCCGAGGGATACGCGGCAGACGGGTTGCAACCAGAGAGGCGTTCCCCCATCGCGATATGCATCTGTTCCTCTCCCTGTTGCCCGAGAGAGCGCGTCATGTACTGGTCGGCTTGATCGTGGTACGCGCCCATCATGTTGCCCATAACGTAGTCGCCGAGGGTCGCGAAGTCGCTCTGGGAAAGTGAGCCGCAGGAGACCTGTCCAGAGGAGAGTTTCTGCCAGAGCGCGGCACCGGCGGCATCGCCCGCGTTCGTCGTCGTCGCGGTAGAGGTCGACGTTTCCGTATTGCCGTAGTAGCCCATCATGCCCGAGCCGTAGCCGTTGCCGTACATCATCTGCGCGTGCGCCGCACCGCCGAAACCGACGAGTGCGAGAGCCGCGAGAAATGTGCCTAGTGCGAATGTTTTCATACAAAAAGGATTATGCGAGTAAGCATTCTTGACCTAACACCCCCTAGGGGTATTATGGACCTATGAAACCCGACGTCAAGCGGAAAGTGGTGCGCAGGTTGAAAACTATCGAAGGGCAGGTACGAGGGTTGGAGAAGATGGTCGAGAACGATACGTATTGCATCGACGTGATAACGCAGGCGTCCGCGATACGGCAGGCGCTTTCGGCAGTCGAGGACGCGATGCTTGAGAACCACCTCTCGACGCATGTGGTCGAGCAGATGCGGGGCGGAGCGCAGAAGAAAGCCATCAGCGAGATTCTGGCGGTGTATAAAGTGTCCCGAAAGAAATGACGAGAACCTCATTCCCGTGAAGATGCATTGCGAAAGGCGCCCTTTCGGGCGCCTTTCGCAAGTTTTAATCGTGTCGGTCTTGAACTGATTTTTGGCACTTTCGATGCCGGACGGTCTGTATGGCAGGCCGCACTACCTTGTTGCGGGGGCCGGAATTGAACCGGCGTCTGGAGGTTATGAGCCTCCCGAGGTACCTCTCCTCTACCCCGCTTCTGCAAGTATAAAGAAACGAGCTCGACAATGCAACCCGACCAAAATCCTTTTAGATGACCTTGAACTCGCGGAAGACGGCTTCATAACGGGCGATGGTACGGCGCGCGAGCGTCTCGGAGAGGTCGAAGGAAGATCCTTCGTGCGCTATCTGGTTGCGCACTTTGTGCGCTTCCCATGCGTCTTGCAGCGTATCGAAGTCGGACGGCTCGACAGCCTTCAGTTTTTCGCCGACTCCTTCTCCCGTATAACCCTGCTTCGTGAGCAGGTCATCGAGCATGATGTCGGCTTCGATGATGGCCTCGCGCCACTCGCTCGCACTCATATCAGCGACAAGCGATTCGATGTGCTGCCACCGAGGATTCGTCCCGATCTCGGCTTCGGGCGCGATCAATACCGCACCATAATATTCGCTTTCGCGCGCGCGAAGGTCGAAGATCTTTCTGGTCGTATAGATGACCAGAAAAAAACCGATTCCCGAAAGCGCGTAGCCGACGATAACGACCCAAAACCATACGTGAGCGGCGAGCTGCTGGAGCGTCGCGTAGCTTGCCGATGTGTAGCTGCCGTAAGCGAGGTTATGAGCGATCTGGAAGAAGTTTACATGCGTGATAGGCATCGTTTCCAGTATAGATGAAAATACGCTATGCGCGGCGCTCTTTCTCCACCTCTGCGCCTAAGGAGAAAAGCGTGTCTTCTGCTCCGTGCGGCGCGGTGATATGCATCCCCACCGGAAGCGAGGCCCCGTCCCGCTCGACGAAACCCATCGGGACGGAGAGCGCCGGCATGCCGGTCAGGTTCGCGGTGACCGTGAAAATGTCTTCAAGATACATCGCGAGCGGATCGCTCTTTTCGCCAAACGCAAACGCCGGCGATGGCGTTGTCGGGAACACGATAGCGTCAACCTTATCGAAAGCATCCGCGTACTCCTTGCGCAATACGGCGCGGGCAGCGTCGGCTTTGCGGTAATACGCGTCGATATAGCCGGAAGAGAGCACGAAGGTCCCAAGCAGGATGCGTCGGCGCGTCTCTTCGCCAAAACCGCTCGTGCGTGAAAGAAGGTAGTCGTCGAGCAAAGTATCGCCGCGCTGTGCAAGCCCGTAGCGGATGCCGTCGAGCCGCGCGAGGTTGGTCGAGACCTCGGCGGGCATGATGACGTAATACGCGGCAAGCGCGTGATGGCTCATCGGCAGCTCGATATCCGTAAGCGTGTGTCCGGCGTCAGCAAGAGCATCGAGCGTGGCACTGAAAGCGGCGCGTATGTCGGGGTCGACCCCTTCGCCGATAAGATGCCTCGGGACACCTATGCGCATGGGCTTCTTCATCGGGCGCGCGGGACAAAGGCCGGGAGGAATCGTCGTCGCATCAAGCGGGTCCTGGCCGGCGATCGCTTCGTAGATGAGGCGAGCGTCTTCGACCGTCTTCGCCAAAGGACCGACTTGGTCGAGCGAAGAACCCATCGCGATAAGCCCGGACCGCGAGACGGAGCCGTACGTCGGCTTCAATCCTACGATGCCGGTGTGCGCCGCCGGCTGGCGTATGGAGCCGCCCGTGTCGGAACCGAGAGCGGCGAGAGCGAGATGCGCGGCAACCGCGGCAGCGGAGCCTCCGGAAGATCCGCCCGGAACACGGCGCGTATCGCGCGGGTTCTTCGTCGTTCCGTATGCGGAGTGTTCGGTCGAAGAACCCATCGCGAACTCGTCCATGTTGGTGCGCCCGAGGAAGAGCGCCCCCGCCTCTTTGAGCTTTTTCACGACTGTCGCGTCATAGGTCGCTCTGTAGTTCTCAAGCATCTTCGATGCCGCGCTTGCGACCTTTCCTTCTATGAGGATGTTGTCTTTTATCGCGAGGGGGATACCGGCGAGAAGCGGCGCCGTCTCGCCTTCCGTATCGATACGTTTTTGCGCAGCTGCTACCGCCGCTTTGTCGGCTTCAAAGATCTCAAGGAATGCGTTGAGCTCTTGATTTCGCTCGTGAGACGCGAGAACACACGCATCCCAAAGCTCCTGCACGGAGATATCGCGCGCGCGCAGCGCGCGCGCCGCTTCGCTCACCGTCATTTCGTTCGGCTTAGTCATGCTGGACAATCTGTTTTACCGAAAGCGCATCGTCCTCGCGGTCGGGGAATTGCGCGGCGAGTGTCTCGGTATAAACGCCCGGAGCATGGGGGTCGCCATCGATGCGCATGCTGTTGCGCAAAGGCGGCTTCGCATCCGTCGTGCTGTCGGAGAGATCGAGCGTTTCGAGCTGCCCCACGTATGCAAGGATAGCGTCGAATTCGTTCGTGAATTTCAGGACGTCTTCCTCGGCTATCGCGATGCGCGCGAGCATCGCGAGCTTTTTTACCTCCTCTACCGTCGCCATTGCCTTGCACTCTATCACGCCTTGGCGCGCTTGAGGAACTCTTCCTCGGAAATGATCGGAACGCCGAGTGCTTGCGCAGCGTCATATTTTGAGCCGGGATTTTCGCCCGCGACGACGAACGATGTTTTCGAAGAAACCGAAGCCGCGACCTTTCCGCCGTTCTTCCGCACGAGCGCTTCGGCTTCTTCGCGCGAGAGAGTCGGAAGCGTACCGGTGATGACGACGCCCTGCCCCAAAAAGAGGCCGGTGCCGAGCGCAACGACCTTCCCTATCTTCAGATGTTTCGAGAGACGCGAGAGAAGAGCTTCGTTGTCGGGGTCGGCAAACCATGCGGCAACAGAGGCTCCGATCACAGGCCCGATGCCGTCGATACGCGAGAGCGCCGCTTCGCGAGCTGTGCGGAGCGCACGGAGCGTTTCAAACCGCGTCGCAAGCAGGAAAGCGGTCTCTTCCCCCACATGCGGAATGCTAAGACCGACGAGAAGCCGGGCGAGAGTCGGCTTCTTCGCGCGAACGAGCGCCTTGATGAGGTTCTCGGCTTTCGTCTCCTCGAACCCCTCAAGCTGAAGAAGCTCATCCTTAGTGAGGTCGAAAAAATCGTCGTATTCGGAAACGAGCCCCTGCTCCATGAGGAGCCGCACGGTCTTGCGGCCCATCCCGTCGATGTCGAGCGCGCTTTTACCGGCAAAATGAATGAGGCGCCGCGCCTGCTGCTCGAAAGAGCCGGCTGTCTTGCAGCGGTGCGCCGCCTCGCCGGGACATCGTTCGATCGCGCCATCGCCGCCGCACAAAGGCGAGTGGGCCGGAAAATGCCACGGCGCCGTTTTCTTCGGACGCATCTCTTTCACGACGGAAACGATCTCGGGAATGACGTCTCCCGCTTTCTGCAGGATGACCGTATCGCCGATGCGAATATCCTTCTCCCGTATGAAATCCTCGTTGTGGAGCACCGCCCGCGCGACGGTCGTACCGGCGACGGAAATCGGCGATACATGCGCGACCGGCGTCAATTTCCCCGTCCGCCCCACCTGAAGCGAGATATCCTCGACAACCGTCTCGACCTGTTCGGGAGGAAACTTGAAGGCTATGGCAAACCGAGGCGCCTTGCCGGTATAGCCGAGCGTTTCTTGCGTCGCGCGCGATTCGACCTTGAGTGCGATGCCGTCGATCTGATAGTCGATCTTCGTGCGCGCTATGCCCTGCCATGTCTCCCAATACGCAAAGACCTCTTCAAGGGTATCGGCGTGCCGGTGATGGGGGTTCACAGGAAAGCCGAGATCCGAAAGGTAGCCGAGCTCCTCGCTCTGGGTGGGAGGAAAGGCTTCCGAGGTCGCCGCGACATCGTAGACGAAAACGCTGAGCGGCCGGCCGGAAGCGACGGCCGGATCGAGCTGGCGGATGGAACCGGCGGCGGCGTTGCGCGGGTTGGCGAAGAGAGGTTCGCCGCGCCGCGCGCGTTCGTCATTGAGCTTCTTGAAGCCGGAGCGCGTAAGATACACCTCTCCTTCGACGACGATATCGACCGGACGCTTCAGGAGCTTCGGAACCGGCGCGATGGTGCGTATGTTATGCGTAACATCCTCGCCGAACGTGCCGTCGCCGCGCGTGGCAGCGAGCGCGAGCGCGCCTTTTTCGTAGGTAAAGACGATCTTGAGCCCGTCGATCTTGAGTTCAAGGTCATACGTAGGCGGAATGCCGGAAAGCCTCCGCACGCGTTCGTCGAACGCTTCGATATCATCTTTAGTGAAAGCGTCGTTGAATGACCATTGCGGCACCGCATGCCGAACCTTCTTCAAGAACGGCACCGGCGCTCCCGCGACGACCTGCGTCGGCGAATCCGGCGTAATGAGTTCCGGATATTTCTCTTCGAGCGCAGCAAGCTCGTACTTGAGCGAATCAAGCGCCTCCGGCGATATCGGAGAGACGTCCCGCTCGTGCTGGAGCGCGCGATATTTCGTTATCGTATCGCGCAGCCGTGCCGCTCGTTCGCGTATGCTTTTCGAAGCCGCCATACCCCGCCACTATACCAGCTCGGTCCTAGTTGTATTCGGCGCTCAAGCCGCGCGCCACGATGCGCGCATTGCTGAAGAGGTTTCCCGCATTAACGCCGCTTGAAGCGCTTTGCACTGTGCTGCACGGAACGTTGTAGCCCTGCGAGAAGATGTAGGTTGTCCCCGTGCTTGAAGAAGGCTTATAGACGGTCACGTCCGCGCAGCCGCTTCCCGTACCCGAATCGATCTGAACGCGATTAAAAGTAACCATTTCTTGCGACGTGTAAGAAAGTACGGTCGAAGAAACCGGAGAAACATACCGGCATATAAGACCAGGCGCGGAAGGAGAAGAGAGCGGGTTGTACGGCGAAGGATAGGCAAACTCATTCTGTTTTTGGTCGGAAAACAGGGCGCATTCGAGCGCGGCGTCAGCCACATAGAACGCATCTTGCGATTCGATGGCGGAGGAAGCGAGTATCTGCTGCTTATAGCTTAACGAGCCGAGGATGAGACCGAGAACGAGCATCACCGACATGAAGATGACGGCGACAAGGAGCGCAAACCCTCGCCGGGGATTCCGAGCGTACGCTTTCCTACCCGCTCTTTTCATCGTTATTGCCATGGCGTAAGGTAGTCGACAATCTCGACGGAATACATGGTGCCATGGAAGTTCCACGATACGGTAGAGGTCGCTTCGGCGAAATCCGGCATCGCGGGCGTATAACCGATTTCTATCGTACGGGTAAACGGGGTCTTCACAGCACCCGGAAGAGCGCTCTGTTCGGTATAGCCGGTGCTTGTGAGATAGAGAGGCTGGCACGCGCCACTGCACTCTGCAAGCGCCTGGTTGCTGTTGAAGACTCCAGCGCCCATAGGGCGCGTCGGGTCGAGCGTGCAGAGCAACGAAACGCAGGGCATGATCGAGCTCGACGAATTCCCAGTTAAGAAACCGTTCAAACCGTTCCACCATGCGGTATTGTTGGTTTTATTGGTCTGGTACGCGGCGAGATAGGCGTTATCACGCATCGCGCGCACGTATTCGATGCCTTCCTGCGCGAGATATGAAGCCGTGAGCTGATATTGCGCCGACTGCGCCGCAACGATGGCGCGATCCGCTATGAAGAGCGGTCCCGAGACGGCAAGGGCAAGGATCGCGATGGCAACCAGAGTTTCGACGAGCGTAAACCCGCCCTGTCGGTCTCTTCGCTTCCCGTTCGTAGCCGGATAAAAGAGACCATTCTCCTGTTTTTCCTGTTTGGCGGCGACGTTTTTCATACGCATATTGGATACTTCATATACTATAGGTCCACGCCGCGCATCGTCGCGCCCGTCTCAACCGTGAAAGGTACCGTCTTGTTGGGCCCAGAAGAGACGCTGCCGGACACGACGATCGTAACGCGCGGCTGGCCGTAGTTGCCGTCCGACGTCGGCTCCGTATCATAGGCATAAAACATGAGCGACGAGATGTTTACCGACGGGTCGGTAAGCGAAACCCACGTGTTGCCCCCGTCGGTCGACTCCTGAAGCGTCGATGCATTTACCGTGTAAGCGATTATCTTCCCGGACTGGTCTTTGAATGAAAAGGTGCTCTTGCCACCGGAACAGTCGTTAGGGCTGGCAGTCAGGGTACCGCAATCATAGGATGTGCCCGTGCGTATGCTGCGGGTCATGCTTTCAAGCGCGAAAGAGAGGTTGTCGATGCCGGTAGAGATGGCTTGCGCTTGCCGGTTTGCCCCTATCATCATGAGGTACGCGCCTGAAGCAAGCAGCATGACGAGCGCGAAGAGACCCATCGCAACGATGAGCTCGACGAGCGTGTAGCCTCTTGAGCGGGTCATGGACATGATGAGGTTGCGACGGTTATCTCTCCCGCAGCGTTAACCGCGACGTAACGCGAGCCGCCGTAAGGAGAAGAGAGCGTGATGCACGCCGCGTCCGCGGAAACCGGAGGGAAAGTAAGGATGCGTGCCCGTATGAAAGGGACCGGATTCGGCCGCGAGAATACGATGTCGAGAGAAGAGAGCGTGAAGAATCCTGTCCCATTCGCGCATGCCCAAGAGCTGCCCACCCCTGCGCAAAAATTGCTTATCGTGATGTTGTTTGCGATGGTATAGCTCATCACTTTTTCTCCTTGAGTCGCATCATATACGCAATTACCGGGTACGGCGTTCGGACCGGTCGGATCATTTGCGGGCGGCGTGTGGCAGAGCCCTGAACTCCCTATCGGCGGATAGGTGTCGGCAAAAAGCGTGAAGGATGTCTGGTTCGCTTTCTGGAAGTCGAGACCGTAACCGGCATTCGCATTCTGACTCGAACCGATCGCGCGATTGCCGATGCCGTAGGTTTCGGTGGAACGGAGCGCGAGCGCGAGGTCATACGCGGTATTGGTAAGGACGAGCGTCTTATTGAAAGAGCTCTGGCTGGTAATCACGACGAGAGAAAGGACGGCGATGATAGCGAACACGACCAGAAGCTCGATCAGGGTAAAACCGCGGCGATAAGGAAAGGATTCCATTGGGTGAAGTATGCGAGAAGGAAGCCGGCGGCCAGAAACGGGGCGAACGGCACCTCAACCCCTATTCTAGAACCATGAGGCCGCCGCGCCAACAGCGTTATCCCTATGACGGCGCCGATCCAAAACGAGAAGACGAACCCGGGCAGCGCATGCTCCCCCGCAAGGAGAGCGAGACCGAAAACAAGCGGGGTGTCGGAAAAGCCCATGGCGCGGCCGTGCGAGAGAAAGTGAATGAGCGCGAAAAAGAGCGCGAAAACACCTGCGACGAGAAGCGATCTTCCAAACGTCTCAAAATCGCTCGCCGATAAAAATCCGGTTGCCGCCGCAGCAAGGACGAATGCCGTAAGGAGTCCGGCCGGCAGTATCTGATGCATGAGGTCGTAGAGGACAAGGGCAAGGAGCATCGAAAGGGACACGAGCATGAAGAGGAGCGTCACGGTAAGCCCGAGCCGTGCGAAAGAGAGGGCGAAGAGCGCGCCGAGAAGGAATTCGGAGAGCGGCGCGCGCGCCGAAATGCGCGCGCCGCAGCAGCGGGCGCGGCCGCACGAAGCGAGGTATGAGACGATCGGCACGAGCGAGAGAAACGAGAGCGGCGCCCCGCAGACATCGCACCGCGAGCGGCCCGTAAGGAAACCTTCCCCGGTGTTGAGGCGCGCAACGACCACGCCTATGAAGCTCGCGACGAGCGCGCCAAGAGCGAAGAACGTTATAAGCGAGAGAGAAAGCATCCTTGTATCATATCAAAAACCCGCGGCATAGCCGCGGGTTTTTGTGTTTACTACTTCTTCCTACGGGCAGACAGAGATGGCAGCCGTTGGGAATGCGGTTGCTGTTTCTTGTCGTGCCGTTCCCGAGGAATCAACACACCACCAATTTCCAACTTGCGGGGAAACGGGAGCTTGAAGCTGGCTGATATCTGCGGCGACAACGTATGAGGTGCCATTCGCAACGCAGTCTATATTGCCGCTTCCGTTCGAAGAATCTGCCTGCGCAAGCGCCTTTGTTATGGTCGAATCAGAGAACATGCCTCCCGTACACGCTGACGCGGCCCCGCTTGACCATGCTTGCGTACCATAACTATTAGAATTGCTACCGTAATATATTTCCGCCTGCGTCTGTACCGCATTTATATTTGATTGGATGGCGGCGATACTACCTTTGCTGCGAGCGGTGCTAAGCGAAGCGAGCACGACCGCCGAGAGGATGCCGATGATGGCGATCACGACGAGGAGCTCGATGAGGGTGAAACCTCGAGAACGATTGTTATACATAAAGATTATTTGCGATTATTAACTTGTTATCTATACCTGTGTTCTATTTTAGCGCACGCATACGCTTTTTGGGCACAGGCTGTGGATAGCGTTTTCTCGGAAGCGCTCAAATGGCGCTTGCGAGGTTGTAGATAGGAAGGAGCACCGCGGCGAGGAGCGTACCGACGCCAAGGCCGAGCATCACGATCATGATCGGCTCGATGAGCCCGACGAGCGTATCGACCGCATTCACCACTTCGCGGTTATAGAACTTCGCGAGCGTCGTGAGGATCTTGCCGAGCTCGCCGGTCTCCTCTCCGACCCTTGTCATGGCGACCATGATGCCCGGCATCTCCGGATGCTTCCCGAGCGCGCTTGAGACGGCCGAGCCGCCGCGCACGTCCGCCCCGACGGCGGTAAGGACGTTCGCATAGACGGAGTTATCGACGACAGCTGCGGAAATCTCAAGCGCCTTGATGACCGAGACGCCGCTAGTAAGCATGGTGGAGAAGTTGTCCGCGATGCGCGCGAGATAGAGCTTCTTGTAGAGGTCGCCTACGTACGGCACCGAAAGCTTGATCCCGTCGAGAAGAAGCTTGCCGCGCTCGGTCTTGCTGAGCTGCCACGCATATATGCCAAGCCCGATGAGCCCGATGATCAGGAAGATGCCGTACTGGATGAGGAAGTTCGAAAAGCCGATGATGATGCTCGTATAGAGCGGCACCGGCTGGCCGGAATCGAGCAGCACCGCGCTTATCTTCGGGATCACGAGCGTGAGCATGAGCGCCATGACGCCGAAGAAGACGGCGATGACGAAGATCGGATAGATGAGCGCGTTCTCGGCCTTGCTGATGACATCGTAGGAGCGGTCGAGGTAGTCGGCGAGGTAGACGAACGTTTCCGAGAGTTTCCCGGACTCTTCTCCGGCTGCGACCATGTTTACGTAAAACGGCTTGAATACTTTCGGGTGGCGCGCAAGAGCCTTGCTTATGGGGCTTCCGCTTTGGAGGTCGTCTCCGACTGCGGAGAGGACGGACGAGAGCTGCTTATTGTCGACTTCGGCGGCGAGGAGCCTGAAGACGCGAAGCGCAGACACCTGCGCTTCGAAGAGCGTCGCTACCTGGCGCGAAAGGACGACGACGTCCTTGTTCGAGACCTGGTTGAAAAACGGTATCTCGATCTCGAGCACCGACCGCTTCTCGGTCGACTCTATCGCCGAAATGATGAGATTGCGGCGCTGCAGCGCCGAGATGGCGACTTCCTGCGACGGCGCTTCGATGGTTCCGTCCCGCTCATGACCGTCTTGATCGATAGCGTGATATTTGAAAAGCATGGCAGGCTAAAGATAGCGTTCAAAGGTTTTCGGGTCCATCGAGTGCTCATAGGCGTGCTCGACCGTGACTTCCCCGCGATGAACAAGGTCTGCGAGCATGCGGTCCATGTCGATCATGCCATCTTGCGAAGAGGTCTGGATGACGGCGCTGATCTCGTGGGTCTGCGCCTCGCGGATGAGGTTTGCGACGGCGTTGTTGTTGATGAGGAGCTCGTACGCCGGAATAAGCCCGCCTGAAACGCGCGGTATGAGCCGTTGGGAAAAGATACCCGCCAGGGAACCGGCGAGCTGCACGCGCACCTGGTCTTGTTGCTCGGCCGGAAACATGTCGATGATGCGGTCGATGGTCTGCGCGGCGTTGTTGGTGTGGAGCGTCGAAAAGACGAGATGGCCGGTTTCGGCGGCGGTTACTGCCGCCGAGATAGTCTCATAATCGCGCATCTCGCCGACCATGATGACATCGACATCTTCACGGAACGCGCTCTGTAAGGCCGTGCTGAAGCTGGGCGCATCGACGTACACTTCACGCTGATGGATGAGCGATTTCTTGGGCGTAAAGACGTATTCGACCGGATCTTCGATGGTGAGGATGTGCTCCGCACGAGAATCGTTGATGCGGTTTATCATCGCGGCAAGCGTCGTTGATTTGCCGTGCCCGACCGGCCCCACGACGATAAAGAAGCCTTGTTCGCGCTGCGTGAAGACTTCGAGCACGGACGGGAGGTTGAGATCGGAGAAGGTGCGTACCGCATGCGGAATAAGCCGGAACGCGATAGCTACCCCTCCCTGTACCCGGTAGCCGTTTACGCGGAAACGCATGTCTTCCCGGTAGGCGTACGAAAGATCGATGGTCTGATTTTCCATAAAAGAATCCCAGCGGTCCGGCGGCACGATGCTCTTCAACATCGCCTCCGTCTCGTCAGCGGCAAATACCGGGTACTTCGAGAGCGGGATGAGCGCGCCCGCGATCCGAACCACCGGGCGACCGCCGACGAAAAGATGCAGATCGGAGCCGCCTTCCGTGATGACGATATCGAGGAGTTCTTCAAGACGTTTGTCAGCAGCCATGGTGGTTAAATTTTACTGGTGGATCGGCAGTTCTCCGCCGCCCTGCTGCGCACCACCCTCGATGGTACGGATAGTCTCCGTGAGCACCTCTGACGGGATGGCGGATGCTTTTATGATGTAGCCGTCAACGGAGAGCTCCTTCGCCTTCTCGAAATCGGAATCCTGTCCTTGATTTGAAAGGATGATGAACTTCGCCCCTTTCGCAAGACCCTCTTTCCGTATCGTATCGAGAATCTCGAAACCGCTCATGCCGGGCATGATAACGTCGAGCAGGATGGCGCTTGGTACGGGCGCGTCTTCCTTGCGGAGCGCGGCGAGAAGGTCTTCGCCGCCATTAAACACGCTTACGTCGTGACCGGCATTCTTAAACTTTATCGCATACAAATCGAGGAGGAAACGGTCGTCGTCGACGAGATAGATTCGGTAAGCCATTATAGGATAGTATAGTACATGAGAGCCGGTTACTCGGTATCGCTATCCCCTTCGGGAAGAAGGTCTCCGCCGAGCGTATTCACCTCCTCGAAAGGAATCTTCCCTTGAAGAGCCTTTATGATGGCATCTTCGTGCATCGTGAGCATCCCGTTCGCACGCGCGGCGGTATAAATGGTTTCCTCAACCGGCTCCTTGAGCACGACCTGTTCGATACTCTTCTCCATGTTGAGGATCTCGAAGACCGCCGTGCGGCCACGCGTACCGTTCGGACACTCGGTCGTCGGGCTCGCGCGATAGAAATTTTCAAACGGAGGCAGTTTCTTCTTGTATTCGGCGGGCAGGTCCTCGAATTCCCGCTCCAGAAACGCTTTCATGCTCGCGGTGATCGGAAAAGGCTTCCCCGCGCCGTCGCAGAGCTTCTGCACGAGACGTTGCCCGATAACCGCAACGAGCGTCGGCGCGATAAGGAAAGGGTCGACGCCCATGTCGATGAGGCGCGGTATCGCGCCGGTGGCGGTATTCGTATGGATGGTGGAGAAAACGAGATGACCAGTAAGAGCCGCCTGCACGGCGAGGACTGCGGTTTCGTTATCACGGATCTCGCCGACCATGATGACATCCGGGTCTTGGCGCAAGATAGATCGCAGCCCGCTCGCGAAAGTATAGCCTATCTCCGGCCGCACCTGGCTCTGGGAAACGCCGGGTATCTCGTACTCGACGGGGTCTTCGAGCGAAACCACGTTGGCGGTCTCGCGATCAAGCTCGGAAAGCATAGCGAAGAGCGTCGTCGACTTTCCTGATCCGGTCGGACCGGCGATAAGAATAATGCCGTAGGGCGCTTTCATCATATCGCGTATGCCGGAGAGCTGCTCCTCCGAAAAGCCAATCGAATCGAGCGTCGCCGTCGCGGCCGACTGATCGAGGATACGCATCACGACCTTTTCTCCGTATTCCGTCGGGAAGGTCGAGACGCGGAAATCGATACGTCGCATATCGATGGTCGCTGAAAAACGGCCGTCCTGCGGTTTTCTTTTCTCATCGAGACGCAGTTTTGCGAGAATCTTCACGCGCGCGATGACCGCATCGCGCACTTTTGCGGGGAGTTCAAGAGAGGTGTGGAGATCGCCGTCCGTACGGAAACGCACCCGGGTCTTGGTCGGCGACGGCTCGATATGGATGTCGGAAGCGTGGCCTTCGATAGCGTACCGCAGTATCGTCGAGACGATCTTCGTTACCGGCGCATCCTCTTTGAGGGTCTCGTGCTGGGCGCCGGTCGTGAGAGTGAGCGGCTTGTCGTCTTGCGACTCCGCCTCGGGAGAGGCGGGCTGCGCAGCGGCAGGCTTGCTGCTCATTTCATACTCGGAAAGCGCCTTCCCTATCTCGCCGGTAAGGTTCTGATACGCCTTAAGGACCCGCTCGAAATCTTCCTTCGAGATGAGGAAGATCTTATATGGCACGCCCGTCTGGCCTGAGATGAACTGCAACGCATCGAGCGCCTCGATATTGTCAGGATCGACGATGCCGACCTCGAGCGCCCCGTCGACTATGTTAAGCGGGACGAATCCGTAGTGGCGCGCCGAGTCGATCGGGATATAGCTCAGCGCGTCTTCGCTGGCCGGAGGATTACCGAGTATCCGGGTAGGGAGCTTGTAGACCTCCCCTGCGGAGGCGAGCGCATCTTTGAGCGAGATGCCGTGTTCGGCAAGCACGTCCTTAAGCGGACGATTCTTCGCGAGTTCGGCCTCGATCGCTACGCGATCATTCGCAGAGAGAAGGCCTTTATCAAGAAGAAGTCCGAGAAGATTCATTACTCATTTTCCGCTTATGCCAGGAATCGGGGCGAATGGATCCAGACGGCCCAATGTTTCCGGAGCGACGGGCGTCGTAAGATCGGCGAGCGCGTTGAAACGCGGATCAGAAAAAATGCCGGTATCGAAGGAAATCGTCTGCAGTTCGCTGACGAGCGCTTGGAAATGCGCTTGTGCCTCGTTTTTCGATGCGTTTGCGGTAAGCGGCGGCTGATTTCCTGTTCCGGTGAAGAAATACCAATACGCGCCGGCCGCAGCGATAAGCGTCGCGAGAATCGTAAGGATGGTGCTTGAATTGAATTTCATAGCGGATTAGCGGAGCCAGTATAAACGGATGGTCATACTGTAATTATACGATCCGGTATCGGAGCCTGTCACGGAAAGACTCTGGACATCGAGAAGACGGAGGCTCTTTTCAATCCCCTGAAGAAATGTCTGGAATGCGCTATAGGTACCGACGGCGGAAAGGGAGAGATCGACCGAGTTCACGGAGCCGGTCGAAGGAGTTGCTGAGAAGGTTCCGTTCGGAGCGCTTGTCGGAGTAGCATCTGCCGCCGCATTTTTAGAAACATCGATGCTCGAGAGGGAAAGGCCGGAGCGGGCGGCGAGAGCGTTCAGGTCGAGGATGATGCCGACATTATCGGCCGAGCTCGGCAAGAACGTCGAGAGCCTCGAAAGGTCCTGTGGATTGATGGCGTTGCGCGCGGCAATGAGCGCATTCTGCTGTGAAGCGTATGCATCCGCGGCTGCAAGAGCCTGATCGTCGGCGGCGATAGCGGTATTGAGATTCGCTATCTCGCCGCTCCAGGTAGGCTTCACATACCCGAAAAAGATGGCGATGGTCGCGATGAGAGCGAGGAGCGGAAGGACGCGGCTGTTCATGGCAGAGGGGCGCTCGTCGTCGCCGTCGTTGATGCTGTTGTCGTCGAGGCATTCGGCGCAAGCGTTGCGGAAGCCGACGGCGAGAACGCGACGAGTTTCGGATCAAGCGATGCGGTGAAGGCGAAGGTGACCGAGCTGTTCTTATTGACGCTGATATTCGAGAATATGGCGTTCTTGATGCGGCCGTCCTTCGCGAAAGCGATAGAAGCGGATGCTAGAGCGTTAAAACTCTTCGCAACGCCTGATCCGTCTACTTGTACCGCACCGGATGAACTGTCGAGCGAAAGATTCAACGAGGAGAAGCGGACGCTCGTCGGCATGATGGTCTCGAGTAGCGTGAAGAAATTCGAGAGAGCGACATGGTTCCCGAGGAGCGTTTCTCCGGAAAGGAGGCGGTTGTGCAGCTGCAGGAAGCTGTTGACGGTCGTCTCGTCAACCGACGCTTCGGCTTTGCTTAAATCGGCGTCTTTCGATGCGAGCGTCGCGGAAAGGATGCGGCCGTAAAAGAAAACTCCGACGGCGAGCGAGAGCGCGATGAAAAACGCGGCGTACGCGAAGAAATTGAATGCGCCTGAGAAATCGCCGCGGAACTGCCGCGTCGACGCAGACGCCGAGTACGGAACGAAAGAGGTCGGTATTGTCGGAGGAAGAGCCATTTCTTTTAGTATACGACAGCTTCGCAAGCTTCGAGCGCGACACGTGTGTAAAACTTTCTTCTACATCTCCTCGAGCTTGCGAAGCGCGAGTCCGACGGCAACCGCGAACTCGGGACCGATCTCTTCGAGAACCGACCGCATGAAGGCCGGCGCCTCCGTTTTCGAGAACGGATCCGCGACATGCACGTCGATCGAAAAGATGCTTTTCGCGTAATCGTCGAGCGCTTTCGTGATACCACCGCCGCCGGTAAGCACGATCGATGTGATGGATTTCTTATGAGCCGTCTCATACTGTATGAGCACACGCCGCACTTCCGAAAAGATTCGAGAGAAGACGAGCTCGAGGGAGCTCAGCGATTCGCCCCCTTCAAGGCCTTTTTCTTTTTTAAGCACTTCCGCACGGGCGATGGGAAGATTGCCGGAAACCGCGATAGCGCGGGTGATATCCTGGCTCCCGACGCTTATGGCGTGCGAAAGCGCCACGACCCCGTGCTCGACTACGTACGTTTTCGTCGAAGCGGCGCCGATATCAAGGATCATGACCGGCTTCACCTGCTCCCCGACAGCCGCACGGATAGTGCTGAAAATCTCGATCTCATAGAAGCTCGCCGCGAGATGCGCGCCCGTGATAACGCTCTGAAGGAACTTCAGCTCGTCATTGTGGACGGCGACGATAAGCACGTCGATCTTTTCTTTGGGAGCGTTCTGCGACGGGTCTTCCTCGGGAACGATGAACCAGTCGAGCTGTATCTCGCTCACTGGCACAGGGATATATTTCCTCGCTTCGAGCTCGATGACGGTCTTCTGCTCTCGCGGATCCTTGCGATAAGGAAGCTCAACGAGCGTGAGGAGGGACCGGGCGAACGGTATCGAAACGCCGCAGCTCTTTGCCGTCACTTTCGCTTCGCGCAGCAAGTCCTTGAGCGTTTCGGTAATCTGCTCGGCGGAGAGGTTCATCGCTTGCCCTACTTCCGCGCCGCCGTAAGGACCGAGCGCGAGTTCGCCATAGGTTTCAAGCACGACCCGCCCTTGCTTTTTCCGAAGCTGCACGACCTTCAAAGACGAGGAGCCGATATCGACGCCAAGGACGCTCTCTTCCTTTTTCCCAAAGAGATTAGCGAAAAACGAAAGTCCGGACATGTAAGAATGATATCATGCTGCGCTGGCTTGACATCCTTTTCCCTCCGCGCGCGGACGAGAAGGCGCTCCGCGGCCTCGCGCCCGACGACTTTGCGGCGCTTCTGGATCCGCGCCAGGTTCCCGATACGCGACCACCCGCAACCGCGCTCCTTCCCTTCTCCGATACTCGCGTGCGGGCCGCTATCCATGAAGCGAAATACCACGGCAACGAACGCGCTTTCGATCTTCTCGCCGACACTCTCGCCGAATACCTGCTCATGATCGACGAAGCGGATTTCTGCACATTCTCGATCATACCGATCCCGCTTAGCAAGAAGCGGCGCAGGATGCGCGGATATAACCAGGTCGAGGAAGTCGCGCGGCGTGCCGCAGAGAAGGCCGGCGGCATGCTCGTAGAAACGACGCTCCTTACGCGCGTCCGCGACACGGAATCACAAACGACACTCTCCCGAGCTGCGCGCAAAGAAAACGTACGAGACGCCTTCAAGGCTGTCCGCAAGGCCGACCCCTCTTACACCTACATCATCCTTGACGACGTCCTTACTACCGGCGCAACCCTTCAAGAAGCTATCGACGCGCTTATAGCAGCCGGGGCAAGACATGTCATCCCGCTCGCCCTCGCTCATTAAGTCTGTTATCCTTGCCCTACGGAGACGTGGCTGAGTGGTCGAAAGCACCTCGCTGCTAATGAGGCAGGGGAGAAATCCTCTCGTGGGTTCGAATCCCACCGTCTCCGCATTGACAACTTATTATCGGCGTGTTCCCGCAATGCCGAGGTTTTGTTGCGACCCTCAATAGGTGCTGTTCTACCCTCTAGAACTCGCGGAAACACCGGGTTGCAGCGTCGGGTGCGGGGCCCGAAGCGCGGACTCATGCGCCGATAGACCTCCGAACGAACGCAGCGCGTTTGACGAGCTCGATCAGGAAGAAGCTTGCGACGGACAGCGCGATGATAAGCGGGAAGAAGACCAGTGGCAGAGGTGCGATGAAGATACCGAATCCGGCCACTACCGACGAGAAGACGAGCGAGAAGACGAGCGCGGCGACGAGGATGCCTTTCGGGCGGACGCTCCAGCCGAACGGCCAGGCGCGCACGGCGAGCAAGGTCGTTGCTCCGAGGTAGATGAGCGAAACGTACGCCACCGTGCGTATCGTCTCGAACGGATACCCCTCATGCGCGGCGAACAGATAGAGGCCCATGGTGCACGCGTATGGCACGGTGGCGACGAGGAACGATCCGGCGACGAGGTGCGGGATGTCCCACCGAGCCGGCCGCGCCAAGGGACGCGTGTGATCGGCGGCAATGGCGATCGTTACGAAATCGTTCGAGAGGAGGATGAGGATAGCAAGGAGCGGCGAGAGGATGTAGGCATGGGTGAGCACAAAGATGACCGTTGCGATGAAAAGCGACTCCACGGACTTCACGACCTTGTTGAGCACCCACGTGTGGATGCGCACGTACACCCGCCGGCCGGCCGTCACCACTCGCCGGACCCCCTCGAGACCCGCGCTCGTCAGGATGAAGCTCGCTGCCTGTTTTGCCACCTCGGTCGCTCCGAGCACGGCGATGCCCACCTCAGCGCGGTGCAGAGCAGGCGCGTCGTTCACCCCGTCGCCGGTCATGCCGACCACGTGGCCGGCCTTCTGGAGCGCCTCGATGATGACAAGCTTGTCTTCGGGGTATGCTTCGGCAAAGACCGCGCCGGAGAGCGCGATGCCTGGATGCTCCTTGAGGTCTGCCGGCGTGAAGACTTCGCCCGCAAGGCCGAGCTCCCGGGCGACGGCTTCCGCCGTGATCCGCCCGTCGCCTGTGATCATAACCACCCGGATCCCGAGCTCGGAAAGCTCGCGGATGAGCGCGGGTGCGTCCGGGCGGATCGGGTCGTGGAGTCCCACGAGGCCCGCGCAGGCTTTCCCGCCCCGCTCGTCAGAGACGACGAGTGCGAGCACCCGCAGCCCACGGGCGCTCATCGCAGCGACGTCCTCAAGCGCGGCGTCGGCGAAACGCACGTCGGGGCCGAGCAGCAGGTCTGCAAGCCCGAGCGTCACCTCGCGCCGCCCGTCCGCTTCGACGACGACGGCGCTCGTGCGCTTGGTCGACGAGTCGAACGGCGTGAAGCTTTCCCGTTCGGGCACGCGCGCGGTCGCTTCGGCCGCGCGGGCGAGCACCGCCTGATCTATGGCATCCCCGCCCTCCGTATCGCTCGCTGCGGCGGCAAGCGCGAGTACGCGCCTCTCATCACAGTCTCCATAGTGCGTGACGGCGGCAACCGCGAGCTCATTTTTCGTGAGCGTCCCGGTCTTGTCGCTGCAGAGGACGTCCATGACGGCCGCCTCCTGCACCGCCCCGAGCCGGCGGGTGAGCGCCCGCTTGCCCGCGTCCCGCACGCCGGCGCCGTCCGTACTAAGCTGCAGGGCGCCGTAGGTCTGCGCCACTACAAACATGGTCGGGAACGCGATCGGCACCGACATCATGAGGAGAACGATGACGTAGTTTACGATCTCGATCGCCGGCGCGTGTACGGCGACGCCGAAGACCGTAATGCCGATTGCGACGAGAACGTTCATGAGGAAGAAGTACCGGATGACGGCGAAGATAACCTTCTCCATGTGAGTCGGCGGGTGGGCTGTCTCGAGGAGCTCGGTCGTCTGCGCATATCGCGTCTCCCTGCCGATCGCCGTCACGCGCGCGGTCGCTTCGCCGCGCCGGACGATGCTTCCCGAGTACGCGGGATCGCCCGCGTCGAGATCGTCCGGAAGCGACTCGCCGGTGAGGCTTGAAGCGTCCACACTCACTGCTCCTGCAAGGAGCACCGCATCCGCCGGAACGACGTCTCCCGCCCGCGCGCGGATGACATCCCCGGGGAGGAGCTCGCGCGCAGGGATGACCGCCCACGCCCCATCGCGCCACACACGCGCGGTGACCTGGATGGCCTCGCGCAGGGTCGCGAGGGCCCGATCTGCAGAACGGCGCTCAAGGATGTTGATGCCGCTGTTTGTGAGGAGGAGCGCGATGATGATGAGCGCCTCCACCCGGCTCCCCGAGACGAACGTCACCACGACCATGAGCTCCATGAGCCAGGGGAGCGGCCCCCAGAAATTCTTCAGGTAGAGGAGGAGCGGGTTCTCGCGGAATTCCGGCAGCTCGTTGTAGCCGTACTGCGCGCGCAGGGCATCAAGTGCTATGGTCTGCAGCCCCGCATACGCGCCACTCTCCGCCGAATCATCGGCGGCCGCTCTCGACGCTTCCGCTTGCATCGCCTCTCATCATAGCATGAGACACCTTACCCGCTCGATCTGCACGGCCCTCAGTCCCGAGGAAGTTTCAATCTGCGGTGAGATATTAGCCTTCGCTCGAACCTTCTTCGCACGCGCCGAGCGCGTGGTGGCTTGAAAGCGAAGGCTAATATCTCACCGCCCGAAGACTTTTGTATCAGACAGACCCGATATCCTTTATCCTAGACCGTTATTACGCAGTACAATTTTAGGAAATCTAGCCACCCGTGAAGGGATTCGAACTTTAGAACTTCTGATTCCGTAATAGCATTGCGTTGGCTGCAACGATAACCGTGCTAGCAGACATAAAAATCGCAGCCAGAGCCGGCTGTAACACGACACCCTTAAACGCCAGTACCCCTGCCGCCAACGGGATCGCCACGACATTATAACCGGTAGCCCAAAATAGATTTTGGATCATCTTACGGTACGTGAGGCGCGAGAGTAAAAAAATCTTCGGGATGTCGCGTGGATCACTCCGTACCAGAATTATTCCTGCCGATTCAATAGCCACATTCGTGCCAGCGCCTATGGCGATGCCAATGTCGGCTTGTGTTAATGCGGGAGCGTCGTTCACGCCATCGCCAACCATAGCAACCTTCTTACCTTGCGATTGTAGAAGTTTCACCTTTTCGGCTTTCTCCTCCGGCCGCGCGCGCGAAAAGTACTCTTGTATGCCGAGCTGCCTGGCGACGTCTCGTGCGACTTCTTGAGAATCGCCGGTAATCATGGCAACTTGCACGTTCATGTGCTTCAAGGAAGCGATCGCTTCCTTAGCTTCAGGGCGCACCTTGTCTGCGACGGTAATACTGCCGGCGTTCTTTCCATCGATTTCCACGACAATATCCTCGCCGCTGCGCTGACCGACGAAGACCGTTCTACCTTCCACTTCTGCCTGAACCCCGGCGCCAGCGATGCGTTTGAAATTCTGAGCATCTCCGACGGCAAGGCCGCGCGCTTTTGCTTCCATGACGACCGCTTTCGCAATCGGATGTTCCGAATGAGTTTCAACCGCTGCGGCGAGAGCGAGGGCTTCATCAGAACTCAAAGACGTAACGGCAAATACGCCTTCGGTGAGTGTTCCTGTTTTGTCAAAGAGCACAGTATCGATGTTCCTCGCGGATTCCAGCGCCCGACGTTCTCTGATAAGCAAGCCGTTGCGAGCAGCCATGGCCGTCGATATTGCGGCGACAAGCGGGATAGCGAGGCCCAATGCATGCGGGCACGCGATGACGAGTACGGCAATAAGCCGCTCGGTTGCTGTTCCGATACCCGCTTGTGCAATGATCCAGGCAATAAACGTTAGCGCTCCTGCTCCAACAGTAATGAGGGTTAAATAAAAAGCCGCTTGGTCCGAAAGCATCTGGAGGCGTGATTTGGATGCTTGTGCGTCGGCAACTAACCGCATCACTCCCGCAAGGAACGTGCCCTCGCCAATGCCGGTGACTTTGATGGTCAGGCTTCCGTCGCCGTTTATGGAGCCGGCAATAGCTTTCATGCCTTCGGATTTTGACACCGGCTTTGACTCGCCGGTGATGATCGACTCGTTCAGCTCGGATTGGCCTTCTATAATTTCGCCGTCCGCAGGGACTTTTGCGCCGGGCCGAACGAGTATCCTATCGCCGGCTTCCAGTTCATTGAGCGAGATGCTTCGCACGTTTCCGTTTCTTATCACTTCTGCTGTGTCCGGCAGGAGTCTCGCGAGCTCTTTCAGCGCCCCTTGCGCTCCCTGAACCGATCGCATCTCGATCCAGTGCCCAAGAAGCATGATGGCAATCAGGGAAGAGAGCTCGAAGAGAAGGTCATGGCGCGTGCCTTCCGTGACGGAAACAAAGCTGTAGAGGTACGCCGCTGTGATCGCGAGCGCGATTAGTGTCATCATGCCCGGTTGCCTGTCTTTCAATTCGCCATATGAGCTTTTGAGAAAGACCCAGCCGCAATAAAAGAAAACGATCGAGCCCAATACCAGGCCGACGTATTCCGAACCAGAGAACGATGGTCCTTGTATGCCGAACACAGACCGCGCCATTTCGGAGTAGAAAAAGATAGGAACGCAGAGCACCAGCGCGACCCAGAATTTCTTTAGAAAATCGGCGGCATGATGACTGGCATGCCTGTCGTGATGATGAGCGTGGTTATCTTCCATACATATTTGAATTATATCTTCGATCCCGCCAAGATTCGAACTGAACGCTGAAAGAGGATCGCGACGCGAAGCACGGCGGAAGAATGGTCAGGAACGATAAAGAGTTGCACAACAAGGTTATTGAAATTACGCAACGGGGTGCTACGCTACGGAAAGCAGTACCGTGAGTTGTTGACGAAAGGAGACTCTCGATGAAAACAGGTCTGACGCTCGAAGAGTATCTAGCTCTCCAGAGAATCGAAATACTAAGCCCTCTCAATCGATGGGGCGCAGGGCTCGTTCTTGGGCATGAACCGAATGAGGACGAGCTTGTTTGTTATTACATAGCGTGCGGAGCGAGTGACAGGTTTCGCGAAAAACACCCTCGATCCGATACCGAATGATCTTGTTAAAAACTCCCGCTTCCTGCGGGAGTTTTTATGACGAGAGACATCGGCGGGCAAAATATAATGCTGTAAAATATATACGATATACCTATGCATCCAAACGAAACCGCTCCGCCTGATTCGCCGAAAGTCATTCTGCCGCCCCCGTTCATCTATGCGGGCGGACTCGCTCTCGGACTGCTCCTGAACGAGATCTTCCCTTTCCCGTTTTTGCCGGAGCGTTTCGCCTACCCGATCGGAGCGGCGCTTATGGCGGTTTCTCTCGCGCTTATCGCCGCGGCGGCGCGCGCGCTTCGAAACGCGAAAACGAACATGGATGTGCGCCGGCCGACAACGGCCATCGTAACGAGCGGCCCGTACCGTTTCAGCCGCAATCCGATCTATCTTTCCATGACGCTCTTCTCTTTCGGCGCAACTTCGTGGTTCAACGCATTCTGGATGCTTCTCATGCTGATCCCTATCCTCGCACTCATACGGTTCAAGGTCATTGCGCGCGAAGAGGCATACCTTGAAAAGAAGTTCGGCGAAGAGTACCGCCGGTACCGCTTGAGCGTGAGACGCTGGTTATAGCGCGCCGGTCGCTTTGGCGAGCTTGAAGCCGAGATAGATGCCGATGAAGCCGCCGATGGCGCTCCAAAGCGTATAGGAAAGAACGCCGCCGTTCCAAAAATACGGCACGATGCTTCCGACGGTCGATCCGACAACCATCCCGCCCCAGATGAGCGATTTGCCATTCATACTAAAACGATAGGCATAAGTGTAACACGTCGGCTATACTGAGAGACGACATATGCCGTCGCTTTCCATCATCCTTACCGCGTTTGAGCCGCTTTTCATCGCGCTGTTCCTGATTTCGGTCGGGTTCATCCTCTCGATCCTCTTGCGGCCGCGGCGCTTTTATCTCGTGCGCCACGGCGAAACCATCCTGAATGCCGAACACATCCGCCAAGGCCCGGATGGCGGGCTTTCGGAAAACGGGAAGCATCAGACGGAACGGGTCGGGCGTTACCTTGCGCGCTTTCCTATCAAGCGCATCATCGCAAGCCCTTACGAACGGACGCGGGAAACCGCGGACATCATCAACCAGTACCTCAAGGTACCGATCATCTACTCGGCGCTTTTCGAAGAACGTCGAAACCCGAGCGAAATAGTCGGCAAACCGGCTGATGATCCGGAGGTCGTGCCTATCGTCGACCAGATAGATCGCGCGTATCACGACGACGCATACCGTTTCTCGGACGAAGAGAATTTCGAAGACCTTAAGAAGCGGGCGCGGAGGGCGCTCGCATACCTTTCGTACCAGCATAAGCGCGATGTCTGCGTCGTAACCCACAGCATCTTCCTGAAGATGTTTGTCGCCTACTTGCTCTACCGCAAACGCCTCCACGCCGCCGATTACGTGAAGCTCTCGTTCTTCAATGCCTCGGATAACGCCGGTATCACTATTTGCGAATTCCATCCGTGGAAGATTTTCTCAGCGACGCGCGGGTGGGAAGTCATACGCTACAACGAGACGCTCGGAGAATAAAATGGCGGCGCAGGTGCGCCGCCGTTTTATTCTCCCTCGTTCTGTTTTAGAACCCCATCCCGTCCATCCCGCCGCCTGCCGGCATCTCCTTCTTCGGTTCCGGAATGTCGGCAACCGCCGCTTCGGTCGTAAGCAGCATCGCCGCAGCGGAAACGGCATTCTCAAGCGCCATACGCGGCATCTTTGCCGGATCGACGATGCCCTTCGCGAGCATGTCGTCGACGATCTCGTCTGAAATCGCGTCGTAACCGGCATTCGCCTTCCCCGCCTGTACTTTCGAAACGATGACTGCGGCATCGTCTTTGCCGGCATTGATGGCTATCTGGGTGAGCGGCTTCTCAAGAGCGCTCACGACGATAGCGAAACCGGCGGCTTCATCCGCAGACATCTTGCCTTCGTTCGCGGAAATCTTCTTGGCGACCTTGGCGAGAGCCGTGCCGCCGCCGGGGACGATCCCCTCCTCGATAGAGGCTTTCGTCGCCTTCACCGCGTCGTCAATCTTGTCTTTCAGGTATTTCATCTCCGTCTCGGTCGCGGCGCCGACCGATATGACCGCAACGCCGCCGGAGAGCTTCGCGATGCGTTCTTCGAGCTTCTCTTTATCGAATTTCGATTCCGTGAGCTCCGCTTGCGCTTTCAACTGCCCGATACGCGCAGTGATGTCCGCCTTCTTCCCCTTTCCTCCGACAATGGTCGTCGAATCCTTCGTCGCGACCACGCGGGCGGCTTTCCCGAGCATGCCGAGCGTCGCGTTCTCGAATTTGATACCGACTTCGTCGGAGATAATCTGTCCGCCGACGACTGTCGCGATATCGGCAAGCATGTCCTTTTTCCGGTCGCCGTAGCCCGGCGCTTTTACGGCAAGCACGTTGAAGGCGCCTCGCAGCTTGTTGACGACGAACGTCGCGAGCGCATCCCCCTCGACATCGTCAGCGACGATGACGAGCTCTTTCTTTCCCGACTGAGCGACCTTTTCAAGAAGCGGCAGGATTTCCTGTATGTTCCCGATTTTCTTATCGGTGAGCAGGATAGCCGCATCTTTCATCTCCGCTTCCATCCGTTCAGGGTTCGTGACCATATAGGGCGAGACATACCCTTTATCAATCTCCAATCCTTCGACGATGTCATAGGAGAGCTCGGTTCCTTGCGACTCCTCGACGGTGACGACGCCGCTGCTGCCGACCTTTTCGACCGCCTCGGCGATGATGCTTCCGAGCACTTCGGATTCCGCCGAAATCGAAGCGACCTGCTTCACCTCGGCCTTTCCGCTCACCGGTTTCGCCATTTTCTTGAGTTCCGCGAGCGCAGCCGCTTTCGCTTTCTCCATGCCGCTCCGGATCATCATGGCGTTCGCGCCCTTCATCACTCGCGAAAGCCCGTCCTCGACAAGCGCTTCGAATAAGACAACCGAGGTCGTCGTGCCGTCTCCCGCCGTATCGTTGGTTTTGCTCGCAACCTCCTTCACGATCTCGGCGCCCATGTTCTCGAACTTGTCTTTGAGGGAAATCTCCTTGGCTATCGATACGCCGTCATTGGTGATGCGCGGCCCGCCGTATGACTTTTCGATCACGACGTTACGCCCCTTGGGACCGAGCGTTACCTTCACCGCCCGCGCGGCTTGCGTGATGCCTTTCGCAATAGCCTTGCGCGCATCCTCGGAAAAAAGAATCTGTTTTGCCATAGTCGATGAATCGTTACATTAAAGCTGATTAGAGTCGATTACCCTAAGATACCCAATACGCTTGACTCCGATAGGATGTAATATTCTTGTCCTTCTATTTTCACCTCGTCATAGCCGTATTTTGAGAAAAGCACCGTATTGCCCACCTTCACCTGCATGGGGATGTGCTTGCCGTCTTCATACTTGCCCGGTCCGACCGCGACGACTTCCCCTTGAGCGGGTTTTTCCTTGTCTACCGTCTCGGGAATGATGATGCCAGACGGCAACCTCTTCTCGCCCTCCTTCTCAGAAGGCTTCACGACGATGCGGTCGCCAAGCGGCGTTAGTGAAAGTTTTTTTGCCATATGACACGATATCCTTATGTATAAGCGGATAATAACGCTGCCCCGTGTACGGGGAGTATAGAGAAATTATCATCCACAAGCAAGTTGCATCGCCACGCCCGCTTATGGTATCCTATGAGCTACAGATGGAGGCACTCGTATCGGCATTACCGTACGCGGAAATCATCCTCTCAATACTCCTCATCGTTGGCATCGTGCTGCAACGGCGCGGCGCAACCCTCGGTGGAGCCTTCGGAGGCGATAATTTTGCGTCAACCTTTTACAAGCGCAGAGGCGCTGAGAAATTTTTGTTTAACGCAACGATTGGCATCGCGATCTTCCTCGTACTCACGGCGATAGTGAACTTCCTTCTGTCAGGGTTATGACTCCTGAAAACGGTTCTCGCACGTACATAACGTCTTTGCGGGAACAGCTTACGCGGATGCGCAGCATACCCGTATTTGAACGGATACAGGGACGCATAGGCTCGTTTACGCCGGGCGATCGGATGATCTTCTATGTGCTTGCGGCGATCGTCGGCGTCACGGCCGTATCGAGCCTCTACGCGCTTGAACAGACGTTCCTCGTAAAAGTACCCGCTTACGGAGGAACTCTGGTCGAGGGAGAGATCGGAAGCCCGAGGTTCATAAACCCGCTCCTTGCCATAAGCGACGCGGATCGCGATCTCTCTACGCTCACGTACGCCGGCCTCATGGGGCTTTCCGGCACAGGTACGCTTGTTCCCGTACTTGCGGAACAGTATTCCGTATCAAGCGACGGAAAGACGTATACCTTCGTCTTGCGCAAAGACGCGAAGTTTTCAGACGGTTCGCCCGTCACGGCAAATGACGTCGCTTTCACGGTGCAGAAAGCGCAGGACGCCGCTCTCAAGAGCCCCGAATACGCAGACTGGTCAGGAGTGAGCGTGAATGTCGTCGACCAGCGCACCATACGCTTCGTCCTTCCGAAGCCGTATGCGCCCTTCCTCGAGCTGACGACTCTCGGTATCCTTCCGGCACGTTTGTGGCAAAACATCTCGAGCGAGGAGTTTCCTTTCTCGAACCTCGAGACGATGCCGGTCGGAGCAGGCCCGTTCAAGGTCGTAGGGGTGTCGCGTGACGCGTCCGGCCTCATCCAGAGCGTCTCGCTTGCTGAAAACCCGTACTACGTCCTCGGACGTCCTTATCTTGACGGCATCCGTTTCAACTTCTATTCGCGTACCGAAGATCTCGCGAGCGCTCTTTCAAGCGGCGCTGTCGAGAGCGCATACGGGCTGAGCACGAAAGGATCGTTGACCGCCCCGTATGCGCGTATCTTCGGCGTGTTCTGGAATCCGAACGAGAAACAGGTCTATGCTCGCGCGGAGGTGCGCAAAGCGCTCTCCCTCGCAATCGACCGGCAGGCCATCGTAAAGACGGTGCTCGGAGGATACGCGACGGCGATCATGGGGCCCGTGCCGCCGGGCGGGGACGTGAAGCAGGTATCGGTGCCCCAGCTTGAAAATCCGACCGCAGCAGCCGCACAGGTACTTGAAGCGGCAGGATGGACGTATGACGGGAATGCGCGTGTGTGGAAAAACGCGAGCGCGAAACAAACGCTCGACACCATCACCATCCGGACATCAAACGTTCCTGAGTTGAAAAGCGTCGCAAGCGCGGTCAAGACAGACTGGGAGCGCCTCGGCATCCCCGTCAATATCGAGCTCTATGAACCGGGCGACCTTTCTCAAAACGTCATCCGGCCGCGCAAGTACGAGGCGCTCCTCTACGGCATGGTCGTCGGGCGCGATCAAGACCTCTACGCTTTCTGGGACTCGCAGGAACGCAATGATCCGGGCCTCAACATCGCGCTCTACGCAAACAAGACGGTTGACGCGCTGCTTGAGGATGCTCGCAGCTCCGCGGATGAGAGTCAGCGCGCGGCCGATCTTCAAAAGATAGAAGATGCCGTCGCTGCGGACTATCCGGCGGCGTTCATCTACGCACCGGATTTCACCTACGCGGTGCCGAGCGATCTTAAAGGGGTCGAATTGCCGCAGATTACGACCCCTTCGGACCGTTTCGCGACGGTCGCGCGCTGGTACCGCTTGACTGACGCGGTGTGGCCGTTTTTTACCAACCAGAAATAAACGATTTTCGTACGGGTTCGCTGTAAGCCGTGCTGTGGGCGTATCTCCGATACTTCCCTCGCCAGGCCCGACAAAGGAACCTTCGTTTCTGTTATCAGATTTTACTTCAAAGTAACCTCATCACCGTTATGAATCCAGCCCCCGCACCGGCACCAGCACCGCACCGAGAAAGCGACGCTCGGCCGCGTCACGCACGAACACCGAAACGTTTTGAACGGAACGGCCGGCCGCCGCGCGCCGGAAACGCATCGAGACGCATCCAGAGAATGTTGCGCCGTCCGACGGCAGCCCCTTTGCGGACGAACCGCTCCTCTGCGGATTATTTCCCCGATCCGGCAGGACCGACGACCGTCCGCATCATCCCTCTCGGAGGAGCCGAAGAAGTCGGCCGCAACATGACCGCCGTCGAGATCGGAGCAACGGGCGACATCCTCGTTTTCGACGCCGGATTCCAATTCGTCTCCGAAGACAGCAGCCCGGGCGTCGATTACATCCTTCCCAACACGAAATACCTTGAGAAAAACGCCAGCCGCGTAAAAGGCGTCATCATCACGCACGGCCACCTCGACCATATCGGCGGCATACCGTTCGTGCTGCCGCGCTTCGGGACGCCGCCTGTCTATACCCAGAACCTGACGTCGATAATGATCCAGCGCCGCCAGGAAGAGTATCCGGACGTACCGAAACCGGAAATGATCACCGTCGAGACCGGGCAGACGGTAACGATCGGTTCTACGCGCGTAACGTTCTTCCCCGTCACGCATTCGATTCCCGATTCGATGGGTGTCTCCGTCGAGACGCCGCAGGGGAACGTCGTCATCACCGGCGATTTGAAACTCGATCATGACGACGGCATCCCCGCCGAGCACGAACAGAAGGTCTGGGGAGAGATCGGCAAACAGAAGAACATCTTCTTCATCGCCGATTCCACCAATGCCGAAAAAGACGGTTTCTCGATACCGGAAAAACGGGTGAATCAGACGCTCGAAGACATCGTAAAGACGGTCTCCGGACGCCTTATCATCGGCACGTTCGCCTCGCAATTCGAGCGCATGGTCCACATCATCCGTATCGCCGAGAAGCTCGGGAAGAAAGTGGTTACCGAAGGACGTTCGATCCGAAACAATCTTGAGATCGCCGAAAAGACAGGGCTCCTCCAGATAGACAAAGGGACGATCATCCCCGCGCAAGACATCAACGACTATCCGCCCGATAAGATAGTCATCCTCTCGACCGGCGCGCAGGGCGAAGAGTTCGCCGCGCTGATGCGCATCGCGACGCGGCAGCATAAATACATCATGCTTTCCGAACGCGACACGATCGTCCTCTCCTCGTCCGTCATCCCGGGGAACGAGATCGCGGTACAGAAACTGAAAGACAACCTTTACCGCCATGGCGTAACGCTCATCCACTATCGCTCGAGCGACGTGCACTCGACCGGGCACGGCAACACCGGCGAGCTCGTCTGGATCAATAAGCAGGTCGGCGCGAAGTTCTTCATGCCCGCATACGGCTACCGCTCGATGACGACCTGCCACGCCAAAGCGGTCGAACAGTCTGGCTTTCCGCGAGACCACATCATCATCCCGGACAACGGCATCGTGATAGACATCGAGGACGGCGAGCGCATGAACGTCCACAAACAGAAAGTGCCGTCATCACCGATGATCGTCGACGGCTTCACGATCGGCGATATGCAGGAGGTCGTGATTCGCGACCGCCAGTCGCTCGCGAAAGACGGCATGTTCGTCATCATCGCGACGGTCGCCCTCAAGACCGGTAAACTGCGCAAGTCGCCCGATATCATCAGCCGAGGATTCATCTATCTGCGCGAATCGCAGAACCTCCTGAACGAAGCGCGTCTGCTCATCAAGAAGACCGTGGAGGATTCGACCCGCAATATGAATCCTATCGACCTCGACTACGTGAAAAACAATCTCACCGATGTCATGGCCGGATTCCTCTTCACGAGGACCAATAAGGCCCCGATGGTCATTCCGGTCCTTATCGGGACGTAATACCGGGCGAGAGAGGAGTGCTCGGATACGGCGCCTTTCAGGCGCCGTATCCATGGTATCCTCGGATTCATGCATCCTCGCATCGTTCTCTCGGTCGGCAATTTCTTCTTTTCCCTCTTTTCGACGCTCGCCGCGTACATCACGCTTCCGTTTCTTGCCTCGTATATGCCGGCAGCGTATACGGGCTTCGTCGTCGCGCTCGGGGCGCTCGGCGCTATCATCTGCTTTTCGTTCCTGCCGCATCTGGTCGCGCGGTACGGCGCGCAGCAGCTCGCTCTCATCTTCGCCGTCCTCGAGGTTATCGCGCTTTTCGCGCTCGCGACGACGCTCAGTGCTTTCGCCGCCATACTGCTCATTGCCGTCATGATCGCACTCCAGCCCCTCCTCTCATACGAGCTCGATCTGCTCCTCGAGGCGACGGTCGCCGAAGAGGGGGTAACAGGCCGCGTGCGCACGCTTTTCCTCACGGCATGGAACGTCGCTTCGCTCGCGGCACCCCTCCTCATCGGTGCGCTTCTGGCGAATTCAAACGCCTATGCCCGCATTTTCCTTGCGGCGGCGGCGGCGCTCGTACCGTTCATCGTCCTTTTCGCGGCCCGTAAATTGCCGAGAACCGCGATACCGAAGCTCTCGCACATGCGCGACACCATCCTCTGCATCGTGCGCGACCACGATCTCGCGGCGGTAACGGTCGCGCACTTCCTCCTGTACCTCTTCTATGTTTGGGCGCCCCTCTACGTTCCCATATACCTCCACAACGTGCTCCATATCCCGTGGTCGAGCCTCGGCTGGATGTTCGCGGTCATGCTCATACCGTACACGCTCATCGAATATCCGGCGGGCTGGATCGCCGATCATCTCATCGGCGATAAAGAACTCATGTTCGCGGGATTTCTCATCACCGGCGCGGCCCTCGCTTCAATGAGTGTCATTTCCGTAAGCTCTCCGCTTATCTTTATCCTCGTCATACTGGTTTTCTCGCGTATCGGCGCGGCACTCGTCGAGAGCATGACCGAGGCGCATTTCTTCCGCCGGGTTTCGGAACGGGACGTAAACTCGGTGAGCATCTTCCGCGGCGTCTGGCCCTTGGCCGACTTTGTCGCACCCATCCTCGGTAGCCTCCTGCTCCTTGCAGGAGGCTACGAAACCTTTTTCTTGAGCGCCGGCGGGTTCATCGCTCTTGCCGGCGGCGTGACGACACTACTCATAAAAGACTTCCGCTAATCCGCAAGCGCATAAGCGGAGCCTTCCGCGCTGTGCACCATGCCTTCCCTGCAAAGCGCGTCAAGCGCCTGGGCGACTTGCTTGCGGCGAGCGGAACCGAGCAAAGACAGGAGACGCGTCCGCGATGCGTCTCCCCTGCTAAGCTCGCGGAGGACGGCGCCCCGCGCTTGCCGAAGCGATCCGGAAAACGTCGACTGCCGCGCATACCGGACGCTCCGTGCGTTATGCGAAATACCCGAACGCTTGAGGTAGGCGCCGTAGTCCATAAGCGCGCTATACCACTCCCTCGCTTTCCCTTTTGGCAACAATTCTTCAAGGATGCGCTCGACGGCTTTGTCGGAAACCTTTTCTTTTCCCGGAAAGAAGTGGTGTAGGATTGCCGTGCGTATGTTCGTTTCAACAAGGATGACATCTTGGTTGTAAGCGAATGCCGCGATGGCCCGGGCGGTGTACTGCCCGACGCCCGGCAATGCTTCGAGTTCCGGTACGGTGCGCGGGAAGCGCCCTTCCGCGATGCGTTTCGCGGCGGCGTGCAGCATTTTCGCGCGGCGGTTATACCCGAGCCCTTGCCAGCTTTTCAAGACTTCCGAAAGCGGCGTGCACGCAAGCTTCCTTGCCGTCGGGAATGCGCGCACGAACGTTTCGTACAACGGCGCGACACGCTCCACCTGCGTCTGCTGAAGCATTATTTCCGAAACGAGGATACGGTACGGATTCGTATTCTTCCGCCACGGCAGATTTCGCCGGCCGTGCAGACGATAGTGGCGCCACACGAGCGATTTAAAACTCGTAGATGACATCTTTGCGTTCGACGACGATATTCCATCCCCGTCTTTTCGCATGAGCGTAGAGAGCGCTGTTCGGATTGAAGGCGATGGGCGTCTCGACCATCTCAAGCATTCCGATATCGCTCTCCGTATCGCCGACTCCGACAGAACGGTCTAACGTAAGGCCTTCTTTCCGCACCGCGCGCGTAAGCACGGCTGATTTATTCAAAATGAGCTCCTCGTCTTCCACGTCGCCGGTGAAATTCCCGGACGGGCCGGAGGTGAAAAAGAATCCGTAAACCTTGTCGAATCCGGCTTCGTATCCGAAACCGTCGGCGATGAGTTTCGGGGAATGGGAGATGGCGAGGAGGAAATAGCCTTCTTTCTTGAGATCACGGACGAGATCGCGCGTATATCGGTAGACGCGATCCTTCTTCTCTTCGATGACCTCGCCGGCGATGTCGGCGACGGTCTGGAAAGAGATCCCCTTGATCTGCTTCCGGAACACCTCGATAACCTTCTCGACATATGCTCCGTAATCTCCTTTCCGATCCAACCATTCCGCGCGCTCCGATTCGTACCAGGCACGAGATTCTTGCGGGAAAATGCCCTTCTCGACGAGCCGCTCGACGAGGTCAAGCGCGAGGGAAGAGCGGAAGAGCGTGCCGTCGATATCAAACACCGCGACAGGACGTTTTGCCATGCTGCTATCCTACCTCATCCCGCCTTCGGCCATCGGTGTGCCGAGGGCGGCCAAAGTTTCGTCAAAGGATGCATTGCACACTCGTGCGGACGCGCCGGACAGACGTAACGGCCGTACAAGACGAGGCCGTTATTCACGTATTTCCAATCCTTCTTCGGGATGAGCGCCTCAAGATCCTTCGATATCTTCGTAAGGTCGCGTGCGCCGGTAAGATCGAACCGTTTTGCGAAACGCCGCACGTGCGTATCGGTCGCGATGCCTTCCCAGATATCAAAGAGTTCTCCGAGGACCACGTGTGCGGTCTTGTAGCCGATACCCGGCAAGGCGGTAAGTTCGCGCTCCGTTTTCGGAACCTTCCCCCCGAAGTCTTTTTCTATGGCCTGTGCGGCGGCGATGATCGCTTTCGACTTGTTACGGAAAAACGGGATCGAGGAGATCTCTTTCGCGAACGCCGTGGGCCTCGCGCGCGCGAAGTCGGAAGAGGTCTTGTATCTCTTGAAGAGCGTTCCGGTAAGCTTGTTGACCGCCTTGTCCGTACACTGCGCGGAAAGGATGACGGCGACGACGAATTGGAACCGTGTCCGGTACGCAAGCTCGCTTTCCGGTTTCGGATACGTCTTCTTCAGGTATGCGACGATCTTCCTTGCTCGTTTCTTCCGTTCATCCTCTGATACGGGAGAAACGCTCATGCGAGGAGCGATTTCAGATCCGCGATGACTTCGGCAGCGTGCGTTTCCGGCTTCACCTTCTCGTATACTTTCGCGATGTTCCCCGCCGGATCAATGAGGAATGAGGTGCGGCTCGTCCCCATGTACGTCTTTCCTTTGAAAGTCCTTTCTCCGAAAACGCCATATTCGCCGACGACCTCCTTGTGCACATCGGACAGGAGCGTAAAGGGAAGTTCGTAGGTATCGGCGAATCTCTTGTGGCTCTCGACGCTGTCGGTCGAGACGCCGATAACGACCGCGCCGATAACGTCGAAATCTTTGAATTCGTCGCGAAGGGTACAGGCTTCGATAGTACAACCAGGCGTGCCGTCTTTCGGATAAAAGTAGAGCAAAACCCATTTCCCCTGGTACTGGGAGAGCGTGTGTTCCTTCCCCTCTTGATCAAGGAGCGTAAAGTCAGGCGCGTGCGAATGTATCTCCGGTATGTTCACCGGGTCAGTATAGCATTTCGGATGTTTCGGCTTCACGCGGAAAGGCGAAATCGAAGAAAAGCAGGAGGAGCGCGCCGAAGGAGAAGGCGATGAGAGAGAATACGAGGAGCGGCCCGATGACCGGCACGAGCGCTATGCAGGAGAGTACGAACATGCCGAGGACGCCATCGTGCCAACGTACGGTCTTGCGACCCCTGAAACGCCGCGCAAGCGCGCTGCCGATCAGGATCCCCGCATACATAAGAGCGAGCAGGGCGGTAAGCGCGTACGCGACGAGGAGCAGGAGGGCAAGACCGATGCCGACAAACGTTATCGCAAGCAAGAGGAAGAGTATGGGTGTCGCAACGAGCGCCGCGAATCCGAGGAGCGCGGTAAGGAAAATACTTCGCGATCGTGCGCGGTATGCGCGTTCCGTAACCGCTTCGGCGAGTCGCGGAAAGAGGCCTGCCAGAAGACCGGCGAGAATAAGAGCGCCCAGGATACGGACGATGAGGAAGACGCCTATGCTTACGAACGCGAGCAGGCGCGACGTGCTCGTGCTCGGCAGGAAAGAAGCGTTCGTATATTTTATGCCGCCGGCGACGGTCGCCGAAGGGGGAATTGTCGCGGGATCGGGAGACTCGTACGAAAGCCTGCCGTGAATGACGGTATTTGGCGCGAGCGTAAGATGACCGCCCGCGACAACGGTAACGTTCCCTTCGAAATCGCCGGCAAGCGAGACGGTATTCCCGTATAGCGTAACTGCGCCTGAAGCGCCTCCAAGCATGGCGACATCGACCGCGGCGACGAAAACGCTTCCGCCGACGTGATTCGTGTCGTACACGGAAGAACCGAAAGCGACGAGATCGCCGCCGATCGGCTCTTCAGCGGCGATGCTTCCCCCGATCGCCCGGAAATCGCCCGTGACCGGCGAACGGGAGCTTATCGAGCCGGCGATGAGGAGATCATCGCCTGAGACCGGAGCAGCGGTTACGATCGATCCGCCAAGCGCCGAGAAATCCCCCGCGACCGGCGCGGTGAGGACGACCGAGACGCCGGCGGCGTACGCGTTCCCCGGCGAAGAGCTTGCCGCGAGAAGCGAACGCGCGGCAACGAAAGATGCGGGCGACTCGGCGGCAAACGCGCCGGCGGGGAGAAGGAGGAGACCGAGCGCGATGACGAGATAGCGCATGAGAATCAAGACATCAGGCCGCCGGCGGCATCGAAAGCTGCGGCGGAGAGACGGGCGGTTCCTGAACCCTCGCTTTCCGTATCGGCTCGATGAGGGTCGACAGGATGAAGATGAGGAGCGCTACGGATGCCGAGGCGAGGCAATAGATGCAGAGCGCCTTGATGAAGAATATCTGGACGGCGATGAAATAGAGCGATGCGAGAACGCCGATGACCGAGATCGCCTGAAGCACGCGGCGCAGGACCCGATCGAAAATGAAAAGCTCGAAAGCGGCAAGGACGAAAACGGCCCCGTAGAACAGGACGCCGAACTCGGCGAGCGAGACGCCGAAGAAATGCGAGTACGGGCTTGCGGCGACGATATTGCAGCCTGAGAGATTGTTGATATCGCACAAGAGCGGCGTACCGCTCATTTCATGCTGAGCGAGATAGGCGGAATCCGCGATCCCGCAGAATGCGAGAAACAGGATCAGGGCGACGCCGACACGCTTCATGTCTTAGTACAATACGCGCCGTACAGTCGGCGCACAAGGGGTTGTTCGACCGCACGCTTCTTATTGACTTTGAACTAAAACGTAGCAAAAATCGAGACGGCTTTACGGCGCTTGAACGGCACGCGCAAAGCGCGTGCCGTTCAAGCGCCCCTGTAGCGATATAACGGTATGACCACGCTCGCTAGTGGGTACCGCAGAGAGCAGAAGCTACAAGCCTGCCTCATCTATCGCGCGGAGCTTCTCGTAAGGGCGGATGCCCTTACATGAGTCATTACGCGCAACGGCTCCGTTTCTTTCGCTCGAACTCGAAGAGACGAGCATGAAGGTAGACGACGAGACGGGGAACCCTTCGAGAGAAAAGAAAGCGTTATATGTTCTCCACGGGAAAACGAAGCAGGCATGGAAAACGGAGTTCGTCGCCGTCGTCGGGGTACCGACGACGCGCACGATCCCTCCTTGCGCGGCGATGGCGCGATCAGCAGAGTGCAGCTCGTCGCCCTCGATATTCCATATGCGCCCGTTGAGGTCGCGCAGGACGAACGAGGTCGTACCGGGCACAAACGAGAGTATCTGCCCCGCAAGAAGCCCCTTTTGCGGCGCGAGCCACCAGGAACGCTCCTCAAGGAGGATGGGACGATAGAAAGGAGGGTGATCGCCGATGGCTTCTTCGATCTCACCGCCGAAACCCGCGGCATAGAACGCGCCGCCGAGCGTGAAAGACGTAAGCACCGCCCCGAGCGCGATGACCGCGAGCGGATACCGGTACCCGTGCTTGGTCCGGCGGATATTGCCGTATCCGACGAGGATGAAAAGCGCGAGAACGGACACCCAGAGGATAGGAGCGGCATCGAGGAAAAAGCTCCAGAGGCTCGTATGCGTCGCGACGGAGAGGCGCCAGTCGATGTTCTCGATCTCGAAAAGCATCGCGGAAAACGCGAGCGCGCCGATCGCCACCGCGAGGGCTCCGAGCGTCCAGAAAAAGTAATTCTTCCAGATGAACTCCCAGCGCGGGCGCGGGACAAGGTGCTCGTTCGTGATGCGCGCAAGCACGCGTCCGGCGACTGTCTCTTTTTTCTGTTCCATGATCATAGTTCAAACGGCTTCGGAAGAGCGGCACGCAGAGCGCGCTTCGCGCGATGAAGGAGCGTCGAAACCGTCCCTATCGGCACTTCGAGGATATCGGACATCTCGGCATACGAGCGGTCCTCGAAAAAACGCAACGTCAGCACGTCGCGCTGCAGCGGCGCGATCTTCGAGAACGCTTTTTCGAGCTCTTCGCGCGAAAGCCGCAATTCCGCGATCTCTGAAGTGTCCGAATTCTCATCCCGCATCTCGGCAAAGAAATCCCTGTCTTCATCATCGAGCACGATAGACGGCCGCGCGCGTTTGGATCTGAAAAAACTCATCGCCTCGTTGTGTGCTATACGGTACATCCAGGAAGAAAAGGCGAGCGTGGGATCGAAACTGTTAAGATTCTTGTACGCTTTGATGAATGCGTTCTGCAGGATGTCCTCGCGGTCTTCGCGGATGCCGACCCCGAGCCGCTCAAGATACCGCGAAAGCTTTGCCTCATACCGCTCGATAAGCAGCGCGAATTCGTCTTTATTGAGCAGTGTTCGGCGGACGATCTCTTCATCGGACATCTCGGGCGGCATGGCCTCATTGTAATACGCTTTTCATATCCCGATGTTTCGCATAAAAGGGCGCCGGGTGCGTATCGATCCCGCTCTCACGAGGAAGCGGCTCATCCGCTCACGGCACGCGACGGGTAGCGCCGGCGGTACTCGTATGCGGTAAGTACCACGAGCGAGAGGTCGAAGACGGCGAGGATCTGGAGAAGCAGCCCACCGCGCGTGATCCCCCGATACGCCTCGTACGTCCCGAATATCGCGAGCGCGGCCATGAAGAGCGGATACGCTATGCGCTTGCCGGCGAAGATACCGATGACCAGGAACACCTTTATGGCGCCGTGCGCGACGATGTAGAGCGCGAGGAGCGTGTGGTTGCTTACCGCGAAGGCTTGGGCGGCGTTGTTGATGGCGTTCGCGACAGGGTCATGCGGGTCCTGCGCGAGCTCGCCTGCCGTTACGAAGTCTATGACTTTCACGACAAGCGAAGGCGGCACGACAAGCACGAGCACAGCGCCGACCATCTCGAGGCCGCCGTCAACCGCTTTCAGTATGAGCGCGAGGTCGAAGATCCAGAGGATGTTCCTCTCGCGCTCTTTCTTCCTATCCTCCTCTTGCGGCATCAGGAAAGCGTACCACGCCTTCTCTTACGCCGAGCGTGAAGCGAGAGTATGGAGCGCGTTTAGAAGCAGCTCTTTCGTCGAGTCGTTCGCAAGCGACCCGTCTTCACCGAAAAGCTCCCCGGAGGGGCCGAGGTACAGTTCCGGCTGGCCGATGACCTCGGCGTCGAGGTAGACGAGGATCTGCTTCAGGTGGCTCTGCGCGACGGCAGTGCCGATCTTCCCGACCGAGACGCCCGCGACGAGCACCGGCTTGCGTGCGAACGAATTCTTGCCGTAGGGACGGCTCAGCCAGTCGATGGCATTCTTCAAGACGCCCGAGACGGAGCGGTTGTATTCCGGCGTCGCGATGATGATGCCGTCTGCGGCGGCCACCTTGTCCTTGAGCGCTTGCGCCGCTTCCGGATAAGCGGCTTCGTCATCCTGATTGTAGAGCGGCAAGTCCCCGATACTCACTATCTCGATCTTCATGTCGTCGGGCGCGAGTGCTTGTAGAGAACGCAGCAGTTTCGTGTTTTGGGAATCCTGCCGCAAGCTTCCGGAAAAAGCGATGATGTTCATGTTCGTTTGGAAATTACTCGTATCCGATAACCGTACCGCATCCCGAATACGGCCGTTGGTGTGGATAAGCGGCATCGAGGAAAATGAAGCACGAGACCCTCCGACTATAGTCGGGAGTCTCGTGCTTGGGTTTAGCCTATCGCGCCGCTAGTTTTTGACGCAGGTAAACCATGCGTTTCCACCACACACACTAACTTGTGTGTCCCCCGGATTAGAACACGTTATATTGTTTCCTGTCTCTTTAAGAGTAAAACCAGCAGCACAAGAACACAAACCGGGTTGAACACCGACAGTAAAGCCCGCGGGGGGCTGAACAGAAGGACACACTGCAGGAGCTGAGGGGCTAGAAATACAAGAACCGGAGTTATCTGTTTCACACCACCCCGCCAACGCCCCGCTCGGCAAATCGTTGTAGTTGGCAACAGGACCGCCACCGAGGGTGGAGGTGCAGTTCTGGCCGTTCTGGTCGCAGTATGCGAGAGCTCCCACCTTGCCGATGACGTTCAGGGTGGTGACGGGGTTCAGGGTGCCGATGCCCACGTTGCCGTGGACGATGAGGCCGACTGCGGCGAGGCCGGTGTTGAGCTCGAGACCTCCGGTTTTAGACTGGCCGTTGTAGCTCACGTCAAGCGGAGCGTCGGCGTTATTGT
>JAJZRL010000003.1 GCA_021802705.1 bacterium | reverse complement strand
CTACAGCAACACCACCGGCTCATACAACACCTTCCTCGGGTACAACGCCGGCTATGGCGACGGAGTCTCGACGACGACCGCCACCCTCACGAACGCCACCGCCATCGGGTACAACGCCCAGGTCACCCAGTCGAACTCCCTCATCCTGGGCGGCACCGGCTCCTTCGGCGTGAACGTGGGCATCGGGACGACGACGCCCCTTAGCACCCTCACCGTTACAGGTTCCGGATGCTTCTCAAAGGGCGTCGGCGCCACGCTCCTGTGCGGTACCACCCCCGGCAACATTTACTACAACACCGCCAACACCGGAGCGTACGACGTCGCCGAAAACTACCGCTCCTCAAGCGTCCTTCCCGCAGCGACGCTCGTCGGCCTTGATGCGGCGAACCCCGGGTTCGTCGCGATAGCGACCACTTCGATGCCGATGCTCGGCGTCGTCTCGACGGCGCCGGGCATGGTGCTCGGCGGAGCCGATGCTTCGACCGTGGGGCAGACCGTCGCGCCGGTCGCGCTCTCCGGCCGCGTGCCGGTGAAGGTGTCGGGCGCGAACGGCCCCATCAGCGTCGGCGACCGGCTCGAGCTCTCAAGCACCACCCAGGGCGTTGCGGTCAAAGCGGTGCACAGCGGGGAGACGCTCGGCATCGCGCTTTCCGCGTACCCCGGAACAGGGACGGGCACGGTCGACATGTTCGTCTCGCCGCAGTACTGGCTCGCGCCCGGTGACCTCTCCATCGACCCTACAACCGGCTCCGTCGGCATCGGCACGACGACACCGCATAACACGCTCACCGTCGAAGGATCCGTCGGCGCGCTCGCTTTCGTGAACACGTCGACCCGTGCGGCGAAGAGCGACATCAGCTACCTCGACGCGAGCACGACCGCAAGCATGCTCGGCGAGCTCATGCAGCTCAAGGCGGCGACGTACCGCTACACCATAGAGAACGCGAGCGACCCGCTCCACCTCGGCCTCATCGCCGAAGACGTGCAGCCGGTCGCTCCGGAGATCCTTTCGGCGGACGGCAAGGGCGTCGACCTCTATAAGCTCGCGACCTTCACGCTCGTCGGCGTGCAGGCGCTCGCGGCGCGCCAGGCGGAGCTCGCCGCACAGGTGGCTTCTCTTCAAACGCGCGTGACGAAGCTCGAGGACGGCTCCGTCACCTCCGCAAGCGGTTCGCCCGTGAGCTTCTCTTCCTCGTCGCTTGCGAACGCGCTCTCCGGACTCGGCGTCATGATCGGAAAGGGCGTCGCGCAGTTCGGGACGGTCGTTGCCAATAAGTTCGTCGCCGCGACCGACGCAAGCGGCGCTTCGAGCGCGGGCAGCGGGACGATCCTCAAAGGCAACACGGTCGCGCAGATCGATAACGCATACGTTACGCCGACGACGAAGGTCTTCATCACCTTCAACGCGCAAGTCGCCGGAAGCTGGTGGGTGAGCGACAAGACGGACGGCTCCTTCCGCGTCATGCTTTCCGCGCCGCAGGCAAGCGATGTCTCCTTCGACTACTTCCTCGTGCAGACGGAGGGGCAGATAGCGACCTCCTCGCCGGACGGCTCCTTCCCGGGCGCGGAGGGAAGCGGCGCCTCGCAGGCGCAGGCAAACGGGCCTGACACCGTTGCGCCGGTCATCACCATCCTTGGCGATAATCCGGTGCATGTCGCGGTCGGGGCACCGTTTATCGACCCGGGAGTAACCGTGACGGACAACGTCGACGGGACCGATCCGTACGTCACTTTCGTGAACGGCGTCGAGCAGCCCGTCTCCACCTCCACCATCGACACCTCGAGCCCGACGACCTACATCATCACCTACCAGGCAAGCGATAAAGCCGGAAATACGTCGACGGCTCGCCGCTCGGTCATCGTCGGGAATCCGGACGGGACCGTGAACCTAGGCGGTGCCGGCACAGGCGGTAGCGCGACTACGACGAGTACAGGAGGCTCTTCCGGAAGCGGCGGCAGCGCGGGAGGAAGCGCAAGCGGTAGCGCGACGAGCACCCCTCCGACAAGCGATACTTCCACCAGCACACCGCCTTCCAGTGACACGACGCCGCCTGTCGTAACGCTTCTGGGCGCGGCGGCTATACAGCTTCCGCAGGGCAGCGTATTCGTCGATCCGGGGGCGACTGCCACTGACACTGTCGACGGCGGCCTGACTTCGAAGATCGTCGAGACGGGAAGCGTCGATACCACGACGGTCGGGCTCTACAATCTCACCTACTCGGCGACCGATGCGGCAGGGAATACCGGAAGCGTCTCGCGCGTCGTCTCGGTTGTCGAGGCTTCGTCAACGCCCTCATTTGATGCTTCTTCTTCGGGCGCCTCGACTACGCCTTCGACCGATACCGCTTCGTCTTCGGCCGCAACCTCGACATCGAGCTCAAACTAGCCCACTTGGCGGTTTCACCGCCAAGTGGGCGGTGTTAGAATGAACGCATGGCAACAAGAAAAACATCTTTTGCGAATGGGGAGTTTTATCACGTCTATAACAGAGGTGTCGATAAGAGAAATATCTTCATCGACCGCGCCGACGTCCAAAGATTTTTTAAAGGGATGCTTGAATTCAATACCGCTCTCCCGATAGGGAGTCTCTATGAGCATTCTTTCCAGCAACTTGGCGGTGAAACCGCCAAGTCAGAAAAAGAAAAGCTGGTCAACATAATCGCTTATCGTTTGAATCCGAATCATTTCCACTTCATCTTGGAGCAGGTCGTAGAAGGGGGCGTAAGCGAATTTATGAAGAGGATCGGCGGATATACCTGGTACTTCAATAATAAACATAAAAGAAGCGGCGCTCTCTTCCAAGGTGTCTTTAAAGATATACATATTGATTCGAATGAGTACCTGCTGCATCTGAGCGCGTACGTGAATTTGAATGATCGGGTGCACCAACTTGGCGGTGAAACCGCCAAGTTGGTCGAGGGAATGTCGAGCTGGAGTGAATATACAGAAAAAGGGGTCGAGGGAATCTGCGAGAAGGAAATTGTCTTGGGACAATTTAAAAATGCTGTTGAGTACAAAAAATTTGCACTCTCGTCCCTTGAGTCGATCGTAGAAAGAAAGGTGGATTTGAAGAATCTCGAAGCGCTCCTCCTCGAGTAATCAATAGCCGAAGCAAGAAGCAACGCGGCGGCAACTTGGCGGTGAAACCGCCAAGTTGCCGTGAGTAATCAAGGGACGAAGCCGCGTGCTCGCGTGCCCCACTTGGCGGTGAAACCGCCAAGTGGCGGCGGCTCGGGCGCTAGTAAGAAAAGGGGATAACCGCGTGATGCTACACTAAAGGCATTGCACGCATAATTTTTTCGCTATGGCTATTCGTGTCGCTATCAATGGATTCGGTCGCATCGGCCGCGCATTCGCACGGCTCTCGCATAATCGCGGTATCGAGCTCGTCGCGGTAAATGACCTCGGCTCGCTCGAGAACCTCGCATACCTTCTCAAGTACGATACCGTCTATCGCCGCGCGCCGTTCTCGGTCGATGTGAAAGACGGCACGCTCCTCGTCGACGGCAAGGAGGTGAAGTTTTTGCAGGAGAAGGACCCGACAGAGCTTCCCTGGAAAGACCTCGATATCGACGTCGTCGTCGAGAGCACCGGCTTTTTCACGCACTACGAAGACGCGCAGAAACATGTCCAGGCCGGTGCGCGGCATGTCGTCATCAGCGCGCCCGGGAAAGGCGACGAATCGATCGGCGCGACCGTGCTCATCGGCATCAATGAGGAGAAGTTCGGCACGCACAGCGTTACGAGCAACGCTTCCTGCACGACCAATTCCGCGAGTCCCGTCATCGCCATCCTCGATGACGCTATCGGCATCGAGAAGGCAATCCTTTCGACCACGCACGCCTACACGGCGAGCCAGTCGCTCGTCGACGGCCCTTCGAAGAAGGACATGAAAGAGGGTCGCGCGGCGGCGCAAAACATCGTGCCGACCACGACCGGCGCCGCCGTCGCGGTGACGCAGGCGTACCTCCCGCTCGCCGGAAAATTCGACGGCATCTCGCTTCGCGTGCCGGTGCCCGCCGGCTCCATCTCGGACATCACGTTTGTAGCGAAACGTCCCACGACGAAGGACGAAGTGAACGACATCCTCCGCCGCGCCGCGCAGGATCCGCGCTGGGAAGGCATCTTCGCGACAAGCGACGAGGAGCTCGTCTCGTCCGATATCGTCGGCGAGCCGTGCGCCTCGATCGCCAATCTTCCCATGACGCGCGTCGTAGACGGGAATCTCGTGAAGGTGCTCGCCTGGTACGACAACGAGATGGGGTACACGGAAAGCCTGGTGAGGCACGTGATAAAGGTCGCCAATGCCTAAGGTATACCTCGCGGCCGACCACGCCGGTTTCGCCCTGAAGCATTCGCTCGCAGAGCGTCTTCGCGCGCTCGGGTACGAAGCTGAAGACCTCGGCGCCCACGCGCTTGACGCGCAGGACGATTACCCTGATTTCATAACCCCGTGCGCGAAGAAAGTCGCGGAAGAAGGCGCCTTCGGCATCATCATCGGCGGCAGCGGGCAGGGCGAAGCGATGGCGGCAAACCGCGTCGCGGGATGCCGCGCGGCGGTATTCTACGGCTCGTCTCATGCGGTGGGCGCACTGAGCGAGGAAGGGGACCGTCCGGAAGACGGCTACGATATCGTGCGGCTCGCGCGGCGGCATAACGATGCGAACATCCTCTCGCTCGGGGCGCGGTTCGTCTCGGAAGAGGACGCCGAGCGTGCCGCGCGCATCTTTCTCGAGACCCCGTTTTCCGGAGATGCGCGGCACGAACGGCGCCTTGCGAAATTCTGAAGGAGGTATACTAGAGGGCATGGGCCGCATCGTTCCCGCAGTGCTCCCGTCCTCGCGGAAAGACCTCGAGGAGAAGCTCTCGCTTTTCGCACGGTTCCCTTCGGTCGATCGGGTGCAGATCGACGTCGTCGACGGGAAGTTCATCGCGCCCGCATCATGGCCGTATACCGCCCCGGGCGAGCTTGATGCCATGGCCGAGCGCGCCCACATGCTCCCCGAGCTCCATCGCATCGAGTACGAGATCGACCTCATGTGCTTCGATGCCGAACGCGCGGCAGGAGCGTGGCTTGCGCTCGGCGCCTCGCGCCTCACGTTCCATGCCGAAAGCATTACCGACATACCGAAGCTTCTCGCGTCTTTCCGGAAGCGGTATGGCGGAGGCTCCGACATCGCCCTTCCGTCTCTCGTCTCTTTCGGCCTCGCGTTGAACATCGAGAGCAGCGTCGCGCTCATCGAACCGTATCTCCGCGAGGTCGAATACGTGCAGTTCATGGGTATCGCGCGTATCGGCGCGCAAGGGCAGGCTTTCGACCGGCGCGTCCTCGAGAAGATACGCGCGTTCCGCGCGCGGCATCCGGACATCATCGTGCAGGTCGACGGGGGCGTCTCGCTTCAAACCGCGAAGGAGCTGCTTCCGCTTGGCGTCGCGCGTCTTATCGTCGGTTCCGCTATCTTGCGCGCTTCCGATCCGCTCCGCGCGTTCGCCGCGTTTGAAGAGTTGTAAAACACGCCCCGCGCATACGGTATACTTACAGGACGATGGCACTCACGGAAAAAGAAGTTTTAACGCTCGAGGCGACGGCGGAAAAGATTCGGGAGACGATCATCGACATGCTCGTCGCCGCCGGCAGCGGCCATACGGCAGGCCCCTTGGGTATGGCGGACATCTTTGCCGCATTCTATTTCCATATCCTCGTTCATGACCCGAAGGATCCGGATTGGGAAAATCGGGACCGGCTCGTCCTTTCAAACGGGCACATAACGCCTGTCCGCTACGCGGCGATGGCGCATGCCGGCTATTTCCCGCTTGAGGAGTGCCGTACCCTGCGCAAGCTCGACAGCCGCCTCCAGGGGCACCCGGAGCGTCTTCGTTTGCCGGGCCTTGAAACGACCTCCGGGCCTCTCGGCGAGGGGCTCTCTCAGGCGGCAGGCATGGCCTATGCGGCGCGCATGGACGGCAAGAAGCACCGCGTCTACTGCGTGATGAGCGATGGCGAACAGGAGGAGGGGAACATCTGGGAAGCGGTGTTGTTTACGGGGAAGCACCGCCTCTCGAACCTCACGGCAGTCATGGACCGCAACAATATCCAGATAGACGGCATGACGGAAGACGTGATGCCGCTCGAGCCTGTCGCTGACAAATACCGCGCATTCAACTGGCACGTGCTCGAGGTGAATGGCAACGACATCCCCGCTTTTATCGCTGCGGTCGAGGAAGCGAAAGCCATCTACGAGAAGCCAACGCTCATCATCGCGCACACCATACCCGGGAAAGGCGTGCCGGAGATAGAGTTCGATTATACGTGGCACGGCAAGCCGCCTTCGAAAGAGGAGGGGCGGCGTTTTCTCAAGGAGCTCCGTACCATGAAAGGCCGTATACGAGGCGAATATGCTTAACCCGGACGCAAAACTCTCACCACAGGCGTTTTCCGACGATGTCGAGAAGAAGCCGACGCGCGACGGCTTCGGCACGGGCGTCGTCGAAGCAGGGAAGGCGGATCCGCGCATCGTCGTCCTTTGCGCCGATCTTGCGGAGAGTACGCGCGCCGAGTGGTTTGAAAAGGAGTTTCCCGACCGCTTCGTCGAGATGGGCGTCGCCGAGCAGAACATGGCCGCCGTCGCGTCCGGCATGGCCGCCGCGGGAAAGATCCCTTTCATCGCGAGCTACGCGGTCTTTTCTCCCGGCCGCAATTACGAACAGATCCGTACCACCATCGCGCTCAACGAGCGGCACGTCGTCGTCTGCGGCATGCACGCCGGCGTTTCGGTAGGGCCCGACGGTGCGACGCATCAGATGCTCGAGGATATCGGCATGATGCGCATGCTCCCGCGCATGACCGTCATCGCGCCCGGCGATGCCGTGGAAGCGCACAAGGCCGTTCTTGCCGCCGCACGTGCGGGGCAGCCGGTATACCTGCGTTTCGGGCGCGCGAATTCTCCGGTCTTTACGACATCGGAAACCCCGTTTCAGGCAGGGAAAGCCCTCACGCTCTGGCAGAGCGCCGCGCCGCGCATCGCCATCCTTTCGACCGGTTCGCTCTCGTATGCCGCGCTCTGCGCCTCGCGCGCCCTCGCCGAAGAGGGTATCGAGAGCGTCATGCTCCATGTCCCGACCATAAAACCGCTCGATAGCGAGGCGATACTCGAAGCGGCACGGAAGGCCGGCCGCGTCCTTACCGTCGAAGAGCATCAGGCGGCCGGCGGTTTCGGCAGCGCTGTCGCGGAGCTTCTCTCGGAGCGGCACCCCGTGCCGGTACGGCGGCTCGGGGTCGACGATACGTTCGGCCAGTCCGGAGAGCCGGACGAGCTCCTCAGCCGCTACGGGCTCGACGTTCCGCACATAGTGGACGCTGCCCGCGCCTTGCTCGCAGCATGAAAGAAAAGATAAACTCCTATTTCGCCGTCCTCATCATCACGATCGCCGGTGCGAGCGCGACGCTGCTTATCGTCCATGTCGCGAACGCGGACGCCGCCGCTATCGTACTGGGCCAGAGCGAGCTTCAGTACGCGCCGCTCCAACATTCGATCCTGACCGGCACTCCAGAAGCGCCGCGTAAGAAATAAAAAAACAGGACGAGACGCTAGAGCGGCTCGACGCGATATCCTTCCGGCGCTTCGGAAAGGTATTTCTCTATCTGTTCCCGCGAGAGGAGACCTTTTTGCGCGCCGATCTCTTGCACGACCGACATCGAGTTGACCGGCCCCCAGAGAAGCGCCTCTTCAAGCGGTTTGCCGAGCGCGAGCGCCGCGACGAAGGTCGAGGTCGAGGCGTCTCCGGCGCCGGTTCGCTCGAAGGGCGGCTTCGGGTCGGGATACATGGGCACTTTGAACATACGCTCGCCGTCGTACGCGTATGAGCCGTTCGGACCGTCGGTGATAAGCACCAGCTTCGGGCCGAGCGCGCGCATCCCCTCCAATAATTTCCGTATGTCCGTTTCGCCGGTCTCGAGGATGCGTTCGGCTTCTTCCTTATTGCAGGCGACGAGCTCCGTGGCGGCGTAGAGCGGGGCGAGCTTCTCTTTCCCCATGGCCATCTGGAACGTCCCGGGCTGGAAGGCGAGCTTGGTCTCCTTATGCTCGGCAAGCCATGCGGCGAGCGCGCCATGGAACGCTTCGGAGCGTTCTCCCGCCGAAGAGAGGTATATCCACCTCGGCGGTTCGAATCCTTCCGGAAGGACGTACGGATATGCTTCGTGACGGATGAGGATGGTGCGTTCCGCTTCGTACCAGAGCACGTAGTGGTGGTTCGTCGCTATGCCGTCGTTTACCGCGACGTACCTCGTATCGACGCCCTCGCGCACGAAAGAGGCGAGCGCCTGCTCGCCATAGTGGTCTTTGCCGACGTTCGAGACGAAGGCCGAGCGGAGTCCGAGCCGCGCCGCCGCGACGGCGGCATTCGCCGCATTGCCGACGCCCGGCACGAGCACGGAGAACTCGTACGGTATCTTGTCGCCCCACGCCATCGAGATGGTGCAGTTCTCGCGGTCGAGCGCGCAGTGCACATCCGCTTCCTTCAGCCGGATGAACTCGTCGACGGTCGTATCGCCGATAGCGATGAAGTCCATGTGATGCGCATAGTGTAGCACGCCGCGCGAAGCGCGCATGCTACACTATGCGGACATGATCGATCTTGTCGCCACCGCGCGTTCTTTCTTCGCTTCCGGCAAAGGGATCCTTGCCGCCGATGAGAGCGTGCACACGGCCACCGCGCGCCTCGCTGCGTACGGCGTTCCGGCAAGCGCCGAGATGCGCCGCCGGTACCGCGATCTCTTCCTCGGCGCGGAAGGCATCGAACGCTATCTCTCCGGCGTCATCCTTTTCGAGGAAACGCTTTCGCAAAAAGGGGACGACGGGAAGCCTTTCCCCGATTCGCTCGCCGCACGCGGCATCGCTCCCGGCATCAAGGTGGACGAGGGAATAGAGCCTTTCCCGACGAGTCCGGAAGAATCCATCACCAAAGGGCTGCTCGGCCTTGATGCGCGGCTCGAAGGATACAGGAAGCAGGGGGCTGTCTTCACGAAATGGCGCGCCGTCGTGCGCATCGACGGCGACCGTCTTCCGACCTCGACCGCTCTCCACGAGAACGCGAAGCGGCTCGCTTCGTATGCGAAAGAAGCGCAAGCTGCCGGCCTCGTGCCTATCCTCGAGCCGGAAGTGCTGCTTGAAGGGAAGCATTCGCGCCAGAGAGCGCGAGCGGTCATCGAAGAGACGCTCGGCATGCTCTTTTCGGTGCTTGAGGAACATTCAGTCGATTGCGCGAGCGTCATCCTGAAGACGGCCATGGCGCTTTCGGGGAGCGACAGCGGAAGGAAGGATACGCCGGAAGAGGTCGCCGAAGACACCGTCGCAGCGCTTCTGGCGAGCGTCCCGCGACAGACCTCGGGCATCGTCTTCCTCTCGGGCGGGCAGACGCCGGAGCAGGCGACCGAAAACCTCGCCGCGATCTCGCGCCGCGCGCGCGCTCTAAACGCGCCCTGGCCGCTCACCTTCTCCTATGCCCGGGCGCTCCAGGAAGAGGCTCTCGCCCTCTGGAAGGGGAAGCAGGAGAATCTCGCTCTTGCCCGGACGGCGTTCCTTGAGCGGCTTGCCCGGGTTTCTGCCGCTCTCGGCAACTGATACTCTGCCACTCTCTATCCACAGCCTCCTTTTTGCGCTTGCTCAATCGGGGTACTATAGGGAGCATGGATGAACAAATACAGTTTGAGGAGCCGGAATACGCGCGGTCGGCAGCGCTTGAAAAACATTCGTGGCTCGCTGGTCTTGTCATAAAGACCGGTCTTGCGAAAGATGACATCGGGGCGCAGAAAGTGCTGCTCATCGCGCTTGTGCTCATCATAGTCGCGACTATCGCGGTGTTCTGGATGAGTAGTAACTCTTCTTCTCAGACCCCACCTTCTTTCCCTCTGGGTGTTCCGTCAGCGACGGCTCAACCTCAATAAGAACATGGCTAAATCAAAAGGATTCACGCTCATCGAGCTTCTCGTCGTCATCGCTATCATCGGATTACTCTCCGCAGTCGTCCTCGCAAGCCTGAATGCAGCACGTACGAAGGCGCGCGACGCGCGCCGCCTTTCCGACATGCAATCGGTCGTGCAGGCTCTGCAGCTTTACGCGAATGATAATAACGGAACGTATCCACCGACACCGACGTGCACTGGTGGAATCGGTAATTTTTGTTCACTCTCTAGTATAACCTCTGCTCTCGTTCCTAAGTATATTCCAACTATGCCAACCGACCCGTCGTCGGGCAACGGTTTTGATTATTATTATTGTTCCCAATCTTCAAGCGGCTACGCTTTGCTTATGTTTAAACAGGCACCACCGACTCAATTTTGGTGTTATCCACAAACGCCTACACCTAGGCCCGCAGCTTGTAATTATGCATTTATCTCTTCCTGTTAGGTTCTTTAATCTTGCAAGAGTTATATAAACCCGTATACTAGGGAGTTATTATGCTTACGCTTTCAGTAGAGAGGCGCTCTTCCGGCGGCGCAGAGGCGCTCCGGCGCGCAAAGAAGCTCCCGGGCGTCGTCTATGGCCCGCACCAGGAAGCGACCCCGGTCGCTTTCGATGCGAGCGCGTTCGAGAAGATCCTGCACGAGGCGGGCGAGGCGGCTGTCGTCTCGCTCTCGGGTCTCGGAGCGGGCGTCTCGACGCTCATCCACGAGGTAGACTTCGACCCGATCACGAACATGCCTCGCCATGTCGATTTCTATGCGGTGACCAAGGGCGAGAAAGTCGAAGTCGCCATCCCGCTTACCTTTACCGGCGAGTCGCCGGCGGTAGCGGCGGGTGCTAACCTCGTGAAGGTGCTGCACGAGGTGTCGGTGAAGGCGGATCCGATGAAGCTCCCGCATGAGATAGAGGTCGACGTGTCCGTGCTCGCCGCGGTCGGCGACCAGATCCATGCGAAGAGCCTCGCGCTCCCAAGCGGGGTCGATCTCCTTACGGACCCCGAAGAAGTCGTCGCGCTCGTGCAGGAAGTCGTCGAGGAAAAAGAAGAAGCGGCTCCGGCGGACATCGCCTCGATCGAAGTCGAGAAGAAAGGCAAGGAGGCGGAAGAAGGGCAGTCTTCAGAGGAGGCGTAGTTTCTGCTTTTTACGGAGAACGATAGAGCGGCGGCACCTTCGGTGCCGCCGCTTCGTTCTTCTCGTCTGGTATACTGGTACCTCATGCAGCGTACGTTTGCCGTTTTTTCTTTTTCCGTCTTCCTCTTCGCTTCCGCTCCCTTCACGGCGTATGCGCAGAACGTGTCCCAGGCCGTCTCAAGCCGGCAGCAGGAGCTTCAGAACCAGCTCGACTCCATCGAGAGCCAGATTGCCGTGCAGCAGCAGGTCCTCGATACCGCGCAAAACCAGCATCAGACGCTCCAGACCCAGATAGACGCTTTCGACGCGGAGATAAAGAAGACCCAGCTGCAGATACAGGCGATCAACATCACCATCGCGCAGCTCTCGAGCAATATCGGCGTGCATAACCAGACGCTCTCCGCGCTCTCCGCGCAGCTTTCGGCGGAAAAGGAGTCGCTCGCGCAGATCCTGCGGCAGACGCAGGTGCTCGACAGCTATTCGGTCGTGAGCGTCGCGCTCGGCTCGCAAGACGTGTCGGGCTTTTTCAGCGACCTCGACGCCTTCGCCTCCATAAAGAGCAAGCTCGCCGACTCGTTCAGTCAGATCCAACAAACGAGCTCCTCGACGGAAGCCGAAAAGGAGGCGCTTCAGGCGCGGCTCGCGGAGCAGGAGCAACTGCGCACGGTCGAGGTGCTCGCGAAGCAGGACGTGCAGACGCAGGAGAGCGAAAAGCGCCGCCTGCTTGCCGAGACGAGAGGCGTCGAGGCGAATTACCAGAAGCTCATCGCGGCAAACCAGAAGACCGCGGCGCAGATCCGTTCCGAGCTCTTTACGCTCCGGGATACGGCGGCGATACCTTTCGGCACGGCGCTCACGTATGCCGAGGCGGCCGAGAAAGCGACCGGTACGCGCGCGGCGGTCACGCTCGGCGTCCTGAAACAGGAGACGAATCTCGGCGAGAATCTCGGTACCGGCTCATGGCGGACCGACATGTCGCCGACCCGCGACCAGCCGGTGTTCGTCTACATCATGAAGACGCTCGGCCTCGATCCTAACAAGATGCCCGTCTCGAGGAAGCCGTATTACGGATGGGGCGGCGCGATGGGGCCGGGACAGTTCATCCCTTCCACCTGGGTCTGCTACGGAGGTTTCGTGAACGTGAATACCGGCGACTGCACGAACGCGGCCGGGATGAACTGGAGCCAGTACTGGCAGGGGCCGTGGCAATACGTCGCGGCGAAAGACCGCGTCCGCACGCTTACCGGCGGCAACTCACCGAGCAATCCGTGGAATCCGCGCGATGCCATCATGGCGACGGCCATGCTCATGGCGGACAATGGCGCCGCGGCGCAGACACCCGCCGCCGAACGGCTTGCCGCGCTCCGCTATTTCGCCGGATGGACTCATGCCAACAATCCCGCCTACGCTTTCTATGGCGACGGCGTGATGGAATTCGCGGCGCAGTTCCAGCAGGACATCAACCAGATCAACGGGTCGTGATAGGGGCGCCATGCCTTCGTAAGCGGGGACTTTCGAAAATGAGAATCCCGTGCTAGCATATGCGGCATGAAGAAGGATATCCATCCGGAGAATTATCGGCCTGTCGTTTTCGAGGATCTCGCCTCGGGCGCGCAGTTCCTTATCGGATCCACCATAGCGACGAGCGCGACGACGACCTTCGAAGGGAAGGAATACCCGAAGGTGTCGGTTGAGATCTCAAGCAAGTCGCATCCGTTTTATACCGGCGAAGACCGCATGCTCGATAAGACCGGTCGTGTCGAGCGCTTCAGGCAGCGCGCTGCCAAGAAGCAATAGGGAACCGCTGCGCCCATGAGCGGCGTCGCATTCCGGCGCGCTTGTTCGTCGCATCTGCGGTTTGCGCGGCAACCCCGAAGCACCCCGACACCCTTTCGGGAGAAATGCTACAGTGACGATACCTATGGAGTATTCGCCTGAATTCAAGAAGAATTTCGCGATCGCTTACCTTGCGGAAGAATACGAACGTCTCGAGAGGGAGACGGCAAGCGCGAAAAGCGCGGCGGGGAACGACCCCGACCTTATCCAGGTCGCGGAGGAAGACGCGACGCGGGCGCGAGAGCGGCAAGCCGCCATCCTCCTTGAGATAGAGCAGATCCTCGCGAAAGAAAAAGAGGAGGAAGCACGCCCGCTTTCGGTCGTCCTCGAGCTGCGCGCAGGCGCAGGCGGCGACGAAGCCGATATCTTCGCGCACGACCTGGAGGGGATGTATCAGAAATACGCCGAGAACCACGGGCTCAAGACGCGCGTCATTGATGACCTGACGCTTGAGATAGCGGGAAGCGACGCCTATGACGCGCTTCGTTACGAAACCGGCGTGCACCGGGTGCAGCGGGTGCCGCTCACCGAAAAGTCGGGCCGGATACACACCTCGACCGCTTCGGTGGCCGTGCTGCCGATCCGTGCGAAGCCGACGGTAGAGATACATCCCGCCGACATAGAGATGGAGTTTTCAAGGAGCGGCGGGGCAGGGGGGCAGAACGTGAACAAGGTCGAGACAGCCGTCCGGCTCATCCATAAGCCGACCGGCATTGACGTCCGCTCCTCTTCCGAACGCAGCCAGCAGGCGAACCGCGAGAAAGCCATGCAGATCTTGAGCGCGAAGATCGAGCAGATGCGCGAGGAGGAGGATGCGCGCAAGCATGCGGCGGAACGCAAGGCGCAGATAGGCACCGGCGACCGTTCCGAAAAGATCCGTACCTACAACTACCTCCAGGACCGCGTTACCGACCATCGGCTCAAGGAATCGTGGCACAACCTGCCGAAGATCATGGCGGGCGGTATCGACGATATCGTGGGCGCGCTTCGTCTTGCGGCGGAAAACGGGGGCGTAGGCGATGCTTCAGTACCGGAAGACGAATAACCGGTAACCGGCGTCCCTTGCGGCTCATTCTCCTCGCGAAGCGTCTCTTGCGTTTCGAGGGAGGTTCGGGTAAAGTAGGCAGGAAATGGCAGGAACGAGCGATACGGCAGAGATCAAGCGCCTCTTCGACACGGGGGCGCATTTCGCGCAGGTAAAGAGCCGCCGCCACCCTTCGATGAAGCCGTTCCTCATCGGCGTGAAGGGCCGGCAGGAAATCATCGACCTCTCAAAGACGGCCGGGCAGCTTGAGGCGGCGAAAGGCGTCATGGCAGCCCTTGCGAAAGAAGGGAAGACGATCCTCTTTGTCGGCGGGAAGGTCGAGACGGCCGCGCTTGTACGGAAGGCGGCGCAGGATATCGCCGCGCCGTACGTGGCGACGCGCTGGCTCGGCGGCACCATTTCGAACTGGAGCGAGATAAAGAAACGCATCATCCGGCTTGCCGACCTCACCGAGAAGTCCGCTACCGGCGCGCTCGCCAAGCAGCACACGAAGCTCGAGTCCGTACGCCTTGAACGGGAAAAGAAGCGGCTTACCGAAAGGCTTGACGGCCTCACGACGCTCGAGAAGCGTCCGGACGCGCTCGTCGTCGTCGACACCAAGCACGAAAAGTACGCGGTGAAAGAAGCGGTCGAAGCGGGAATCCCGATCATCGCGATCATGAGCTCGGATTGCGATGTGAGCGAAGTGGCGTATCCGATCGTCGCGAACGACGCTTCGCGAGAGACGGTCGGGCTCATCCTCGCCGAGCTCGTTGACGCGTTCAAGCGCGGGCAAGCGGCGTAAGCGTAGGGCGCGCTCGCGGGCGTTGCCCGCGTCCATCGTGTTATCATCTTTTCGTACCTATGGAAATCACAACCGACGTTATCAAGCAATTACGGGACATGACCGGCGTATCGGTCATGCAGTGCAAGAAAGCGCTCCTTGAGGCGGATGGCGACCTCGCGAAAGCCGAGGTCATCCTCAGGAAACATTCGGCGGCGTCCGCCCTGAAGAAAGCCGATCGCGACCTCGCGTCCGGCGCGATAGGGAGCTATACGCATGATGACGCTATCGGCGCGATGGTGCTCCTTTCCTGCGAGACCGATTTCGTCGCCAAGAATCCGGAATTCAGCGCGCTCGCCCGCGAGCTCGCGATGCACGTCGCGGCGATGAATCCGGCGTACCTGACGTCCGACGATATCTCGGCAGATGCCAAAGAAGCCGCGACTGCGGTTTTCGAGAAAGAGGTTGCCGACAAGCCTGTCGAGATGCGGACGAAGGTGCTTGAAGGGAAGCTCGCCGCGTACTTCCGCGACCAGGTGCTCCTCGAACAGCCGTTCATCAAGGACGGCAGCAAGACCGTGCGCGACCTCATCAACGAAGCGACGCAGAAATTCGGCGAGCGCATAGAGATAGGCCGCTTCGCGCGTCTTTCAGTCCGATAACCGTGACGTACCTCGTCTCTATCTTCGTCGCGCTCGCGCTCCTCGCCGGCTTTTTCGCGCTTACGTGGTATGAGAGCAGGCGGGGGACGCGCGTCCTTGCGGATTCGCGCGCGCGTCTCGACGCATATGTCGAACGCATCGAGTTCGTCATGCACCACGTCGACTTCGCCGCGTTCCTCCGGACCGAGGTGCGCAGCCTCGTTCGCCGTGCCGGACACGAGATCACGCATGCCTCTCTTCAGGCGGTGCGCGCTGTCGAGAGGCTCCTCACTCGCGCCGCGAAGCATCTGCGCGTTCAGCACCCAATCGATGCCGCGCCGCGTGAGAGCGCCCGCGAATTCGTAAAGACGCTCTCCGATTTCAAGGTTCAGCTCAAGACAACCCGTCCGGAGATTTCCGAGATACAATAAAAAAACTCCTCCGAAGGAGTGAGCGCCAGATCCGGATGCCGCCTTAGCTCAGCTGGCAGAGCAGCGCACTTGTAACGCGCAGGTCCCCAGTTCGATCCTGGGAGGCGGCTCAAGATCCCGTATGCGAGGCGCTCGTCGTCGCGAGCGCGCCCTTCGGGAACTGTTTCTCGAGATCGGCGAGCGAGGTGAAGCCGTAGGAATGTTTGCCGTTGATGACGAACGCGGGAAGCGAGTCTTTCACCTTCTCGACCGCGACGAGGGTTTTAAGCGCGCCGAGATCGAGGTTGTAGTCGAACGAATACACTCGCAGCGCCGGATACGTGTTGCGCAGGTACGAGAGCGCATAGCCGGCCTTATCGCAGTCGCCGCAGTCTCCGGCATTGCTATAGAAATAAAGAACCGTTACCGGCTTTGTTCCGCATGCGGCAGCGAGCCGTTTGGTGATGAGGTAGTCGCGTATCTCAAGCAGCGAGTATTGCTCCTTCAGCCGCACGACCCGCGAATCATCGCTCCCGAGCTGGTTCTCGGCGTACGAGAGGCGGGTGCCGAGGTCGGTAAGCTCGTTCGTGAGCGTCGTCGACGAGGCAGCGCTATCGCACGGCGCCGCCTCAAGCAGGGAGAACTGCGTATCGAGGGAGAGCGTATCGATCGAGATCTGGTCTTCTATGGCCGAAAGCTCGACGACCCGCGCGCGATTGAGGTAGCTCACGGCATAGGCGACCGTACCCGCGAGCGCAACCGTGATAGCGAGCGCTATGAGCGCGTTCCTGGTTACGAGCGACATACCACGAGAGTACTACCGTATGCGTCCGTCCGCAAATGAACCTCGTCCCGTATTTTCAGGACAGCTCTAACGCCAACCGCGATGCTTGCCGAGCGTGACATCGGCCGCGGCGCGCAAAAGCCATAGCGGCGCGACGAATCCGTAAAGAAGCGTGTAAGAAGCGAGTCCGAGAGCGAGGCTGCCCGGCGTCTTTGAGAGGCGTTTGCCGATCACGATCAGGAAGAGGGATGTGATGACGGTCACCACGCCAAGGATGAGATAGAAACTTGCCGGGACATACAGCCAGTCGAACGGGCCGTGCGGCCAGAGCGCGTAGGCGTACGAGAGCGGGATACCGGATCGGATCTCGATAGCCGTAACGGCGCTTTGTACCCCTTCGAAAAGCGTCAGCGAGAAGAGCAGGAGGCCGCTCACGATCGCCGTGAGCGCGACGGGAAGCACGAGCATGCCGAGCGCCCCTTGGCGGCGGTTGAGGATGAGGCTGCGGTACTCGCCGAGCACGTTGCGGATGAATCCGCTCGTCCAGCGAGTGCGCTGCTTGATGAGTTTCGGGATCGTGCGCGGCGCTTTCGTATATACGCGCGCGTGAGGGGCGTTCTCTATCTCATATCCGGCTTGCTGGATGCGCAATGCCATTTCCATGTCTTCGGTCTGATGTCCGTGCCGGAAGCCGCCGAGCTCTTCGATGACGCTGCTCCGGTAGAACGAGAAAGGGCCCGGCGTAACGTAGATGCCGTTGATCGAGGCTATCGCGTGGCGGAACGTGATGCCGAAGATATACTCGGCGTTCTGCATGTGCTCGACGACGTTTTTCGGCCGATGGACCGACATGGCGGCTGTCGCCGCCGCGACGCGTTCGTTCGCGAAACAGGGGATGATCTCGCGGAGCGCGTCTGATTCGACGAAAGAATCGGCATCGAGGCAACCGACGAATTCGGCATCGGTCGCCGCGATACCGGCATTGAGCGCGGTATGCTTGCCGCCGTTCTCTTTGCGGATGACGCGCACGTGAGGATGATGCGCATACCGGGCCATCGCCGAGGGGGTCGCGTCGGTCGAGCCGTCGTCGACGAGTATGATCTCCAGCTTGTCTTTCGGGTAATCGAGCGCGAGCAACGAATCACACGTCGCGGCGACGGTCTCTTCTTCGTTATAGCAGGGGACTATGATGGCGACCGACGGAGTCGCGCTGCCGCGCATGCGCCCCCGCGCCGCACGGGCCGGCTCCGAAAGCAGCGTCACGAGGACGAACGACTCGAAGAATATCGCGATGAAGAGAAAGGGGTAGGTCAGGAACTCGGGGTTCATGACGCCCACTCTACCACGAACCGGCGTATCCGGTATGAGCGGTCCGCTCTTCCCTTGCCGCGCGTTACCGTATTGCCGCGTCGAACGCCGTCACCGTCGTTTCCTCGAGTTTCTTATGGAGCGCGTCAACCTCCGCGTTCGTGAGCGTGCGTTCAAGCGAGCGGTAGGTGATGCGGTATGCGTAACTGATCTTATCCGATCCGAACTTCTCGTCGTTCTCATATTTATCGAGAAGCGCGACTTCTTCGACGATATCGCCGCCGACTTCTCGTACGAGATCGAAGTAGTCGTTCGGCACGAACCCTTTCTTCACGATAAACGAGATATCCCGGACGACGGGCGGGTATTTGCTTACCTCGCGATAAGGCTGCCCGAGCGTGAGCTGTCTCGTGACGCGCGGATCGCTGCTCCAGAGGAGCCGGATGTCCGGCAACGCCATCGAAGCGATCGCGAGCCGCTCGAGCCCGAATCCGAACGCCCATCCGTGATATCCTTCGACATCCATCTTTTTCAGAACGCTCTTCTTAGGCATGCCGCCGCCGAGAAGCTCGAGCCATTCGCCTTTTGCAGGGCCTTCCGCGGCCGTACCTTTCACGTTCAACTCAAGCTCAAGCGAAGGATCGGTGTAAGGGAAGGTGTCAGGGTTGAAACGGATGACGACCTGTTCGCCGAAGACGCTCTTCGCGATGGATGAGAGCGCGCCCTGCAGATCCTCGACGTCGATCTTCTCCGTGTCCGGCGCGAGGTACAAGCCGCCGAGCTGATGGAAGACGTTCATGTGCCGGCTGTCTATCTCGTCCTTGCGATAGACCTTGCCGTAGCAGAGCGCGCCCGTGTGTTCGCCGCGCGCGATACGCGCCCGTATTTCCGGATGCTCTAGGTAGTAGTACCAGAAGACCGTATCGTGCGTGCGCAGGATATTCTTCTCATCCGCATAGTACGTGTCCGAGCGGCTTCGCACCGGATGATCGATCGGGAAGTCGAAGAGGTCGAAGGAGATATCCGCGGGCACGATCTCAGGGATGTCGATGATATCGAAATCCTTAAAGAGGGGAAGCGATGTTACGCGAGCGACGATCGCTTCAAGCGGGTTCCCCGGCGTACGGGAAAGGTCGGGCATGCCGAGATACCGCTGTTCGCGCAACGCCTCGAAGTCCGTCCGCGCCGCAAGCTCTTGCCGCAAGCGCATCTCGTCGTCTCTTGATACCTTGATGTCCATTCCTATTTTTGTATTAAACGCACAGGCAACCTATACTGGTTACTGTAATGCAAAACGGCCATCATGTCTAAACCGGCTTCATTTTAGCAATGGAGAAACACGTCTATTTTATCCGGCACGGACAGACCGACAGCAATATCGACGGTATCCATCGGGGCCGGCACGCCATGCTCACGGATGAGGGGCGCGATCAAGCCGAGACGGTCGCGAAGCGTATCGCGAAGATCGGCATCGACGCGCTCCTTGCAAGCTCGTTTCCGCGCGCGCTCGATACGGCCGCCGTGATAGCGCAGAGAACCGGCCTTGACGTCGAAGCGCAGGACATATTCGTCGAATGGCTCGAGCCGACGCCGATGTTCGGGAAACATAAGGATGATCCCCACATACGCGCGCTCTATGACGAGATCGTCGATGCGACAGACGAGCACTACCGGCATTCCGACGAGGAAACTTTCGCCGAATTCTCCGGCCGCGCCGCACAGGCGCTCCGCCTCCTTGAGACGCATCCGTCCGACCGCATCTGCGTCGTAACGCACGGCGGATTCCTGCATGCGCTTTTCGGCACGATGGTTTTCAAGGACCGCTTTACGAAAGCGCACTTCACCGGGTTGTTGCAGCACCTGCACACGACCAATACGGGCATCACGCATGCCCGCTATGATGCGGGCCACGGATGGCGGATCATGAGCTGGAACGACAGGGCTCATCTGGGCTGATTTCGGGTCGGTTTGTGCTATACTGGAAAGGAAGGATTAAGCATGAATCATGGGTAAAAACGAGGAAAAAGAACAGAAAAAACGCGGCGCGACAGGCGCCGCGAAAACATACGACGCTTCCTCGATCACGGTGCTCGAGGGTCTTGAACCGGTGCGGAAGCGTCCGGGCATGTACATAGGGACCACCGGCCCCGACGGCCTCCACCACCTCATCTGGGAGATCTTCGATAACGCCCGGGACGAAGCGATGGGCGGGTATGCGGACGATATCGAGGTCGCGCTTTTGCCGGACGGCTATGTGCGCGTTGCCGACAATGGGCGCGGCATCCCGGTCGGCATCCACCCTAAGACGAAGGTTTCTGCGCTTGAGACCATCATGACGACGCTCCATGCCGGCGGCAAGTTCGGAGGGGCCGAGTCCGGTTATAAGGTATCGGGCGGTTTGCACGGCGTCGGCGCGTCGGTTGTGAACGCGCTTTCCGAACATACGAAAGTCATCGTGCATCAGGACGGCGGCATGCATATGCAGGAATACAAGATCGGGAAACCGATAGCGAAGGTCAAGAAGATCGGTACGAGCTCGGAGCATGGCACCATCACGTTCTTCAAGCCGGATGCGACCATCTTCAAAGAAGGCATCGATTGGAACTGGGATAAGATCGTGACCCATCTGCGCCAGCAGGCGTACCTCATAAAGGGCGTGCGCATCGCCGTCATCGATGCGCGCTCGCTTGCGGACGTCGCGACCGAGGACCGTTTCTATGCGCGCGAGCTCGCGCTCGACGTCCCGTCCATGACTTTTTATTTCGAGGGCGGCCTGAAATCGCTCGTCGCGTTCTATAACAAGCACCAGACGCCGGTGCACAAGAACATCTTTTATGTCGACCGCGAGCAGGATGGCGTTTCCGTCGAGATAGCGTTCCAGTATGTCGACGACATCACTCCGCGTATCACGGCTTTCGCGAACAATACCTATAACAGCGAAGGCGGTACCCATGTTACCGGATTCAAGACGGCGCTCACGCGTTCTCTCAATTCCTACGGCAGGAACGCGAACATCTTGAAGGAAAAGGATGAGAACTTTACCGGCGACGACGTTCTCGAAGGGATCACCGCGGTCGTTTCGGTGAAGCTTCCCGAAATCCAGTTCGAAGGACAGACAAAAGCGAAGCTCGGCTCGGTCGAAGCGCAAGGCGCGGTCGCGACCGTGTTCGGCGACGCGCTCGGCTCGTTCCTCGAAGAGAATCCGGATGACGCCCGCGCCATACTCAACAAAGTGCTGATCGCGCTCAAGGCGCGGAAAGCCGCTAAGGCGGCCAAAGATTCGGTACTGCGTAAAGGCGCGCTTGAGGGCATGACTCTCCCCGGGAAGCTCGCGGACTGCCAGGTCAAGAATGCCGAAGAAGCGGAGATTTTCATAGTGGAAGGCGATTCGGCGGGTGGTTCGAGCAAGCAAGGGAGAGACCGGCGTACGCAAGCCATACTGCCTTTGCGCGGGAAAATCCTGAACGTCGAACGGGCGCGCATCGACCGCATGCTCTCTTCGGCCGAGATCCGAGCCCTTGTCGTTGCTATGGGTACGGCCATCGGGGACGTCTTCGATATTTCGAAACTGCGCTACCACAAGATAATCATCGCGACCGATGCCGATGTCGACGGCGCGCATATCCGTACGCTCCTGCTTACGCTCCTCTACCGGCATTTCCGCCCGATCATCGACGGGGGATTCGTATACATCGCACAACCGCCGCTCTACAAGATAACGAAAGGGAAGACGGTCGCGTACGCATACTCGGATAAAGAAAAGGAGGAAGTCCTGAAAACGATGGGCGTAGCGGCATCCGACGTTTCCGAGAGCCATGCGTCGGAGGAAGAAGAGGAAGCCGGCGCGTCCGCGGAGAAGGCTGAAAAATCCGCAAAAGCGAACATCCAGCGCTATAAAGGCCTCGGAGAGATGAATCCGGGCGAACTATGGGAAACGACCATGGATCCTGCGCGGCGGGTATTGAAACGCGTAACGGTCGAGGATGCCGAGGCGGCGGACCGCATCTTCGATGTCCTCATGGGTACCGATGTCGCCAGCCGCAAGTCATTCATCCAAAGCAACGCGAAGCTCGCGACGGTCGACGTTTAGTTCCGCTTGGATCGGAGATATCTTGCGCGGGTTTATGACCCGAGGACGGTAACGCTCGTGGTCACGACGTTGTTCGCCGTATTCGATTCCGTAAGCTGATGGTTCGGGTCGATCGTGATAGTGATGCTTCGACCGGCGCCGGGCGTGATGTTTCCAAGTCGGGCGATATATTCGCTCGGCTGGCCCGGCACGAGAGAGTTTTGCGAGAACGTCTGGTTGATGATGGTCCCGTTCGAGGAAGCGGAGATAGCGACCGTCCATGGCCCCGATACGTTCGTGCCGATATTGGTTACGCGGAATTTTACCGCGATCTGCGTGCCGGCCGGTATCGTGGTGCTCGCGACGATTGCGTCGCTTGACGTTGCCGTTGCCGGTACATACCCGACCGTTTCGAGAGCGACCGCGAGATCGGGGAGGCCGTAATAATGCGGCGCAGGCGGCGTTGTCGTCGCAGTCGAGCCGCCGACAACGACCGGCGTACCGGGGGTCCAATGCGGTTTTCTCGGTGCTGCCGGAGTCGTTTGAACAGGGGTACGCGACGGGAGCGAGGTCGTCGTCGCGCTTACGGCCGGCAGCGTGGTCGAAGCATCTTCCGGCACGACAAGAAGCGTCGCCGGGGTTTCTGGCTTCGGCACGAACGCGCTGCTGAGCGAAACAGCCGCCGCACCGATGCCGTTTACGGTATCGGGAACGTAGCGCGCCGAATAGATGGCGAGCCATATACCGGCAACGATAAGCGTGACAAAACCGATGACCGCGAAGCCGTTCCATGCCGCCCGACGCGCCGGCGAAGAGTTCTCAAATATTTCCATATTCCATACGTGACGCACCATACATACCACGCGATATTTTCCGTGTCAATGCATGCCATTGACACAATTCGGATTGTGGCGTATTTATGGTCAAGACCACCAGACCAGTATGGAAAGGCTTGCACGAGCTGTCGCGGGGCTCATCCGATCCGCACGACGTGCGTACACGAGGAAATGGAGCTTCTCCAGCCTCGCCGCGTTCATTTTCCTCGCGAGCGTCGTCGCCCTTGCCCGCTTCGATCTCTTGCCGGACCCGATACCGGCAGCAAACGGGGCAGCGATATCTCTCTCTTCGGAAAATACCGTTCCATCAGGAAGCACGTTGACACAGTTTTCCACAACGCCAGAGTTTCCGGTAAAGATCGTCATTCCCGAAATCGAGCTTTCGGCGCCGGTCGCGAATCCAGATACGACCGACATAACGGTCCTTGATAGCCTGCTGCTTAAGGGAGCTGTGCGGTATCCGACATCGGCCAAGCTCGGCGAGACCGGGAACGTCGTGCTTTTCGGCCACTCGAGTTACTTGCCCGTCGTGCTCAATCAGGCCTATAAGACCTTCGACGGCATCCAGAAGCTGAAAGGCGGGGACATCATCAACGTCTATTCGAATGACCGGGTGTATCGTTATGCGGTGCAAAGCGTCACAAAGGAGAGCGCGAATGACTCTGCGATACCGCTTTCGGTCACGGGCAGCGTGCTTACGCTCTCGACCTGCGATTCGTTCGGCGCCAAGACCGACCGGTTCGTCGTCGTTGCCGACTTTGTTGAAAGCCATCCGATTACCAGTTAAGGTACCCGTGGTGTCGGATGGCTCTCCGCAAGGGGAGTAAACGGAAGTTCTTTCATAGAGAGTGCCGCTTCATGCGGCCAAACAAAGGAGAACGCGATGAGAAGAGGCATCGAATATGTCTTTCACGATCTCGCCGACAGGAAGAAAAGGCTGATGAGAGTCATCATCGGTCTCTTCATACTCGCACTGCTTTTCGGTCTGATCGCAACACTGAAGTACCGCTCGAAACCGCCGGCACAACACCAGTCGCACGGCTTCGTCCAAGTCGCGCCACCGCCGCTCTTGAACACGATAAAGCCCGAATCGAAGGCGAAGAGATCGGCAGCCGCTGAAAAGAACGCGAAATCGAAAGTCCCGCTGGTAAGGGGAAAAAGCAGGAAAGCGAAACGGCCGACATCGGGACATCTCGTCGCTGCGGCAAAACCGCAGCGGAAAGAGTTTCGTTGGGAGCACTGGGGCGCGGCTCCTTACGCGCGTTCTCTTCGGGAGGCTTGTGAGAAATCCTCGACGGCTATCGACGGCATGAGCATGCCCGAAGCGGTCAAAGAGCACTTTAAAAAAGCGCTCGGCGACTGCGAGGGCGGAACGATCGTGTGGCTCACGCCGAACGAACGGCTCGAACAGATGTGGTCGGGACCCGACAAGGGTCATCCCAAGGACCGGATAATGAACGGCGTTACCGTAGCGGAACTACCCGTTCTTAAGTCGCCGCATGGCCGGCCGTACCGCAAGGGTACGGTAGCTGAAACCGCGAAAGCGCTCGAGTGGAGTTACGTCTATGAAGGTGAGACGTACTTCTTTGATATCCCGCTTGTCTGCTTCAATGAGAGCTGGCGTATCGGACCGGCGCCGTCTTCGCTTCAGGAAAAGTGCGTCGAGTTGTCTTTCGACGCGCCCGTCGGCGGAGAAGTCCGCTGGGGAGTCGGCAGCACGGAAGGCCCCCTTCCGCCGAGCGTCTGCAATGCACAGCGACAGGGGAATCTGGCGTGGACCGCGTGGCTTGGGGAGTGCGATCTCTGCATCCCCGCGCTCGGGTATATCCGAAGCATACTTGGTGGTTCCGCAATGGTTCCGCACAAGTACAAGTACCCGGTGATTGAGAGAAGGCAGACGCTCCGGTTCTCAACCGCGATCTGGAGTCGCGTTGTCTACATCTGCCTGCAGTACCCGGACGGTACTCAGTCGTGCGGCGTGTACATGCGGCCGCAGGATTGGAAGGGGAGGCGCCATGTGGCCATTTCTGATAGCCTATGGCTTAAGGATGATGGCAATTGTCCGCGGTAGTTTTCGGGTTGGAACGAGGATTGGTCACGCGCCGTCCTCTGTTCCACCCTTTTCATACGTCGCGAAAGCGACAAAGGTGAGATTCATGATACCAATGGAAAAAATAAACGCATACGCATCGAAACAGCCGATTATCACCGGCCTTTTCGCGGTACTGCTTACCGCCGTTTTCGGCATGACGCTCGCGTTTGCCGCCGGCTTCCTCACGCCTTCTCAGATTTTCGCTCAAACGGTCGGCCCTCCTTGCTGCTCGTTGCCTCCACCCCCGCCACCGCCTCCTCCGCCTCCACCCCCGCCACCGCCACCGACATTGCCCCCGGTGCCGACATGCACTCTTTCCGTAAACCCGTCCACTCTCCCGTATGGCGGCGGCTCGACAATCCTCCGATGGACCACAAGCGCAGCTTCGGATTTGATTATTCAAAGCAGCAATGCAAACGAGGAAACAGGTACCGTTACCTCAGGATGGATTCCTGCAAGTCCATCCGGTTCGCAGAGCGTCACCGAGTCCATAACGACGCAGTTTACGATGACGGTCTCGGGTGCCGGCGGCACAACGCACTGTCAAACCATCGTTACTGTAGCTCCGCCCCCTGCTCCTACCTGCACGCTTACAGCGAGCCCCGCCTCGCTTCCGTATGGCGGCGGCTTGACGACGCTTTCTTGGAAAACTTCCGCGACAGAAAGGGCGAGTATCGATACCGGCGTCGGCGCGGTCTCTCCGGTCGATTCCGGTTCCCGGCTCGTCTTCACCGCGCTTGCGACGACGTACACCATGACGGCGTATGGCGTCGGGGGTAAGACGACTTGCTCGACGCGCGTGTCTGTCGCTCCTCCTCCGCCACCGGTTCAAAACGGCTGCATCGACGTCCTTAAAGAGACGTTCGCTCCGAGCGGCGCCAGCCTTACGCCCGTCGCGCAGTTTACATTCACGCTCGACGGCACGACCGTCGTTCATAACGACGCGAGCGGTCATGCGGTTTTTACCGGAGTCGCTCCCGGTGTGCATAAGGTCGTCGAGTCGCCCGCCGGCAGCTCATGGAAGCTTTTGTCGGTGACGCCCGAGTTCGGGAGCGTGAACGTATCGAGCGGCCCGACCTGTGCCGCGGTCGTTTTCAAGAATCAGCAGGTCGTGCCGCCATCGCCGCCTCCGCAACCTTCTGCCCCCACCTGCACGCTCACCGCTTCTCCAACCGCAATTCAGACCGGCGGCTCTTCAACGCTTAGTTGGACGACAACCGATGCAACTTCGTTCTCGATTGACCAGGATATCGGTCCTGTCCTCCCAATCGCTTCCGGTTCAAAGTTCGTTTCTCCGTCGACAACGACTACCTACACCGGTACCGCCACCGGTCCGGGCGGCACCGTTCACTGCGCCGCGACCGTGACGACCACCCCGCCTCCGTCGCCTTCCGCCCCCGCCTGCACGCTCACCGCCTCACCGTCCACCTTAAACGGGGGAGGTTCATCCGTGCTTTCCTGGACGACGACGAACGCGACATCGTTCTCTCTTGACCATGCTATCGGTTCCGTTTCTCCGGTTAATGCCGGAAGGAAGTCCGTCTCAACAAAAGAAACGACGACCTATGCCGGCACAGCAACCGGTCCGGGCGGCTCTGTCGTCTGTTCGACGACGGTGACGGTCACGACAACGCCTCCGTCGCCTTCCGCCCCCACCTGCACGCTCTCGGCGAATCCGACGAGCGTAAGCCCCGGCGATCACACCACGCTCACGTGGACAGCAACGAACGTCGGGACGTTCACGATCAGTAACGGCGTCGGTTCCGTCTCTCCTGCGCTCGGCGGATCGATAACTTCGAAAGCGATCACGGCAGACACGACGTTCGTCGGGACGGCGGTAAGCCCTTCCGGACAGGTCGTAACCTGTTCTGCGCCCGTCTCAGTAACTTCCGGCGGAGGCGGAGGGAACGGCCCGTCATGTTCGCTCTCCGTATCGCCAACCAGCTACTCTTCGGGGGGATCGGCCGTTCTTTCTTGGAGCGGTAACGAAATCTCCACAGTCGATGTGAGCAATGGCGTCGCCACCGCGACAAGCTCTCCCGGTTCGGTTGCCGTTTCACCCGCTACCCCGGGCAGTTATACCTATACCGGGACTTTCCACGCGCAAAACGGTCAGACGCTCTTTTGTTCCGCTACGCTCACCGTAACGGGCGGTTCCGGCGGTGGCTGTTCCGGAAACTGCGGCGGAGGTGGCGGGCCGCCCCCTCCGACCATCACGCTTACAACGCTTCCGCACGCAGGTTCGCAACCGCTCGCGTACCTCTCTCTCTCACAGATACCCTACACCGGACTTGATCTCGGACCGGTCGGTACGGCGCTCTACTGGCTCGCGCTCATAGGATTCTCTCTCTCGCTCGCGTATTTCGTACTTTTCGGCATCGCACCGTCCGTGTATCGTCGCGTCCATGCGTTTGGCGTGCATGTCTCTGCGATGCTCAACGACGTATCCGCCCATCATGACCTTGCGATTCCGGCGGTAGCGGCGGCTGCGAACGTCGTGCCACAAGCGCCGCCTGTTCCGCTTCCGGAACAACACGATGCTCCGCGCGGGTACTCTTCCTATCAAGGTTTCAAGTCGTTCGCGCACGACGGGGCGCTCTCTATCGAGGACATCGTACGCGGGCTCTCTCGTAAGGAATCAGGTGCGCCTGCTCTCCTTTCCGAACGCAAGGCAGCCGAGCCTGCAGCGTACGTCGAGCCGGTGCATGAGAATACCGAACCGATACGCGAAGCGACAGAAAGCCCGACAGCATCTCCTGTCGCTTCTGTTCCGGAGCGCGAGACGGGAAGCGGCGAATCTTCGGCACAGGTCCGCGGTTTCATAGCGGCGCTTGTCGAGAATGACCGGGCGGCGGTATTCGCGGGGTTACGAGCACAGGTCCGCGGAGGAGGGAGGTCCGAGCAGCTGCTTTCCGCAGCCGCATGCCTTCTCGATGACGCGTACCGCGCGCGTATCGACGGTACGGCGTGTGATCCGGACATCAGTCGCATGACGGCGCGCCTTGACACGCCTCGCCTTGAGCAGGTTGTCGTTTCGCTCACGACAGCGATCGATTCGAGCTACTCGAACGATGTCGCCGGAGCGAAACTCGCGCTTACGCGAGCGCTCTCTATCCTAAGCGCATAGGAGCTTCCGGGAAGCGTATACGATCACGCGCTTATGAGCGGGATGTGATTTTCTCCACCGCGCTGCCGACGAATTCCTCGAGCGGCATAGCATTGAGTTTCCCTTGCTCGCGGCTCTCTACGGAAACCGTCTTCGCCGCGGATTCGCTGTCGCCGACGACAAGGAGATACGGGACTTTTTCCATTTTGCCGGAGCGGATCCTCTTGCCGAGCGATTCGTTCGTTGCGTCCATTTCGACCCGGATCCCCGCTTTCTTCAATTCGGAAAAGACTTTCTGCGCGTAGCCGGTATTCTTTTCTGAGACCGGTAGCACTTTTGCCTGTACCGGGCTCAGCCAGAGCGGGAATGCGCCGGCATAGTGCTCGATCATGATCGCCATGAAGCGTTCGGTAGAGCCAAGTACGGCGCGATGGATGACGACCGGCTGAGATTTCCCTCCGTCGGCATCGATGTATTCAAGCCCGAACCGTTTCGGCAGGTTGAAATCGAGCTGGATGGTCGAAAGCTGCCATTCACGCCCGAGCACGTCTTTCAGCATGAAGTCGAGCTTCGGTCCGTAGAACGCAGCTTCGTTTTCAGCTTCCTGGTATTTCCATCCGGTTTTTTTCACGACCGAACGCAGCGCCTCCTCCGCGGAATCCCACACCGCATCATCACCGAGATACCCCGTCTTATTTTTCGAGTCCCGGAGCGAAATACGCACCCAGAATTCGGTAAATCCGAACGTCCGGTATACTTCGCCGATCATTTCGGTCATACGGGCGATCTCTTCCTCGATCTGTTCGGGCGTACAGAATACGTGACAGTCGTCTTGCGTGAGCGCGCGGACGCGCGTGAGACCGGAGAGTTCCCCGCTTTTCTCGTAGCGATAGTTTGTCGTCGTGGACGTATAGCGTATGGGAAGCTGTCTGTAGGAGTGGGGAAGCGAGCGGTACAGCATCATGAAGTGCGGACAATTCATCGGCTTAAGGTAGTACTCCTCGCCATCCACCTCCATGGGGGGATACATCGCATCGTATTTCTGCAGGTGTCCCGACATTTCATACAGCGCTCCTTTCGTTATGTGCGGTATCCAGATCGGCACATATCCCCGTGATTCCTGAAGGTCGGCGATATAGTTCTCTATCGTGCGGCGCAAGATGGCGCCTTTCGGGTAGAAGAGCGGAAGTCCCGGACCGACCTCATCAATGAGCGCGAAGAGCTCGAGTTCCTTGCCGAGTTTGCGGTGATCCCGTTTCTTCGCTTCTTCTCTCATCGCCCGATACGCGTCGAGCTCTTCTTTCGTATCGAATGCGAGACCGTATATGCGGGTAAGCATCGCGTTCTTCTCGTCGCCGCGCCAGTAAGCGCCGGCAAGACGATCGAGCGCAAACGAACCATCGGCTATGTCCTGAGCCGGATTTTCACTGTGCCCTCCGCGGCAGAGATCGGTAAAGCCGCCGGCAGCGTACAGGGTTATCTTCTCCCCCCTGCGGAGGATATCGTCTATGATCTCGAGCTTGTACGGATTGTCCTTGAAGCGGTCGCGCGCATCCTTTTCGGAGACCTCGATGCCACGCATATCCTTCCATGAGGAGAGGATCGACCGCATCGCTTCCTCAAGCGGCGGAAGGTCGGCTTCGCCGGGAGCCTTGCCTCCGGAAAAGTCGAAGTCATAGTAGAATCCGGTGTCGGTTGCCGGTCCGATCGTCGGTTTCGCTTCGGGGAAGCGTTCGATGACGGCCGCAGAGAGAAGGTGGGCGAGCGTGTGACGTCTGGCTTCAAGCGAACTCATGGGAAAGAGCATAGCACATACGGCCTTAGCCTACAGCGGTTTTATGTCCTCGAGGGCAAGCGACGGTTCTCCGTTTCTGACCGACACCTTGCCTTTGATAAGGAGGCACGAATCAGCCGTTATGATGCCGGCATGTTCCTTGAAAAGTTTCGGGAATGCGACCGCTTCGAGCGATTCGGTCTTGTCTTCGAGTTTCAGGAACGCCATCTTTTCGCCGCTTTTGGTGAGGATGGTACGTACGTCCGTCACGAGGATCGGCAATATGACCGGCATGCCGGGGCGAGGGTCTCCTTTGATGGTCCGAAGAGAGAGCGAGGTTTTCGAGAGTGTCGCGCCATGGGCGTCGAGCGGGTGGCCGCTCACATAGATGCCGAGCAGTTCCTTTTCCCACGCAAGCTTGTCGAGGAGGGAGACGTCCTCTCCGTCCGGAAGCGAGAGCGTCGGTCCCGTAAGGGAGCCGAAGAGGGATTCCTGCGGCGCGTGCGCGGTCGCTTCGCGATGGAAGGCGAGCAGCTTTTCGATATGCTCGAGCAACACGCCCCTCGGGAAAAACGTGTCGAGCGCGCCGCATTTGATAAGCGCCTCAAGCGATTTGCGGTTGAGATTTTTTTCATCGATGCGAGAGAGGAAGTCTGAGAGCGTGGCGAATGGGCCGTGCGCGTTCCGTTCGGCGATGATCGCCTCGGAAATCCCTTCGCCGAAGTTCTTGATCGACGACAAGCCGAAGCGGATCGCGTTTCCGTCGGTCGAGACGTCTGTTTTTCCCCCGATCCCCATAGCGCCGCGCGCGCGGGTTTCCCCGGCAAGAACGCTTTCGTTGCGGATGACCGTGAACACCGTCCCGCTTTCGTTTATGTCGGGCGGCAGCACGGGGATACCCATACGCGCCGCTTCTGCGACGAAGATAGCAATCTGTTCCGTATCGCCCGAATCGGCGGTAAGGAGCGCCGCGAGGTATTCGACAGGATAGTTCGCTTTCATATAGGCGGTCTGATAGGCGACCTTGCCGTAGCTTGCCGCATGCGCTTTCCCGAAGCCGTACGCGGCGAACGGCTCGATAAGATTCCACAGTTTCTCCGATTTCTCTTTCGTCAGCTTGCCGTATTCCGCGAATCCTTTCAGCAGCTTATCTTTTTCGGCTTTCATGACGGCCGGTATCTTCTTACCCATCGCCTTGCGCAGCGCATCCGCTTCAAGCCACGAATACCCCGCAAGAGTGATGGCGGTGAGAAGCACGTCATCTTGATATACGAGCAGTCCGTACGAGGCGTCGAGATACTCGCGCATGCGCGGGTCGAGGTATGTCGCGAGTTTCGGATTCGATTTCCGCTCGATGTACGCGGGAATCGATTCCATCGGCCCCGGCCGATAGAGCGCGACCATCGCGTTTATGTCGTGAATCGTCGACGGTTTGAGCTCTTTAAGCCAACGGGTCATGCCGGATCCGTTTAGCTGGAAGACGCCTTCCGTTTCGCCTCGAGCGAGCATGGCATAGGTCTTCTCGTCATCGATGGGGACGCGTTCGATATCGATGAGGACGCCGCGCGTCTCCTTTACGCGCGCGATCGCGTCAGCGAGGATGGCAAGGTTCTTGATACCGAGGAAATCGAACTTCAAGAGCCCCACGCCGCCATACTCGTCGGTTATGGAGTACATGTCGTATTGCGTGATGAGCTTGCCGGTTCCTTTCGGGTCCGGTTGGATCGGCGCCCATTCGACAAGCGGTGTCGGCGCAACGACGACTCCCGCCGCATGAACGCCGACATGCCGTACGCAGCCTTCGATACGTCGCGCGAGATCGACGATCTCGCGCACCTCTTCGTCCTCGTTGTAGAGCTCTTTCAGGTCGGGCTCGAGCTCGAGCGCCCGTTCGATGGTCATAGGGAACCCTTGCGCGCCCATAGGGATGAGTTTCGCGATGCGATCGCCGGTTGTGTACGAGTGTCCGAGCGCACGCGCGACATCGCGCACCGCCGCGCGCGCCATCATCGTGCCGAAGGTGCCTATTTGCGCGACGTGGTCTTCGCCGTATTTCCGCTTCGTGTACGCGATCATCTCGTCGCGCCGGTTGTCGGCGATATCCATGTCGATGTCCGGCGCCTTCGGCCGCTCCGGATTGAGGAACCGCTCGAAAGGAAGCTTGTAGAAAAGCGGATTCACGTTCGTGATCCCGACAAGGTACGCGACGAGCGAGCCGGCTGCCGAACCGCGCGTGGTCGTGAGGATGCCGGCTTCGCGGGCGAAGGCGAGAAGATCGGCGACGATGAGATAGTAGACGGCGAATCCTTTGCTGATGATGATGGCGAGCTCGTACTCGATGCGGTCTGTGACGTCTTTTGACGGCCGGATGTCGCGCGCCTCCATGCCGGCATACGCTTTCGCACGGAGCTCCTCGTCATGAGTAGTGAAACCGGGGGAGACGGGAACCGCGGGAAACGTCCATTTCCCAAGCTCGAAAGACACCTTGCAGCGGTCGGCTATCTCTCGCGTCGCCGCTATGGCTTCGGGGTGGTCCTTGAACAGAGAGATCGCACGCGCTTCGCTTATGAATGAGAAGTCCTCGCGTTCATTCCTTCCGCGGCCGCCTTGCTGGATGCGGCGCATGATCTCGGTCGCTTCCCGGTCTTCCGGTTCGAGATAATAAACGTCGTGCTGGGCGACGAGCCGTGTCGCGCTTTCGTGCGAGAGCGCGACGATCTTTTTCATGAGCGCCTCGTGTCCTTCGACCTTCGGGTGGTGGGTAATCTCGAGGAACACGTTTCCTTCGCCGAAAATATCCTTGGTTTCCGCAAGCGCCGCCGCGGCGCCGTTCGCATCCCCGGCGCGGAGCAGCTGCGCGACGTCGCTTGAGAAAGAGGGAAGTATCGCGATCAAGCCCCGCGCTCTTGCGCGGAGCAGCTCCTTATCCATGCGCGGACGTTCGAAAAAACCTTCCACCCACGAGGCGGTGACGAGCGCGAGAAGGTTCTCATATCCTTCAGTCGTTTCCGCAAGGAGCACGATACGCGAATATTTCGCGTCGACGTTCCGATCCCGTTCGTGCCGCGAACGCGGCGCAAGGTACGCGTCGACGCCGAGAACGGGGTTCACCCCCTCTGCCTTTGCCGCTTTATAGAATTCGATTGCGCCGTGCATGTTGCCTGCGTCGGTCAGAGCGAGCGCGTCCATGCCCTCTTTCTTCGCTTTCTCGACAAGCTCGCTCACCTTCGGGAGCGCGTGGAGGAATGAATAGTGGCTGTGCGTATGCAGATGGATGAAGCGCGAGGCCATGGGTTTAGTATACTTTCTGTATGCGATTCGTGCTTGGGGTTGATGAAGCCGGGCGGGGGCCGCTCGCCGGACCGGTGGCCGTTGGCGCCGTAAGCGTGGCGGAAGGGTTCGACGTCGCACGCGAATTCCCCGGAGTCGCGGATTCCAAACAGCTCACGAGCAATAAGCGCGCGGCACTTTTCGCGCTTCTTGAAACGCGCGTCAAGCAGGGCGACCTTCGCTTTGTCGTGGAGTTCGAGAGCGCGGAGGCGATTGACCGCGACGGCATTGTCCCGTCGGTTTACGCGGCGCTTACGCGCGCGCTCCGTGCGCTTACACCGGACGCGTCGCGCGTTTTCGTGCAGCTTGACGGGGCGCTTCGCGCTCCGCCCGAGTACCGCCAGGAGACAATCGTGAAAGGCGACGAGCGCGTTCCTGTCATATCGCTTGCTTCTATCGCGGCGAAGGTCATGCGCGACCGGCTTATGGTAGACCTTTCGGACCGATATCCGCTGTACGGTTTCGAGCGTCACAAAGGCTACGGTACGGCAGCTCACTATGCGGCGCTTCAGGAACACGGCCCGTGTGCTATCCACCGGCGGTCTTTCCTCCATCTTGCTTTTATCAGCGAAACGATGTAAAAGTACTCCTCATGTCCGGTCAAGTGGTCCGGACATGTTCTCAGGAGATAACGAATGGAAAAAGAGCAAAGTTTTTTTTCTACAGGGATGCAGAACCCGGAATTCGTTCTGGACATCCTGTCTTCAAGCGGAGATTGGGATAAACACTCCCTCTGTCCGTTTTGCCGTTGGAACGGGCAGCTAGCGTGCCCAAACCACGGGACTCAGAAACAAAAACAAGGATATTGCGCCCGCTATGATTTCAACGGGGAACCGCTTGAACTCGTCGAGTGCCGTATCCAGGAATACATCCAAGGACTAACGTAAACTAACGTAAAACGTACCCAAAAGGTTTTGCTCACCGCACATGAAAGTCGTTCTTTGTGCCTGCGCCGCTCCACAGGAAGCGGCGCTTTGCTTTTCTCGGATATCGGTGGTATGGTGAAGTCATGTCAGTTCGCATGCGTCATACCAGAGGTCATACCGGCAATCGCCGGTCGCATCACGCGCTCTCGGGCGTGAAGGCGGTCAAGGATGCCGAAAGCGGCGCGCTTCGCCTTCCTCACCGTCTTGATGAGACGACCGGCATGTATCGTGGCAAGCAGATCTCCTCGCTCAAAGAGAAGCGTTCGCATGAGCCGAAAGTGAAAGGACCTTCGCAGGAACTTCCGTATGAACAGCACGCGCACGAACCCGCTTCTGCCGAACATGTCCATGCCGGCTTGAAAGGTTCGAAAGGCGTTCTCGGAAAGATAACCGGTACTTCTCTCCCTAAAGCAAGGAGGGGCATGGGCGGAGGCGCCTAAGCGGACAGGTCTCGTTTTCTTTTTATTTTGCACATATAAACATTGCGTCAGCGCAATATTTGCTATACTTACGCGCACAGATCTTTCCATGGCGAATCGACATTTGGCGCGCTCTATCGTTTTACAGACGCTTTTCGAGTGGGATACCACCCATGCATCTGATAACGATGCCACCGCTATCCTTGCGCGCAACCGGACGGAATTCGGCAGCGATGACACCGACTACCCGTTCATGGAACAGCTGCTCTCCGGCGTTCTCGCGAAAAGAAACGATATCGATCTCGTCATCGGGAAAGCCGCTCCCGAATGGCCGCTCGACCGCATCGCTCCGGTCGACCGCAACATCTTGCGCCTCGGTCTTTTCGAGCTCTTGTTTTCCGACCGTACGCAGGTGCCAGCCAAGGTCGCCATCAACGAGGCTATCGAGCTCGCGAAGACTTTCGGAGGCGATTCTTCCGGGCGGTTCGTGAACGGCGTATTGGGAGCGGTATACAAGGAGCTTGGCGAGCCGGGGAAGGATGAGCAGGGTTCCAAGAAGCTCAAGCAGGAAGAGCTTCCTTTGGAGAAGATGGGTGGCGCTATCGTCTACGCCAAACACGACGGACAGTACTACCTTGCGCTCGTCCACGATGTTTTCGGGCGATGGACTCTCTCGAAAGGCCATATCGAGCATGACGCGACGCCGGAAGAGGGCGTTGCGCGCATCATCAAGGAGGAACTCGGTCTTGAGGCGCGCGTGGAAAGCCAGGTGGGAGAAAACGAGTATGTCGCATCGCATCCGGAAAAGGGGAAGATCCGCAAGCATGTCTGGTTTTTCCTCGCCTCAACCAGCTTCGAGCCGATCACGCTCAAAAAGAGCGGAGGGCTCGACGATGCGAAATGGTTCCGTCTCCAGGACATCATTGACCTCAATTTCTATGATGATATGCTCCCCATTGTGACTCAAGCTGTCCAGATCCTCCTCACGGGCGAGCACGTTCATGCCTGACTTCGCTTCTCTCGCCTCCAGGCTCGGTATCACGTTCAACGATCTCGGCATCCTCGTCGAGGCTCTTACGCACCGCTCATATCTGAATGAACACCGCGATTATGCGGGGAACCATAACGAGAGGCTCGAATTTCTCGGCGATGCGGTCCTTGAGTTAGCGGCGACCGATTTCCTATTCAGGAAATTTCCGATTACTCCGGAAGGCGAGCTTACGAGCTACCGTGCCGCGCTCGTGAATACCGTCTCGCTTGCCGAAGCGGCCCGTTCGCTTGATCTCAACACCTTCCTGCTGCTTTCGAAGGGTGAGGCAAAAGACACCGGCCGGGCGCGCGAAGTCATTCTCGCAGACGCGTTCGAGGCGATTATCGGCGCTCTCTATCTCGACCAGGGGTACGACGCGGCCGAAGCGTTTGTCGCAAAACATCTCTATGGCAAGATCGACGAAGTGATCGCGGAAGGATCCTACCAGGACGCCAAGAGCCGTTTCCAGGAAGTCGTACAAGAAAGGCGCGGCCTCACCCCTTTCTACAAGACGCTTTCGGAGGAAGGACCCGATCATGCAAAACGTTTTACCGTCGGCGTTTTCGTCGGCGACGACGAAGCGGCCCGCGGAGAAGGGCAGAGCAAACAGGAAGCGGAGCAGGCCGCCGCCGTTGCAGCTCTTGACAAACTAGGTTTATAGGTTTATTATTTTTTTAGAGTTCCCGCTCGTTCCAAATCCCTTACTTATAGGAGGATAGTCGTGAAAAAGTTTCTGAAAAAAGGCGTATCGCGTCTGCAAAGAGCCTTGCCTTCTGACGTTGTTCTCGTCCTGGATATAGTGTCCGGTTTCCTCACCATACTTTGTTTGATTGGAATCGTACTTATCGTGTCGATCGGCATTTATACGCTAGCAACGATCCTCGCCCTTGTCGGCATGGTCTTCATCAGCATCGCTGCCCTCATTTATTTCTTGTGCTCAGAAGCGGTTGATGTGTGGTGAATAGCCAAGCGGCCTTCGAGCTCCCCAAGCACGGGGAGCTTTTTATATGCGCTATAATCTGCACTGATGCTCAAACGATTGGAGATCGTCGGATTCAAATCGTTCGCCAAGAAGACGGTTTTGGATTTCGGCAACGCGACCACGGCTATCGTGGGGCCGAACGGTTCGGGGAAAAGCAATCTCGCCGAAGCGTTTCGCTTCGCGCTCGGAGAACAGTCGATGAAGAGCATGCGCGGCAAGCGTACCGAAGATCTCATCTGGGGCGGATCGCACTCGATGCCTCGCGCTTCGCGCGCCTCGGTCGCCGTCGCGTTCGACAATACCCGGCGGTCTTTCAACATCGATTTTGATGAAGTCGTCATCGAGCGCGCGGTCTTTCGCGACGGAACGAGCGAGTATTCCATCAACGGGTCGCGCGTGCGTCTGCGCGATGTCGAGGAGCTGCTCTCCGGTGCGAACATCGGCGGCACGAGCCATCACATCATCTCTCAGGGCGAAGCGGATCGCATCCTGCTCTCCTCGCCGCGCGAACGCCGGGCGATGCTCGAAGACGCTCTCGGGCTCAAGGTGTACGAATTCAAAAAGCAGGAAGCGCAGCGGAAACTCGTAAAGACCGAAGAGAATATCGCTCAGGTGAACTCGCTCCGGCGGGAGATAGCTCCGCACCTGCGGTTTCTTGAGAGACAGGTCGAGAAAATAGAACGTTCTCGTGCGCTCCGAGAAGAATTCGTTACGCTCGCGCGGACCTATTTCGCGGTCGAAGACGCTTATCTCGAGCATGAGAAGCGCTCCGCTTCGGAAGAGAAACGGAAAGCGGCGGAACGTCTCGCCACCGTTGCCGCCGAACTCTCCTTCATAGAAGAGCGCGCGACGACCGATGCCGAAGGCATGAAGCGCCTTGAGGCGGCGCGCGCAGCCGAAGCCGCTGTCGAGAGCATCTCAAACGAACGAACCCCGCTCCTGCGGGAAATCGGACGCATCGAAGGAGCGCTTTCCGCCGCCAAACACCATCACGCGAAAACGGCGCATGAGCCGTACGTAAAGGTGCCTCGCGAAGACCTTATCGCTCTCGCCGAAGAGTCTCAAAAACAGGCGGCACACGCAGAGAATCCCGATGCCGTCCTCGCGGCGCTTCACGCGATAGGAACCGCGATTCGGGCGTTCATCGATCGTTTTATCGTTCCGACCGACGATGTCCTCTCCGAAGAAGAACATGCCGTCTACGTGCTTGAGAACGAGCGCACCGAGCTCGCCGCGAAAGAAACGGCGCTTGCCGAGCGGCTCGAACGGGCAAAATCTGCTCTTACTCGGGCTCGGGAGGCGCTTACCGCGCACGACGAGACCGGCAAAGAGCTTCAGCGCCGCATCCTCGAGCTCGCACAGGCGAAAGCGCATGAGGAAAGCGCACTCTCGTTAAGCGAGGCGCGCGAACACGAACGGACGCTCCGCGAAGAGGCGCTCGAACGCGGCAAAGCCGAGGCGTTTGCGGTGGGCGGAGCGGAAGCGCTTTCTTATGAGCCCCTATCCTCTCCGGTTCATGAAGACCGACAGGCACAGGAAGAGCGCAGCCGGGCGATCGAGCGTTTGAAGATCCGTCTCGAAGAAGCCGGCGGGATGGGCGAGGACATCCAGAAAGAACACAAGGAGGTCGCCTTACGCGAGGCATTTTTTGCGAAAGAGCTCGAGGATCTGACGAAATCCGCGACGGGGTTGAACGAACTTATCGACGACCTGAACGCCGAACTCGCCAAGCACTTTTCTGACGGGCTCGCGCAAGTGAACGCGTCGTTCAACGAATACTTCACACTCATGTTCGACGGGGGTTCGGCGCGACTCGCGCTTGAAGAACCGGAACCGCTCGATATCGAGGAGGGGGAAGAGGGCGTGCCCGCCGGAACGGGAGAAGAACGGTCGGGGATCGAAATCACCGTCAATCTTCCGAAGAAGAAAGTGCGTTCTCTCATGCAGCTCTCAGGCGGGGAGCGCGCGCTTACGTCGATCGCGCTCATCTTTGCGATGAGCCAGGTGAACCCGCCACCTTTCCTGATACTGGATGAGACCGATGCCGCGCTCGACGAAGCGAACAGCCGCCGCTATGGCGACATGATCGAGAATCTCGCGAGGAAATCGCAGCTCATCGTCATCACCCATAATCGCGAAACCATGAGCCGCGCCGGCATTCTCTACGGCGTTACCATGGGCGGCGACGGGATGAGCAAGCTCCTCTCCGTCAAATTCGACGAGGCTGTCGCCGTGGCGAAATAGGGCCAAGAGGGCAAACGGACAGTTCCGTATTCGAGGATTTTTTGCTAGAGTGCTGTTCCCCGTGCTTTTTAGGAAGAGGAGGTAAAAATGTTCTTTGCGAATGTTGTAGAACAGTTATTCAGTCCGCGACCGGAGCCGAAATACCGGCTTTGGCACACGTACGAAATCCCGTCGATGTCCACCAGCAGGTATACATGTTTTCTCTGTGTGCTGAAACGCAGATGGAGAAAAGGCGGATGGGTCTATGACGGAGATATCCTGAGTATTCGGGACGGGAAAGTTCTCTCTGTTACACAGGGCCGCAACCTGCAAGAGGATCTCCTGAAGAATTATTTTTATGTCTAGTGTTCATAAAACCGCTACGCGCAAAGCGTAGCGGTCTTTCTTAAACCCAACTTGGCGGTTTCACCGCCAAGTTGGGTTTACGGCACCGGCACGAAATCCAGTTCCTTTTCAGGGATACGGGCGGCGATGAGCTTCACTTTGACAGGGTCGCCGAGCCGGTACGTTTTTTTCGTACGGCGTCCGACAAGCCGGTAATGTTTTTCGTCGTATTCGAAATAATCGTCGCCGACGTCTTTGATGCGGATCATGCCGTCGGCATGCGTCGTTTGCTCTTCGACATAGAGGCCGCGTTCGGTGACGCCGGAGATAACCGCATTAAACTCTTCTCCGATGCGGCCTGCGAGGAATTCGACTTGTTTCATCTTGACCGAGTCGCGTTCGGCGTCCGCCGCGGCGACTTCGCGTTCGGAGGAGTGGATCGCAAGCGCATCGAACTCCCGCATCTCACGTTCAGTAATCGGGCTGCCGCCCGTGTGCGCTTTCACGAGCCGGTGAATGATGAGGTCGGGGTAGCGGCGGATCGGCGAGGTAAAGTGGGTGTAATACTCGAAGGCAAGACCGAAGTGGCCTATATTGCGTGTCGCGTAGATAGCCTTGCTCATCGAGCGCAGCGTCGCTGTCTTTACGAGGTATTCCTCAGGCGTGCCTCTCACCGTCTCGAGAAGCTTGTTCAGCTCGGCTCCGGTGACCTTCCCTCTGCCCGAGGTTTCCAAGCGGTAGCCCATAACGCGCAGGAGGTTCGCGAGGTTTTCGATACGGTCGGCGTCGGGTTCGTCGTGGACGCGATAGAGCGACGAGAAGTGCGGACCGCCGTTTGCGGTAAGTTCGGAGAGATGCTTCGCCACGGCTTCATTCGCGAGGAGCATGAAGTCTTCGATAAGAAGGTTGGTCGCCTTGCGTTCTTTGAGACGGATAGCGACGGGCTTGCCCGCCTCGTCGAGCTCGACCTTCACTTCGGCGGTATCGAATTCGATAGCGCCCTTCGCCTGGCGTCGCGCACGGATCTTCTTCGAGAGATCGAGAAGCGTCGCAAGCTCTTCGTGGAGACTACCGGAACCGGCATCAAGCACCTCCTGCGCGTTTTCGTAGGTGAAGCGCTTGTCAGAATGAATGACGGTTTCGCCGAACCACGCTTCTTTTATGTTGGCGTCGCGGTCGAGCGTGAAGACGGCGGAGACGGCGAGCCGGTCTTCTTCCGGCTTAAGCGAGCAGAGATCGTTCGAGAGGATTTCAGGGAGCATCGGGATAGTGCGGTCGACGAGGTAGACGCTCGTCGCGCGTTCCCGCGCCTCTTTATCAAGCGCGCTGTCGGGCTTCACGAAAAAGGAAACATCGGCGATATGCACGCCGACTTCGACCATGTCGGCATCGAGTTTCCGGACCGAAAGCGCATCGTCGAAGTCCTTCGCATCGAAGGGGTCGATGGTGCAGGTGGTAACGTTTCTGAAATCGCGGCGCCGCCCGGATCGAGCGGCATCCGTGATTTCCGCTTCAAGCAACGCGGCGCCATTTTCCTCAAGGCGTTTTGCTTCGCTCTTAACGCCAGGAGGGAAGTCGCTTGAGAATCCCTGACCCAAGGCGAGAGCACGCATCTCGGTCTCATGCACGCCAGCCTTGCCGATAATATCCTCGATGACGCCCCACGGATACGCCGCGCCCTCTTCCCAGCCTTTCATACGCACGAGCACCTTGTAACCGGCTGGAAAGTCAGACTTTCCGAGTTCGGAAAGTCTGACTTTCCAGTCCCGAATTTCGAGCGGAACATGCATCTTTTTGTAATCGGGCGCGAGCAGCGCCTTCCCGGCTTCTTCCATGAGCGTACCGACGAATGTCTCACGGGCGCGGGAGACTATCGCAACGACCTTTCCTGCAGAGCGAGGCGGCATGCGACCGAACGGATCGCGGTAATCCCCGACAGGCTCTACCTTCACGATGTCGCCCGCGAGAGCATGGTTCGTCCATTCCGGCGGGATAATGAGGTCTTCTTTCTCTTCGTCGAAAGAGAAAAACCCGATACCTTTCTTGGTCATCGTTATCGGTCCTTCGTAGAGTCGTTTGCTTGTCACGATAGCTACTCTAGCAATATTACGAAGCTTCTGCTATAGTCGCCTCCATGTTGAGGATCCGATTTCAACGCATCGGCCGGACCAATGATCCGGCGTTTCGCATCGTGCTTTTGGAAAAAGCGCGGGCGGCGAAGGCCGGCGGCATCACCGAGCTGCTTGGCACCTACAATCCGAAAAGCAAGGCGCTTACCTTGAACGAAGCGCGCGTGAAGGAGCTGATTTCTCATGGCGCCCAGCCGACCGATTCGATCCACAACCTTCTTATAAGCAAGGGGATTACCGAAGGGAAAAAAGTGAACGCTCTTCCGAAAAAGACCCCGCTCAAAAAGAAGGAAGAGCCGGCGGCCCAGGCGCCGGCGCCTATGCCAGAAAAGGCGTCTTCCGCAACGGAAACGGCTCCGGCAGAGGAAGCTGCGGAAGCGTCGCAAGAAACCGCCGACGCGCCCGTTCCGGCCGAACAAGAGGTGCCGGTTGAACCCGAGGCGGTTTAAGCGGAGAGGGGCCGCCCGCCCCTCCACGCATACAGAGGAGAGGTCAGAAGTGTTAAAATCTTCACCATGGAACCAGACCAAGCATTTCTCGAATACGCAGTGCGTGCGCTTGTCGATCATCCCGAAGCGGTCGAGACGACTCGCACCATTGATCAGATGGGCGTACTCCTCACGCTCACCGTGCATCCGGACGACATGGGCAAGATCATCGGGAAGAGCGGCAAGACCGCCGAGGCGCTCCGTATCCTCTTGAGGGTTGTCGGGATGAAAAGCAGCGCTCGCGTCAATCTGAAGATCAATGAGCCGGTCGGTAGCCCTCGCGAGCATGAGAAAACCGTCGATCAGGTAGTCGACGAGCTGTAAGCGTGAAACTCCACATCATCACTCTTTTCGAGGAGGCGTGCGAAGCATATCTTTCGGCGTCCATTCTCGGTCGTGCCCGAAAAGGGAAGAAAGTATCGATAGCGTATCGGAATCCGCGCGATTTCGTCGATAACGCGTGGGGGAAAGTCGATGAACGTCCGTATGGCGGCGGGCCGGGCATGGTGATGCAGGCTATGCCGGTGGTGAGAGCGGTCACAAAGGCGCTTGGAGGCAAGAAGAAAGAAAAGAGCGTCATCGTCTGGTTTAGCCCGAGCGCGAAGCAATTTACCAACAAAGAAGCCGACAGGCTCGCGCGATATCACGATATCGTGCTTGTCTGCGGGCGGTACGAAGGCATCGATGAACGCGCGAAAAAAATCCTAAAGACCGTCGCGCCGGTGAAAGAATATGCGGTCGGCGAAGCTGTCTATACCGGCGGCGAGCTCCCGGCAATGGCGGTCGTCGACGCGGTGACCCGCCGCCTCCCGGGCGTCCTCGGCAAGGACGCTTCCGTCGAAGAGCGTCGCATCGCCTCCGCCGCCGTCTACACCCGCCCCGAAACTATTTTGTATAAAAAGAAAAAGTACAAGATTCCCGCCGTCCTTAAGACCGGCCATCACGCGAAGATCGATTCCTGGCGATCCAAGAAGTGATTATCCCCAACCGCTTGCGCTCGGGAGGGGTGGTCTGGTACACTACAGGCATCAGATACGAGTGAGTCACGGAGGGCGACAACTTGCATATAAGTGAGCTGGAAAAACGCGAGAGCGGATTCGTGTCCGTGCGTTTGTATTTATATAAGATTTTCATTCATTATTCGGTTTGCTTCACCCGTCAACGATCATGCATAAGAACCTCGTCCAAAAAACGTTCGGCGCTTATCGAGCACCACTCGTGTCATTTCCTGATCTCGTGGGACATCAGCGCGTCTCGTTCGACTGGCTCCTCAAGGATGGTTTTAAGGAGCTGTTGAAAGAGTTCTCGCCGATTACCGACTATTCCGGGAGGAAGTTCGAGCTTCATTTCGAAAATCTCGAAATGGGCGAGCCGAAGTACGATGAGGGGTTTGCCCGCGAAAACATGCGCACGTATGAAGCGCCGATAAAAGCTTCGATCAAACTCATCAACAAGACGCTCGGGTCTGAGAAATCACAAGAATTATTCCTTGCGGACATGCCAATCATGACGCCGCACGGCTCTTTCATCGTCTCGGGCGTCGAGCGCGCCATCGTGCCGCAGCTCGCCCGTTCTTTCGGAGCATTCTTTGTTTCCGAGATCATACGCGGCAGACAGTATTTCGGCGCAAAAATCATCCCGCTTCGGGGCGTCTGGATCGAGATCGACTCGGAGGCCGACGGAGCCATTTTCGTGAGGATCGATCGGAAACGGAAGTTTCCTATTACCGAACTCCTCACGGTTTTCGGCGGCGGCATAAGAGAAGCGGCGCTCAAGCATTTTGAAGACGATCCGCGCGCGCTCGCGGCACTGCAGGCGACGCTCGTGCATGACGAAGCGAAGTCGATCGAAGAGGCGTACATCGAGATCCACCGCCGCATGCGCGACGGCGATCTCACGACTCCGGAGAACGCGAAGAACTTCGTACAGGCGCTTTTCTCCGCCGAACGGTATGACCTGGGCAAGGTGGGCCGGCACCGGCTGAATGCGCGATTCGGTCTTCCGACATCAGAGAAGGCGCTCGAGAAGCGCACGCTCTCACTTGCGGACTTTGTACGCATCATAAAGGAGATCACGGCGCTGAACGAGGATCCGTCCGCGCGTCCCGACGATATCGACCACCTCGGCTTCCGTCGCGTGCGGTTTGTCGGCGAGCTGCTCCAGTCGCGCATGCGTATCGGCATGAGCCGAATGAAACGCAACATCCAGGATCGCATGTCGACCATCGAGAGCGAGACAACGCTCCCCATGGCGCTCGTGAACCCGCGTCCTTTCCAGGCATCAGTCCACGAGTTCTTCACGGCGAACCAGCTCTCGCAGTTCATGGATCAGCAGAACATCCTTGCCGAACTGGAAAACATGCGTACGTTCTCGGCGCTCGGCCCAGGAGGGCTTACGCGCGAGCGCGCCGGTTTCGAGGTGCGTGACGTCCATCCCTCTCATTACGGACGCCTCTGTCCTATCCATACGCCGGAGGGCCAGAATATCGGCCTTATCCTGCACATGGCGACGCATGCGCGTACGAACGATTTTGGCGTCATCGAAACGCCGTATGTCCGGGTAAAGAACGGCAAGGCGAGCGGCGACATCGTTTATCTAAACGCGCTCGATGAAGAGAACGAGATCATCGCGCACGGTGCGACCAAGCTCGATGACGACGGTCGCATCGTCCCTGACTCCGTCGAGGCGCGCCATAAAGGCGAGCCGGTCATCGTCGCGCGCGAGGCCGTCACGCTCATGGACGCGTCCACATACCAGATGTTCTCTATCGCGACGTCGATGATCCCGTTCGTCAATCATGACGACGCGAACCGCGCGCTCATGGGCAGCAACATGCAGAAGCAGGCGACGCCGGTTCTTATCCCCGAGGCTCCCCTTGTCGCGACAGGCGTTGAAGCGCATGCCGCACGCAGCACCGGCCGCCTCATCCTCGCCGAAGAGGCCGGCGAGGTCACCTATGTCGACGCGCGCGCAATCGTCGTGAAGAACAAAGACGAGAAGGCGAAAGAATACCGGCTTCAAGGGCTCACTCAAACCAACCAGAACTCGGCGTTCATGCAGCGACCGAGCGTACGCGTAGGCGAGAAGGTGAAGAAGGGCGACGTGCTCGCCGACAACTCTTCGACCGACCAGGGACAGCTCGCCTTGGGCCAGAACGTGCGCGTAGCGTTCATGAGCTGGAACGGCGCGAATTACGAGGACGCTATCGTCATCTCCGAACGGCTCGTCGAGGACGCAAAATTCACAACGGTCCATATCGAAGATTTCGACTGCATCGTCCGCGACACGAAGCTCGGTCCTGAGACGACGACGCACGACATACCGAACGTCGGCGAACTGCGGCTGAAGAATCTCGACGAAGAAGGGGTCATCCGCATCGGCGCAGAGGTTCGTCCGGGTGACATTCTCGTCGGCAAGGTAACCCCGAAGGGCGAAACGCAGCTTACGCCCGAAGAGCGTCTTCTCCGTTCCATTTTCGGAGATAAGGCGAAAGACGTGAAAGACACGAGCCTTCGCATGGAAGGCGGGAAGCGCGGACGCGTCATCGGGGTACGCGTCTTCTCGAGAGAAAAAGGCGATCAGCTCGAAAGCGGCATCATCAAGAAGATAATCGTTACGGTCGCTCAGGTGCGGAACGTCTCTGTCGGCGACAAGCTCGCCGGCCGCCACGGCAACAAGGGCGTTATCAGCCGCGTCCTGCCGGTTGCCGACATGCCCTATGACAAGGACGGCAATCCGGTCGATATCCTTCTCACCCCGCTCGGCGTTCCTTCCCGTATGAATCTCGGGCAGATTCTCGAGATGCATCTCGGCCTTGCCGCGCACACGCTCGGCTATCAGGCGATCGTACCGCCGTTTGCGGGAGCGACCGCGGACGAGATACGCGATGAACTCCAGGCTGCCGGTTTTTCCCGGAGCGGAAAAATGAAGCTTTACGATGGCCGCACGGGCGACGCGTTCGCTCAGGAGATAGCGGTCGGTTACATGTACATCCTCAAGCTCCATCACATGGTGGAAGACAAGATCCACATGCGTTCCATCGGTCCCTACAGCCTCATCACCCAGCAGCCCTTGGGAGGGAAGGCGCAAAACGGAGGCCAGCGCTTCGGCGAAATGGAAGTATGGGCGCTTCTCGGCTACGGCGCCGCATATACGCTTCGCGAGATGCTCACCATAAAATCAGACGATATACAGGGCCGTTCGGCCGCATTCGACGCGATCGTGAAAGACGAGACGATAAGCCATACCGGCACGCCCGCGTCGTTCTCCGTCCTTACCAACCAGATCCGAGGCCTCGCGCTCGATGTCGAGCCTATGAACCTGCCGCCGGCCGATACGTCGGACGCATAACGTTATTATCCGCAACCTTTTCACATCCCTATGGCACTCACTCCCCGCACCAACTTCGCTTCGCGTTCGCCGGCCGTCAGGCAGGACACGTGGAACGGCCTGCGTCTTTCTCTCGCGTCACCGGAGCGCATCCTTGCCTGGAGCAAGGGCGAGGTGACAAAACCGGAGACCATCAATTACCGCACCCAGCGTTCCGAGAAGCACGGTCTTTTCGATGAAAAGATCTTCGGTCCGGAAAGGGATTACGAGTGCTATTGCGGCAAATACAAGGGCATCCGCTACAAAGGTATCGTGTGTGACAAGTGCGGCGTCGAGATAACGCGTTCTATCGTGCGGCGTGAACGCATGGGTCATATCGAGCTTTGCACCCCTGTCGCGCATATCTGGTTCTTGCGCAGCGTCCCTTCGAGGATGGCGCTCCTCCTTGACGCTTCGGCCGCCGATATCGAGAAGGTCGTCTATTTCGCGGGTTATATCGTTACGAAAGTGACGGAAAGTGAGAAGAAACGGCTTCTTACCGAACTTGAGGGCGAATACAAGTCAAAATACAAGACCGCCGGAAACGACAAGGAGCGTGACGCGCTCAAGGAGAAGATGACGCTTACCAAGCTCGAGATCGACGGCATCGTCGTCGGCAAGGTTCTCGACGAACTCGAGTACCACCGTTTTTCCGTAAAGTACGGAGGCCTCTTTGAGGCGCGGATCGGAGCCGAGGCCATTTACGATATCTTCCGCGCTCTCGATCTCAAGGAGCTTGAGAAGACGCTTACGGCACGTTATGAGCACGCCGGTGCCGCCGAACGCGAAAAACTTGCGAAGCGCCTCTCTCTCATTGCCGGTCTCATCGCTTCCGGCGTACGCCCGGAATGGTTTTTCCTCACGCGCATCCCTGTCATACCGCCCGCGCTTCGCCCCATGGTCGCGCTTGAAGGCGGCCGCCATGCGACTTCGGACGTGAACGATCTGTACCGTCGGGTGATAAATCGGAACAACCGTCTCAAGAAGCTGCTCGACATACACGCTCCGGAAGTCATCCTGCGCAACGAAAAACGGATCCTCCAGGAAGCGGTCGATGCGTTGCTCGATAATTCCATTCGAAAGGGCGGTGCCTCCGCCGGCGCCATGACTCTCGCGCAGCGTCGTCCGCTCAAGTCGCTCGCCGACTATCTCAAAGGGAAGCAGGGCTACTTCCGTCAGAACCTGCTCGGCAAGCGCGTCGATTATTCCGGCCGTTCGGTGATTGTCGTGGGTCCGGATCTCGAGCTTGACGAGTGCGGCCTGCCGAAGCACATGGCCCTCGAACTCTTCCGTCCTTTCGTTATCGCAGGACTCCTCAAGCGCGAACTCGCATTCAATATCCGCGGCGCCGGACGTCTCATCGAAGACGGCGTTTCTGAGGTGTGGGAAATCCTCGAAGAAGCTATCACGGGCAAATACGTCCTCCTCAATCGCGCGCCGACGCTCCACCGCCAGGGTATCCAGGCTTTCCGTCCGCGACTCATCGAAGGCGATGCCATCCAGCTCCATCCTCTCGTCTGTAACGCGTTCAACGCGGACTTCGACGGTGACCAGATGGCTGTCCATGTGCCGCTTTCGGAAGAAGCGCAATGGGAAGCGGCGAATGTCATGAGCGCCAACAAGAACATTCTTAAGCCGGGAAGCGGCGACATGATCGTGCTTACCGGGAAACCGCTCGACATCATCCTCGGCGTCTACTGGCTCACGAAGCCGGTCGAAGGGGCTCTTGGCGAAGGAGGGTATTTCTCCTCTCCGAACGCCGCCATACTCGCATCTGAATACGACGCTATCGATCTTCGCGCCAAGGTCAACGTGCTGCCGGTCCTCGGCAAAGAAAAGTACGCCGCTTTCGACGGTCGTCCTTTCGAAACGACGGTAGGACGTCTCCTCTTCAACACGGTATTGCCGGCCGACTATCCGTTCGTGAACGAGACCATCACGAAGAAAGTGCTTGCGCGGATCGTGAGCGACTGCATCAGCCGTTACGGGCTTGATGCCGTGCCGGGCATCGTGAATAAGGTCAAGCGTTTCGGTTTCGAGTATGCGACCAAATCAGGCATCTCGTGGGCTATCGATGACGTTTCGGTTCCGGAAGAAAAACCGGATGTCGTTGAACGCGCTGCTGAGAAGGTCGCGAAGGTAGAAGCGGATTATCAAAACGGGCTCCTTTCCGAAGAGGAAAAACGTCGCGTTGCCATAGAAATCTGGCAGGGAGCAAAGCAGGAAGTCGAGCAGCTTGTCGCAAAAGAGCTCGATCCGATGGGTTCTGTCGCGGACATGGTACGCTCCGGCGCGCGCGGTACGCTCGGAAACCTTACCCAGATGGCCGGTATGAAAGGCCTTATCCAGAATACCGCGGGCGAGACGATCGAGGTCCCTATCGCTTCTTCTTTTAGCGAAGGCCTGAATCCGGTCGAGTACTTCATGAGTACGCACGGCGCTCGCAAGGGTCTCACCGATACGGCGCTCGGCACGGCGAAGGCGGGATATCTCACGCGCCGTCTTTTCGACGTCGCGCAGGACTCTATCGTAACCGAAAAAGACTGCGGTACTTCGCGCGGCGTGAAGATCAATCGAGTAAGCGCGTCGGGAATCCAGATCGATTATGCCGAAGCGCTCCGCGGCCGCGTGCTTGCGGAATCCGTGAAGGACCAGGACGGGACGGTCCTCTTCAAGACAGGGCACTACCTTTCCGCGAAGGACGCGGAAGTGCTCGCCGCATCGGCCGTCTCGTCGGTCGTCGCACGCTCGCCGATGTCATGCGAGACGCGCTACGGCATCTGCCAGACGTGTTACGGCATGGATCTCACGACGCAAGAACTCGTCGATCTCGGCGAGGCGGTCGGTACCGTCGCGGCGCAGGCTATCGGTGAGCCCGGCACGCAGCTTACGATGCGTACGTTCCACGCCGGCGGCGTGGCAAGCGTCGGCGGCGATATCACGAGCGGTCTGCCGCGCGTCGAGGAGCTCTTCGAGAAGCGTTCTCCGAAGAATCCTGCGTGCATCTCGAAGTCGGACGGAATCGTCACGGAAATACGCGAAGCGGGAAGCGAGAAAGTCATTGTCGTCGCGCCGCTCGCCGGACAGGGGAAGAAGGATGGTTCGGCGTACGAGTACCTCGCGCCATATCCGCGCGTCCCGCTCATCAAGGAAGGCGATACCGTGGCAAAAGGCCAGGTCCTCACCGACGGCTCCGCCGATCTCGATGATCTTTTCGATCATGCCGGCCGCGCCGCGACGCAGGAGTATATCATCACCGAAGCATCGAAGATTTACGAGCTGCAGGGCGCGCCGGTTTCTCGCAAGCATCTCGAAGTCATCGTAAAGCAGATGTTTTCGCGCATGAAGATCACGGAGGCCGGCGATACCGACTACTCTATCGGCGACGTGATCGAAGACTGGGAATTCGCCCGTTCGGTAGCGGATACCGAAACGGCGAACAAGCTCCCTCCCAAAGCGCGCGAGATCGTCCTTGGAATCAAGGAGAGCGCACTCTCGCGCCGTTCCTTCCTCTCCGCCGCTTCATTCGAGCAGACGACAAAGATCCTCATCAATGCCGCTCTCAAGGGAAGCGTCGACCGGTTGCGCGGACTCAAGGAAAACGTCATCCTGGGCCGCCTCATTCCGGCCGGTACCGGATTTTCGGGGAGCGCGAAACACGCGGCTATCGCGAAATTGCAGGCTAAGCGTCCGACCGAATCGGAGCCGAGCGAGCGGACTAGCTTTGCGCCTCGTGCGCTCTAGTCGCTCGCAGTAAAATCAGACAGCGAAAAATGCCCCTAACGGGGCGTTTTTCTTTGCCCCGACACTCGTCTTTCGGCGTCGCACTATCAAGAATAATGCTGCCAACAATTCCTTGTATGAGACTGGCGAGGTAAAAATCACCAAGGGCTACAGATTGCCTGCAAAATACGTGATTCATACAGTCGGGCCCGTTTATGGGGGAAATGGCAGGTGAGGAGTCACGCGTTCCCGCCAATTGCTACAGAAATTCCTTGATCGTAGCTAGTCAGTAAACCGAAGCCGCACAAATTGCGATTGGTACAGTAAGGCATTTTCTTGAAGAGAAACAAGTTGATATCAATGTCAATTTCGTTGTCTATTGCCCCGAGGACGCCATTTATTACGAAAAAGCTCTATTGACGGTAGAATAAAAGGGATGGCAACCGACACGGCCACAGAGATTAAGGAGCGATTGAGTATCCAGGATATCATAAGCCCGTATGTCAAGCTTTCGCGGGCAGGGAAGTCGCTTCGCGGGCTTTGTCCTTTTCATAAGGAGAAAACCCCGTCCTTCCACGTGAGTCCCGAGCGCGGCACGTGGCACTGTTTCGGTTGCGGGCTTGGCGGCGACGGATTCTCTTTCATAGAGAAGATCGAAGGAGTCGATTTCAAGGGGAGCTTAAAGATCCTTGCCGAAAAGGCAGGTGTCGAACTCAAGAGCGGTTTCGACAGCGCAAGCCGCTCACACGCCGAGCGGTTGCGTGAAGCGCTCAGCCGGGCGAGCGAGTGGTACGCCGGACGGCTTTCCGGAAGCCCGGCTCACGCGTATGCCGTGCAGCGAGGGCTCCGCGATGAAACCCTCGCCCAATGGCGCATCGGTTACGCTCCGCCCGCGTGGCGCGAGCTCCTCACCGCTCTCTCATCAGAAGGCTTTACGGTAGCCGAACTCGCGGAGGCGGGGCTCGTGAAAGAAGCTGACGGGAAACGGGGGACATTCTATGACCGGTTCCGCAATCGGCTCATGTTTCCGATACGCGATACGGCCGGCCGTGTCGTCGGATTTACCGGCCGCACCATACCTTCTCCGAAGCCGGAGCCGGAAGGGTCGGAGCCTGAACCGGCAAAATACCTCAACAGCCCGGAAACGGAGTTGTACAGGAAGTCCGAGATTCTCTTCGGCATGGATACCGCAAAGGACGCGATACGCGTTCGCGGTTTTGGCATACTCGTCGAAGGACAGATGGACGTATTGCTCGCGCATCAGGCCGGATTTTCAAACGTCGTCGCGCTCTCCGGAACGGCGCTTTCCGAGAAGCATATCGCGATATTCAAACGTTACAGCGGAAACCTCATGCTTGTCCTTGACGCCGATAAGGCCGGTCTTGCCGCGACAGCGAAATCAGCCGCATTAGCGCTCCGAAACGGACTGCAGGTCAAAGCGGCCCGGCTTCCGAAAGGGAAGGATCCCGCGGATCTCGTCGCCGACGATCCGAAATCCTTTTCACGCTGCATAGCCTCGGCGGAATCGATCATCGAGTTTTTCCTTGCCGAGCTTACCGAGAGCGAGCGTGATCCTCACCGGCTTTTGCGCGTTGTCGAACAGACGGTGCTCCCGCTCATCTCGGCTATCCAGAGCCCGATGGAGCGCGAACATTTCATACAGATCACCGCGCGCGCGCTCGGGCTTTCAAGCGAGACGGTCGGAGAATCATTGAGGAAGTCGTCGGGCTCGGTATCCGCGAAAATACCGCAGAGATACGACGTCTCTCCGGCGACCGTCGCACGCTCCTCCAGGGATATCCGTTCCGAGCAGCTCCTCGCCGTTTTCCACGCCTATCCCGATACCCCGCTTGCGCATCGCATAGAATCAGAGTATTGTCGAATTACCGAAGCTCACCAATTTCCGCTTGACACACCCCCGGAGTCGGCTCTCTTTATGGCGGAGCAGACATTCGGTGCGGATCCTCACGAGGATGCTGCGGACGAGCTTCTTCGCGCTTTTGAAGAAGCGGTTGTTCGCGAAGCGTATCAACAAGCAGTGGGAACCCTGCGCATGGCCGAAACGGGGAGGGATGCATCCGCGATCGAAGATGCCCAGGCGGCATGTGCAAAGCTTTCTACGCGTCTCGCTGCGCTCGGGCGCTGATACTTCCGTACCCTTTTATCACCATCATTTCATTTTTATATGACGATGCACGCGAAAAAGAAAAAGAGCGTTCAGAAGACCTTGAAAAAGGCCGTTGTACGGCGCCCGCTTAAGAAAAAGAAGACGGCGACGAAAACCGTCCGTGCCGCACGGACGAAGACGGCAAAAGCGAAAACCGTACGGACGAAGCGCATTGTCCGCACCGCCGTGCGAAGCGCGAAAGCGAAAGAATTATCGCAGAAGGTCCTCTCGGCGGAGCAGCTCATAGAGAAGGGGAAGGAGCGCGGATATGTAACCTATAGCGAAATATTGAAATCGTTCCCTCATGTGGAGAACGATGTCGATTTCCTCGAATCGCTCTACGAGCGGTTTTCCGCAGCCGGCGTTGACGTGCTCGAAGGCGGCATGCTCGAGGACACCGCTGACGAGTATCTCGCGGCGCGCAACATCAAAGACCGCCACTCATCAAGTTACGATTCCATACAGATATATCTTCGCGAGATCGGCCAGTACCCGCTCCTTGTCGCCGCCGAAGAGCGCGAGCTCGCGAAACGCATAGAGAAAGGCGACGCGGAAGCGCGCAACATCCTTGCACGCAGCAATCTCCGTCTCGTGGTTTCTATAGCGAAGAAATACGTCGGCCGCAGTCCCGACCTCACGCTCCTCGACCTCATCCAGGAAGGCAATCTTGGTCTTTTCCGCGCAGTGGACAAGTTCGACTGGAAAAAGGGATACAAATTCTCAACCTATGCGACCTGGTGGATCCGCCAGGCGATCACGCGCGCTCTTGCAGACCAGTCCCGCACCATCCGCATCCCTGTGCATATGGTGGAAACCATCGCAAAATACAAGCAGGTCTCGCGCCGTCTCGCTCAGGTGCTCGGCCGTGATCCCCAGCCGGAAGAGATCGCCGTCGAAATGGGAGTGGAGCCCGAGAAGGTTTACCAGATCGAGAAGATCAACCAGGACACGCTTTCTCTCGAGAACCCCATCGGCTCCGACGACGACGAGAAGTCGACTCTCGGGGATTTCATCCCCGACGACAAGATCCCGTCGCCTATACAGGAGTCTTCCGAGCGCATCCTCGCGGAACAGGTGCGCTCCATCCTGAACGACCTTTCTCCGAAAGAGCGTAAGATCCTCGAGATGCGCCACGGCCTCATGGACGGCATCTACCACACTCTCGAAGAAGTCGGAAAAGAGTTCGGTGTCACGCGCGAACGCATCCGGCAGATCGAATCGAAAGCGCTTGAAAAGATCCGCTTCCATGACAAGGCGAGGCACCTGAAGTCATATTAAAAAACTGCCTATCGGCCTTTCCGTGTGCGGCGGCATGCCGTTCTGCCCCCTCCGTCTAAAAGAAAGAGATACGTTAGACTAACGATATGATCACAACGCCCGTTTTCGAAGAAGCATACCGGAAACTGAATGCGAAGCAGAAAGAAGCGGTAGACGCTCTCTATGGCCCGGTACTCGTCATCGCGGGCCCCGGTACGGGGAAAACGCAGGTGCTCGCGCTCCGCATAGGGAATATCCTGCTCAAAGCAACCGGAGCGAAGCCGGACGAGATCCTTGCGCTCACTTTTACTGACGGCGCGGCAGCCGCGCTCCGCGCGCGGCTCGTTCATTTTATCGGTACGGCCGCATACCGTGTCCGCATCAACACGTTCCACGGCTTTGCCCGTTCGATACTCGAGCTGCGCCCGGACCTTTTCCCGCGCGTCGCGCTCGGTACCCACCTCTCTCCGGTGCGCGGCATCGCGCTTATGGAAAAGCTCCTTGACGAGGGATCATACGCAAAAATACGCAACCCGAAAGATCCGTACCGCGCGGCAAAAAGCCTCTTTGCTTTCATGGCCAAGCTCAAACAAGAGCACTACACGCCGGAGCGGTATCTTTCCGATCTTACGCGCGAGCACGAAAGCGTGCTTGCCGACCCCGACCGCATTCATGCGGCCGGGCAATACGCAGGCCGGGAAAAGGGCGAGCATGCCCGCCGGCGCGAACGCATCGAGAAGCATATCGAAGTCGCACGTCTTTTTTCGGCATACGAGATGGCGCTTGAGCGCGAGTCGCTCTATGACTACGAAGATCTCATCAGCGAGGCCATTCGCGGGCTCGAGACCGATGAAGAGTTCCGCTCGTATGTGGGCGAGCGGTCGCAATTCGTCCTTGCCGACGAACACCAGGATGCGAATCCTGCCCAAAACCGCCTCCTCGAGCTTGTAACCGATTTTGACGGCGCGCCCAACCTTTTTATCGTCGGCGACGAGAAGCAGGCGATCTATCGTTTCCAGGGAGCATCGCTTGCGTCGTTTTTTTATTTCAAGGAGAAATATCCGGACGCGAAAGTCATCTCTCTCAATGAGAATTACCGTTCGACCGCGGGTATTCTCGCGGCCGCGCATGACCTCATTGCGCCCGCCCCGATACCGGATCCGGCGCTCCGCCCCATGCTTCATGCCGCGCGCGGCGAAGGAGGGACGATCGAAGAGGTCGAGTGCTCTACGCCCCGCGAAGAGCTGGAAGCGATAGGTTCGCACATAAGCCAGCTGCACGCTTCCGGAACGCCGTACGATGCAATAGCGGTTCTGACCAAGAAGAACGCCGACGTCCTCGCGCTCGCTGACGCGCTTCGTGCCGCAGGGATCCCCGAAGATCACGCGAGCGCGGAGATGGATGCGCTCTCGCATCCCGCGACCCTGCTTTTCATCGAACTTATCCGTGCGGTCGCCCGTTCTCTGGAAGACGCTCCGCTCGCCCGCGCTCTTTTCATGCCGGGAATGCCCGGCACGCTTAAAGAACGCATGCGGCTCCTCGCGTTGCCGAGAAGGGACAGGCCGCTCGCCGAGGTGCTGGCGGAGAAGGGCAATAAGGAGATGCGTTCATGGATCCGGGATATGAAGGGCATCGCGGAGGAAACGCCGGCGACGCCTCTCGTTCCTCTGCTTGTGCGGCTCGCGCGCGTAAGCGGGTTCGAGAAGGGTCTCCTCTCCTTGGCGGAAAGCGAAGATGCCTACGAAGCGTACCAGGGGCTCATGAACGAAGCTGCCGTACTCGCGAAAGAAGACCCAAGCGCGACCGCGCTTCATTTCCTGGAGCATATCGAACGCATTGAGAAGCACTCTCTCGACGTGAAGCGGCCGCGGACGAGGCACTCAGGCGTCCGTCTTATGACGGCGCATGCCGCGAAGGGTCTCGAGTTCCCCCACGTGATTATCGCGCACGCCACCGATGAGAAGTGGCTGCGCGGGAGGACCGACGAATTCTCCCTCTTACTTGAGAAGGAGGATGACGAACACGATATCCGGCGGCTTCTGTACGTAGCGCTCACCCGCGCGCAGGACAGCGTTCTTATCATCCATTCGAAAATGACCGAAGAAAATCGGGTGCAGACGCCGTTGCGTTTCCTTGCTGATATCGCGCCCCATCTCAATTCCCGGAACTTTTCTCCGGCGCAAAGCCTTGTGCCTGCTCGTTACGAGACGCGCGCCATACTCGATCCGGAATTCGTCAGGGAGCGGTTCCTTGCGCGCGGTTTCTCTCCGACCGGTTTCAACAACTACAAAGCTTCTCCGTGGCAGTACTACTTCCGGACGCTTATCAATCTTCCCGACACACCCTCTCTTCCGGCGCTTTTCGGCACAGCCATCCACTCGAGTCTGAAAGCGTATACCGACAAAGCGAAAGCGGGCGGAGCTTTAGCGGAAGATGCCATTTCCGCTTTCCGTTCCGAGATCGCCGGGATGCCGCTCTCTCCTTCGGAAAAAGACGATCTTATAAAGACCGGCGTATCGGCGCTTACGGCGTACCTTCTCAAGCATGGTCATTCTTTCGGTGAGACGCGCGAATCGGAGCTTTCGATAACGGTGCCCTTCGGCGTTCCCGGCGTCGGCGAATTCCCGCTTACCGGAAAAATTGACCGGATCGACGCAAACGCGGATGGAAGAACCGTTACGGTCGTTGACTATAAGACCGGTTCGGCACGAAGCGTAAACGAGATCAAGGGTCTTACGAAAAAGAGTACCGGTGACTACTATCGCCAGCTCGTTTTTTACAAGCTCCTTCTCGAGAGGGACGGGCGTTACGTCATGAACGAGGCCGAGCTCCATTTCGTCGAGCCGGACGAGAAAGGCGATATCATTACCCGGCGATTCCTCATCACGGAAGCCGAAGTCGCCGATCTTGAAACGGAGCTCGCCGATGCGGCGCGCTCCATCGTCCAGGGATCCGCTTTTACCGCGTCTTGCGACCCTGCAGCCTGCGATTACTGCGATCTTGTCGGGTATATCGTCAGTGAAGCGTAGTGAGCGTCGTTTCCTCGGGGCTATTTCGCGTTCTGGAGCGCTCGATCGACAAGCTGCTTAACGATGTCGTAAGGATACGCTCCGTCCATGACAACGGGCGTGGCGTCCGGAACAAGGATGAGCGAGTACGGCGTTCCGCGCGCTCCCATGTCAAGAGCATTCTTCCGATCGGCAAGGATGCGGGCATCGACGGTTGTCGACGCGTTGGCGTAACAGGATGCGAATGCGGTACCTGAAACGCCGGCAGCCTGTGCGAATTCGCCGTACCGCGCCGGATCAGCCGGTTGGTTCGCGAAAAGCAGGTCTGCGAATTTCCAGAAAGCGTCATTACCGGCGGTTTCTGCCACGCATTCAGCCGCGCGGGCATCCGCCATCGCTGTCGGATGTATCTCGATGAGCGGGAATTCGCGGTAGACCCACGCGACTTTTCCGGTCGCCCCTTCGTTCGCGACGATCTCATGGAGCGTCTCATTGAACGTCTTGCAGAACGCGCAATCGAAATCGGAGTATTCGACGATCATGACGCTCGCGTTGGGATTCCCGAGTATATGGTCGCTCGCGCCGACAGGCCGTACGAGCGCCGGATTGCCGTGGGGAATGTTCGTTTCCGGCTTCTTTGCCTCGATCGAAAAATATACGGCGCTTGCGACGATGACGCCTCCGAGCATTATGGCGAGCGGAAGGGAGAGTTTCATAGCGGGAGCGCGTGCGTCATGGCGGGGGGTAAGCCCGTCCTGGTTTCCCAGAGGGAAGTGTCGAGCTTTATATCGCGGATATCGCGCAGATCCTTGTATTTGAGCAGGCCGTTGAGGAGCGCATATTCATAGAGTTCTCGCGTAATACGGACATCTTCGATGCAGTATGCCCGGACTTTATCCTTTTTCCCTTCTCTCCACCATTCGACCGCCTTGAGCCCATCACCGGATTTGCTTTTACCGAGCGTCGCTTCGGCGAGCGATTGCAGCCGTACACGCCGTCCGAGCGCTTTCTGTACCTCTACCAGCAGATCGAGCGACCGTAGCCGCGAAAGATCGCCCGGATAGTAGCGATTTAGGAGAGGTATGTCGAACACGTCGGAGTTGAAGCCGATAAGCATGTCAGCCCGTTCGAGGATGTGCCAGAGCCGGGGAAGCTCTTCTTTCGTGTATGAAGAGTATTCACCGGTCTCTGAATCATGGATGGCGACGACCGTCAGCTCCTGCTCGTGTATATCGAGACGCCCGCGCACGACGGAATCGGAGATGGATTCTATATCGAACGTGATGGCGCGCATACGACAGGGAAGCGTTAGCGATCGTCGGTGCGCAGCCGTTTGGCAAGGTCCGACAGGGAGAGTTCTGATTCTTCCCCTGTCGCGAGCGTCTTCATGCGGACCGTACCGCGCGTTATTTCGTCCTCTCCGTACGCTACAAAATGGGGAATATCCCGTCTTACCGCGTCCCTGATCTGCTCACCAAGCGTTCTATCGGTCAGATTGACAAAGACCCGCACCCCCTCATCTCGCAGAGCGTCGGCGAAAGACTGAGCGGAAGGGATACCGCGCGCGCTCGGGGTCCCGAGATAAACCTGCGCCTTCCTTTTTGCGGAGGGTGTCTGCACGAGTCCGTGCGTCTTGAGAAAGTCGGCGAGCGGAACGTCGCCGATCGCGAAACCGACCGCGGGTATAGGTTCGCCTCCGAAGAGGGCGAGAAGCCGATCATAACGCCCGCCTCCGAAGAGGGCGCGGGTGTTCTCTGCGCTTGTGTCGAACACCTCGAAGATCATGCCGGTATAGTAATCGAAACCGCGCGTAATCGAAGGGTCGAAGACGATGTTGCGGATACCGCGGGACCGGAGCGTGTCAATACGCTCTTCAAGCGCGCGTTTCTCCGAGGACACTTCCTGCGAAGATTGCCCGTTCTCTATGAACGAGAGAGGGTCTTTCGCCGTTATTGAAGCGAGCGCTTCCGCGAAATCTTCGGGAGGCATCTTCGATTTCTTATCAAGGAGCCGAAGATAGCGGCGGCTCTCTTCGCGGCTAAGCCCTGCCGCTTCGCACGCGGCGTCGAGGAGCGTTCGCGTATTCGTGCGGATAACGAAATCTTTTTCAGTTGCGCCGAAATCACGCATGATGCGTGCCGCGAGCGCGATGATTTCCAGATCCGCCTCGCCTTCGGGCAATCCGACCATGTCGATATCCGCCTGGTAGAATTCGCGCAAACGTCCCCGTTGCGGGCGCTCGTAGCGGAAACGGTTTCCGATAGAAAACCATCGGAGCGGGAATACGAGTTCGCGTCGTTTGGCAGCCACCATTCGCGCCAGGGTCGGTGTCATTTCAGGCCGCAGCGTGACGCGTCGTTCGCCGCGGTCGACGAACGTATACGTTTGTTCGTTTACGATCTCTTCCGATGTTTTTGATTCATAGAGCTCGGCGCGTTCAAGAGGGGAAGCGTCGTACTCTTCGTATCCATAGGCACTGAGCGTTTCCCTTATGCGCGCGAACATGGCTTCTTGCCGCGCGAAATCGTCGGGATAGAAATCCCGTACCCCCTTATACTTATACGGTTCGGAAGAAACGGGCTCCGCCATATTTCCGATTGTATCAGATACCGCTTCTCGGCGCTTCCTCCTCTCCGGCTTACGCGCCCCAAAGCTCAGTTCGACGACGCGCGTGATGCGGCTATAACCCGTTTCGCTCCGTACTGGTCGACGTGTATTTCGGCGTGTAGCCCGTTTGCGATGAAGAGGTTTCTTGCGTCTTCCGCGTGCGCGCTGTCGCATTCGATCCACGCGATGCCTCTTGGGGCAAGGTAGGACGGCAATCCGCTCGCGATGCGGCGAATGAGGTCAAGGCCGTCGGAACCCGCCCGTAATGCCTCGGCGGGCTCCCATGCCGCTACGGATCTCGCGAGCCCGCGGCTTTCCGGAATATACGGAGGATTCGCGGCGATAGCGTCGAACCGGATGCCGCCGAATGGTGCGAAGAGATCGCCGGTACGGATATGAGCCCGAGCCGCATCAAGGCCGTTTTGACGCACGTTTTCCCGGATCGTCGCTTCGTGCCGTAACTCTTTCTCGCCAAAAGAGACATGGATATCCGGCAGTCGGGCGAGCGCCGCGCAGCCGATGGCGCCCGAGCCGGCACACAGATCGAGAAAATGGAAATCAGAGGCGGTTTTCGCTAGCATCCCCTCCTTGATCTCCGCGAGCATTTCTCCGACCCACCACTCCGTTTCCCCGCGAGGGATGAGCGGCTTCGAATCAAGGCGGATATTCAAACCGAGAAAGGGTTGCCATCCGATGACATAGGCAAGCGGCTCTCCACGCTCAAGGCGGCGTCTGTCCTTTCCAAATCCCGCCGTTTCTCTCCCGCCGTATTTTTCCTCAAGGAGCCACCGCTCATCTCTGGTCATTGATGAACGCTACCATAAAAATAAAATAGCAAAGAAAATGCCCGGCTTCATGCCGGGCATTTTCTTTGCTTGTTTCGAAGACTAGTAGCCGCCGCGATTGTAATCGCCGCTATCGAAACCTCCTTCGCGCCGCGCGGGGCGTTCTCCCTGCGGGCGTGCAAAGGAAACAGAGAGCGTACGCCCGTCCATCTCTTTGCCGTCCCAGCGACTTATAGCCGCCTGGGCCTCCGCTTCAGAAGCCATCTCGACGAATCCGAAACCGCGTGAGCGGCCCGTCATGCGATCGCTGATAATGCTTGCAGAAACGACTGTTCCGGCCTCGCCGAAAGCTTTTTTAAGGTCGTCTTCTGTCGAGCGGTAGGGTATGCCCCCCACGTAGAGTTTGTTTTTCTGCACGGGCTGTTGGTTATCCATGAATACACGTCTAGCTGATTAATCTCGCTGAAACTGGACACTTTGCTTGCTCTTGAGGAGGGCGAAGCTCTCATACTCTGCGAGTATGAAACATTATGACAGGAATAACGAAAAAACACAATAAGCCGTGGGGATAGCGCTGATTGCCAGCCCTATTCTAGCGCGTGCCGGAAACGAAGGCGGGGAAGAAGAGCCCTATCATGCCGAGTGCCAGGAGCGCGACGACGATGATGGCGAAAACGCGTTTCATTCCGGCAAGGATAGCAAAAAAACTTCGAGCAGGGAAGCCGCCTGTGTTATGGCGTTACCGTCGTAATCATATCTTCTTTTATCGCGGCGAAGCTGCCGCCCACCTTCTTGCCGGGATTGAAGATATTCTGCGGATCGAAGATCTCCTTCGTTTCCGCGAAGAGAGCAACCATCTCGCTCCCGAAAAGCATCGGAAGATACGGCGTACGTATGATCCCGTCGTTGTGCTCGCCGGTCGTCGTGCCGCCCTCGCGTATCACAAGCTCGTAGACTTTCGGCGCAAGCTCAAGGATGACGTTCCTGTTCTCTTCTTTGGAGAGATCCATGAGCGGGATGATATGGAAATTGCCGTTGCCGACGTGACCGGCAATCGTATAGACGAAATGCGATTTGTACTCATCGAGCAGCTCGTCCAGTTTCGGGAGGAATTCAGGATAGCGTTCGGGAGGGACGACAAAATCGTCAATAAAGGGCGCGGCGTACATGCCACGAAGATTCTTCCGCAAAAGCGAGAAGCTTTCACGGCGTACGATCCAGTATTTCTCGGATTCCTTTTCATTTTTTTCTATCCTTGTTTGCACGTGGAGGCCGGCAAGCGATTGCTGCGCCAAAAGCGCTTTCCGGTCCGCTTCTTCGAGCGTATCTTCGGCGAATTCGGCCATGAGAATCATTTTCGGTACGCCGCCGGTCGCGACCATGGCCGCTTCGGCGACGAAGTCGATGCCGAGCCGGGCCGCTTTTGCAAAACCCATCTGCATGAGCATTTCCGGAAGGAATCTCACCGCAAGCTCGAAGGTGTGATTATCGTACGACTCGAACGACTCGGGATTTTCGGGAAGGACGCGTTTTACGATTTCAGGCAGAAGCGAGAGATCGTACAGGAAGATGACCAGCATCGCCCGATGTTCTTTCGGTTTTACCAGAGAGAGCCTCGCTTTTGTCCAGAGCGCGAGCGTGCCTTGCGACCCGCAGATGAGCTTCGCGAGATTGAAGGTTCCTTTTGCACGGTCCCGTATGCTCCAGAGCGCATAGCCGGCGGAATTCTTTGAAACGCTCGGGCGATGCTTTTCGATGAGTTCGGCATGTTCGTTAAGCAGCGTGTCCATTTTCCGGTAAATATCGCCTTCGAGCGTCTCGAGTTTCTTTTTTCCTGAAAGCTCATCCGGCGTGAGCGCTTTGAACGTGCACGTCGAACCGTCCGAAAGAACGACATCGAGCTCCTCGACATATTTTTCGGTCTTGCCGTATTCGAGCGTTCGCTCGCCGCCGGAATTGTTCGCGATGATGCCGCCCATCGCCGCGAGCTCGCGGCTCGCGGGGTAGGAAGGCAGGAGATATCCTTTCTCGAGAGTCGCCTTCTCGAAATCGCGGTAATAGACGCCGGGTTCGGTGACCGCATAGCCACTTGGCGGTTTCACCGCCAAGTCGGAGGAAACCTCGAGCACGCGATTCATATGCTCGGTAAAAGAGACGACGATACCGGTGGTGAGCGGTCCGCCCGACATATCGGTTCCGGCCGCGCGCGCCGCGAGCGCAATGCTTGCGCCGTTATCCGCGGCCGCACGGACCTTTTTCACGAGAACGCTTACATCCGCCGTGTCTTTCGGGCATACCACAAGTTTCGGCATCCGCACGAAGAGAGAGGTGTCGCGGCTCGCTTTCTTGAGTGCGGTCTCGTCATCCGATACCTCGCCCGCCAAAACGTCCTCGAGTTCTTTTTTAAGGGAAGCCGCATTGTCCATCACATCCCAGTATAGCAGCAGCATTTCGCGACAAGGGGCGCTGCCGGCCCGTTCTCCACATGTCTCAAGGAAAGCCGCCGGACTGACGAATGTACGGAGTATGCTACGAGCATGAGGAAATACGCATGGCCCGTCGCGCTGCTTGGGGCGGCGATAATCATCGTTTTGGTGGTGTGGGACACGCGTATCGCGCGCGCGCCGAATGCCGCCTGCCCGCAGGACACAGAACTCTGTCCGGACGGTTCTTCGGTCGGTCGCACCGGCCCTCATTGTGAATTTACCGCGTGCGCGGGAGAGAGTGCATCGAGCACCGCCGGCGACAGCCCCGTCTCCTCGCACGGTTCTGGCGTGCGCGGGAGTGTCTCGCTCGGTCCGGCGTGTCCCGTCATGCGCGAGCCGCCATCGCCGCAATGTGCCGATAAGCCGTACGCGACCGCGATAATCGTGTATCATGCCGGTTCATCCTCAGCGTTCATCGTGGGGAATTCAAACGAAGACGGGACGTTCGCATTCAAGCTCCCGCCCGGTTCCTATACCCTTGCGGCGGTCGGCGGGAAGGTATTCCCGCGATGCGTCGAGACGAATGTCGTCGTTCCCGCAAACGGGTACGCCTCGACTACCATCTCTTGCGACACCGGGATTCGGTAACTCCTCGCAAGAGAGACCAAAACCAAAGTGCTAGTATATAAGAAATAATCCAATCATCATGGCTCATCTCAATCCCCGCACGACAGCCCTCGTCTTCGGCGTATTCGTCGGCGGCCTTCATCTTGTCTGGTCCGTTCTCGTTGCACTCGGGTGGTCTGCGGCTCTCGTCTCGTTCGCGCTCTGGGCGCACATGGTCAGCATGCCATTTACGGCGGAGCCTTTCGATCTCGCTGCCGCTACCGCGCTCGTTGTCGTGACGACGCTTGTCGGGTATGTTGTCGGGTATGCTTTCGCGCTCGTGTGGAACCGAGCCCAGCGCGCCTAACATCGTTCACATGAAGATCGAGTGGAGAAAGGTGACGTGGTACTCGAAGCTGCTGGCGGTCATCGTCTTCTTTGCCACATTCATCATCGCTTTTGATCTCGGCGTTCTCTGGGAACAGACGTATATCGAGATGGCGCTCTTCCAAACGGCCGGTTCACCCGAGAATCCGAGCCGCCAGCCTGTGAGCGGCGGATCAGGGGCGCCGTGCGGCGGATTCATACGGAACGCGCCTGTCTGCGCTTCCGGATTCCACTGCAAGCTCGGTCGAGTTGCGGATAAGGGCGGTATTTGCGTGCCGGACTAGCTCGCCATCTGCTACAGTTCCTGGATGACCCAGGGCGAAGCGCTTGCGATCCTCAAAACAGGAGCGAACGTTTTCCTTACCGGCGAGCCGGGAAGCGGGAAAACGCATGTCATAAACGAGTTCATAGGATGGTTACGCGCGTCCGGCATAGAGCCGTCGGTAACGGCGGCGACGGGTATCGCGGCGACGCACGTCGCTGGCATGACGCTCCATGCGTGGAGCGGTATCGGTGTTGCCGAAACGCTATCGGATGTCGATGTGGACCATATCGCAAGCAAGGAGCCTGTTGCTCGGCGAGTAGGGAAGGCAAGCATCCTTATCATAGAGGAGGTCTCGATGCTTTCAGCTTCGGTATTCGAGCTTGCGGACAGGATATGCCGGAATATCCGCCGCGATGACCGTCCTTTCGGCGGACTCACCGTTATCCTTGTCGGCGATTTTTTTCAGTTGCCGCCGGTCTCGCGTGCTGCCGGAACCGAGTTCGCATACGCCTCGACGCTTTGGCGCGACCTCAACCTCCTTACCTGTTATCTCACCGAGCAGTACCGGCAGGATGATGCGGAATTTCTCGACATACTTTCCGCTATCCGATCAGGAACGGTCGGGAACACGCATCGGGAGATGCTTCGTGCGCGTTTCGTAAGCTTGGCAGCATTCCCTTCGGACTTGCCGAAGCTTTTTTCGCATAACGCGGACGTCGACCGCATAAACGCACAAGAACTCGAAAAGCTTCCCGGGACGCCGCGAGCGTTCCTCATGGACGCGAAAGGCAGGGAGACGCTTGTGAACGGATTAAAGCGCGGCTGCCTTTCGCCGGAATATCTCGAACTTAAGGAGGGTGCGGCGGTGATGTTCACCAAGAACTCTCCGCAAGGAAGATTCGTCAACGGGACGCTTGGCACCGTGCGCGGCTTCGACAAGGAAGGGCTTCCTCTCGTCGAAACGAGGACGGGGTCGGAGATCGTCGCGGAAAGAATGGAATGGGTGCTCGAAGAGCAAGGGGTGATACGTGCAAGCATCACGCAGGTGCCGCTGCGGCTCGCTTATGCGATGACGGTGCATAAGAGCCAAGGGATGAGCATGGATGCGGCGGTCATCGATCTCTCGAGAGCGTTTGAGTACGGACAGGGCTACGTGGCGCTTTCACGCGTCCGGCGGCTCTCCGGCATCTATCTTGCAGGACTCAACGAGCGTGCGCTCCTTGTGAATCCGGTCATCTTGCAAAAAGACCGCGAATTCCGCGCCGCTTCGGAGGCGGTTCGAGAAACGTTTGCGGAGATGCCGGAGCCGGAAGTACGGAAGCTGCATGAGGCGTTCGTGCGATCGCTTGGCGGAGCGATCGTGCGCCCGGAGTCCGAGGAAGGATCAGCATCCGGAGACGTGAATCTCTCCGGAGATTCGGCAGCCATCCCTCTCCGTCTTGCACGGACGCTTCAGGCGGTTCGGGACGGGGAAACGCTTTCTAGCATCGCTCGAATGCGGTTGCTCACGGCATCGACCGTCGTGAAGCATCTTGAAGAATTGGCGATGCTCGGGAAGCTTTCGCGAAAGGATTTTTTCCATCTCTTGCCGGACCAAGCGGCGGCCGAGAAGATACGCACGGCGCTCGCCGCTCAGAACGGAGGGAAACTCTCGCCGGTTTTTCATGCGCTTGCCGGCCGGTATTCGTTTGAGACGATACGGCTTGTGCGGCTCGCTTTTTCCATAGACGGTTTGCCTTTATCGCAGGGTGCGCTAGCATGAATAGTGAATGAATCTCCCGGCAAAAAGAACGAAAATCGTGGCTACTATCGGTCCCGGAAGCGAATCTCCGGAGACGCTCGAAGCGCTCATGAACGCGGGCATGAATGTCGCGCGGATCAATATGAGCCACGGCAATCACGACGAATACCGCGCCCAGATTGCGGCCATCCGCAATACCGCTCAAAAGCTCGCATTACCCGTCGCTATCCTGCAGGACCTTTCAGGCCCGAAGATACGGACCGGCGAATATACAACCGAACGCATCACTATCGAAGCGGGGAAAGAGATCATCCTCACGACAGAAGAGGTCGCAGGGACAGCCGAGCGCATCTTCGTGAATTATGCCGCCTTGCCGAAAGAGGTTCGGGAAGGGTCCGTCATCATGCTCGATGACGGGAAAAAGAAGCTCGTCGTGGAACGCGTTTCGGATTCTGATGTGCACTGCCGCGTCGTCGTCGGCGGCGAGCTTAAGCCGCGGCGCGGCGTGAACCTGCCGGGCGCCAACCTCTCCATTTCTTCCGTGACGGAGAAAGATGAGCGCGATCTCGCCTTTGGCCTCGCAGAGGGCGTCGATCTCATCGCGCTTTCGTTCGTCCGTCGCTTTGAGGACGTGCAGACGCTCAAGGAGCTTCTCAAGAAAGCAGGGAAGACCACTCCTGTGATCGCAAAGATAGAGACGCAGGAATCGATCGAGAACCTGTCGGCGATCCTCGCCGTTGCCGATGGCGTGATGGTGGCGCGCGGCGACCTCGCGATAGAAGTTCCGACCGAACAGGTGCCGCTCCTTCAGAAACAGATCGTTCGGGAAGCGACGACGCTTGGAAAGCCGGTCATTATCGCGACACAGATGCTCGAATCGATGGTGCACAGCCCGGTGCCCACGCGCGCCGAGGTATCGGACGTCGCGAATGCGATTTTTGACGGGGCGGATGCGGTAATGCTCTCCGAAGAGAGCGCGCTTGGGGAATATCCGGTCGAGGCGGTCCGTATGATGGCTCGCATCGCTGAGACGGTCGAAGCGAGTCTGCCGCGACCGCCGTCCGCTTCGGCGAGCATCGTCGATACGGTCAGCCAGTCGGTCGTGCAGACCGCCGGACGCATCAGTGCCTCGGTCATCGTCGCCCTTACCGAGTCGGGAAGTACGGCGCGTATGGTCGCGCGCGCCAAGCCGAGCTGCCCGATCGTCGCGTTTACGCCGCACGAAGAAACCGTCAAGCAGCTTGCACTCGTGCGCGGCGTCTGCCCGTTTCGTGCCGATGCGGGAAGGACGATTGACGACGTCGTTACCTTCGTCTCGTGTTTCCTGCTCGAAAACGCTTTCGCAAAACGCGGTGACAGGGTCGTCGTGGCCGCCGGACTCAATTTCGGTGTCGGCGGTTCGACCAATCTGCTCTTTGTCTTGACGCTCTGATTCCTGCTTCCCGTGCGGAGTCTCATGCGCGCACGAGTACGGGCGCGTTTTTTACGAAGGGAATGGCCGATATCGTCTTGCCGAGCGCAGTGATTTGCATCCAGAAGAACGACCATACCCAGACAAATGCGATGATCCAGAGCGGTATAGGCGCCGTGAAGAAGCCGACGGCTGCCCACAGGGTTACGAAGAACTGCGTTGCGGTTACCGCGGTGATGACCTGCCAGCTCGGCAACCAGCGGAACCAGCTGTCTTCGGTATGTGCGACATAGATGAGCATGTGGCCCGATATGACAAGCTTGAGGAAGAAGAGCGTCTGGATCCATGCCCACGGCAAGTGAAGGAAGCTGTAGGCGAGGAAGAACATAAGAACGCTGTTAAGGACTCCTACGAAGCCGAAGGTGAGGCTTGATGCCGCGCGGCGTTTCGCATTGATCGATGCCGGAGCGCGCGGAATCTTCACCCGATCGAATGCGGTCGAGATGATGGGGACGTCATTGAGGAAGGCAAGGAGAAGTACCTGGATAGGCGCGAGCGGGTAATTCCCGACCGTGACGCCGATGATGACGATGGTGAGGATGACGCGCGCGCTTTCTGATATGCGGTACAGAGAGTAGTGATAGAGGCGCATGAAGACGGTCCGCGCTTCGCGGATAGCGGCGCCGATGACCGAGAGACCGTTCGAGAGGAGCACGATATCGGCTGTCTCGCGCAGCGCATCCACTGAATTGGTGACAGCGATCCCGACGTCGGCGTCCGAAACGGACGGAATGTCGTTCGCACCGTCCCCGGTGACCGCGACGCGCGCATATCTTTTCGCCGCTTCGACCGCGAGGTATTTATCGTTCGGGACGACGTCGGCGAAACCTGCCGCGTGCGGGAGCGCTTTCGCAAGCGCGGCGGGATCGTCGAAGATACCGCGACTGTAAACGGTGCCGTGAAGTCCGAGCGTGTGCGCGACCTCCTGCGCGATGAGGAGCCCGTCACCGGTGAGCATCTTCACTTCGATGCCTTCCTTGCGCATCGTTTCGACCGTAAGCGGCGCGTCAGCGCGGAGCGCGTCCGCGAGGAAGAGGAGCGCGACCGGTTCGAGGTTGTGTTCTTTGCGCGACCGGCGCGCGACGGCGACAAGGAGCGTCCGATCCCCTCGCCGTGCCGCCGCCTCGGTCATCGTCGCGAAAAAGGCGCTCGTCGCCGAGGTGAACCGGCAGAGCGCGGCGACGGTCTCCGGCGCTCCGAGAGTGACCGTCCACGACGTCCCGCCCCGTTCGATGATCGTGGTACTGCGCTTCCGCTCCGAATCGCCCGGGACGAGCGAGATTTGCGGGAAGAGCGCAAAACGGCGTACTGCCGCAGCGTCGCGGATAGCCGTCTCGAGCGGATTCGACTCCGCTGCGTCAGTCGCGCTTGCCGCAAGCCGCAACGCCTCGTCGTTGCTCCATCCGGGGAAAGCGGCGACGGATGCGATATGTATCCTGTTTTCAGTCAAAGTCCCGGTCTTGTCGGAGAGGAGGAGATTGACGTTCGCGAGATCCTCAAGCGCAGAGAGACGGCGCACGATAGCGCCGTTTTTCGCGAGATTGAGAACCCCGACGCTTATGATGAGCGACATGACCGTCGGCAGTTCGACCGGAATGCCCGCGATGAGGAGGGAAATGCCGAGCGTCATGATATCGATAAGCGCGCCGTGGTCGAGGGAAAGGACGATCGTCATGACGGCTATCGCGACGAGCGCAAAGATGGAGAGCATTTTTGAGATGGAAAGGATGTCGGTCTCGAGCGCCGAACGCTTTTTCGCAAGCTCGAGCGTCTTTACCGCCTTTCCGAAATAGGTGCGAGATCCGGTTGCCGTGACGAGCGCTTCACCGGAGCCGGTCGTCACGAACGCCGCCGAATAGACGGTATCGCCCGTCTGCTTCTCTTTCGGCAACGACTCTCCGGTCAGCATCGATTCGTTGACCGAAAGGTTTGAGGCTTCGAGAAGCTTCGCGTCGGCGCCGATGAGCGAGCCGGCGCGCAGCGCGATGACGTCTCCCGGGACAAGCGATGCGGCGCTTACCTTTTTCCAAGCGCCGTCGCGCCGTGCGGTTGCGAATATCGCGAGATGTTTCTCGAGCTTTGCCACCGTCTGATCCGCTTTATGCTCATGCCAAAGCTGGACCGTGTAATTGACGAGGAGGAGGAAGAGTATAAGCCCGCCATCCGCTCTTCGACCGCTTACGTATGAAAGCGTCGAAGCCGCTATCAACATGAGCGGGATGGGGGAAACGAGCCAATGAAAAAACTTCGCGACGGAACTCTTCTTCCGTATACCCAGGATATTCGGACCGACTTGCGCAAGGATACGCGCCGCCTCGTCCTCGGAGAGACCTTGGGATTTTTTCGTCGGATTGCCGGAGGCGGTTGGATAGGGCATTTGCGGGATACGATTGAGGTTCAGAGCACGAGAGACCGTATGATCTCTGCGGTTTCTTCCGGGCTCGATACGGCGCGCACGCGTACGTCGGTCTTGAAAACGGCTTCGTCGTTGCCGTTCGCGATGAGCTCGTCGCCGATGTAGAGCGCGTCCGACTCGCTCACGCGGAGCCGCTCGCAGAGCTTGCGGATGCCGTAGGCTTTGTCGATATTACGTTTCGTTATGTCGATCGAAGTCGTTCCGCCCATCGAGACCGAGAAATCCGGAAGCCTTTCCGAGAGAGCCGCTTGAAGGGCTTGCCGTTTCGTATGATCGATGTCCCACTCTTTTTTCAGCGTAAGCGGCGCGCGCTGGCCGAGCGCGGACAGCGTTATCTGGCTTCCGCGATGCTCGACACGGTCTCCGTACGCCGGACGGGACAGGTCGATCACTTTCGTTTCTGCCATGGCTGAATCGATTGCGGACATGGCGGACCTCGTTTCTTTCTCCGAGAGACGTTCTTCGTACACTTTATTCCAACCGTTCCCCGACCATTCGTAAAGCGCTCCGCCTGAGGTCGGGAGAAGATATAGATGCGCAAGTCCCGCGTCTTTCGGCAGATGCTCGACGACCTGTTTTAGGAACTGCGGGAGCGCGCCTCCCGAAACGATGGCAACGCGCGTAACTTCGAGGAGCCGCGCAAGGAGGGTCGCCATCTCGTTCGTAAGCGCTTGCTTGCTTTCGGCGAGCGTACCGTCAAGATCGAAGACGACGAGCGGCGGGAGCTTCATGAGAGGGCAGCAAGGATATGATGAAGAGAAGCGGTCGCCACTCCCGTAACCTTGTCGGCGCCGCCATAATAGAGGAGGAGCTCGTCGCCCCGGACGACGGTTCCGCACGAGAAGACGACGTTTGCGACTTCGCCTTCCTTCTCGTAAGGCTCGAGCGGTTCAAAAAGCGGATCGGCGGAACGCGCGAGGACTTCTATGCCCGAAGGGTCGAGCAATGCCGCGCCGAGGCGGTAGGTCGCGTGGCGCGAAACCCCGTGATAGATCATGAGCCAGTTGTCGCCGACCTTGACGGGAGGCGCCGCACTGCCGACCTTGACCCCGTCCCACATGCCGCGCCGAGGCTCGATGATCGTGATGCAGCGGCTTACGCGTTTCCCCGAAGCGAGGTCCGGCACGAGGTCGGCGCAAATCTGATTGTTGATGCGGTGGTAGAGCAGATAGTTCCCGTCCAGTTTCGCGGGAAGCAGGGCGAGGTCCTTGTCGTCGAACCCCTCTGGCGTAAGGAGAAGCGGAGCGCTCCAGCGGTCGAACCGCCTCGCGCGGAAATCCTCCACGCTTATTGATGAAAACGCCCCGGCGGGCGCATGCACGCCGTCGTACGCGGTATAGGTAAGATAAAGGGTGTCGTCGATACGGACAATCCGCGGATCTTCGCAGCCGGAGTTTCCTGTCGGACTGCCTTTCTTCTGTTCGAAATCGGCGCGTGGAGCGTATATCGGGCTTGGAAGACGTTCGTCGACAGTGATCCCGTCCTTCGAGATGGCAAGGCCTATGGTTGAGGTGTTATCGGCATCCATCGCGCGATAGAGGATATGGACGGCTCCGTCAAGATCAAACGCCGCGGCATTGAATACCGCGCGGCTCTCGAACCCATCGCGCGGCTTGAGGATGGGATTCTCTGGAGCGCGCGTGAAGGTGCGCGCCGGCTTCTCCGGATCAAGCGCGCGTAAGAGGTCGGCGAGCCGGACGCTCGCTTTCGCACAGACGGTATCAGCAGCTCCGTACCAGATATCCAGCCGGTCGCCGTTGCTGGTCGCGCTCGCCGGGAAGACGATGTTCGGTATGATGCCGTAACGTTCATATGCCTCTTCGGGGACGAGAAACGATTCGGTACGCGAAATGAGTTTTTGAGGATCGTTCGCGTCAAGCAGCGCCGCTTCGATGGAAAAGAGCCGTTTCCGTTCATCGTAGTAATCCTGAATGTAGGAATACACGAGAAGCCATCCTTTTTCGGTCTTGACCGGCGACGCGCCGACCTCGATGTGGTCGCCGTCGATACGCCGCAGTTCCGGAAGCGCGTGTTCGGCAAGCCGTTCGTGAAAGCGTTGCCAGTAGCTCGGATCGAAGAAGTCCTCGATGCGTTTCGCGCGGGCAAGCGCGATGGTCGGACGCGGATGTTCGGCTGTCCAGTCGGTGTGCGCGGTAAGGAGCAGGATGATGTCGCCGTCTACGCGCTCGGGGAAAAGAGTCGCCGCTTTCGCGTTAAACGGCGTGATGAGGTGGCGTTCGATGAAATGCTCGGGAGCGTCTCCGATAGCAAGACCGACCTTGATATTTTCCGGCCCGAAAGGATAGCCGCCAAGCGCCGTATAGAAGCAATACCACCGGCCTTCGAAGAACGTCACGCGCGGGTCTTCACAGCCGAAGCGGTCCCAGTCGGTTTCCGGCGCCAGCACCTGCCGTCGCGAGTGGAAATGGACGCCGTCTTCGGCAAAAGCCGTTCCGACTGTCGAAAGGCCGGCATGCGGCGTCTGGAGCGCGTCCGGGTTACCGAGCGCGCGATAATAAAGCCGCACACCTTCTCCCGTTCTCACGGCTGAAGGATTGAATGTCGCGATAGCTTCCCACGGCCGCTCGTGCTGAGGGGAGAGTATCGGGTTATGCGGTTCTCGGCGGACGATGAACATATAGCGTGATCAGCTGATTCGAGCTGCCTGAGGGGAAAGCGAAGGACTGTCTTCTTCGAGGAGCGCATCGAGGAACGTCTTGAGCGGCGAAGTCGCGACGCAGACGACCTTATCGGCCCCTCCGTAATAAACGAAAAGGGTATCGTCTCGTACGACAGCGCCACAGGCATAGACGATACCCGGTTTGCCGTTGTTCTCGTAATGCTCGTCCGGAGCGAGGATCGGAGCTTGCGCGCGCGCCCGCACTTTTGTCGGGTCTTGAAGGTCGAGGAGCATCGCACCGAGCTTGTAACGATGACCCTCATTCTCGCTTGTCGCATGATAGAGGACGAGCCATCCGTACTCTGTCTTTACCGGCGGCGGTCCGGCGCTGCGCATGCGGTGGTGCCACGCGATCGCGCGGGGAGGAGTCGCCGCCGGATCGGCGCTCTTGATGGGGTTCCGTTTCGGATCGTATGCTGCAAGGTCGTCGATATATTCGACGCAAACATGGTTCGGGTCAGTGGTGTGCAGGTTATGAAGAATGGCGAACTTTCCGTTTATTTTTTCAGGGAATAAGACCCAGTTCTTATGACGTTCGCCTTCCGGCGAAAGGAGTTTTGGCGCGCTCCATCTCGAAAAACGCTTTGCGAGGAAGTCCTCCTCGGAAATGGAGGTGAAAGCGACGCGGATGAAGTCCCATCCGTCAAATGCGTTGTAGGTGACGTAAATCTGTCCGTCTATAGCGACCATGCGCGGATCTTCGCAGCCGCCCCAGCTTCCGCCTGAAGGATAAAGGACGGGGGAATACCGGCGCACCCCGCCTTTGCTATTCCGCGGATTCTGAACGACATAGACAGGGTAGGGAGGCCGATCATCGAAGATGAATCCTTCCCCGCTTGAGGCATAGCCGAGCCGCGATACGCCGTCCATGCCGATGGCACGATAGACGAGATGGGTCCTGCCTCCGAGAACGATAGCCGCCGGATTCAAGACCGCCTCGGCGGTCCATGGCGTCGCGCCCGGCATAAGGATCGGGTTGCGGACGGATCGGGTAAGGAGGAAACGGTACTCTTGCAGGCGCCCGAGCAGCTTTTTCCGGAAAGGTTTTGAGAAAGCGGCGCCCAAAAGAGCTCCGATGACGAAGAAGGAAAAGAGCAGTGCAAGGATGTTGACGAAGAAAAGGAAGCTCATGAGCGTACGCTCTATTTAGAATATCACCCGCTATGGCGGGAAAACATGGGAAATACACACATTGTGTGTTACCATGCACCGCATGCTGGTAAACGTCTGTATTGCAAAACTGCACCGCGCGACGGTAACTGACGCCGACTTGAATTATGTCGGATCGATTACCATCGACGAGATGCTCCTTGAAGCTGCCGGCCTCGTTCCGGGGCAGATGGTGCAGATAACGAACGTCTCGAATGCCGTTCTTTGGCGGACGTACATCGTGAAGGGAGAGAAGGGGAAGGGTGAGATCATCCTCAACGGACCGCCCGCCCGCATCTTTCAGAAAGGAGACAAGGTCATCATCCTCGGCGAAGCATGGGTTTCGATGGAGGAAGCGGAAAAAATGAGCCCCACCGTCGTTTTCATGGACGACGCGAACCGGATTACCGAAGTAAAAAAAGGTTGGCGGCCAGCGTAGGCATACGGCAGTGCGGCGCGGATTTGCCGTTTTTGTTTTCCGGCGTATGCTCCTAGAAGAAGCTTTTCCGTATCAGGAAAAGCGCACATTTGTTCTGTTTTTTCGAAAGGAGATACTGATGAAACGAACTCTCGAACAGGTCTATGGGGATCCGATCTTTCAGAGCCTGGATCCACGGGGAAAGCGCTTCTTAAGCGTGGCGTGGCTTCCGCCGCGTCTTAACCTCTTTGCTTCATACGGTATCGAGGTCGCTGCATTGATCCCGTTCAAAACATTTCCTCACATCAAGAGCATACCGACATTCCAGATGATGCTCGAGGACTTTCAGAACGGCCTCTATGACGACAAACACACCATTGTCGTCGATTCAAGCGGCAATACCGCCCATGCCGTCGCGCGGATCGCTCCGGCTTTCGGTTTCCGTGAGATCAAGACGATAATGGCCGCCGATGTCCCTGAAAGCAAAAAAGGCATCCTCGCGGCACTCTCTTCGGTAGACGTCCACAGCGTTCGCGGCGGCAAGAGCGTCGCACAAGAGGCGCTCGAAGAAGCGCAGAAGCCGGGCCACTATCACCTGAACCAGTACAGCCACATGGGCAACGTACGCGCGCATGAGCTGTATACGGGTCCTGAAGTGCTGCGTTCGGTTGGCGATTCCATCGCTGTTATCGCCGTCGCGATGGGTTCCGGGGGTACGGTTACCGGCATCGGCCGTTTCCTGAAGCGAAAACATCCGGAAACGGTCGTCATCGGTGTCCGGCCTGCTATCGGTGAACAGGTTCCAGGAGCTCGCGATCGGCTGCGCATGGAAGAGGTCGTGACCTTTCCCTGGAAGGAGGCGGTTGATGCCGTCGTTGAGATAAGCCGCAAGGAATCTTTCAACAGGATGCGGCAGCTCTGGAGCGCTGTCGAGCCTCAGCCGGGCCCCACTTCGGGGCTCGCATGGGGAGGGCTCGAGCAGCATCTTGGATCGCTTACTCCGGATGCGCTTGAAAGCCTTCGTGGGAAGCGCGTAGCGTTTATATGCCCGGACGACGGTCGTTTCTACACTGAGCGGACAACCGGCGAACTCGATCCCGATCAGGGATTTGAAGGAACCGAGCGTTGACAGAGTGCGTTTAGGCCCCGAACCGTAACGGTTCGGGGTTTTGTTATGCGTGTTACCATGAACGCATGAAGACCCGCGCCTTATACCTGCGCACGATAGTTTTCGGAATCATCGACAGTCTCGTCTCTACCGTCGGGTTGCTTGCCGGCATCGCCGTCGCCGGAACTCCGCACATGATCATCGCGCTTACCGGCATCATCTATGCTTTCGTCGAGGCCTTTTCGATGGCTGTCGGGAACTTCCTCTCCGAAGAATCGGCAGAGGAGTATACGAACCGATCGGATGTCGCCGACGGCCCTTCCGTATTCGCAGCCGCCATCATGTTCGCTTCCTTCGTGCTCTCTTCTTTTGTCCCGCTCATCCCGTATCTCCTTTTCTCCCCGCACATCGCGCTTCCTGTCTCCATCACCGTCTCCGTCCTGGTGCTTTTCGTCGTCGGTATGATAAGCGCGCGGCTCGCCAACCTTCCCCGTATCTGGCGCGGCGCGAGAATGGCGCTTCTCGGAGGCTCGGCGATACTCATCGGCGTCCTCATCGGCGCTATCGCGCCGGTCGTCTAATTGCATAGAAAAGCATTGACACCGCAAGCATAGTATGCTAAGATGAAAATAACGAGGCAGTTGCATGCTGTTTCGGTAAACAAAACCAATGCCTATTCTCGGAGCCCTTATGGGCTTTTTCTTTTTGTCGAGCGCCATCGCGGCGTTGCCGGCCCAGGCCGACGCCCCGATGGTTCCCTTCGTACAGAAAAGCTACACTGTGACGCTCACCGCATACAATGCGGTACCGGCACAGACTGACAGCGACCCGCTCGTAACCGCCTCTGGCGCCTACTCGAACCCCGAGGTCGTCGCGGCGCGTTCGCGCGATCTTGCAAGCGAGCTCCCGTTCGGGACCATCATCGAGATACGCGGGCCTTCCTCGCCGGAATATCCCTGCGGATATAACATCGTGGAGCCGATCATCGGCTACCGTGTCATCGCCGATACGATGAACGCGCGCTACACCGACCGTGTTGACGTCCTTTTCAGCACGGCATCGAACTACATCATGGGGGACGGCAGCGTGAAAAATGCGGGAACGATCCTCGGCGTCTGCGGCGGCACAAGCATCCGTGTCGTCGGACACATCGATCTGAGCCATCCGGGCAATCTTCCGAAAACGCAGGAGCAGCTCGCCGCGATCGTGAACGGCAGTTCCGGTATCGCTCTTAAATAGTCCGGATGGCTTAGCGGCGAGAGAGGACGAGCCTTGGCTCCGAAGCTTTCAGCCTTACGTCGGTTAACGCAACGGCATCCTTTGCTATACTGATGAATGCGTTTCTATGAGCCTCTTTGCCGCATTCATCGCGTTTCTCGAGGGTTCGAAATACATCCTCATATTTCTCGGGTCTTTCTTCGAAGGCTCGGCGGTCATGATGACTACCGGCCTTCTCTGGCACATCGGCGTCGTCAGATTCTGGCCCGCGTACCTCGCTCTTATGGCGGGCGACATCCTCTCGGATATCATGTGGTACGCCATCGGATATTTCGCCGCCCGTCCGTTTTTCGCCCGCTGGGGGTACCTTATCAACGCGACGCCCGAAGTTATCGGGAGGATAGAGCGCCGTTTCCACCGTTACCACACGCGTATCCTGGTCATTTCGAAGCTCACGATGGGACTCGGGCTTGCGGCGGTCATCTTGACCGTTGCCGGCATGTTGCGCATCTCCTTCGTGCGGTACGTCACGATTAACGTGCTCGGGGGCATCGTCTGGATCCTTTTCCTCATGGGTATCGGTTACTACTTCGGCAACTTGCTGCAGTACGTGCCGAAAGACTTTCAGATCGCCATCGCCATCGCCGTCCCGTTCGCTTTCTTCTTCGCGTTGAAGACGATCAACAAGAAGCTTGCGGCGCTCGATTGGTAATGGTACGCTCGCCGAAATCGCTCCGCACATGCTGCTCTCCGTCATCATTCCCACCCGCGAAGAAGAGAAAACCATCGCCGAGACCCTGCGCGAGCTGCGCGATGCGCTCAAGATGCCGCACGAGGTCGTCGTTTCGGACGCCCGAAGCAAAGACCGCACGGCAGAAATAGCGCGCAAGCACGCGCACGTGGTCGTCGTTTTCGAGGGAAAGAAGCATACCGCCGGTATCGGCAGGAACGACGGGGCGAAGGCGGCGCATGGCGACTTTCTCGCCTTCATCGATGCCGACACGCGCATTCCGGATCCGAACGTTTTTTTCGAACGAGCGTTTGCACATTTTGAAAAGGATCCCGATCTCGTCGGCGTGACCGGGCCGCAGTATGCCTTGCCGTCGGTCGAGACATGGGCCGATCGCGCTTCTTTCGGCTTCTTGAACGCGCTCTTGCGCTTTCAGAACAACGTCCTGCGGAAAGGGGAGGCGTCGGGGAAATTCATGCTCGTGCGGCGCACCGCCTTCGAAAAGATCGGCGGTTTCCGCGAGGATCTCGTCACGCGCGAGGACGGCGATTTTTTCTATCGGATCTCGAAGGTCGGCCGCACGTATTTCGACCCCGAGCTCAAGATCTATCATGGCGCCCGCCGCGCGCACCGCATCGGCTGGGCGCGGCTGTGGTTCATCTGGACCATAAACACGATAAGCGTCGCGCTTTTCGACAAAGCCGTCGCCGACGATTGGACGCCGGTCCGTTGACTCTTGTTTTACGGTGCACCCGGGTGCATTTGACTTTTAAAGTCATTTGATGTATGATTTATTTCAGATCGATCCAACCTCGAAAGGAGGCAGCACGTGTTCTCTACAACGTTCTTGAAGGTTCTCGCCGGAGGCGAGTCACTCGTTGCGTTACAGGGACTGTTTTCATGGTTCGATGGCATGCTTACCCCGGCACAAATGCGTGCATCCGGCTACGATAAGGGATTGCCATTTCTTTGCCATGGCGGCATGTGGGGTAACGTCTTCATCATCTCTCCGCTTGTCGCAGCGACTATGGCGCTCTATGGTGCAGCATGGTCGTCATATAACGTTGTCATGGCGGCTTTCGCCGGATTCGTCTGTAGCATTCTCATGCATCTGACATATCTTGGCGCTAAATACCCTGAAGCGCATGTGCAGTTCGGAAAGCTGACGGCTGCGGGATATTTCCACGTCTTCTACATGGCCGCAGCGTTTGCCGCACTCTTCTTGCTGTACTTCGGCACCTCGCCTCTGTCTCCGCCGTGGTTTCTCTGGATGGTGTCTGCGCTCCTCGTGATTCACGTCGCGGTCGGTACGCATGTCGTCCTCGGCATCGTGAAGCCGACGTGGTACGCGGGAGACCCGCTCCATAGCTTGTGGGATACCTGGATACCTGTCGCGGCTACGGCCGTGCTCACGTTCGGATGGACCGCACGCATTGTTCTCTGACCGGTGGATCAAAACCACTTTCAGCCGCGCGAGCATCGCTCGCGCGGCTTTCTTTGTTTGCCTTTTTGTGCGAGTATAGACCTACCTATGCGCATCAGTATCGTTATTCCGGCTTATAACGAGGAAGAGCGCCTCCCAGCCTGTCTTTCGGCGGTGGAACGGGAGCTTGCGCGTGCTTCGTGCGACGCGGAAGTCATCGTCGTCAACAACGCAAGCACGGACCGCACGGGAAAGGTCGCAAAGAGTTTCCCGTGGGTACGCGTCGTCGACGAGCCGCGGAAAGGGCTCGTGCGCGCGCGCCATGCCGGACTTATGGCCGCTACCGGCGAGATTATCGCGAACATCGATTCCGACACCATGCTTCCGGAAGGATGGCTCGATACGGTACTCGTCGAATTTGAAAGCAACGATCGCCTTGCCGCTCTCAGCGGCCCCTTCATTTATTACGATCTCTCGCTCATGCAGCGTGCGCTCGTCCGCATCTTTTATTTCTTCGGCTACATATCGCATCTCATAAGCCACCACATTTTCCGTACGGGAGCGATGCTTCAGGGCGGCAATTTCATCGTACGCAGGACGCATCTTGAGCAGGCGGGCGGATTCGATACGACGATTGAGTTTTATGGCGAGGATACCGATGTCGCGCGGCGTATCAGCAAGGTCGGAAGGGTAAAGTGGACGTTCCGGCTCCCTATGTACGCATCCGGTCGCCGTCTCGCGAAAGAAGGCGTCATCACGATGGGGTTGCGATACGCCGCGAATCACTTCCATACCCTCGTCCGCGGCAAACCGCTCACCATGACCTATATCGATGTCCGCGACAGCTCCTCCTAGCGTGATATCATAAGGGCACTATGAAAGGATACCTGACGAATATCGAACAAGCGACGAAAGAGAATACGGATTACCGCCGTGTTTTATATACCGCTACGCATAGCCAGCTCGTGCTCATGAGCCTTGCTCCCGGCGAGGAGATAGGCGAGGAAGTGCACCATCTCGACCAATTCATCCGCTTCGAGGCGGGGAAGGGGAAGGTCGTGCTTGACGGCGTCGTACACGAGATCGGAGCGGATGACGCGGTTGTCATACCGGAGGGTACGCGGCACAACGTTATCAATACCGGTTCGGACCACCTGAAGCTTTACACCGTTTACTCGCCGCCGGAGCATAAGGACGGTCTCGTCGAGCCGACGAAAGCCGATGAACACGAAGAGCACTTCGACGGCATCACGACGGAGTCGTAGGGGCCGGGAGAAACATGCGAAAGAAGAAACCGGCGTATCCGGAGGGAGTGATTGTGAAGCGTTCGACCGCAGGGCTCGGACTTTTCGCGGCTCGCCCCTTCAAGAAGGGCGAGCGTATCATCGAATATTTCGGCCGGACGATATCCGCTAAAGAGGCGTATACGAGCCGCAGCAAATATCTTTTCGAAGTGAACTCTCGCAAGACGATCGATGGCGCGACCCGTGAGAATATCGCGCGGTATATCAATCATTCCTGTCGTCCCAATTGCAGGCCGGAAATAGTGCGGGGCCGTATCTTCATCGATGCCATTCGGAATATCAAAGCAGGCGACGAGTTCTCGTACGACTATGGAGAAGAGTATTTCGACGAGCACATCAAGCCGCGGGGATGTCGTTGCGTGAAATGCTTTAATAATCCGTAGGCACCGTAAACAAATGGAAACACCGTCTCACCAGGATCCTTTCACCTATCGGGACCTTTTAAAGAAGGAGAACCTCTACTCGTTTGCCGTCGCTATCTTTCTTCTCGTCATCGCGTTTGCGTTCGAGCATGTCGCTTCCGTTTACGCGCTTTCGTATCTTACGCGCCCGACATCCGTCTACGTGGGCGACATCCTTCTCGATAACATCCCTAGTATCAATTTGAACCTCATCATTGTCGAGGGAGCGCTTTTCAGTATCGTGGCAGGAACGATCCTCGTATTTTCAAAGCCACGCTACATCCTCTTTACGCTCAAGGCTGTGGCGCTCTTTATCGCGACCCGCGCGTTTTTCACCTCCCTCACGCACGTGGGCATCTATCCGGGCCAGATAGATCCCGGGTCTGGCTTTCTTGACAGCATTTATACCTACCTCGATTTCCAGACCGGATTCTTCTTCTCGGGGCACACCGGCCTCCCGTTTCTTATGGCGCTCATTTTCTGGCAGAAGCCCGTCTTGCGAACCACGCTCCTATCGCTTTCTTTCGTTTTCGCCGTTGCGGTGCTTTTAGCCCACGTCCACTATTCGATCGACGTATTCGCGGCGCCTTTCATGGCCTACGGCATATTCAGGATCGCCCAGAAGCTCTTCCCGCGCGACTATGGGCTCATCGGAATCGCGCAAAACAAATCAGATAAATAGCAAATCTATCCTAATCCTCTCAAGTACTTCTGGCCACTGAATACCCGCGGAAGTCTTTACATTAGCACACAATATATGGTATTATATAATTTCATGAGTTCAGTTAAAACGACGTCCCATAAAACGTCGGCGACGGCTTTCAAGTCGGGCTTTTCCTCCCCAGCTAATTTTTTCAATACCTTGCGTGCTTTTCAGGGCGTCGACTGGTCTCGCGCTGAAAAGACGCATGCCCACTCACTTTTTAAGCGCATGGCGCTCGATGTGCCGGCCTATCGGGATTTCCTTCGTGCAAATCATCTTCGTCATGACGCCGTTCGTACGACGAAAGATCTTGCTTCTGTGCCGGTCATAACAAAGAAGAACTATCTTTGGAAGAACCCGTTTCCCGATCTCTTGTGGCATGGCTCTGTTCAATCACCGTATGTCCTTACCGCAACCTCCGGCTCGACGGGGAAGCCGACATACTTCGCCCGTTCACCCAGCATCGACGAACAGTCGTCACTTATCCACGAACTCATTTTCCGCTCAAGCTCCCTGAAGAAGAATGAGTCGACGTTAGTCATTGTTTGTTTTGGCATGGGCGTATGGATCGGTGGCGTCATTACCTATCAGGCCTTCGAACTCATGGGCCGTCGCGGATACCCAGTCTCCATTCTCACGCCCGGTATAAATAAAGCGGAAATCTTGAAAGCACTCGAAAATATCGCGCCACAATACAAACAAATCATTCTCGCAGGGTATCCCCCTTTCCTCAAGGATGTTATTGACGAAGCGCTCGCGCAGGGTATTCGTTTTGATAAGAATCGCACACTCCTCCTTTTTGCGGCCGAGGCGTTTACGGAGCATTTTCGTGATTACGTCGCGAAGCGCGTTGGCATAAAAAATCCTATTACCGATGCGATTAATATCTATGGGAGCGCCGATATCGGCACCATGGCGTTCGAGACCCCTTTCTCCATTCTCGCGCGGCGCCTTGCGCTGTCTGACAAAAAACTGTTTGCCGATGTATTCGGTGGTATCACAAAGACGCCGACGTTTGCGCAGTACATACCGCAATTCGTTTCGTTTGAAGCGCCCAACGGAGAAATCCTCGTGTCAGGAGACAGTGCACTGCCGCTTCTCCGCTACTCCATCGGAGACTATGGGGGAGTCTACACATTTAACGAACTTATCGAGCGATACAAAACGCACGGCGTCGATCTCTTGAAAGAAGCGCAAGCTGCCGGCATCAGTGATTCCGTGTACAAGCTGCCATTCGTATATGTTTTCGAACGCATCGATCTCGCTACAACGATTTACGGCCTCCAGGTGTATCCCGAGACAATCAAGGAAGTTTTGCTTAACAAGAGCTTTGTCGACTGCCTGACCGGTAAGCTCACGCTCATCACGAAGTACGATGAAAACCACGACCAATACCTAGAGATCAATCTTGAACAGAAACCGAAGAAGGATATTGCAAAGGTTCTTGCGTCGGAGCTTCTTGCAGAAATCATCAAGAATCTGCGCGAAAAAAATTCAGAATTTAGAGAACTTTCTGACTTTCTCGGGAAACGTGCGGAGCCGAGACTCGTTTTTTGGCCATACGAGGACCCCCTTTATTTTAAGCCGGGAATCAAACAGCCGTGGGTGGCGCGTCCGTCATAGCCTGCACAGGTTTGCTAGATATATTGCACTTTAAAAATCCCAGAGTACACTATGTTTAAGCCAGCCTACTGGCTTTATTGGTCTTAACCTCACCACAATGTCTAGCGTCGCATCCGTCAAAATGCATGTGAATTCGATTATGGACTGGCAGGGCACCATATCTAATGAGGTGGTAAATAACATGTTTGCTTCTTTATCTGACATGGGTCTCGATTGCCTTACCAATGCGCGAATCGAGCATATTTTGTGTACCTCGGCGCTCTGCGCTTTCAATTAAGAGTTTCAGTTGAGACTCGATAAAATTGCCAACTTCCGTTGGAATTTCTTCGCCATGGTCAGAAGTATTATTATAAAGACAGTTTCCGAGGAAATAAATATTCGATCCTCTGATGCCGTGACGTTGCAAGAGATTTTGCGAGCCAAACATCTTCCACCCAGTTTATTTCAGGGCTATTTGAAAAAAGAAAAAAATGTAACTCCAGTTCCGCTAACGACCATAATATCCACCATCCCGGAAGATCAAGAGATAGAACTGCGTTGCATTCGCAACACCGACCTTCGGAGCATTGTGCCGCAAAAGATCATATATAAAAATGTGAAGAATTCCGTTATCGCCATCCCTAGCGTTACTCTTGGCGAGAAGGGTTGCGTCGAGACCATCCAGGAATTTAATCCGGAATCTGCTAGAGAGATCATAAAAGAAAAGGTTCAATCCTTTATGACACGAGAGAGTAGAAGCAATAAACTCGTGGTTGGTATCTCAGGCGGCGGAGATAGCAATACTCTGGCGCAGGCATTGAAAGATTTTTCAGAGATTAGGGACGTAAATATTACCTTTTTTACGATCATTTTTGATCCTATTTGGCCGTCCTCAGCTGCTGAACGAGCCGCTCTTCTCTGTCAAACTTATGGTCTTGAGCACAAGATTTTTAGCGAGACAGATCTCAAGGGATTGCTTCGCATGAAGCGATCTTCTCGCGAGTTTTACGAAGAGTATTGTGAGAAATTCGGAAGCAACACGAACCACTTCTTTGGCACATATCTCATTTCATTAGTAGCGCGCAGATTATGCAGGGAGATTGGGGCAACAGAATATCTACTCGGGTTTAACCGAGAGGATCTTCTCGCCGATCTTTTGTTCTCACTTATAAATGGGCAAAAACCGCTCTCATTTCCTACACGCAGCTTTGGAGGAACAAAGCTCCTTATGCCATTGTGGGATATCCCCAAAACGCTTCTTGACGCCTGTTACCCGAAATATAGTTTGTCAAACTACGATGAAAGGGCGGAGGAACAAAGCACTTTCCAACGCAACCTCATGTATTACCTCGCGCACGGAGTGGACGATGTCTACCCGAATCTCGGGCTATCACTCATGCAAGGGGCACGAAGAATTTTTGGAGAAAAAGAAAACTGGTCTGAGCTTAGGCATCGACAAGAGTCAGATTTATATGTAAGCGAATACGCGGATCCAATAAAAACACTCGAGGTAGAGGCTTTCTTAAAAAAGCATTTTGATAGTGAAGAAAAATAAAAAGGAGCGGCTCATGTTGCCACTCCCTTAGGGTAACAACGTCGTTCGCGCTAGCGAACGTATCCCCTAGTTCCCTTATTTAATTTTGGGTAGGCCTGGTCATATAATCCGTCAGCCTCTTTTCTCGTCAGCGTTTTGTCGGGATGCCTGAGAGTTATCTTAACGAGAACATTATCCTGTCCTTCAAGTGCGCCAAGTCGATTTTTGGCAACTTGGGGCAGGTCTTTGTACTTCGTCCTCGCTGCGATCTTTACATCCTCGACCAAGTAAGCATCTTTTCCAAACGCATCCTTTATTTCCTCGCAAATATCCTCCTCTGTGTAGTTTTCTGGAACACAATAGGACATATCACGAGCAATGGGAGGCTGGTTGGACACTTCCTTGAATTTTTCGCTATTCAACAACTGCGCGGAGATTCTCGGATCTTTAGAACGCAGGTACCTAATGTCAGACATTCCTTTCAGTGACATCGCCAGCCGGTCAAGGCCCATCCCCAAGGCAAGTCCTGAATATAAAGCTGGATCAAAACCTGCCCCGCGCAACACTTCGGGATGAGCCAGTCCTGCTTCAAGAACTTCAAGCTCCGCCCCGTTGAACTCCGCATATACCTCGATTCCTTTGAGAGTATACGGATGAACGGCGGGGTAGACGATAGGCCGCTTCCCAGGCAAGGCCGATTCGAAGATGATGTTGACTAAGCTTAACAAATCTTCGCTCGTGACCGGTTCTCTCGAACCATTTTTCCGTAAAGTCCAAATATCCAGCTGATGAAAGACATCAAGATGTTTCCGGTCAATGACATCCCTTCTATAGACTAAGCCCGGGAAAACGAAAACCGTATCGGGAATATCGCCCTTGAATTCTTGATAAAAGCTCTTGAGGGTTTCCGGTACAGGTGCAGAAGTGTGTGTTCGTAAGATATGGTCCTCATCCACATATCGAGTGTAAGTAGACGATCTGCCGGCGTTGTCCGCGGGGAATAACAACTTGTCGAAGTTATCCTCGACAGAAACTATTGGATTGCCTCTGACGATACGCACTTCACCCATTCCCAACCTGGGCAGGTTTTTTACTACCTCATCCTTAATGATGTTAACAATGTGCTCAGGCGCATCTTCGGCGGTGAGATCACTCACCGACAATGCACGCTCTATGGCTTCCGGAGAAGAGACCTCAAATCTCAGAAAGCCCTCGCTCGTTCTCTCGCGATTTACTTCAAGCTCCGCTCTTTTTAAAGCGGACAATCTATGGGTTTCGCTCATCGGTATCTTCTCCATTTGCAGTAAGAGGCACGATGTGTATCGTGCACTGAAATCCTACCATAAAATCTCCTTGCGGGCAAACGCGCCTCAGGTGAATTCAACCCGCTAAAGCACCACTCCGCTAACATGAGCGGATATGGCATACCGGCAGTTGAGCGTCGAGGAACGGGAGGAAATACAGTGCGGCTTGTGGGAAAAAGAATCGGTACGGTCGATTGTGAAGCGGCTGGGGCGGGCGCACTCATCGATCGTTCGGGAGATCAACAAGAACTTGCCTCCCGAACGGCGGGTGTACACCCCGCGACTCGCACACAAGCGGGCGCTTGCGAAGCGGAAATCCCGGGAACGCGGAAGAGCGCCTGAAGTACCCCGAGCTGAGGGTATACGTCGTGGAGCGACTCAAGGCGGGCTGGTCGCCCGAGCAGATCGCGAACACCGCGCCCGAGCCGATATCGCACGAGGCCATATGCCAATTCGTGTACGCGCAGATACACGCCGGCAGAGGATGGGCGGTCGCAAGGCGCGCCGTGTTTTGCGCCCGAAAGGACCGAGCATCGATACACGACCGACGGTCGTCGAGAAACGTACCCGCCTCGGCGACCGGGAGGGCGACTCGATCGAAGGCAAGAACCACGCTCCAGGGCTCAATTCGCTCGTCGACCGCCGAAGCGGGCTCCTGTTCCTGTCGAAACTGCCCGCGAAGACGGCAGAAGCGACAACCGCCGTGGTCGCGCGACGTCTCAAGAGCGTACGCGCACACACTGACCCCTCGACAATGGAAGCGAGAACCAATACTGGCGGGAGCTTCAGGCGCTCACGAACGCAAAGGTGTACTTCGCCCACCCGTATTCCTCCTTTGAGCGTGGGACGAACGAGAATACGAACGGTTTGGTACACAGGTTCTTTCCCAAGGGCACTGACTTCGATCTCGTGTCCGAGGAGGAAATCGCTGTCGTGGGGTATGCTTTGAATACGAGGCCGAGGAAACGCCTCGGCTGGAAGACGCCATCAGAAGCTTGGGGTGGTGCTTTAGCGGGTTGAATTCACCACAAGGTATGGACAAATTATAAGATCTAATGTATATTTTCCCCAGTTCTTTCACTCACGGATTAAGGAGAAATCATGCACCAATGCAGTCCGTCGCAAATAACAACCTTCTTTGATGAAGTCAACGGAAGGAGTATGGAGAAACTCGGCGGGGATCTCAGCAAATCGATGCTTGAAAATCGCGGAAACTGGATCTCTTTGTTTATATGCTCGGGTGGCGGCAAGGTAAGTCCTGCCTTTGCCATATATGAACTTGTTCGCCACATTCTTCGCCCAAAGCTTCAAACAGTAGCACTCGGCAGGCTTGCCTCTATCGCGCCTCTGTTGTATCTAATGGGCGATCATCGAGTGATCACGCCAGAAACGACTCTATGGTTTCACCATATGAGTCAGAGTTTTGACGAAAAAGTCAAGATCGACACTCTCGATGCCGAACGGATGCAGAAAGAACTTCTGGTTGAGGAAGGGAAATATTTCCGAATCATTGAAGAAAGGACTGGCGGCAAGACGAGCAAGAAGGAGGCGAAGCTGATTCTTCGCAACGAGAGGACTCTCGATGCGGATCAGGCGATCAAGTTAGGTTTCGCACATGAGATAGTCTCGTTGCCAAAATCATAATGATTGAGTTCTTTTTGTAACGCCCGATTCGTCGGGCGTTTCTTTATCCGTGCACTGCACAGGGTGTCTGAGTTCAAGGGGTTTCTCAGCCTCCGTTCTAATAACGTGAGTTCCCGTGCTACTATTTCAACATGCAGCCAGAACGACTTGACCGATTAAAGGAATCGTTTTCAGCCTTTCGCGACCGTCTTCAACCGTCAAAAGTAATTGATCGCTACAATCTCCTTTTGGAGGATTTGTTTCTCATCCGTAATCCGCGATTTAAATTCATCAAAGATCATGCGATTGAAGTCGAAGCGTTCACGAAAGAGTATTGCGGAGAGAAGCCGATTGAAGAAGTGGGAGAATGGTTTTTCTTTCCGTGGAACAAGATCCTCGTGCATTATCTGCCACACGACGAGCATCAGGAAATACGCACCGCGCGTAACCGAAACATTATTACGAAAGAAGAACAGAAGAAACTGTATGGCCTAACGGTCGCATACGCAGGGCTAAGCGTTGGCAGTCATGGCGCCCTTACGTTCGCGCTCATGGGCGGCGCGCGTCATATAAAAATTGCCGATCCGGACGAGGTCTCACCCTCAAACTTAAACCGCATTCGCTTTGACTTTCTCGATCTCGGCCGGAAAAAGACCGATCTGGTGCGTGAGTATATTTATCAGCTGAATCCCTATGCCGAGATCGAAACATTCGATTCAGGCGTTACGGAAGAAACCATGAGTGCCTTCCTCGAGGATGCTGATGTCCTCGTTGAGGAGACTGACAATCTTGAGATGAAGATACGGTTGCGGCTCGCGGCTCGCGAGCGCGGCATTCCGGTCGTTATGGCGACCGATAACGGCGACAACATTATCGTTGAGGTGGAACGCTTTGATACGGTCAAGACGAAACAGCTTTTCAATGGCGTCATCGGCGATGTAAACATAGAGATGTTCAAATCGTTTATACCGTCTGACTTGCCCAAACTGGCGACGAAGATCGCCGGTCCCGAGCTTGTGACCGAACGCATGATGAGCTCGCTCCTCCAGGTCGGCCGCGAGATTTATTCCTGGCCGCAGCTCGGCGATGCCGCGACGCTTTCGGGCGTTGCCATCTCCTATATCTTGAAGCGGCTCGCGCTTGGGCAGATCGTGAACGAAGAGAAATGCGAGATTAGTCTCGATGCGCTCCTTGATCCGGAATATCATGCACCGCACGTGAAAATTGCTCGCGAAAAAGCGCGCGCGGGTTTCTTTGCCGCAATAGGTCTCTAGAATATGGATACGGCGTACAAAGAGAAAGTAACAAAGATACTTACTGCCGCAGCCGCCGCTCCTTCAGGAGATAATTCTCAGCCGTGGCGTTTTGTCGTACAGGATAGCTCTATTGAATTTTACGCCCTTCCCGAAAAAGACAATCCGATCTTAAATTATAAAGAAGGAGGGACTCTCATTGCGCTTGGCGCCGCCTTACAGAACGCTGAGCTTGAGGCACGCGCACAAGGATACGTGCCGCATACTGTACTCCATGAAGATGGGTCCTGTGTTGCTGTGATGGAGCTTAAGGTTGGTGGAAGATTGGATAAAACTGATGAGTTTCTTCAGAAATCGATATTTAAACGGCACACCAACAGAAAACCGTATAAAAAGGTTCCATTATCAAAAGAAACGAGGACCGCTATTCTTGATTCGTTTCTCTCAGAGCGTACAGAATTGGATTTCTCGCTCATTGAGTCTCGAGATTCGATGTCAGAGGTAGCAAAAGCGCTTACGGTAATGGAGGAAGTAGCGCTTGGAAATCACACGTTGCACAAACTTTTTTTTGAAAACATCTTCTGGTCCGAAAAAGAGAATCGATCGGGGAAACAGGGACTTTACATCAAGACGCTGGAATTACCGCCACCTGCTCAAATATTATTCCGACTTCTGAAACATTGGAGTTTTGCAAAGCTATTTACCAAGATAGGCTTTTCACAAATTGTTGCAAAAACGAATGCGCAACAAAATGCTGCGGCGTCTGCATTGGGTGTAATCACTGCGCCACATACGGATCGGGTTACCTATCTTGAGATAGGTAAAGCGCTTGAGCGTATATGGCTTCTTGCAACCGCGCGAGGACTATCAATGCAAATCGTGACTGGCATCACGTTCCTCGTACGTTCTATGGAAAACAACAGTGCTATCTTCAGCGAGAGTGAAAAGGAGCGTGTCCGAGCAGCTTACATGATCATTAAAAATCACGTCAATCAGGACCACGAGCCCGTCCTTGTCTTTCGTATTGGTGTGGGCAATGAGCCGACAGCTGTAACATATCGCCACCGTACACCTGATATTGTATTCGTGTAATTTATGCAGCTATCTTCTCATCTCGATCTTCTTTTTGTCGGTATAGCGGTTGCCAGCATGGGTCTTCTTGGTTTTGTCATTGTTTTTAATAATGCTCGTTCGACGACGAACCGTTCGTTTTTTTACTTCGCAATCATTTCTATTTTTTGGAGCATAGTGAATTATTCTTATTACCAATTTCCCAATGGGAATTTCGCATTCTTGCTGCTCCGAGGCGTGATTTTCTTTGCGACGTGGCACGCATTTACCTTCTTTCATCTAACATCGGCATTTCCGGATGACAACTACCATCAACCTTGGTGGCACACTTATATTCTTATACCTATTACCGGTGTGGTATCCGTCTTAACACTTACTCCGTATGTATTTGAACGCGTGACTTCTGTTGGGACAGGCAATGAAATTATCGCTGTTCAAACTGGCCCGGCTGTCGCGTTCTTCGGCACACTGGTTTCGCTGCTTGTCATTTTTGCAATTTTGAAACTGATACGCAAAACAATTCAAGCGCCAAAAAAACAACGCCAAGCATATTCTATGATGCTCACAGGAACGATTATTACATTCGTACTTCTTCTCATTTTCAACTTATTTATCCCAGTCATTTTTAACAATTCAAGCTTCATCCCGCTCGGCGCCATATTTCTTCTCCCATTTGTCGTTGCAACCTCGTATGCGATCTACCGCCACCATCTTTTCAATCTCAAGGTCGTGACAACAGCCTTCTTGGGTTTCATGGTCACGGTATTTACATTCATAAATGTTTTATATTCAACGAGTGTAAGCGAAATTGTTATCAACATTACCGCGTTTGCTGTTGTTTTAATTGGAAGTGTAAGAATCGTGCAAGATACGTTGAATCTTGAAAAACTCGCGGAGGAGCTCAAGGAGATAAACGAGCGGCAGGAAGGCCTCATTCATTTCATCGGGCATGAGGTCAAGGGATTCCTCACGAAAGACACGGGCGCCTTCGCCGCGCTTTCCGAGGGCGATCTCGGCGCTCTTCCGGACGCATTGAGGCCTTTTGTCGATCGCGCTCTCGCTCAATCGCGCGAGAATTTGGTCGCGGTTACCGATATCCTCAAAGCGTCGAATCAGAAGAAGGGGACGACGGAATATAAGAAAGAACCTTTCGATCTCGCACAACTCGCGGCAGAAGAAGTCGAAAAAGCAAGATCAAGCGCAGAAGAGAAGGGGCTCGACCTCTCTTTCGTTACAGACGGTTCGGATGCTTCCTTTGTTTTCGTTGGTGATAAGGGAGAAATCGGCGATCACGTATTTCGCAATCTCATCGACAATGCCATCAATTACACCCCCTCCGGTTCCATCGTCGTTTCTCTCAAGCGAGAAAGCGGCAATTTCGTCTTTGCCGTAAAGGATACCGGCGTCGGCATCACGGGCGAAGATAAAAAACGGCTTTTTACCGAAGGAGGCCATGGCAGAAACTCGCAGAGGGTAAACACCCATTCGACCGGTTACGGGCTCTTTATCGCGAAGAACATCGTTATCGCTCATGGCGGTACCATCTACGCTGAAAGCGAAGGGGAAGGGAAGGGCTCGACTTTCGTCGTTACGTTACCGATCCCGGCGGGAAAATAAAAAACACACTCGCGATAGTCGCGAGTGTGTTTTTAAGGGTGAAGAGAAGATTAATTATCTCCCGAGCTCGAATCCTGGGATGTCGTAGAAGACGTTGACGAGTCAGAAGAGGATGCGGTCGAGTCGGAGGAAGACGAGGACATGTCTCCATTCTCACATTCTCTTTCCATCTCTTTATTCATGTCTTCGCGGGTCAATGGTCCGACAGTTCCGAATCCGGTAGAGTCCGGGCTGCCGGATGAAACGATGCCATGTTCGGCCTGCCATTTCTGTACGGCTGCCAGGGTCGATGATCCGAAGAAGCCGGTAACGGCGTCTTCGGGGTAGATGCTCTTGTATTTCCCGAGGAAGGCCTGCAGGCGGGACACTTCTCCTTCCGTTGATCGGTCGGTAGAGCCGATGCTAAACGTGTTCGTAAACACGAAACAAGGGCTTCCGCTCGGTGACGAAGAAGCTTGTCCTTCCGAGCTCGAACCGGTCGGTGGAAGCACTGATTGCGTGGACGTTGCGGTGTTTTCGAGCGCGGCTTGTACGTTTGCGATCGTCGTCGCATCCGCATTGAATGCCTGCAAGAGATTGAGGATGGCCTGTATCTGGACAGTGCTGAGCGTTGCCGCTTGTGCGACAGGAATGTTTCCGACAAGGCTCATCGCGACGGCGGAACCGACCGCGAGGGAAAGGAAACGAGGGTTTTTAAGGAAGCGCATAGTGTGTGATGAACTTAACTTGTAAATAATAAGTACGTATAATCAATTGAAGACCCCGGGAAGTCCGGTGAGCTGATTCTAACATAACGGAACGTTTGGAAACGCAGAATGGCGTCACGTAGGGGAATCCCCATATTGATCCTCAGAGACTATTGCCTCCTGCATATAAAGGGTGTATGGTACCGAACGACTGGCCGGAAAGATCGGACAGTCAAGCGCAATGCGTTCTTTAAATTAGAGGAGAATAGTGATGTTGATAGACAACATAGATACCGTCTCATTGAATGGCTCGCAAGAAGTTGTCATTGCGGTAGAGCAGGAATCATTCCGAAGTTTCCTCAGAGGAGAAAGCGATGATCCGGCTCAAGTGATCGCGCGCTTGGAAGAGCGATTCCTTGCCGAAAAAGAAAACAGTGAAAGGTAATTCCATCAAAAGAGCCCTCGTGGCTCTTTTTACTTTCAACCGGCAACAAAAAACCGCCGGTCCAGGATCCGGCGGCGCCATGTTTCGTTTTTAATTCAAGAGTTTTTTGTACCTTGTTTCCAAAAACTCGAAGAGCTCTTTTCTCTCCCTTTCGTTCAGGTCGCGTACATTCTCCAACCCCCTCCTTCTCAAGAATTCCTCCGTATCGGGGAAGGTTGAATTCAGGTTTTCCATGTGTTCGAGAAGCTCTGCAAGGCATTCTCTCAACGCGTTTCCCATGATAGCTCCTTTCTTTCCTGCCAAAAGGCAGGATGCACGATAAATGAAATGATCGCTGATTACGGATTATCTCCTGGGACGGATATTCGGACTGAACCGGCTAATCTGCCCCTCGTATCCTTTCGGGTACGTGATAAAGCAGGGCTTCTCGAACAATCCGAATGCGTATCGTGTGAAGCCGGCTTGCCGCTTTCCCTCTTCTTCGAGACGGTATACGATGACATAAGCATGCGTCCGGATGACAGTGGCGGCATACCAGGCCCCGCTGAATCGGATCTCGATTTCTGCTCCGTTTACGTACCTCGGCTGCAAGAACGCTTCCTCCATAGCTACCTCCTTTTTTGTTGAGTTCAAGTCTGATGTTCAAATACCATACAGTCATATAGAAGTCAAATTTATCCGAAATTGGCACCTTGTGGGATTCTGCGGACAGGATACAAAAAACCTCGTATCCGTAAACACAGAACGGATACGAGGCTTGGTTAAGATTTCAGTTCATTCGACGCGGGCGGATAAAGACGAAGCGACGACTGGCGAACCAGAATTCATCGAGACCGCCGCGATCAAGCCCGAAATAAGGGCCGTTCTCGTCGCATCCAACCGCGAAGATTCTTTGGTTGCCATACGAATCGACAACGCTCTTCATCGCAAGATAAAGGCGCTCGCCGACCGGCTGGTTTACGTATTGCCGGCGTAACTGATAAGCGAGCTCGGGAGGACAGAGTCTGTACCCCAGATCAAGCCCGCGCATGCAGACTTCTTTGTATCGCGCGCCAGCCGGGCATCCCAGATCTTTTACCGAGACATCGACGACATCGACGTTTATTCCTCTATCGAGCGCTATAAGAGCGGGGGAGTCGGGAATATCTCTTATCTCTTTATCGATGGAAAAACCGTCGGAACTCAGAGCTTCGCAAAACGCCCGTGCGTTCCTTGGTCCTGTGCCGAGCCTTACGGTACTGATGCCCATCTTTTCCCGAAGAAGAAAACGCACGGTCTCTTCTTTGCCCACTTTCTCTTTGAGAACATCGATAATTTGCTCGATGCTCAGGTTTTGCAGCACGCTTGCGTCCATACTGTTTCTCCTCATCCTTCACGGGGAAGGACGTGAAGGAACGTTGTGAATGTTCATAAACGAGCTAGAAAAGCTCGACCTGATTCCTCTTATATCACAGGTGAACTATGATGTCAAATCCACTTTGGAGAATTTGACACTTATACGTAAATGGGCTATATTTTCTCAGTTGGAAGCTCTTTGAACAAACAGGTATTCGCCACAGCAGGAAGCGGCGGCTTGAACGCGGCCATTTCCTGCTGTGGCGAACGACTCGCCAGGCCCCCATGCCTCGGGGAGAGAGGAGTCATTCACGGGCGTTAGCCCATAGGAGCATATGTCATGTCCCAAAATCGATTTGCAATGGCCGGCCTCACCAATGACGGAACAAGCGTCAGGACGGTCGGTTGCGCGGGCAGCCCCGTCCGCGCGTTTCTGTGCGGTGAAGCGACTGTTGAAGTCGAAACCGGAAAATCCGCTTCGGATACGGTTCTTGGGGGTTTTCTCAAAGAGACAGGCGATCCGATCGGTCTTCCGTCGGTCAAGCGCTTCGCGGTACGCGACAAGCTCAGGATAGATGTAAACAGCGAATTGCCGATCATCTACCTCGACAGCGAACTCAGGATCGGTTTTCCCGACCTTGTTGAGGAGAATGTCCCGGCTATGACAGTCAGACAGCACAGGCTGCTCAGGTCGTCGATGGACAGATCGATCCTTGCCGACCTTGGCGACCGAAACTTTCCGGAGATAAGGAAAGCTCGCGTATCCTTTGCGCATGTCTTCGAGTTTTTGAAGGTGGCGGACCGCTCCAAAGACTTCATTTTCTATGTAGAAAATGCAAGAGGTCTCGCGTATGCCATCAACGCTTTCTGGTTCAGGAAAGGATGGAATATAAAAGCGTCTCCGGTTTCGTATCCGCGCGTGTGGTGTCCCGGCAACTACATAATCTCTCACTGATCCTTTACGGCTCCGAGTCGAGCCTTCCACCCTCTGTCTCCATATCGCTTTTGCGGTCCGGAACAGAGGGTTTTTGTTACGTGTGCGATACAGGTTAGCTCAAATCCGCCTCAAACCCGCAAAATGTGAGACGGATAAAGACGAAACCGAAGAATCGAGATTTTTGCTTGGCGGTTTCACCGCCAAGCACCCCACGTACCAGATGCCTCGCCATACCAAGACGATGCCGATGACGATCGCCATGGGTGTGCAAGAACCGCTCTGTCGTCATTTTGTCCGATTTCATAGATTACTCAGCTAGATGTTCTTCCAAATATCTGCGGAAATTGAAAATATTCTTGCGCATGAGGAAAAGCATGAGCGCGCTGCCGGCAAAAATACCGACGACATTGAGACCAAAGATAGTCGCGGCGCGAATCGTGAGGTCGCCCAAACCGACAACTATCCCGATGCTCGAAGCGACCAGCGGCGGCATGAGCGATACGGCAATGCCGATGCCCACGATAATGCTATCGATGCGTTTGGAGAAAATGCCGAGCGTGGCAAAAAGCCCGCCGACGAAGGCGATGACCAGGGCTGATGTCGGTTCCGGAACGAACGAGATAAACGCCCTGTCCTCAAGCGGAACGGCAACAAAATGAAAAATCTGTATCCCGATGACGGCAACAATAACGACCGCAAGTATGGAAAGTCCGAACGTTTTTACTGCCCTCCCGATGTACATGTATTTGCCGCTCACGAGGCCATACGCAGCCACGATGATCGGCTGGCTGAATGAGCGGAGCCACGATCATGGCGGCGATGAGTACCGGAATGCTGTCGAGAAGAATGCCAAATAGCGCGATAATCGCGGCTCCCGTCACGAGCAGATAGTACTCAATGTTGGATGTGGCACGCCTCGATCAAGACAGAGGACATCGTGACCTCTTCGACGAGAAACATGCCGTATTTCCCGCTATCAGTCATCATGGCCACGACTAACTCTTCGCGCAACTCGGTTGTGACTTGGCGACCCGAGAGCGCGTGTTGGCATGCGCTCACGAGATCTCCCGTCTTCTTGCTGGTCCACAGCTTCATGAACTGTTCGGCAGTAAGCGTGGTCGGAGCGAACCAGACATCGCCGAAGGCACCTGTTGGCTGCATGCTCTCCAACAGACCGGAGGCAAACGCTTTCTTGAGGGAAAGGATGCGCGGACCCGCCCCATTAAATTGGAAGAATGCGGTGGCCTCCGGACCCAAGACGGAAAGCTCGCCAATAAGACGCGCCTTGTTGGACTTACACTTCATCAGTGCGTAAAGTGGTCGCTCTTCCGTGAACACGGAAGCATAGCTGTAATACTCTCCGCGCACAGCAGGGATAATCCCCTGACTGAGGGCCATTTGTTGTTGCATGACCGACGAGGATTTGACTTGCGTCCCCCTCGTCTTACCCTGTGGCACTTGGTCTTGACGCTGCACTATCTGCATGATTCTCACTCCTAACGTTGTGAAGACAATGGTGAACTATTCACCATCCATTATCCACCATATCATATGATGACTTTGTCCAATCGTACTCCGGCAGTACGCAGCGTTTGTCGCTCCCGATAAAACGAAAGAGACCCTTGCGGGTCTCTTTCGTTTTCGTTCCAGCTCCGCGGGTAGGATTCGAACCTACGACCAACTCGTTAACAGCGAGCCGCTCTACCACTGAGCTACCGCGGAATGAATACTTCCCAAAGCACGTCAGATCGAAGTGCCGTAGAGGCATTCTAGCTGAAAAATCATATGCCGCAAATGGCAAATGGTAGAATCAGACGATGGAAGACGATAACCGCGAGCCTCTGGCGTTTGCGCTCTTGAGCCCGGCTTTCGAGCCGGACGGGAAGATACCTTCGAAATATACCTGCGACGGGGACAGCTCGCTTTCACCGCCGCTTACGATCTCCAATGTTCCGGAAGGAACGGTTTCGCTCGCGCTTATCATGGTTGATCCGGATATTCCTCAGGCAGCGAAAGACGCGCGCGGCGTCGATGTTTTCGACCACTGGGTCGTGTACGGCATCCCTCCCGGAACCGTAGAGATCCCCGAAGGCGGTACCGTCGGCTCGTGCGGGGTCAATACGATAGGGAAGGTTGCCTATGCGGGGCCGTGCCCGCCGCCCGAGTACGAACCGAGAGAGCACCGCTACGTCTTCACGCTTTACGCGCTTTCTGGCTCGGTGCATTTTGATGAGCCGCCGACGAGAGCGGAGCTTGAGGCTGCGATACGGCCGCTTGTCATTAAGGAAACGCACCTCATCGGGCGTTACGCGAGAGGATAAATCATGCTGATCCTTTATTACCGCTCGACCTGTCCTTTCCACTATAAGGTGCTCGATACGTTAGAAGAGCTCGGCCTTCATGCCGAAGAGCGGGATATCGCCGATCCAGCGGTTGCAGCGGAACTTGTCGCAAAGGGTGGGAAGCAGCAGGTCCCGTACCTTGTCGACAGCGATAGGGGCATCTCGATGTACGAATCGGCGGACATCATCGCTTACTTGCGCGAGCAGTACGCAAAGCACTGACCGCGCGGATATACGGCATGTATGTAAAAGTGTTCGTCACGCCAGGTGCGAAGCGCGAACGCGTCGAAGAGAAAGACGGGATACTCGCCATCGCGGTACGGGAGCCAGCTCAAGGGAATCGCGCAAACGAGCGCGTTCGCGCGATCGTTGCCGTGCGGTTTGCCGTGCCGGTCGGGAAGGTGCGTATTCTTACCGGTCATCGTTCCCGCGGGAAGATCGTGAGCGTGGATATATGAAAGAAATACGCCGCGGCAAGGCCGCGGCGTATTTCTGCCTTTGCTCTGATATCTCTTATGCCGCGCTACCCTTGAGGTATGCGAGCATCGTATCCGCATCGGACACCTCGAAAGGATCGTCCGGGCAGTCATCGGAAAGGCCTGGTTCGATGAAAAGCTTCTTGATGGTGCCGTCTTCAACGAACATGCTGTAGCGCCACGAGCGCTCGCCGAAGCCGAGATTCTCCTTTTTCACGAGCATGCCCATGCCGCGCGTGAATTCGCCGTTCCCGTCGGGGAGCATCTTTACTTTCTTCACGCCAAGCTTGTCCGCCCACTGCTTCATGACGAATGCATCGTTCACGGAGAGGCAATAGACCTCGTCGATGCCGAGCGCTTTGAAATCATCGTACGCCTTTTCGAATCCCGGAAGATGCGTAGAGGAACAGGTCGGAGTGAATGCTCCCGGAAGTCCGAAAACGACCGCCTTCCTGCCATTGAAGACCTCTCCCGACGGGACGTCTTGCCAGCGATAGGGATTGTCGCCTCCGATCGATTCGTCTCGCACGCGTGTCTTAAAGACCATTTCCGGTACACGGGCTCCTTCTTCTTGCGGTTTGTGAGTCATGGTAAGTTAATGAATGGATAAGGATCAAGCACGGATTCTAGTTTGATATGATTTCAGTATATCAAGACATCTCGTGCCGAACAAACAGAACCTCTATCGAAAAGTCGCGCACGTCATGGCATATGATTACTAGCGTAAACCGAAAATCCCATGAACATCACCATCAGAGCGCCGCGATATGAACTTAGTCCGGAAAGCGAAGCGCGCGTCAAGGAAAAGCTCGCGGCTCCGTTGCGCCTCCTTGGAAAGGAAAGTGAAAGGGCACTGCTTGAGATAGAGATCGAACACGCTCCTCCGGAGGGCCGGTCGTCCGAGCCGTGCCGCCTCGTCGCTCGGATCATCATCGACGGCGATGTGTTCCATGCCGAAGCGGTCAAACCTTCTCCGGAAAGCGCCGCCGACAGGGTACGGAGCGAGCTTGAAGCGGAAATACGCCGCTCGCGCGGGAAAACGCGGCGACTTATCCGTGCCGGGGGCGCCGCATTCAAGCGGATGCTGCGTTTCAGGCGTTAAGGCTTCCGCGAGATGATCATCGGGCTTGGTAGCTCGTCTCGCGTTTGCCTTCGGGGATCACACGTTCGACGACGAACCGTCCGTTCGTGAAAGACGCTTTGGCTATCTTCATGCGTTTCCCCCCTTCGAAAAAGTAGGTCCCGATGGTATCGGCATAGGCCCGGTATTTGCGCCAGCTCTCCTCATCCGGCCCGTCAAGGGAAAGAAGCCCGTCTTCTTTTTTCAGCTTCCGCGTAAGCGGCGTGTCTGAGGTCCCTTGCGGCGTCGGCATGAGCGTTCCTCTCTCGAAGGAAGGGAGCGTCTCGACGAGCAACCGCGCTCCCGCGAGAATGAGCTTGGGACGGAGTTCTCGAGCGGTTTCTCCGGGCGCTATCGGGATCTCTTTTTGCGCAAGGATGTCGCCCGTATCGAGTCCGGATGCCATTTTCTGAATGGTGACGCCGGTTGCGGATTCGCCCGCGAGGAGCGCGGCTTCAAGCGGCGTCGCCCCGCGATATTTCGGTAATAGTGAGTAGTGGATATTCAGTACGCCTTTTGGGAAGGAGCCTATGAGCGTTTCGGGGAATATCTTCCCGTAGGCGACGACGATAGCGTAGTCGCAATCGTATTTTTGAATCTCGGCGATGGTTCCCGCATCGAGTTTTTCCGGTGTCATTACCGCAAGACCTCGTTCGTCCGCTGCCTCTTTGACCGGAGACGGCAAGAGCGCGAGACCGCGGCCGCGCGGTGCGTCCGGGAACGTTACGACAAGCGTCGGGACGAACCCGCTCTCGACGAGTATCGTGAGCGTGTCGCGAGCGACGGCAGGCGTGCCGAAATAAGCAAATCTATACGACGGGTGATTCATGCGTGATGCGGACAAGGTTTTCGGCATGGTCGATAAAGAGCGTTCCGTTCAAGTGGTCGATCTCGTGTTCGAATATCTGTGCGAGGAGCCCGCCGCCCCCGCGTTCGAATCGCGAACCGTCGACGCGCCGTGCCCGCACGGTGACGCGCTCATGCCGCCGCGTCGTGCCATAGACGCCGCGAACGGAAAGGCACCCTTCGTCAGCGCTCGCGCGTTTGCGCGAAGTCTTTACGATCTCGGGATTGATATAGGCTTCCATCTCGGGAGTCCGTTCCGGCTCGTTCTCGGGAGTCGGGATGACCGTGCGGTCTTTCCGTACGATGAAGATGCGGTACGGGACGCCTATCTGCGGAGCGGCGAGCGCGACGCCGTCGACCTCCTGATCGAGAAGTTCATCCATACGCGCGACGATGTGCTTGAGTTTTTGCGAGCCGAAAAGCTCTTCGGGGACAGGTATGGCTACCTCGCGCAGTACCGGCGCGCCATCTTGCACGATTTCTTCCATGTGCTGCAGTATAACAGAGAATCAGTGCGGCGGATGTTTTGACGGATCGAGCTCCCACCAGAATTTTTTGCTGAAGTTTTTCGCCTGGCTGCATACGCTTTTCAGGTAGTAGAGGTCCGCTGTCGGGATCTGCTCGAGGATGACGCCCAAGTGTGCCATCGTCATCGGCGCGAGACCGTCCTGCTTGCGCGCGTAGTTCAAGTGGCGAAGGAAGAAGCGCATGATCTCGCCGCGCTCCGTGAGCCGCTTCCTGCCTTTCGGCGCAGCAGCCTTCCTTTTTTCGAATTCCGGCATCATCTCGCCGATGGATTTCATCACTGATATTGTACTTGTTTGTGTTCGCGCATGAAAGGAAAAGGCGCCGTTCTGAAGCCGAAGCGGCGTCTCGGATTGTCTTTCGCGCGAAGGGGTTTACTGGTGTGTCGATACGGCAATATCTGCCCCGACAGACTGAAGGCGCTGCACGATATCCTCATAACCGCGGTTGATGCTGTAGACGTTGCGGAGCATCGAACGGCCGTTTGCGGCGAGCATCGCGACGAGGATGATGGTCGCAGGCCGTAGCGCCGGCGGACAGATGACTTCGGCGGCCTTGAGCCGCGAGGGGCCTTCGATGGAGATGCGGTGCGGGTCGTGGAGGATGGTCGTTGCGCCGAGGCGGTCGAGCTCGGTGTAGTAGATCGCGCGTTTCTCGTACACCCAGTCGTGGATGAGCGTCGTTCCTTTCGCGACGGTGGCAATGGCCGCGAAGAAGGGGAGGTTATCGATGTTAAGGCCCGGGTACGGCCGCGCATGGATCTTTTCGGGAAAGGCGACGAGTTCCGACGGCTTGATCGCGATATCGACGAGTTCCGTGATACCGTTCTCGGAAAGACGGTGTTTTGCGGTCGAAAACGAGAGACCCATCTTCCTGAGGATGAACAGCTCGACTTCGAGGAATTCGATCGGCGCGCGGGTGATCGTCATCGCGGAGCCGGTTACCGCGGCGGCCGCGATGAAGAACATCGCATCGGTCGGATCTTCGGCGACGCTGTAGGAAACGGATTCGTCAATCAGGGCGACGCCGCGGACGAGAAGCGTAGTCGTCCCGATGCCTTCGACCGAGACGCCGAGCATGCGCAGGAAGCCGCAGACTTCCTGTACCTGATAATTTGCCGAGGCGTACTTGATGGTGCTTATTCCCGGGATACGTGCGGCTGCAAAGAGCGCGTTGATCGTCGCGGTATCGCTCGATTCGTAAAGGATCACTTCTGCCGGGCGGAGTCTCGCGTGCGTAACGTGGTACTGCTGAGAACGCGCTTCTATCGCGACGCCGAACTTTTCAAGCGCCATGAGGTGCGGCCTCACGCTGCGAAGCCCGAGCGTGCAACCGCCGGACTGCGGCAGGTCGAACTCCTTGAAAATGTGGAGCAGGGGGCCTATGAACATGAGGATGCTGCGCGTCCTTGTCGCCGCATCCCGATCGATTGTCTCGAGAGAAAACGTTCGGGGCGGTCGTATGACGACGCTCGTACCGCGCCATTCGACCGAGACGCCGATCGAACGCAGGACTTCGATGAGACGGTTGACTTCTTCGATTCTCGGTACGCGCTCGAGAGTCGTTTGTCCGCGGTTGAGGAGGGAAGCGGCGAGCAGCGCGACCGCGCCGTTTTTTGACCGGCTCGTCTCGACACGCCCGCCAAGCGGGTGTCCGCCGGCAACGACAAAGCTCATCCCTTCTTGCATGCGGGATACATCATATCACTCGGCGCCGTTTTGCGTCTGTGGAGGGAGAGAGCTACTATAGGGTCAATGTCTTTCTTTTCTCCGAAGCTCGGCATCGACCTCGGGACGACCAATGTCCTTGTCTTCATGCCCGGGAAAGGCGTCATCATCAACGAGCCGTCGGTCGTCGCCGTGGGGAAAACGCGTGGCAAGCTCAGCAACAACAAAATACTTGCCATCGGCGCCGAAGCGAAGAAAATGGTCGGTCGGACGCCCGATGACATCATCGCGTACCGTCCGATGAAGGACGGCGTCATCGCGGACTATCGCGTGACCGAAGCCATGCTCCGCTACTTCCTGCGAAAGGCTCTCGGCAGGAACCCCTTCAAGCCGACCGTACTCGTATCGGTTCCTGCGGGCGTGACTTCGACCGAAAAGCGCGCGGTTATCGAAGCGGCGGTAAAAGCCGGTTCGAAGAACGCGTTCGTGGTGAAAGAGCCGATACTCGCGGCTATCGGCGCCGGTATCCCCATTCACGAACCCTTGGGGCGGATGATCGTCGACATCGGAGGGGGGACGATAGACGTCGCCGTGATCTCGCTTGGCGGCATCGTCGCTTCGACAAGCGTGAAATGCGCTGGCGACCGTCTTGACCGCGCGATCGCCGATTACATCAAGAGACAATACAATCTTGCCGTCGGGGACAAGACCGCCGAAGAGACGAAGATAAAGATCGGAGCGGCGGTTCCGCTCAATGAAGAGCTTTCCTTATCGGTCAAGGGCCGCGACCTCGTCTCGGGCTTGCCCCGCACCGTTGACGTCTCGACGAACGACCTCGTACAGGCCATGGCGCGTGAATTGCGCGAAATGACGCAGGCGATACGGAAGGTACTCCAGGACACGCCGCCCGAGCTTGCGGCCGATATCATCGACAACGGCATCATCCTCACCGGCGGCACGAGCCAGCTGCGCAAGATGCCTGATCTCGTCTATCGTCGGACGGGCGTCGTCGCGAAGCTCGCGCAGGACCCTTATTATTGCGTCGCGAGAGGAACTGGCATCGCGCTCAAACACCTCGACATCTACCAGAAGAGCATTCTAGCGAAGAAGTGACCCATGCATCATCACGCGTTTGCTGTTGAAGCGGGGGCGGAGCAGGGGATTGCGGTCGTGCAAGCGTTCCTTGAGCGCGACCTCGGCTTCGTAACGAAGGCGAACCCGGACGTCATTATCCTGCGTTACGGGCTTTTCTCGGTCGACGATGCCCGCCGGGTAAACGAGCTTGCCTCGGGCTCCCCGCTTGCAGGCAAGCGAAAGGCGGTCGTTATCGCCGCTTTTCGCGCGTCTCACGAAGCGCAGAACGCTCTCCTGAAGCTCTTTGAAGAACCGCCGCCGGAGACGTTTCTCTTCCTTGTCATGCCGTCCTTAGGCGGCACCGTAGGGACCTTGCGTTCTCGCATTCTGGAGCTGCCTGTTCATGACATCCGGCGCCGTACGGAAATACCAGCCACCGCGCGCGCTTTCATCGAAGGGACGAAACAGGCGCGTAGCGCGATGATAAAGAAGCTTTCAGGCGGGAAAGACGAAGACGATCGGGGGAACAAGCACGAGGAGGCTTTACAGATCGTTGACGGGATCGAAATCGCCGCGTACGAGGCGTTACGGCGTGGGAAAGATGAGAACGTCATCATGCTGCTCCGCGACACCGAGCGTTTCCGGGAGTATCTTCACGATCGCGGCGCTCCGATCCGGATAATCCTTGAGCATCTTTCGCTCGTTCTGCCGAAAGGTTTGCTATGATGGGGTCATGGCATACGATTTTTCCGCACTGAAGTCGGGTATCAAGGAAACCGAAGACTGGCTTGCCCGGGAGCTTTCCGGGGTTCGTACCGGTCGCGCGGCGCCGGCGTTGCTTGACGGCGTGAAGCCGGAAGCGTACGGCGCGCGCACCCCGCTTACGCAGCTCGCTTCCGTTTCGATTGAAGATGCGCGCACGTTGCGCGTCATACCCTGGGATAACACGCTCTTGAAGGCGATCGAAAAAAGCATCGTCAGCGCGGATCTCGGCGTCGGGGTCGCAAGCGACGATCAGGGGCTCAGGATCTCGTTCCCCGAGCTTACGAGCGAGCGCCGTATGCAGCTTTCGAAGATCGCGAGCGATAAGGCCGAGCAGGCAAAAGTGACGATGCGGACGCACCGTACGAACGCGCTCCATGCGCTCGATGTCCTCGAGAAAAGCGGCGGGGTCGGCAAGGATGAAGTCGCGCGGCTCCGCGTCGAAGTCCAGAAGCTCATCGATGCGGGCGTCGACGCGCTCGTCGGAATGCTCAAGAAGAAAGAGTCGGAGATCGCGCCTTGACACCCGAATGGAAGCGCTCACGTTCATCGTCGTCATCGTCGTGCTCATCGTGGTGCACGAGTTCGGCCATTTCGTCGCGGCAAAGCTTTCGGGCATGCGCGTCGACGAATTCGGGATCGGCTACCCGCCCCGCGCCCTGACTATCGCGAAAGCAAGCGAGACGATCTACACGCTCAACTGGCTCCCGTTCGGCGGTTTCGTGAAGATTTACGGTGAGGATGGCGGAGAGGGGGGCGCCGCGCGCTCGTTCTCTTCGCGCCCCCGCATCCTCCAGGCGCTCGTGCTCGTTGCCGGCATCGTGATGAATCTCCTCTTCGCGTACGTCCTTATTACCGGCGCGCTCATTTCCGGTACTCCCCGCGCGCTTTCCGCAAGCGAGGTCGCGTCCGCTCGAAATGCGGAGCTCGCCGTAGCAGACATCCTTCCTCAGTCGCCCGCGGCTCACGCGGGATTCCTTCCGGGAGATTCCATCTTGAGCGCGAAAGACGCGTCCGGCGAATGGCACGCCGCCGATCCGGAGAGTTTTACCGCTTTTATCGCCAAGAGCGACGGGGAGAATGTCGATTTCTCCGTCCTTCGGAACGGGAACAAACTCTCGCTTGAAGCGACGCCCGCGACAGGGGTTATTCCGAACGATCCTTCGCGGTACGCGCTCGGCGTCGAGGTCGCTACTATCGGCGTCGTGCCGCTCTCCTTCGGCAAGGCGATCACGGAGGGAGCATCGCTTACTTGGAGCGCGACGGCGCTCACGGCGGAGGCCCTCTGGCATTTCTTTTACGGCATCTTCACGCTCTCCGCGAACCTTTCGCAGGTCGCAGGTCCTGTGGGTATCGCGGGCGCCGTCGGCTCCGCGTCGGCGCAGGGCTTCGGCGACCTCCTTTCGATCATGGCGATCATTTCCATCAATCTCGCGCTTATCAACCTCATTCCCATACCCGCGCTTGACGGCGGCCGCCTCCTTTTCGTCTTCATCGAGAGCGTCATTCGCCGCCCCATCAAGCCGAGCGTAGCCCGTACGGTGAATGCGATCGGCTTCTCGTTCCTCGTCCTCCTCATGGTCGTGGTTACCGTGCACGACATCTTCAAGATCACGATAGGATAGCTTGCCGGAAGAGGTAGGCGTATACTGTAGGAACTATGCGGCAATCGAAACTCTTTACCAAGGCGCGGCGCGAGGCTCCCGCGGACGAAGTTTCGAAAAACGCCCAGCTCTTAGTGCGGGCAGGGTATGTCCACAAAGAGATGGCGGGCGTCTATTCCTATCTTCCGCTCGGGAGGCGGGTGCTCGAGAATATCGAGCGTATCGTGCGCGAGGAGATGGATGCCATAGGAGGCCAGGAGATCCGGATGGCGATCTTGCATCCGTCGGAGCCGTGGAAGCAGACCGGTGCATGGGACAGTGTCGATGTCGTCTTCAGGATCGCCAGCCGGACGGAGAAAGAATATACCGTCGGACAGAGCGAAGAGGAGATCGTCACGCCCATCGCCCGCGAGTACCTCGCTTCCTACAAGGACTTGCCGGTCGCTATCTATCAGATAGGGCAGAAGTACCGCGACGAGCTCCGTGCGAAATCGGGCATCATGCGCGGGCGGGAATTCACGATGAAAGACATGTATTCTTTCCACGAGACACAGGAAGACTTCGACCGTTTTTATGCCGTCGTGAAAGAGGCGTATCTGAAGATCTATGCCTGTCTCGGACTCGTCGCGAAAGCGACCGAAGCTTCCGGAGGAGCGTTCACGACCAAGCTCTCGTACGAATTCATGGTTTTAACGGATGCGGGAGAAGATGACATCCTGTATTGCAACCACTGCTCGTATTGCGTGAATGCCGAGATTAGCGCTCAGAAAGAGGATGATGCCTGCACGCGCTGCACGAAAGGCTCGCTTGCCCGGGCGAAGGCGTCTGAGGTGGGCAATATCTTCGATCTCGGGACGAAATATGCCAAGGATTTCTCGTTTACGTACAAAGATAAGGGCGGCAAGGACCAGTATCCGATCATGGGCTGTTTCGGGATCGGCATCTCGCGTCTCATGGGCGTGATGGCGGAGACCTTTTCCGATGAGAAAGGCCTCGTGTGGCCGGAGTCAGCCGCTCCTTTTGCCGTACATCTGGTAGCGCTCGGCCGGGACGGCGGCGATGATATATCGAAAGCGTCGGACGCTCTTTACGAAGAGCTCCGGAGGGCCGGCGTCGACGTCCTCTATGACGACCGTCCGCTTTCTGCCGGCGAGAAATTCGCGGAGAGCGACCTTCTCGGAATCCCGAAACGCATCGTCGTCGGAAAGGAGGCTGTCGCGACGGATGTCTTCGAGGTGGTCGAGAGGAAAACCGGAACGGTCGCGAAGGTGCCTCGGAAGAACCTCATCGTTTCGTAAGAGAATCGCCATGGCAAGATTTTCAAAAAACTCACTTTTCAGCAGCGACATCGCGATCGACCTCGGGACGGCAAATACGCTCGTCTATGTGCGCGGACGCGGCATCGTCATAAACGAGCCTTCGGTCGTCGCGGTGAACGATAAGACGAATCAGGTCGTCGCGGTGGGGAAGGAGGCGAAGACGATGCTCGGCAAGACCCCGCCTCATATCCGTACCGTGCGTCCTCTCTCACATGGCGTGATTTCGGATTTTGAGGTGACGGAAGAGCTGCTCACGCATTTCATCAACAAGGCGCAGGGCGGCCGGGCCCGGCTCTTCGGTCCTCGCGTCGTCATCGGCGTGCCGACCGGCGTAACGAACGTGCAGAGTCGCGCGGTGCGTGATGCAGCTTCGAGCGCCGGGGCGCGCGAAGCGTTCATCCTCGAAGAACCGGTCGCGGGCGCTATCGGCGCGAAGCTTCCCGTTGTCGAGGCTATCGGCACGATGGTCCTCGATATCGGCGGCGGTACGACCGATATCGCCGTCATCGCGCTTGGCGGGACGGTCGCCGCAAAGAGTTCCCAGATCGCAGGCGACCGTTTCAACGAGAACATCATCGATTTCATACGGAGCGAGTTCAAGCTCGGCATCGGAGAAAAGACCGCCGAGGATATCAAGATAACGATCGGCGCGGTCATACCGCTCACCGAGCCGCTCTCAAAAAACGTTCGCGGCCGAGACTTCGCGACGGGACTTCCGCGCGAGATAACGCTTACCGATGCTCATGTGCGCGAGGCGATCGCGCCTTCTCTCGACTCTCTCATGGACGAGATAAAGGAAGTCATCGAGGCGACGCCGCCCGAGCTGCTCTCTGATGTCCTCGAGCACGGTGTGACCGTGTTCGGCGGCGGCGCTCTCCTGCGCGGTTTGCCGCGCGTGCTTGCGAAGATGCTCGGCGTGCCGGTCAAGGTCGCTCCGGATCCCTTGACCACGGTCGTACGCGGGGCGGGCATCGTGACCGAAACACCCGCACCTTTCAAGGACTTTTTCATCGATGAAGAGGATATCCTTAGCGAGGCGTAACGCCCTCTTTTCTTCCACGCATGTTTCGTGGGGCGTCTTCGCGCTCATCTTCGTCCTTGCCATCCTTTTCGTACGGCTTATAGCGCCGAGCTTCTTTTGGCGGGCGTTCGCGCCAGTATTTCGGGGCGCAGACTCACTTTCTGCGGGCATGTACGCCTTTTCCGCTCGTTTTGGCGACGCCGCCGCGCTTACCGCCAGCAATGAGCGCCTCGCGAAAGAGAACGCGGCGCTTGCGAGCGAAAACAGGACGCTTCTCCAGAAGGTACAGGATGTTTCCGCGCTGTATGCATCAAGCTCGCCGCAAAGCGCTTCGTCCGGCATCCTTGCCGGAGTGCTCGCTCGTCCGCCGGAGAGCCTCTACGACACTTACGTGCTTGATGCCGGTACGAACGAGGGCGTTACGCGCGGGATGGAAGCTTTCGGGGCGGGAGGAGTGCCGCTCGGTGTCGTCGAAACCGTTTCCTCGGATTTCTCGCGCGTCGTACTCTTTTCGGCGCCCGGAGCAAGCGTGAACGGCTGGGTCGGAAGCGCGAATGTTCCGGTCACTCTTTTCGGAACCGGTGCCGGAACGTTCTCGGTATCGCTGCCGCGCGCAGAGGGCATTTCCGTCGGGGATATCGTATCCGTGCCGGGTCCCGGAGCGCTTCCTATCGGGAGCGTCGCGCGTCTTGACGGCGATCCGTCGTCTCCCACCGTCACGTTGCGCATCGCGCCCGCCGCGGATCTTTTTTCGGTCACGTGGGTGCGGTTGCGCGACGTGGGCGCTTCGCTCTCTTTCTCGCCTCTTTCGACCTCGACGCTGCCATGATGCGCGGCGTGTTGACGGTCTCCACGCTCGTTTCGGTCGTCATGTTCCCGTGGCCCTTTACCGCCGCGCTCGCGCTCGCTTCCTCTCTCCTTGAACCGCTCGTCCCGCTTTCTGCGGGCATCCTTGCCGATACGCTCTTCTACACGCCGCACGGGGGAGCGTTCCCGATAGCCGCCCTTTCGGGAGTGGCCGTGACCGCCGTCGCGATATTCGTGCGGAGCAGGCTTTCAGCGGGTATCATGAGGCAATGAGCTGGTGGCAATCGCGCCCTCGCCGGGATCCGGAGATCGAACCCGATGAGATATTCATCGATTCGTCGACCGCATTCGACCGCGCCCGTTTCGAAGGGAGGATAGAGAAGCCGCTCTCGCGCGGGACGTTTTTCTCGCTCTCCATCGTGCTCGGTATGCTCGCCGTCATCCTCATCGTCCGTTCATGGAACCTCCAGGTGACGAACGGGACCGTGTTTGCCGCGGAAAGCGCGCGCAATAGCCTCGAATCGACGATACTCCTTGCGCCGCGCGGCATCATTACGGACGAGCATGGCGTCGTCCTTGCCGAAAATGCCGAGAGCGCGGACGGGAGCGTTACGCGCGTATACCCCATCCCGTCTCTCGGTCAGATCATCGGTTACGTTTCGTACCCGAAGAAGGATTCGCACGGGGTATATTACGACACGAGCGAAACCGGCCTCGCGGGAGTCGAGGCGGAATACGACCCCTTCCTCACCGGCGTGAACGGCCGGGTCCTTATCGAAAAGGACGCTCTCGGGCGCGTCCGCTCCCAAGGGGTCGTTCTTCCCGCAAAAGACGGCGGAACGCTCCGGCTTTCGATCGATGCGAATCTCGAGCAGCTCTTCGCGCGCGCCGTGAAGGATGTCGCGACGAAACAGAGCTTCATCGCCGGAGCCGGAGTCATCCTTGACGTCAACACCGGAGAAGTGCGCGCGATCGTTTCATACCCGAGCTACGATCCGAACGTCATGGCAAACGGCGGTCCCGCAAGCGCCATCGACGGCTACAACAGCGATCCGGGCCGCCCCTTCCTCGATCATGCGGTACAGGGCGTCTACGCGCCCGGTTCTATCGTAAAGCCGTTCGTCGCCTCCGGCGCGCTTACCGACGGCGTCATCACGCCTTCGACGATCATAGATGACCCCGGCTTCCTCTCGCTTCCGGACCCCTACCACCCCGGGAAGACCTTCATCTACAAAGGGTGGAAAGCTCTCGGCCTGGTCGACGTGAGAAAAGCCATCGCCTGGTCTTCGGACGTCTTTTTCTATACGGTGGGCGGCGGCTTCGGGAGTCAGAAAGGTCTCGGCATAGACCGGCTCGATTACTGGTATCGGCAATTCGGTCTCGGGAGCCCGACCGGTATCGATTTGCCCGGGGAGGTGAGCGGGCTTATCCCGACGCCCGCATGGAAGGAGGCGGTCTTCAAGGAGCCGTGGTATCTCGGCGATACGTATTTCACCGCGATCGGGCAGTACTCGATGCAGGTCACGCCGATACAGATGGCGCGCGCCACCGCGGCGCTCGCGAATGGCGGGAGGCTCTTCACGCCGACCTTGCTTGCGGGGCAGGCGCCCTCGTATTCGACCGTACCTGTCGACCCTTCCGCTCTCGAGGTCGTGCGTGAGGGTATGCGCGAAGGAGTGACGAGCGCGCTCGCGCACGCTATCGACCTGCCGTATCTCTCCGTCGCGGCAAAGACCGGTACCGCGCAAGTCGGCGCTCACAACCAATACGACAACGCGTGGGCCGAAGGATTCTTCCCGTACGACCATCCCCGGTACGCTTTCGCGGTCGTGCTCGAGCGCGGCCCTTCAGGGGCCGGCGAGCAGGCCGTGAATGTCATGCGCGACCTTTTCGATGCTCTCCGCGCCGAGAACTCGCCGTATGTGGGCGGAAGCGCGACGACTTCTCCGGTCATCGTTCCGTCTAATGCCGCGACAAGCACCGTGCAGGGCTAACCCCGTTATCCCCACCCCCCCTTCATCCCTCCCCAAAACCGCCCTATACTCCCCCTATATGAACCCCTCCCACAAACCTCTCTCTCTCTCTCTCGTTCGCCCCTTCTCCTCTCACTCCTAGCCATCCTCATCACCGCAGCCGTCTCCTCCGGAGCGAACGCTCTCGCCCAGTCCTTCACCGAACCCTCCTCTCCTCCTCCGAACAGTAACGCCGACGCTCCGCTTGACGTGAGCGCGAACTCCCAATCGAAGTCAGCCGGCCTCCTCCTCAACACCGGAGGAGCCACAAACGGCCTCCTCGTCCAGTACGGCAACGTGGGCATCGGCACCCTG
>JAJZRL010000002.1 GCA_021802705.1 bacterium | reverse complement strand
GATGAGGATGGCTAGGAGTGAGAGGAGAAGGGGCGAACGAGAGAGAGAGAGAGAGAGGTTTGCGGGAGGGGTTCATATAGGGAGAGTATAGGGCGGTTTTGGGGAGGGATGAAGGGGGGTGGGGATAATGGGGGTTAGCGGAAAGCTTCCTGCCAGCGGTCATAAAGCGCTGCCGTGGCGCGCAGATCGCCCGCATTGTAGCGAGCGATGTCCAGGTATTTCCCTTCGTGATACAAAGAGGCGACGTCATCGCCGGTCGTACCGCCGGCCTTCGGGCTTTCGATGCCGAGAGCCCGACAGAAAAGATGCAGGCTCTTCTTGAAACGGGCGGCGCCATAGAAGGTGAGCTGGTCCATAAGGTCGATGTGGGCGCATCCGCGCTGTAGAGAGAGATATCGGTTTGAAAGGAGGTCTTTCGTGGGCCTCACCCCGTGCACCATCGAGCGGATCGCGAGGAAGGGCGCGTCGAAGCTGCGGCCGTTGAAGGAGACGAATTCCGTACAGGCGGCGGCGATCTTCCAGAACTGTTCAAGCATCCCCTTCTCGTCCATAGGTTCGTACTTGATACCGCCCTCTTCGAGAACATCCTGTTCCGTATCCGGGGCGGAAAAATATACGGCGCCCCGCTCCCGCTCGGAGTCGTAGGCGCCGATAGCGACGATGAAGCCGGTCAAGGGAGAAAGCCCCATCCCCTCTTTGATCTCCTTCATCTCGAATTCGAACTCTTCTTCGGTGCGCGCCGATTCGCGCAGCCACCACGAAAGATTGCTTTGCGTATCCGCGTCGAGCGAGTCCCACGATTCGCCGACCGTCTCGATATCGAATACGAGCGCCATAGACGCAGTATACTTGATGCCATGCATCATAAAATGGCTCGGGCTGCGCTTGCAGGCGTCCTTGCGCTTGCCTCCGGAGGGGTCGGGTACGCGACAGGCAGCTCGCCCCGGGATGCGGACGTCGTCATACCCGACCAGACCATCGCGGCTCCGCCGCCCGGCTCCGTCCGCGTTATCTACAGCCTCGACAAAAAACAGAACGACAAGGAGATCATCGCGCTCATCGACGCCGCGAAGAGCCGCATCTACTTCGCCATGTACGAATTCACGCTCCGCGATATCGCCGACGCGCTCGTGGCGGCGAAAAAACGCGGGGTCGAGGTGCGCGGACTCGTCGACGCCGGAGAGAGCGCGAACAGCTACGACAAGCCCATCATCGCCGAACTTACGCGAGCCGGTATCCCCATCGAGACGGAGAAGCACGCCGATGGGAACGGCATCATGCACATAAAGGCGATCGTTACGGATTCCGCCTATGCGCTCGGCAGCTACAACTGGACGAATTCCGCCACGACTGAAAACGACGAGCTGCTCGAGATAGGCACCGACCCTGCGCTTCGGCAAACATACGAAACTATACTGAAACGACTGCTCGACGCTTACGAAAGGAACGCGGCCGCGCAAGCGGCCGCGCCCGTTTTTATCGGGACGATAGGCTACGCCGACGCGCCGTCACACGTCGGCGAGTACGCCTCCGTACGCGGCGTGATCGCCGATACCTACGTTTCCAAAAACGGCACGGTCTTCCTCGACTTCTGCCGTGATTACAAGAGCTGCCCCTTCTCGGGCGTCATCTTCGCCGACGACGTGAAGAAATTCGGCGACCTTTCCCGCTATACGGGGACGACCGTTTTCCTCACCGGGAAAATATCCTCCTATCAAGACCGCGCCGAGATGATCCTCTCAAGCCCGACTCAGATATCGCGATGACCTTGCGCCGCGCTCTCTTCCAGTGTTAAGATTGATTGACTCCCAGTGACTACCGAACGACTCCGTATCAATAACGAGATCCGCGCGTCTGAACTGCGCGTTATCGGCGCCGAAGGACAGAATCTCGGCGTTCTTTCGCTTGAAGACGCTCTCGCCGCGGCAAAAGCTGCGGCGCTCGACCTCATAGAGATTTCTCCGTCGGCGGTCCCGCCCGTTGCGAAGATCACAGATTATGGTAAATTTGAGTACGAGCGTAGCAAAAAAGAAAAGGTAGCAAAAGCCAAGGTCAAGACCTCAGAAACCAAGGAAATACAGATCAAGGTCGGCACCGGCGACAATGACATGCTTCTCAAAGCAAAGAAAGTCGCCGAGTGGCTTTCCGAAGGGCACCGGGTACGCGCAGAGCTCTTCCTCAAAGGCCGTTATAAAGGCATGAGCGAGGAGTTCCTCAAGGGCCGCCTCGAGAAGTTTCTCTTGCGCGTACCGTACGCTTATAAGATCGCCGAACCGATCACGAGAAGCCCGAAAGGTTTCGCCTGCGTTATCGAGCGCGATCCATCGGCAAAGCAGAAACACGAAGAAAAAGGACAGCAACAACTTCATGAAAACCAATAAATCATATTCAAAACGGATTCGCGTAACACGCACGGGAAAGCTCGTCGCGCGCAAACCCGGCCAAAACCATTTCAACGCAAAACAGAGCGGCAACACGCGCAGAAGCAAGCGCGCCGCCGTTTCGCTCGTTCTCTCTGCCCGGGTCAAGCGGCGTTTCCTCCCCGGCACTTAACAATCTCATTAGCATAACAATTTCAATATGACACGAGTGAAAGGGGGCGTCATGGCGCAGAAACGCCGCAAAAACATCCTTGAGAGGGCGAAAGGCTATCGAGGCGTACGTTCAAAGAAAGAGCGCTATGCGCACGAAGCGCTCATGCGCGCCGGCAAATACGCTTTCGCTCATCGACGCGACAAAAAGACAGCATTCCGCCAGCTTTGGATCGTACGTCTGAATGCCGCCATCCGCGAAACCATGCCCGTACAGGAGGGGAATCGCCCCATGTCCTACAGCGTTTTCATTAACGCACTGAAGAAGAAAAACATCGCGCTCAACCGCAAGGTCCTTGCCGAGTTTGCCGCCGAGCATCCTGAAACGTTCGCTCGCATCGCGAGCAAAGTTGCGGCATAAGCCGAAAAACCGCCCCGAGAGGGCGGTTTTTTATTTGCCGACGTATTTGAATCGCGGCACCGTTTTTCCGTCATGCTCCGCAGTTTCCACAGACATTGAGACCGTGCGCCGCTTCCATATTCAAAGATTCAAAGGCGCGTGACTGCCTGCTTCGTAACCTCCCATGTCGCCCCAGATTCGGCGACAGAGGCGCGTGCGCCGAGATAGTCGTGGAGGCGCTGGGCGAGGAATCGCTCTGAAGCAGGTTCGCCAAGCGCGGCGAAAATCATCTTCGGTTGCGGCACACACGCCTGCGCGAAATCGAGAAGCCCGTCGCGATCGGCGTGCGCCGACCAGCCTTCGAGTACCTCGACCGACGCGCGTACGCTCACCTGTACGCCGTTTACGCGCACGCTTCGCGTGCCTTCGGCGAGCCGTCGTCCGGGACTCCCGGGCGCCTGGTACCCCACGATAAAGAGCGTCGTCTTCGGATCGGGTAGATACTTTTCCTCCCACTTCCCGATGCGGCCGCCATGGCTCATGCCGGCGCCGGCGATGATGATCTTCGGTCCCGGTACCGCTTCGATGGCGTTCGATTCTTCGTGTGAGAGCGTTTTTTTCAGGAACGGAAACTCGAAGACGCTCCCTTCCCGCCTCATTTCGTCCTCGGCGGCTTCCTTGAAGTACGTCCCGCCCCACTTCTCATAGACAGCCGTTACTTTCGCGGCAAGCGGCGAATCGAGAAAGACCAGCACTTCGGGCAATTCGCCCGCCGTAAAGAAATTCGAAAGCTCGTAGAGCATGAGTTGCGTGCGTTCAAGCGAGAAGGCGGGCATGAGCACGGTGCCGCCTTTCTTAAGCGCGCGAGAGAGACCCTCTCGGAGCGCCGCGACGCGCGTTTCGCGCGGCGGATGGAGCCGGTCGCCGTAGACGCTTTCCATGACGATGGCATCGGCATCCGGTATCGGTTCCCAGTCCGGAAGCAGGGGTGACGGCGAGTTCCCGATGTCGCCCGTAATCGCGATCGAGGTTCCGTCCTCGTCCTTGATCCGCACGCTCGCGGACCCCAAGATGTGCCCGGTGGTGCGCAGCAACCCGGAGAGCCCGGGAGCCGCCTCGCGTTCTTCGTGGAAGGCAAGCGGCTGCATGAGTGAAAGCGCGGCCTCGACGTCCGGGAGGCCGTAGAGCGGCGGCACGTTTTCCTGCCGCGCGCGTTCCGCAAGTATATGCGCGGCGTCCCGCAAGATAAGCTCCGTGAGATCGCGGGTGGGAGGCGTCAGGTATATGGCTCCGCGAAACCCGTCCGCGACGAGCTTCGGGATGCGGCCGACGTGGTCGAGGTGCGCATGCGTGACGAAAAGAGCGTCGATGCTTTTGGGGTCGTAGGGGAATGCTTCGCGCATGCACGGCAGGCACGCGTCTTCTCCCTGCTCGATGCCGCAGTCGACGAGCACCTTCGCACGCGCGCTCTCGATGAGGAAATTCGATCCGGTCACCTTCCCCGCGCCGCCGAAAAAGCCGATCCGCAATGCCATTACCCGAACTCTACCATACGCCGGTACGCGAAAATCCCGCCTCGATATTCGAGGCGGGATTTTCGCGGAGCCATTCCTTATCGGCAACTCTTGTTTGCCAGGTGGGTGCCTGAACGGCGGCCATCGGATTCCTTACAGGATTCGCCAGGCGCGCCTGAATGCGGTAAGGCTTCCCTAAAATATGACAAGTTGCGTTTTTAAGAACGGCTCCTGCACAAGTATACTCTTTTTCGAAACGCTAGTCGCCATGCCTCTTGTAGCGATGCAGGGGCTTCCCTCCGAACCAGTGCTCTATCTCGTGCAGAGCCTCTTCCGGCGTTTCGGATGCGTGCACGATATTCGCTACCGCACGCTTTTCGGCGTTCGCGAGCGCGGGAGAATCGTTCGAGAAATCGCCGCGAAGGGTTCCCATGTCCGCCTGGTACGGCATCGTAGGGCCGCATATTTTCCGCACCATATCAACCGCATGCGTCCCTTCGACCACCATCTTTACCAGGGGCGCTGAAAGCATGTAATCGACGAGCCAGGTGCGGATCTCGGGACCGATCTCTTCCGGAGCGGTCGTGCCGAAATCTTCCATGGCATCGAACTGATACTTCTCATACGTGGCGAGTGTCTTTTCGCCGAGACGCTTCACCCACGCGGGATCCTTCGGATAGTGGTTATCAATCTCTTCGAAGGTCGGCTGGAACATCTCAAGAGCGACGATCTTGAGATCGCGCTGCTCGAAACGCTTGATGACCTCTCCGATGAGGCCTTTCTTCACCCCGTCCGGCTTTATCATCACATAGGTCTTCTCTTCTTTGATCAGGTGCTTGTTCGCCATGCTATATAGACTAAAAATAAATCGCGACAGGGCGCGAATGCTCTCCAGTATATACTGAAGCGCCGCGAAAATGCTACTGCCGGGTTACGACAAGCGGGCCGTCCTTTTCGATAAGGATCGTGTGCTCGAAATGCGCGGAGAGGGAGCCGTCCCTGGTCCTGTAGGTGTATCCGTCAGGCGCAAGGAGGATCGCGGCCTTGCCGGCGCTCGAGATAGGCTCGAGCGCGAGCACCATACCCTCGTAAAGCAGCGGCCCCGAACCCTCGCGGCCGTAGTTCGGAATGAACGGCTCTTCGTGAACGAGATCGCCGACACCGTGCCCGCCGAGATCTTTCACGACCGCGAATCCGGCCCGTTCGATCGTCTCGCCTATGGCGTGCGATATGTCGCCGACGCGGTTCCCGGGGAGAGCTTTCGCGATACCTGCGGCAAGCGCGGCCTCGGTCGAAGAAAGCAGTTTTTTCGAGAGGTCGCTCACGCGTCCGACCGGCACCGTTATGGCCGCATCGACGATGATGCCCTCATGCGAAAGCCCGAGGTCGAGACTCACGATGTCACCCTCACGCAGAGTCTTTCGGGACTCATTCGGAATGCCGTGCACGACCTCGCTGTTCACCGAAACGCACAGCGTCGCCGGGTACGGACGGATCGCGCCCTCCGGAGAATAGCCGAGAAAGGCCGGTTCGTCGCCACCCTCTCGGATGAGCCGTTCCGCGAGGTCGTCGAGCTCTTCGGCCGTTACTCCCGGCACAGTTCTGCCGCGAAGCGTTTCGAGCACTTCGGCGAGGCGCCGCCCCGCCTCGATAAGATTCTCCCGTGTGCGGTTATCCTTGACGATCATCGAGACCAAGCGTCTTACGGACAACAGCAGCGATCTGCTCTTGCGTCTGCTCGCCATCGATGTCGATAAGGACGTCTGCGTTCCGGAATGTCCCTATCGCCGGTTCGGTGTGCCGATAATACTCTTCCAGACGTTCATCGATGACGTGGTCGTCGACACGGCCGGAAACCTTCCCTCTGTCCTCAAGACGGCGACGGACTTCCTCGTCGGAAACAACGAGATGCAGGACAGAAAACGGGCGATCAAGCCATCGAAGCGAATCGACGACAAGCTCCGCTTCGGAAACCTTCCTGCTGAAACCGTCGAAAATGGCGCCGGTGTCCTCGGGAACGGAGAAGAGCGAGTTCAGGTAGAGGTAAATGGCGAACCAGTGGGGCTGCAGGAGCCCGGCATCATTTTCCCCTTTTACCTTCCGTCCGACCGGAGTATCTTCTTGCGCGATCTCTCGGAAAAGATCGCCGGAAGTAAAAGCTTTCCATCCGGTCTGGCTCGCGAGGAATTTTGCCTGCGTGCTCTTTCCGGAACCGGGTTTCCCGACAAAGAAGACGAGCGTGTTATCCGTCATTGCCGTAGTCTATCATCTCTCGCTAGTATTCCCGAAGCGATACCTGGGCATCTATCTTCTGGGCGAGGTCGAGCGTCACCTGCACCGCGATAAGGAGCGCCGTACCGCCAAGCACGAGCGTCGTAACGCCGGTAAGGCCTTGAACGATGGAAGGAGCGACGGCGAGAAGGCCGAGAAAGGCGGCGCCTGGAAGCGTGACCCGGTTTACGACGTTGCCGATATACTCTTCGGTTTCGCGTCCGGGACGCACCCCCGGAATGAAGGCTCCCGTCTTCTGGAGATCTTCGGCGACACGATGCGGCTCAAACGTAACGGCGGTGTAGAAGTAGGTGAAGAGCACGACAAATATGAAATACACCGCGCCGTACTCCCACGGGTTCGAGAGGAAGGCGGTGTACCAGAGCGATGCGCCCGCCGCAAAAGAGATATGGGTCGCTGCGAGCATCGAGAGCGCCATTTGCGGGAGGAGCAGGAGAGAGAGGGCGAAGATGATGGGTATCACGCCCGCCTGCAGGAGCCGTATCGGAAGATAGGTCGCTGCGCCCTGCGAGAGCGCCGCGGTGCGTACCGCGCGAGCGTACGCGATCGGTATCGAGCGTTCGGCGTCGGAAACGACGACGACCGCATAAATCATGAGGAGACCGAGCCCGAGAAACGCGACGTAACTCGGGATGTTCGCCATGGAAGCGGAGAAAAGCGTTTCGGAAATGCCGGACGGGAGCCGCGACAGTATGCCGGCAAGGATGATGAGCGATACGCCGTTGCCGATGCCGAATTCGGTAACGAGCTCTCCGATCCACATGAGGAGCATGGAACCGCCCGCGACGAGCGCGATATTCGCGACAAGCGCTACCGAGCTTAAGTGCGCTATGACGCCCTGGCTTTCAAGCAGGAACAGGAAGCCGACGGCCTGCAAGACCGCGATCGGAACGGTGAGGAGACGGCTCCATTCGATAAACTTCGCGCGACCGATTTCCCCTTCCTCGAAATAAGCCTGTTTTACCTGCGGGAAGATGATCGTACCGAGCTGCATGATTATCGAAGCGGTGATGTACGGACCGACGCCGAGCATGACGACCGAGAGCTGCGAGAGACCGCCGCCCGAAAAGATATTCAAAAGGCCGAAGAACTGATTGTTCGCGAAAAATGATGCGAGTGCGGTCTTGTCGACGCCCGGTATCGGTATCGAAGCGAGGAGGCGGAAAAGCACGAGCGCGCCGGCAAGGAAAAGGATGCGTCTCCGTATCTCCGAATCACCGAAAGCGAGCTTGAGCTTATGGAAGAAGGAGTTAATCATTGATTGTCCCGTGAGCGGCGAGGATCGCGGTGCGCGCCGTTGCGGAAAGCACGCAGCCTTTTATAGCCAAAGACTTCGTGAGCGAACCCGTTCCGAGTATCTTCACCGACGGGACGCGGCCATTCGCGCGTCGGACGAGCCCTTTTGAAAGAAGGGTCGCGGAAGAAACCGTTTCGCCGGCAGCGTAGGCCGTCTCAAGCGCGGCAAGGTTCACGACGGTAAAAGGAATACGGTTTGTCCGAACCGTACGCGAACGGTTCTTTCCGTGCCCGCGACGTTTCGGGAGCTTCTTTATGAGGTCTCGCACTTCGGGACGGATCTTGTGTCCGGCGCGAGCCGTCTGCCCTTTCCCGCCGCGGCCGCTTGTCTTGCCGCGTTTCCCGCCGCGGCCGACCGGAGCAGGCTTATGACGTTTCGTGTGTGGAGTAAGGAGGTGGAATTGCATGGTATGAAGGTTATTCGGCACGCAGCGCGCGGAGGGCATTGACGGTCGCCCGGGCGATGGTGAGCTTGTTTTTCGAGCGCGTGTGGATTTTCGTCACGACGTCGGTAATGCCTCCCAAAGAGAGCACCGTACGCATGGCTGAGCCGGCGACAAGACCGCGACCCGGAGAAGGGATGATCTCGACGAGAGAAGAAGCGTACTTCGCTTTCGTCTGGTGCGGGATAGATCCCGAAGCGGTGCGGATGATAGTGATGAGATGTTTCTTCGCATCGCGCGTCGCCTTATCGATGGCGAGTGCCGTATCGGCCCCTTTCCCGAGACCGACGCCGACACGGCCGTTCTTGTCTCCGATGACGACGACGATGCTGAAACTGAAACGCCGGCCGCCGGCCATCACGCGCGCGACGCGGCGCGCATCGATCGTAACCTGATCGAACTCTCCGCGCTCGCGCGGCGGCCGGTTGCGCGCACCCATGCGCGGCGAGCGGCCGCGCAACGATCCCCGCGCGCGCTCGGCGCGAGGAGCCGGCGTTGCCGTAGGAACTGCTGCCACGGCAACATCCTTTTCTGCTCCTATCGTATCCTGTTCCGGTATCGTGCTCATATTTTATTTAAAAGACAAGCCCTTCTTCGCGTGCGACATCCGCAAGCGTCTTGATCTGGCCGCCATAACGATAGCCGCCCCGATCGAAGACGATCGAGGTGATACCGATAGCCTTTGCCGCTTTCGCTATCGCTTCGCCGACCGCTCTCGCCTGTACGGATTGCGATCCGGGAAACTTGCGGCCATGAGCCGCTGCAAGCGTCTTCCCGGCCGTATCGTCGATAAGCTGTACCGAAACGAAACGGTTGCTCTTGTAGACGGCAAGGCGCGGACGGGACGACGTCCCGCTTACGCGGGAGCGTATGCGTGCGTGGCGTCGGCTCCTCGACTCGGCTTTTGTTTTTGATGTGCGGTTCATAGGATGGTTATACTGCTTTCTTGCCCTGTTTGCGACGTATGACTTCGCCTTCGTAACGGATACCTTTGCCAAGGTACGGTTCCGGCGGCTTCACGCGGCGTATGTTCGCTGCGAACTGGCCGACCGTTTCTTTGTCGATACCTTCTATTTTGATGAGGTTTTTTTCGACCGAGGCCGTAATGCCGTCCGGTATCTTGAGAGCGACCGTGTGGGAGAATCCGACGGTCAGCACGATCTCATTCCCCTTGACCTCGACACGATAGCCGACACCCTCGAGTATGAGCTTCTTCATGTACGGCTGTTCGACGCCGGCAATCATGTTCTTCACGTGCGAGGCGAATGTTCCCGTAAGCGCCTTTGCGAGGCGTGAACGGTCTTTCGGAGCGACCATGACCCCGTTCTCGCCCACGATTATGGAGACGGAGGGATGCACCTGCTTGGTAAGCGTGCCCTTGGTCCCCTTTACGGAAAGCGTCGAGTCTTCCATGCTCACGATGGTTTTCCCTACGACGATCGGTTTTTTTGCAAGACGGCTCATAGCGTATCGTACCTTACCAGATTTCAAAAAGATCCTCGCCGCCGACATGGCTCTTGCGCGCATCCCTATCCGAGACGATGCCGATCGGGGACGAGATGATGCGGACGCCCGTGCCTCCCTTCACCTTGTGCGCGGCCGTGTGAGGTATGTAGAGCCGGCGACCGGGCTTGCTCACGCGCTTCACGCCGCGCAGCTTCGCCTGCCCGCGCGCGTCATATGCGAGCGTCACGACAATCGTCTTCTTTACACCACTCGTATCATCATCTCGCACCTCGACATCGGAAAGAAACCCGAGCTCCTTGAGCTTCTTCGCGATAGCAAGAAGGAAGAGGGAGTGAGGGACTTCCGCCTCATGCTTGCCGATACGGGCGGCATTCTGGAGACGGATGATGAAATCGCCGATGCGGTCGCTTACCATGATGCCTTTTTTACTCCGGGTATCCTCCCTTCCCTTGCAAGCTCGCGGAACTGGATGCGCGAAAGCCCGAAAAGGCGCATGTAGCCTCGCGAGCGGCCGGAAATCGCGCAGCGGTTCTTGAGTCGGACCGGCGACGAGTTCCTCGGAAGCTTCTGCAGCGCGTCAAAATCTCCCGCAGCCTTAAGAGCCGCACGCTTGGCCGCGTACTTCTTTACGAGCGCTTCCTTCTTGGCATACCGCGCCAGTTGAGATTTCTTTGCCATAAAAAATAAAGCTCCGAGGAGCGTCAGTTCAGAATATCAGCGTTTTACGCCGGAGTCAACGATAAGCGGGACGCCGATATGCCGCAAAAACGCCTCGGCCTCGGCCTTCGTCGAAGCGGTCGTAACGACGGTTACGGCAAAACCGAAGACGTCTTTCAGATCCTCGTCGTTGGTTTCCGGGAAAATCGTATGCTCTTTGATACCGATAGTGATATTGCCCATGTCGTCGATGGCAGTCGCCGGAATACCCCGGAAATCTCGCGCGCGCGGCAACGCGATATGGATGAGCTTGTCGAGGAAATCATACATGCGGGCTCCGCGGAGCGTCACCTGGAGACCGACAGGATCGCCTTCGCGTACCTTGAAGGACGCGATCGAAAGACGTGCCGGCCGCAAAGAAGGCTTCTGTCCGGTTATCTTCGCGAGGCGGTCTTCGATAAGCTCGACCTGCTTCTTATCGCGTTTCTTACCGATACCGGAAGAAACGATGACCTTGCTGATACGGGGTCCCTGCATAGGACTCGTATAGGAAAAAGCCTCCGCGAGCGCGAGATAGGCCGTCTGCTGTCTTTGTTTGGTTATGGACATAAAGTGTGTGGGAATTTATTTTTCGACGTGCGCGACATTCGAGACATGGATCGGCTGCGGGGATTCGACGATGCGGCCGGTCTCTCCCGAGCGGCCTTTGCGGTGGCGTTTCGCGATAGCGACACCTTCGACGAGAACCCTATCTTCTTTAGGGAACGCGCGCAAAACGACGCCGACCGTCCCTTTGTCTTTGCCGGAAATGACCTTCACCTTGTCTCCTTTTTTAATTCGCATACCTCTAGAAATTAGACGACATCAGGCGCGAGCGACACGATGGCGTGCCAGCCCCGTTCGGAAAGCTCGCGCGGCACCGGGCCGAAGATGCGGTTCCCTTTCGGACCCATCTCCTTGCCCTGCTTCTCGATAAGGACGACCGCATTCTCATCGAAACGCACATACGACCCGTCCTTCCGCGCGAAAGGCTTGACCTGCCGCACGATAACGGCCCGGCAGATATCCTTCTTTTTCACCGCCTTGCGCGGTTCGGCCGTCTGTATGGAAACGACGACGACGTCGCCGATGCGCGCATAGCGGCGGTGGCTTCCTCCGAGTATCTTGAATATCCGAGCGATTTTTCCGCCGGAATTATCTGCAACAGTAACGATGGATCGGGGTTGTAGCATGTTAGTTTTTCTCGGTCTCGGCGGAATCTCGGCCAGAAACCGGCGTTCCCTTAAGGGAAGCGATGATAAACCGCTTCAGTTTGGAAATCGGACGTGACGCGATAATGGTGACCTTGTCGCCAACCTGTGCCGTATTGCCGGGATCGTGCGCAAGGTACTTCTTCGAGCGCACGAGGTATTTTTTGTACTTCGGATGCTTCACGAAGCGGTCGACCCGGACGGTAGCCGTGTCTTTCATCGCCGTCTTTACGACGACGCCAGTGAACGATTGCGGACGAGGGGTGCTGTGTTCCATAGCATTACTCTGCATGAACCTCTTCGCTCTTGGCACGCGTCAGGCGCGCATGCTGCTCCGTAAGCACGCGCGCGAGCGTGGCACGCAATTTCTTAGGTGCGCTCGAATCCTTAGGGCGCGCACCAGAAGCGGCAAAGCGCTCCGTACGCAGATGCTCGCGCGTTTCCTCAAGGAGCTTACCGAGCTCCTGGTCCGTCAAGGTCGTCATGGTATTTCTTTTTGTCATAAAAGCGATGAAAAAGCAATGTTTTAGTGGCGCACGACGATCGAGGTCTTGACGGGCAGTTTCATGCCAGCCTGGCGAAGATGGGCGCGAGCGACGCCTTCGGCAACGCCATCGATTTCAAAAAGTATACGTCCCGGACGCACTTCGAATACGTAGTGCTTCGGGTCGCCCTTGCCGCTGCCCATGCCTACTTCGGCAGGCTTCGCGGTTACCGGCCTGTCAGGAAAGACGCGTATCCAGAGCTTGCCGGTCTTTGCCGTCGCGCGTGTGAGCACCTTGCGAGCCGCCTCGATCTGATTGCTCGTCATGCGCGCGTGCGTCAACGCCTTGAGCCCAAGCGCGCCGAACACGACATCGGTCCCGCGGGTATCGGGACGCGCGAGGCGCTTCTCGCTCTTGCGCTGCGTCTGCCACTTGCGGTGTTTTACTTTCTTCGGAAAAAGCATGGTAATAAGTTAGCCGAGCGCCGGTTCTCCCGGAATCGAGCGCGAATGAGCCTTCTTGTCCTGATACACGTTGCCGCGGTATATCCAGACCTTCACGCCGATAACGCCGTACGGCAGATGCGCTTCGTCGTGCGCGAAATCAATATCGGCACGGAACGTCTGGAGCGGAATCCGGCCTTTCTTGATCTCTTCCTTGCGGCTCATCTCTGCACCGCCGAGCCGTCCGGAAATGGTGATGCGTACGCCCTCGACCTCGCGCACCGCAATGACTTTCTCGACCGTCTGCTTCAGAACGCGCCGGAACGGCATTCTCTTCTCGAGACCTTCGATAACCATGTAGGCGACCACGGCAGCGTCCGTTTCCGGCTGACGTACTTCTATGATGTCGAATTTGAGCGCGCGCCGGTCGCTCGGCGCCACGTGATGTATCACCTCGGAAAGCTCTTTGCGCAGCTTCGCAGCATTCTCGCCGGAACGGCCTATCACAAGGCCGGGACGCGCCGTCGAAAGGATGACGCGCAGCTCGTTCTCCGAGCGCTCGATCTCTATGCCACTCGTGTAGGTGCCGCGCAAGCGCTTGGCGAGGAAGCGTCGTATGGTTTCGTCTATTTTTATATTTTCACGATACTTCTTCTTGTCGCTCGCGAACCAGCGGCTCTTCCAGTCCCGGATGATGCCGAGACGGTGCGCGTAGGGATGTACGGTGTGCGTCATACAAGCGGTGCGAGCGTTACCTTCACGCGGCTCTTCCGATGGCGAAGGAGCGAAGCCCGGCCGAAAGCGCGCGGCATGTACCGTTTCAGCATTCCCGCGCTCTCTACGATGACCGACCGCACGACCAGCTCTTCCGGCTTCTTCCCCTGCGCGCCCGCATTCGCCGCGGCGCTCTTGATGAGCTTCGCGACCGGGTAGGCGGCGCGGTTGGGAAGAAACTGGAGCGCAGCGAGCGCAGCGGGAACCGGTTTCCCTTTCACGAGATTCGCGACAAGACGGATCTTGCGTGGCGACTGGTTATGACTCTTGAGCGTTGCGCGGGCCATGGTCGTATCGATTATTTCTTACCCTTAGCCGGAGACTCCTTCGAGGCTTTCGCTGCGGCTATTTCAGCCTGCTGCCTTTTCTGTTCGAGCTCCTTCTGCATCTTGCCGCCGTGGCGGACGAACTTCTTCGTCGGCGAAAATTCGCCGAGACGGTGCCCTACCATCTCCTCGGACACGAGGACCTCGACATGCTGCTTGCCGTTATGGACACCGAACGTAAAACCTATCATTTCCGGGCTTATCTGGCTCCTGCGCGCCCACGTGGCAATAACACCGGTTGAAGACGGTTTCTTGTCAGCGACCTTTTTCAGGAGCTTTGCGTCCACGAAGGGTCCCTTCTTGAGTGAGCGTGCCATGTAAGTAATGAAAAGCCCGCGCAAGCGCGAGATACTTGAAAGATACAGGAGACTGTCAGAAGAGTCAATAATGATAGGGTCGGCGCTTAGGTGAGGATTCCAAAAAAATAAAGAGCTCTTTCGGAGCTCTTTTAGGGGGTCTATCGCGCGGCGATAAGCATGCCGATCCTGCCGATAGCCGGACTGTCCGGAACGATTGCCTTCGTGCGGGTCGCGTGAATTACCTGGTCGTATTCCCGCCACACTATCTTCTCTTGTTCGTCATGCGTCGAATAGAACATCAATGCGGACATAACGGTCCACAGATTTACCGGCCCGAAATGCAGTGCAGGCCATAGTTTCTTCCCGTTCATCTGGCACCTCTTTCGTTTTATCCACGAAACAGCACTTCCGGAACAAAGAATACTCTTCGGGTGCGGGCGTTACAAGGCCTGTCGGCATGCCGCCGGAACCTGCTGCGTCATACGCGGATTTGATACACTACAGCCAATGATCCGACGAACCGTCCTCTTAGCCGGCCTTATTCTCTTTGCCGTTTCCGGTATAGTTATCGGGACTATCCTTTACCTGCGCACGATTCCCGCGCCGGCAAAGACGGAAACAAGCGGGGAAACCGCGGCTCTTTCCGCAGGAAGCTACAGCGAGCACACGGGCTCTTACGATATCGCCGCGAACTATCCGACGACTACCCCGCTTCTTGCAAGCGTCGGCGCGGCCGAGAACGATTCGGCGATTGCGCTCATGCGAAACTTCGTCGGCGGGACCGTGAGTACGTTCAAGGCTGGTTTTACAAGCAATACGTATGGAGCCGGTACGCCCGCACAGCCGAGCGATGGAAAAGGATCGTTGCAGATAGTGTATCTCATCGGCTCGTCTGCGCATACCGTGTCGTATATCTTCACCATATACGAAGACACGGGCGGTGCGCATCCCTTCAGCTATTTCAAGACCTTCGCGTTCGATACCAAGACCGGCGCGGCGCTCTCGCTTGCGGACATCTTCCTTCCGGGCGCATCGTATCTCGACCGGCTCTCTTCGATAAGCCGTTCGGAACTGCCGGGCATCATCGGTCCAGGCGCCGATACGCAGTTCATCCAGAACGGCACGACGCCGGAAGAAAAGAATTTCGAGAATTTCTTTTTTGACAACAGCGATTTCGTCATACTTTTCCCGACATACCAGGTCGCCCCGTACGCTCTCGGGCCGCAGACGCTACGCATCAAAACGGAAACGCTCTCGGACATCCTGAAGCCGGAATACCGTTGATAAAGCCCGCGTATGCGGGCTTTATCAAGAAAAAAGCGATGGAAAAATCAGCCCTTGCGTCGTTTCCCGACCTTGCGGCGAGAAACGATGAAGACATTGCTGTACTTTTTCGGCGTACGGGTCTTCTGGCCCTTGCCGGAAGGCTTGCCCCACTTCGTCTTTGCACGGCGCAAGCCGCGGCCCTGTTTGCCTTCGCCGCCACCATGAGGATGGTCGACCGGGTTCATAGCGTTACCGCGAACGGTCGGACGGATACCCATCCAGCGGCTGCGGCCGGCTTTCCCGATAGAGACGAGGTTGTACTCCTCATTGCCGACCGAACCGATGCTAGCCCACGCAAGGTCGGAAACCTTCCGTATCTCGCTTGACGGAAGCTTGATCTGAGCATAGCCGGCATCATGCGCGACGACTTCGGCCGCGCTGCCCGCAGAGCGGACCAGCACGGCGCCGGCTCCGGGCGCGAGCTCAATGTTGTATACGAAGGTTCCAACGGGAATTTTCCCGAGCGGAAGCCGATTACCGGAAGCAAGCGGGGCATCCGCGGAAACGACGAAAGAGTCTCCGACCTTCACCTCCCTCGGGAGGATGACGTACCGGCGCTCGCCGTCGCGATAAAGCGCGCGCCCGATAAACGCGGAGCGGAAAGGATCGTATTCGACGGTCTCGATCTTCGCCGGCACGTTCTTCTTGTTGTAAGAGAAATCGATGTCCCTCAAACGACGCTTGTGTCCGCCTCCCTGGTGGCGTGTCGTGATGCGTCCGAAATCGTTTCGGCCGGCCTGACGCTTCTTTTTCAAGAGCAAAGGCTTATGCGGCGCATCACCGGAGAGAAGCTCCCGGTACGGCAGCGTAGTCATGAAACGGCGGCTCTTGGTAGTTGGACGGTAGGATTTCATAGGGAATATGATTAGGACACTAGGCAAATTGGATGGTGTCGCCCTCGCGCAGATAAACGTATGCCTTGCGACGCGCGGCGCGCGTGCTAAAACCGGGGCGCGTGCGCAAAGACTTGCGTTTCCCGGGGAGATTCGCAATGCGCACAGCCCGGGGCTCGACCTTGAATATCTCTTTGATAGCGCCGGCGACGTCCGCTTTCGTCACGCTCGCAGGAACGGTGAAAGCGTACACGCCCCTTTCGGTCGCCAAAAGCGCTTTTTCAGAAAACCATGGCGCGCGAATGATTTCGTGCGCACGGCCGTCTATGAGTTTTTTGGCGTGCGCTTTCCGTACCGGCGCGGCCTTTTTATCTTTCTTGGAATCGGTGGTGAAAAGTGCCATAGAGACTTATTTAGATTTGACGCGTGAAAGGAGCGTCGCGAATGCCGTTTCGGGATTCTCAATAACGAGATACTTATGCGCGAGAATGTCGACCGGATTGATACAGCGCACTTCCTCGGTCATGATCGAGTTGATATTCCGGAAGCTCTTTATGGCGTTCGCGTCGTAATCGGCGAGCGCGAAGATAGCGGCGTTTCTCTTTTTTGAAGCGAGCGGCGCAGAAGCCGCGCCTTTCGCGAGCGCCGTAAGAGCGTTTTTCGCCTCGGCCGTCTTCGGCGCGGCAAACGAGAGCTTGTCGACCAGAATGATCTCCCCGTCTTTCGCCTTCCTTGAGAGGATCGATGCGAGCGCGCCGGCGCGCATCTTGCGATTGATCTTCTCGCTGTAATCGCGGTCATTACGCGGACCAAACGTCACGCCTCCATGCCGCCAGAGTGGGGAACGGCGCGAGCTGTGGCGCGCTTGACCGGTCCCTTTCTGCTTCCACGGCCTCTTGCCGCTGCCGGACACTTCCGACCGGTCTTTCGTATGCGCGCGGTTCTGCCGCTTATTCGCTTGCATTGCGAGCGCGACCTGATGCACGAGGTCGCTTCTCCACGGCATGCCGAAAAGCTCTTTCGGGAGGGCGATGGTCCCGACTTTCGTTCCGTCCATCGAAAATATCGCCGATTCGGCCGGTGCAAGCGCGGGACGCTCCGCGCGCTCTACTGGTGCGCTGGCAATGCTCTTCGTTGTCTTTTTTGCGGTAGCCATAGATATCGAATTATTCGGAAACCACTTCAAGCAGCGTGCCGCGGGCGCCGGGTACCGCTCCGGAAACGATAATTTTCCCGGCAACCGCATCGACGGCGAGCACTTTAAGATTCGGAACGGTAACGCGCTCATGCCCCATGCGACCGGCCATGCGCATGCCCTTAACGACGCGACCGCCTGCACGGCCGCCTGATCCGCCGATAGAGCCCGGGGCGTGCTCCGAGTGCTTCTGACCGTGCGTGCGCGGTCCTCCGTGGAAACCGTGCCGCTTTATGACGCTTGCAAATCCTTTTCCTTTGGTAAGACCGGAAACACGCACGACGTCGCCGACAGCGAACGTTCCGGAATCGATCGTGCTGCCGACCTCCGCAGCTTCGGCACCGCGAAACTCACGGATGACCGCGTAGCCCTTGCCCTTCGTGTGGCCAAGAACGGCTTTGTCCGTATTCTTTGTCTTTTTCGTGCCAAAACCGACCTGGATGGCCGCGTAGCGGTCCTTGCCGTCGGCCGTCTTCACCTGTGTGACGGTAACGCCGTCGGTCTTCAGAATCGTACCCGCGCGTGCGCGACCGTCCTCTCCGAAGAGACGCGTCATACCTTCCTTTGTGGCAAGAATGAATTTCATAAAATAAAAACGCGTGCCGGCAAACCGCAACGCGCGTTTTGCCATAGGACCGGCCGGAGGCACCGTTCGTAGCGTTGAGAGCACTCTACAGGAAGGCGTGGAAATATACAAGTACAGGGGCTGAGAAGCGCAAAAGCGGCCCCTTAATGAGCCGCTTTTGCGCTTGCCGTCCTTGTGAGACAGCGAGGTTAGATCATCTTGACGTCAATCGTGACCCCGGAAGGAAGATTGAGGTTCGTGAGGGCCTCAATGACCTTTGGAGAGGGGTTCAGAATATCGATGAGACGCTTATGGATGCGCATCTCGAACTGCTCCCGCGCATCCTTATGGACGAATGTCGAGCGGTTTACCGTCCAGCGCTTGATCTCGGTCGGCAATGGCACGGGCCCGACGACCGTCGCATCGAAGCGCGCCGCGGTGTCCATGATCTGTTTTACCGACAAATCGAGAATCTTGTGCTCATAGGCGCGGACACGGATGCGGAGCTTGTGCTCCGCTTGAGCAGCGGCAGCAGCCTTCTTCGGCGTGCGCTTGGCTTTCGGTTTCGTCGATTCCGTTATTGTCGCCATATGAGTGTGTCAGCCGCGGTTATGCCGTGATCTTGGTCACGACTCCGGCACCGACCGTCTTTCCTCCTTCGCGAATAGCGAAACGCTGCTGTTCCTCAAGCGCAACCGGAGCGGTGAGCTTCACCTTGAAGGTGACCGTGTCGCCCGGCATGACCATCTCCTTGCCTTCCGGAAGGGTGACTTCGCCGGTTACGTCCGTGGTGCGGATGTAGAACTGCGGCTTGTAACCGCTGAAGAAAGGGGTGTGGCGGCCGCCTTCGTCCTTGTTGAGGATGTAAACCTCGGATTCAAAGTCGGTGTGCGGGGTGACGGAACCGGTCTTTGCAAGCACCTGGCCGCGATGAACGTCCTCTTTCTTGGTGCCGCGCAAAAGGATACCCGCGTTATCGCCCGCCTGCCCTTCCTGAAGCTGCTTGTTGAACATCTCGATACCGGTAACGGTCGTCTTTGCCGTAGGCTTGATGCCGACGATCTCGACTTCTTCGCCTATCTTCACGACACCGCGTTCGATGCGGCCCGTGACCACCGTTCCGCGGCCTTCGATCGAGAAGATGTCTTCGATCGGCATGAGGAACGGTTTTTCGACTTCGCGCGAAGGGAGATCGAAGTACGTATCCATGGTATCAACGAGCTCCTTCGCCTTCTGCGCGTATTCGTCGCTTGCATCTTTCGCTTCGAGCGCTTTCAAGCCCGAACCGCGGATAATCGGCGTATTCGCGCCGTCGTAGCCTTGCTTGGTGAGCAGCTCGCGAATCTCCTCTTCGACAAGATCAATGAGGTCAGCCTCGGCCACCATATCCACCTTGTTCAGGAATACGATGAGCTTCTTGAGGCCGACCTGCTTGGCGAGAAGGATGTGCTCGCGCGTCTGAGGCATCACGCCGTCAGTCGCCGCGACGACGAGGACCGCGCCATCCATCTGTGCGGCGCCCGTGATCATGTTTTTGATGTAGTCGGCGTGTCCCGGCGCATCGATATGCGCGTAGTGACGGTTCGGCGTCTCGTACTCGCTGTGGTGGAGCGCGATGGTGATGCCGCGCGCCTTCTCTTCCGGTGCGCTGTCGATCTTATCGACGCCTTCGACGCGAGCCCCGTACCCCTCTGCCGTAAGCATCGAGAGGACGTGGAGGATACCCGCCGTAAGCGTTGTCTTGCCATGGTCAACGTGGCCGATGGTGCCGACGTTCATGTGCGGCTTGCTGCGATTAAATTCTGCCATAGTGAATCGGTTTATTAGGTTGCTAAATCACGAATGAACCGACGCGAGTCGGAACAAGCTCTTCCGGCCTGCCGACTCACAAGAAACAGAGCAGACAAGCCAAAGAGCGACGCCAAGATGCGTTAGGGTAACTATACGGGAGGCCGGTTTGAAATGCAACAACAGCGGCCGGATCTCCTACGGCTGCGCATCGGGCGGCGTTTCGGTAGCGACTGATCGGTAGAGGACCCAGGTTGCGGCGACGAAGACCGGGGTGAAGACGAGCATGCTTATAAGCTGCGACAGCATGCTTCCATACCGGCCAAGCAGGAGTACGGCGAAAAGTTGGAGAAGGAACGTGAGGCCGCCCATGATGAAGCTCAATCCGAAGAAGCGCCCGAATACCGGCCAGAAAATGCCCCGAGTCAAGCGCATACTCTCATGAAGCGCGGCAAAGCCGCGGGCGCGGTCCCGTACGACGATCCAGTTCGCAAAGACAAGGCGTGTCGCGATGAAGACGGATGCGCTAATCGCGATAAGAGCGCCAAGGATCACTTCCTCAACGACGACGCCCTTTCCGAAGAGGAATGCGCCCACGAGTCCGAACGCGGCGACGAGCGCAACTGCAGCGAGCATGGCGCATAACACGAGGAACGAGACCCACAGGAACGGGAATATCTGGGAACGGGAGCGCGCGAACAGCCCTCGCACGGTCATGAACTCCACCGGATCTGAAAATGCGCGGAGGAACGCGACTTCAAGCCAGAGTGCTCCATAGATGAACGCCAACACGCTCAAAGCGACGAACAGCATGCCCGAGACGCCGAACGCAATCGTCGAGAGTGCCGAGGCGACGATCGCGGCACCGAAGAACACGCCCGCAGCGATCTGTATGAGAAGCAGGACGAGAACCGTCTTCAGGCGTTCTTTGTAGAGTGCCGTGCCGAAACGGATAAGGTCAAAGATTCCCGGTATCTCTGCGGGCGTATGAAGATCGTTGGGCATATGAATACAGTATACAGCCAAAACGGCCGTCCAATGGGCGGCCGTTTTGGCTCTGTGCTTTAGCGGCTACTTCCGGCTTGCGATGATATCGGCGGCGACATTTTGCGGAACGACATCGTAGTGGTCGAATTCCATCGTCATGCTGCCGCGCCCTTCCGTCATCGAGCGGAGCGTCGTCGTATAGCCGAACATTTCGGAAAGCGGGACTTTGGCATGCACGGCCTTGTTCATACCGCGATCCTCCATACCCTCGATCTGCCCGCGCTTGCCTGAGAGCGAACCGGTGATGTCGCCCATGAACTGTTCCGGAACGATGACTTCGACGCGCATGATCGGCTCGAGAATGACCGGCTTCGCTTTTTGCGCGGCATCGTGGAATGCCATCGAGGCCGCGATCTTGAAGGCGATTTCCGAAGAGTCGACCTCGTGATACGAGCCGTCATAGAGGTCGGCGGAAATATCCACCATGGGGAATCCGGCGAGGATGCCGCGCGACATGGCTTCACGTATCCCTTTTTCAACCGCCGGGATGTATTCCTGCGGGACGACGCCTCCCTTGATATTGTTGATGAATTCGAAATGGTCGTTCCGCGTCACGTTCTTCGCGATCTTTGCTCCTTCCGCAAGGGGTTCGAGTTTCTTGATGCGAATCTTCACGTGGCCGTACTGGCCGCGGCCGCCGGTCTGTTTGATGTATTTCCCTTCGGCGTCCGAAGCGCCGAGGATCGTCTCCCGATACGCCACCTGGGGTTTCCCGACATCCGCAACGACGTTGAATTCGCGCTTCATGCGGTCGACGAGGATCTCAAGATGAAGCTCGCCCATGCCGGAGATGATGGTCTCGGCGGTCTCTTCGTCGGTCGTAACACGGAATGTCGGGTCCTCGTCCGCGAGCTTATTGAGCGCGATGCCCATCTTTTCCTGGTCTGCCTTGGTTTTCGGCTCTATGCGCAAGCTCACGACCGGTTCCGGGAACTTTATCTGCTCGAGCACGATCGGATTCGCCTCATCGCAGAGCGTATGCGAGGTCTTCGTATCCTTAAGGCCGACAGCGGCCGCTATCTCGCCCGAAAACACTTTCTCGACTTCCTCGCGCTTATCCGCCTGAAGACGGACGATGCGGCCGATACGCTCCTTGACGCCCGTCGTCGAATTGTAGACGTACGAGCCTGAAGAGAGCGTGCCCGAATAGACGCGGAAGAACGTGAGCGCGCCGACGAACGGGTCGGTCTGGAGCTTGAAGGCAAGCGCGCAAAACGGCTCTTCGTCGGACGCATGGCGCTCAATCGGCTCGCCGGTCTTCGGGTTCAATCCCGTCGCCGGAGGAAGATCGAGCGGAGATGGAAGATAGTCAACGACCGCGTCGAGCACGAGTTGCACGCCTTTGTTCTTAAGCGCGCTGCCGCAATATACCGGGAAAACCTGGTTTGCGATGACTGCCTTGCGAAGGATGCTCTTCAGCTCCTCAAGAGAAGGCTCCTTCCCTTCGAGGTATGCATTCATCGCCGCGTCGTCTTGCTCGACGATACGCTCGATAAGCTCGCCGCGATATTTCTTCGCATCCTGCGCGAGATCGGCCGGTATGTCTCCTTCTATGACCTCCTCGCCCATGCTTCCCTCGAAACGATACGCTTTCATGGCGAGCAGGTCGACGACGCCTTCGTGCGCCGATTCCTCACCGATAGGGATCTGCATGCGGATCGCTTTCGGAGAGAGCCGGCTGAGGATGGAAGCGTACGAGCGTTCGAATGAAGCGCCCGTCCGGTCGAGCTTGTTGATGAAGCAGACGCGCGGCACATTCGCCTCGTCGGCATACCGCCAGTTGGTCTCTGATTGCGGTTCGACGCCTGCGACGCCGTCGAAAACGACGATAGCGCCGTCAAGAACGCGCATCGAACGTTTCACTTCGGCGGTGAAATCGATGTGTCCGGGCGTATCGATGATGTTGAAACGGAATTTCTTCGAAGCGTCTTTCTTATCCTTCTCTTCCGTCTTGCTCCAGAAACAGGTGATAGCGGCAGCCGTGATGGTGATGCCGCGTTCGCGCTCCTGCTCCATCCAGTCGGTCGTCGTCTCGCCTTCGTGCACCTCGCCTATCTTGTGCTGGCTGCCCGTATAAAAAAGCACGCGCTCGCTCGTCGTCGTCTTCCCGGCGTCGATGTGAGCGATGATGCCGAAGTTGCGGACTTTCTCAAGTGGATAATCGCGGTTCATACAAGGATTAGAAAAAATAAGCTGCCTCAAACATTTTCACGGGGCGTCGGGAGTGGATCGATGAGGATTCCGCTTCCCGCGCGTGACAGTGAAAATGCGTCGAGGCGTTACGAGCAGAATACCTGGGAACCGTCCAAATTGCAAAGCGTGCCGCGGGACGGTATCGTTTAGGCAGGTTTTGTTCAAAGGAGAAACGAGATGTGGAAGACGCAGCAAGAGGATGTTCGCTCAATCCTGGCGCAACGCGCCTACTATTTCGAATGTCTGTTGAAAAGAACGAACGATCCTGTGTGTTGGACCGCAGAAAAACTGCTTGAAGCAAAGCAGGTTCTGCATGCGGCACGGGATCGCGGATACGAATGTTCGGGAACGCTCGCGCTTCTCGCTTCAGCGATACATAAAGCTTCTTATTCGAACGTCACCGTCGACTGATATTTTAAAACCCGCCGTATGGCGGGTTTTTCGTGCACGACTCCTTTCTCCTACCACGCAAAATGCGCAAACGCCTTGTTGCTCTCCGCCATGCGGTGCATATCGTCCTTTTTCTTTATGGCATCGCCTTCGTTCTTCGCGGCAAGGATGAGTTCCGTCGCGAGCTTATCTGCCATCGGTTTCCCTTTTTTCGCGCGGGCGGCGTTTATGATCCAGCGGAACGCGAGCGCAAGCCGGCGGTTCTGGGAGACTTCGCGCGGAACCTGGTAGTTCGCGCCGCCGACGCGGCGAGACCGCACTTCCATCAAAGGAGACGCGTTTCGCAACGCCGTCTCGAACGTCTCGAGCGGGTCGGCACCGGATTCTTTGATGCTTGCGAGCGCATCGTACACGATGGAACGCGCCGTGTCTTTCTTGCCGTTCCACATGACGGTATTGATGAAGCGCGTAAGCGTTTCCGACCCGTATTTCAGGTCAGGACGCCAGGTACGCTTCTTTTTGAGAGGGCGGCGCATAAATGTTATTTCGCCGAAGGACGCTTCGCGCCGTATCGCGAGCGCGACGTGCGGCGCTTCTCAAGACCGCTCGTATCGAGCTTGCCGCGAACGATGGTGTACTGGACGCCGATATCCTTCACGCGGCCGCCGCGGACGAGCACGACGGAGTGTTCCTGAAGATTGTGCGTTTCCCCGGGAATATAAGCGGTTATTTCCATGCCGTTCGTGAGCCGCACGCGGGCGATCTTGCGGATAGCGGAGTTCGGCTTGCGGGGGGTTTTCGTCGTCACCTTGGTGCAAACGCCGCGCTTAAAGGGGGATGAGTAGAACGTGGGGCGGTTCTTGAGCGTGTTGAATCCGCGCGTAAGGGCGAGCACGCTCGTCTTCGACGGCTTGCTGCTGCGACCTCTCTTCGAGAGCTGGTTGATGGTGGCCATTTAGAAAACCCGCGCACGCGGGATAGACGCACTATATAGAACCGCACGGGATAATGCAACTAGGCTTGCGGCGGTTCGTCGACCGGCTCGCGGTAGGGGTCGACGGAGTACGAGGTGATGGGCGCAGGCGCAGCGGAACCCGGTCCCGCTTCAGGGGCGGCGCGCGGCGGCATCGCGCCTGGGAGACCTGTGGGGACGGACGGGAGCGGCATTTCGGAGCGCGGGGTGATATTTGAGATACGCGCTCGGGCTTCTTCGGCAAGAACGTTCGGCTGCACGCTCGCCGGAACCGTACTCGGTACAGACGGCGGCATCGTCATTTTCGGTGGCAAAGGGGCGGCAGCAAAAAAAGCCGGAGGAGGTGGCGGAAGAGGCGCAGGGCGCAGGGCCGGCATGTCTGCCTGCGGAGCCGAAGCGATAGGCTCCTCGTGCGCCGGCGAACTCATTCCGGCTCCCCGAGCCTCGTTATCCGCGTTCCTGTCCGTATTCCGCATCTCTTCCCGTAAGGGAATGAAGATCTCCCGGTTTACATCGGTCATGATGTTGCGCACGACGTCTTCCGCTATCGCCGCTTCGCTCTTGAGCGCGGCGGCGAACTCGTCCGGGCTCTCGATACCCATGAGAAGCAGCATGATCTCGCGCTCAAGCACGCCGCCCTGGTCGATACGGAGACCGTATTTGCTCATGAGTCCTTTTGCGACGACCGTGTAGTTCCCTCCCGACAGATAACGCCGGATCGGCGGCGGCAAGGTCTGCATCACTTGATTGATGCTTTCTTCGAGAGTCGGTTCTTCCGGGTTTTGGTCCATAGGCTAGTGTCCCGCTTCAGGTTTGCTCTCTTCTTTCGGCTTTTCTTCTCCACCCACCTTCTCTTTCTCTTTCATCTTATCTTCCTCCTTAACCTGTGCCCTGACAAGCTCCTCGAGCTTCTCTTTGTAGCCCTTTTCCTTAAGCGAGGCCCTAATCTTCTGTGCGGCTGCACCCGAACCGGGACCGTTGACAACCCAACCGATCGGATGATTAAGCCCCTCTGCGTATGCTCTCTTGTTTGCATTCACGCTAGCCACTGCTTCGGTCTTTTCTTTTTCGGCCTTTATCTCTGCATCTTTCGCATTCTTGAGGGTCTCGGCCGCTTTGGCGAGTGCAGCGATCGTCGGGGCAAGTTTTCGCTCGCTCTCTGCAAGCTTCTCTTGGGCCGCTTTCAGGTCATTTGCGACCTTGGGATCAAATATGCCTTTGTTCCTGTTATCATCGGCTAGCTTGGTGAGGCGCTCAACTTCCGCTTTCTCCGATTGTGTGACGCGCTCGCGAGTATCATTTGCTTCTTTTACGGCCTGCTCATGCGCTTTTTCTGCTTCCTTGCGCGCCTCAACCGTCCCTTCATGTGTTTGAGTCGTCCTGGCAATACGCTCCTCGTGCGCCTCTTTGATATCCTTTGCGGCCTGCTCATGCGCTTCGATAGAGCGCTTGCGGGCGCCGACGAAACCACCCTTCGCCGCTTCTCCAGCAGCGATTCCGCCGTACGGGATATTTTTGAACGCCTTCGAGGCACGTACGTCATACGTCGCGGTCGCCGCAGACCCGAGCACGCGGCTCGTGACGCGGCCTGTTGCGGCATCAACCTTATTGAAGGTTTCGCTTTGCAGCGCGCGGCGTCTTAAGTAATACGCTCCCCGTCCGATGGTCCTGTTCGCGCCCCATGCCGTTGCTCCGAACGTAGCGGCACCCGCGGCTTTCGTCGCCCAGCTTGCGCCGAAAGCCGACATACTCCTCGAAAAGATGACGACCGCAAGGAGGAGTCCCATCGCCACAATGAAGGAAAGCATCATGCTCGCGAATCCGTTGAAGTTACCGCTTGCAAAACCCGTCCAGTTCGGGGTGCATGTCGGGTTGCCTGAACCGGAAGACGGGAGACAGAAGCCGGTGAGGAATGTCTGGTCGGTAATGACCCTGAGAGCGACGTAGAGCAGAAGGAGCAGTACCGGCGCCGTGATGGTCTGATCGATAAGCATTTTCCACCACTTGCTTGCCGAGCTTGAAAGCTTCGGTACCGCAAGCCCCGCAAACCCGATAGGCGCGATGATGATGAGGAAGATGAGTGCGACGAACCGTGCGATGAGTATGTATGCGAGCGAGAACATGACGAACGCGGCAATCATGAAAAGCAGGATCCCCATGAAACCGATGACCCACGTGTTGCCCGCCTGGAATATCGCCGTATTCACCTGACCTGAATTGCCATAGATGCTCTGGAGCCCGAGCTGCGACATGATCTTGTTCGATATGCCTTCCGTATGGACGGCCGCAGGGTTAAGAGGATTGAGCGGTTGCGGCGGGTTGCCGCCGTTGATCTGCGTATAGAACTCGGTCGCGAAGAGATTGCCTGCGTCGATTATCGCTTCGGATATGAAGAGGGAGAAGTTAAGGAAGATGGCGGCGATGAGGAGTATCGGGAGCATCTTCGTTCGGTTGCCGTACCAATTCACGTCTAGTATGGTCGCGATGCCGATAGCGAGGAATCCGAAAATAAGAACGATGTTGCCGATGTCGCGCAGGATACTCCATGCGATGCCGACAGCCGTCAGGTTATTGACGTAATTCCCCATCGTGATGACCGTGTAATATACGGCGTTATCGAGCGTGATGGCCGCGACGCCGAGGAGCCACGCGAAAAGGTTCATGACCAGGATCATGATGGTGTTGTAGGAGGAGGGAGACGGGGACGGAGGCGGGTACGCAGCCGGATTTTTCTGGTTGGTGGCGCTTTGAGTGCCGTTTGCCGTGGTCCCTTGGACGCTTGTCTGAGGAGGAGCTCCAGCGGTTCCGCTCGAAGAGACAGTCGCGCTCGTAATCGCTGCCGGCGAAGCGGCGAAGGCGAACGGCGCGCGCGCGAAGGCGATAAGCGCGAAGATCATGAGCGAAACGGTGAGAAAGCGCGGCATATTACGAATTGTTGTTATTGAAATAGCCCGGCGGCGGAACACAGGAGCTCTTGAGCGCTTGCGCGTTCGAGCTGATAAGGTTCATCTGGTCGAGCAAGGAGCCTCCGGAAACGAAGAGCGATCCTTGCGGGTTCGCCGAGGCGGTCCCGAAAGACTGCGCTTGCTGCTGCGCGTTCGCGACGTCGGTGGCGGTCGGCGACATGCTTTGGAGCGTCTGGATGTCGGACGCATAGGCTCCTCCGGCGCCGCTTGCCGAGTTCGCGCCGGCAGTGAGCTCGTTCTGCACTTTTTGCACCATCGCTTGGGCGGCGGCGATAGTGGTGGCAGCCGCGTTCACTTGCGAGAACACTGGCGCGATTTCATTCGTGAGCGCGGACTGAGCGTCGCTTATGATAACGGACGGGCTCGTATAGGTGCCGTAGCCATAGTAACCGCCGTAATACCCGCCTGATGGTTGCGATGAACAGAAGTTGATGAGGTCATGGAGGCTGTTCGATGCGCTGCTCGCGGCGGTGTTGATGGTGTTCCAGGCCGACTGGTACTGCGCGATGTTGCTGAGCATGTTCGAACCGGAAGCCGGAAGAGCGGCGGCGCTATTGTAAACGCTTGCCTGCGTCGTACCCAGATAGCTGGGAGAATTCTGATACTGCGAGAGCTGCGAGCCGCCGCTCTGTCCGGAAGAGGTTTGCCCGATGCCGAAAAGACCGCCCGAACCGGAGCCACCGAGGACCTGTGTCGCGAAATTGACCGTACTCATGACTGTGGCGATATTGCCCATGATGCTGTTGATTTCGGCTGAAGCATTGCCCATGTTGACGAGCTTGTCGAACGTGGTTCCGAGCGCCTTGTCGAGACTTGCCTTGATGACCGAACCCGGCGTCTTTACGATGCCCGGCAACCCGTCGGTTTGCGTGCATGGGTCGCCGGCAGAACCGACAACGCCGCTTCCGGTCGAGGCTCCGGCGGTCGAAGGGGCCGAGCCGGCATTCGTCGTACTGTCACCGCACCACGAAAGGAACCCTTGCCCCCAGTTAAGCTCCGCGAGGCGGGCAGCGGTCGCGCCGGCGACCATCGACGCCATCTCGTTTTGCGAGCTCTGATAGAGCATGTACGGGTTGTTTTGGTTCTGGGTCGTGAGCGCGAACCACTCGCCGACACCGCCCTGCGACCAGTCGCCCGCGAGGAAAGCCGTCGGATTCGCCGAAGCCTGGGTAAGCGTGCACTGATTCTTGGCGAGAAAACCCCCGAGGTTCGTTTTCTGGGCATAGTCATTCTGCAAAGACACGGTGATCGCGGAAGCAAACGGCGAATTCGAGTTCGCATTGAACTGCGTCAAGAAGGTCTGCGCTTGGATATCGCCGACATTCTGTAGGTGCCCCTGCAGGTCCTGCACGAATTGCGGGACACCCGTCCCGTTCGCTTGCCCGTCGACAAACGCGATGATGCCAGCGGTCATCGATTTGAGAAGCTGCCCCGACAGGACGAACGCGAGCGGCTCGAGCACGTACTTATCGACCTGGAGCGCCGTGTTCGCTATGGCGCTCGTCGTCGTCTCGATCGCGGTAATCGTATTTTTGATGGCACTAACGGTGCTCTCGATGCTCGTTTTTATTTGGAACGGAATCGATACCGTGCCAACCACCGCTACGGGAAGAGTCGCGTGCGCCTTCGGCGGCACACTGAAAAACGCCATAGGCGCGACAAGGAAGACTACGAGCAGGACCGCGAGTATCGAGTGGTGCGGGCGCCGGTTCATGGTTTTTGCGCAGAGGACTTCTCGCTTGCCGTGACGCTCGTCATGAGATTGACGAATGACGAGCCGGGGGTGCCCGGCGGAAGCGTGATGCCGGCATTCGCATATATCTGGCCGATATGGAGGAATGCGGTACTCATAGAGAGCACTGCTTGGGGATACTGATTGAGCGCGAGCATCGTCGCGAGAGGGTCGGTATTTACTCGTGTGAAGTCGCTTAAGATCTCGCTCGTGCGTGCGAGCGCGTTTATGAGGGCGAGGTCGTCTCCGGCGAGCTCTTGCGGCACCGGAAGCGCGGCAAGGCCGGCAGCCGTATCGCGGTACGCTTTCGCTATCGACGCGATATGCGTGAGCGCGTCGGTATCGTTACTGTCTTGGACCGCGTACTGCAGGTAGTGAATCTCGCTTGTCGTCGCATTGCTCGTATTTTTCAATAAAACGGCCTCGGCGGCGGCGGCAAAAGACTTGAGAGCGTCAGGTCCCGAGCCGGCGACCGTGAGATTTTGCATCGACTTGAAATCGGGTGCGGGCGTTATCGATTGAGAAAGCTGCCGGAGCGCCTCTTGCGTAACGTTTGTTATGTCCGTTTGGGAGAGCGGCGCTCCGCCGTTTGCCTGTTTTGCCGCAAGGTAGAGCATGAAGAAATTCTTCGCGAAAGAGGCGGTGATGGTTCCGTCCGGGGGCGGTGGCGGAAGCGAGCTGTCCGCTGAAACGGCCTGTGCGGGAGAAGAAGTGCTGGCCTGTATGTCGACGATCGCCTTCGGTACGATGAGGCCTTTCGCGACCGCTTCGCCGTCGGTCATGCCGAGATGGAAGTAATCGGTGGTCGTGCTGTTTACCGGGATGCCGTAGAGCGTCTTTTCCCAGTCCGGAAGACCGTCGCCATTCGAGTCCTTCGTCGCGATCGCCTGAAGAAGGGCGGTTTCCGTCGATGCCTCGGCGACATTCGGGGATTCGACCCCGTGTCCGAGCATATAGGCGCCAACAATAAGCGTTATCGAGAAAAACACCGCGCCGACGATACGCCATATTTTGGGAACGTTCCCCATAGTGCGTTCTTAGTATACCAGCCGCTTCGCGTTTAAAAGGCGCAATACGGGGTATTATGTGCATTAGTGTTCGCGAGGACGGTGAGAAGAACGCGCAAATGCGAGCCAGTCGACAAGCGAGAGGTCCTCTGCACGCGCTTTTTCCGGAATATCTTCGGAAATCAGCCCTGCTTCCTTCAGGTTGTTGGCGAGAAGTTTCCGTTTATGAGCGAAACCGGCGCGCAAAAGGCTGAAAAAACGCCGCTCTTCTTCCGGAGAAGGGAAATTCTTGCGCGAAATGTCACGGATCGAAAGAACGGCGGAGTCGACGTTCGGTGCGGGCCGAAACGCTCCGCGCGGCACGGTGAACTCATACTTCGGAGTCCCGTATGCTCGTATCGAAAGCGAAAGGAGGCTCCCTTTTCCCGAACGCGCGATACGTTCGGCGACTTCTTTCTGCACGAGGAGCGTCATCGAGCGGGGTTGGTTTTTTGCTTCGAGGAACATTCGGAAAATCTCACCGGTAAGGTAGTACGGGATGTTCGCGACGAGGCGATATCCGTGAAGATCCGCAGAGGGCGCGAAATCGCGGATATCGCGATGTACGAGCGCAAGCCGTCCGGCGGCGATAGCGTCCGCGAAGGTGACGCGGAGCTCCGCATACAGCTCGCCGTCCGTCTCGACCGCAACCACCTTCCCCGCCCGCGCGAGAAGCGCTCGCGTGAGCATGCCGGTGCCGGGACCGATTTCAAGCACCGTGTCCTCGGGCGTCAGGTGCGCGACGTTCGCAATGCGTTCCGCGATACGCGCGTGCATCAGGAAATTCTGCCCGAGCGACTTCTTCGCACGTACCATGCCCTACTGTAGCATCTTGCGGTAGAGCGGCAGATATTTCGGAAAATAGTCGGAAAGCAGCCCGGTCATCATGGTATCAACGGGCGCGAAATTGTCGGTCAAGACCATATCCTTCCCGAGAGCGCTGCTGTCAAGCGAGCTCTTGTCTACCAGGGATCTCGTCAGGAAATAGGTCGGATCGATCGTGTCCAGTTTCTCTGCTAGCGCATCGTAACTGAGATGGTTATCGCTCTTAACGCCGACTATCGTTATGTTTTGTATCTCTTCCGGGGTATTGCCGAATGCAAAAATGTAGTCGTTCGGGAATACTTCTCTCATGGTGTTGTATACGCTTCCGAATACCTTCGATTGCGGTCCCTGGAGCGTTCCGATGAAATTGATCGCGAAAATGCCGCCCTGGTTCAGGCTGCCTCTCACGTCCGAGAAGAATTCCTTCGTCATGAGATACCACGGTACGGAGATGAGCGAGTTATACGCATCGCCGAATACCAGGTCGTACTTTTCTCCGGTGCTGCGCGCCGGAGAAAAATCCAGCCGCGCATCCCCTATCACCGTCTTGATGTCATAGTTGCCCACGTTAAAGTACGCACGACCGACTTTCTCGACCTCGGGATCGATCTCTGAAACGGTTATATTCGAGTCGGGATAATATTTTCGCAGGTTAATGGGTAAGGTGTACGCGCCGGCGCCGATGACGTATATATTCTTGAGCGTATCTGACAGGGCTGAAAACGCCGGATAGATGTCGGTATAGAACTCTTTTGAAGGTTTCTCCGTCTGGATGCTGTTTGGATCCGTGTCAAGGAAAAGTATCCTGTTTTTCCCATATTGCGGGAACAGGTCGTATTCAACTACGCGCAGATCGTAGTACGCGGTCTCTCTTTGAAAGAGTACGCTTGCGGGGAGTGGCGGTCTTTTTTCAAAAAAAAAAGCAAGAGGGAGAAGCAGGGTCAGGATGACGAGAAAAGCAAGATGCCGTTTGAAATGAGGAGAGCTTCGGTCAAGATTCTTGAGAGAGAAGAAGTAGAAAAGGAGGAAGAGCGTCGCGGATACCAACGAGATGATGCCGGAACTGCCGATTACGGATATGAAATAAAATCCCGTCACGAAAACGCCGAAGATGCTTCCGACCGACCAGACGCTCGAAAGTATCCCGTATTTCTTGCCTATGTTTTTTATATCCCCGACGTACAATTTGAAAATTATCGGCGAGAGCGCCCCTATCGAAAGCGCCGGCAAAAGAAACAGAGCGCCGCATATGAGGATGGACAATACGGGCAAAGAAAACGATCCGTCCAGGATGAAGCCCACGTTTCTCGAGAGCGGCACGATGAGATACACGAGAAACGCCGCGACAAAGAGCGCAAAGGACAAGACTTTCTGCCCGTACGCTTTGAGATACCTATCAGCTATCTCTCCTCCGACGAGACTTCCTATGGATAATCCGAGGAGGGTTATCCCGATAACCGAGGTCCAGGTAAAGACCGAGGAGCCGATGATCGGCGCGACGATCCTCGATGAAACTATCTCCACGGTCATGAGCGAGAAGCCCGCTATGAAGATGCTGAGATAGTACTGGATCATGGGCGGTACGTAAGATGACGGATTAGCTTGTCTTGAATTCTATACAAAGATAGCATCCCCTTCCGTGACGGCAAAAGGACGTTTCTCACGCCTCGATGACCCTTTCCGCATCGTATTCATCATACGTCACGAGCGAGCGGTCGAGATCGTCCAGGAACGAAGAGGGTTCCGCAAAACGCTCGCTGCCGTAGATGATGCGCAGGTATGCGAATACGAGGAAAAGCCGTTTCTTCGCGCGCGTCATGGCGACGTAGAAAAGCCGGCGTTCCTCCTCTTCGTCACGGGCGGTTTCCGAACCCATGCCTTGATGCGGAAAGAGCCCTTCCTCCATGCCGCTTACGAAAACCGTATCGAATTCGAGGCCTTTTGCCGCATGAACGGTCATGAGCGTTACACCGGACTTCTCGCCTTGATCCATCTCATCCTGATCGCTTGCAAGAGCGGCCTCGGCGAGAAAGGCGGCGACGCCTTCCTGTCCCGGCCTCGCGTCATGGCGCACCGCGATAGAAGCGAGCTCTTCGATGTTCTGGAACCGTTCACGGTCGTCTTCGTTCCCTTCTTCAAAGAACGCGCGGCGCATGCCGCTCTTCTCGATGACAAGCTTCACGAAATCGGAAGGTCGGAGCGTCTTTGCGGCGGCTTCAAGCTCGAGAATGATGCTCTCGAATTGCGCGACTTTCGCAAGCTCGCCGGCGCGCAGCATCGCGCGCTGTCCTGCTGCAAGCTTGCCGAGCGTAACCTTCCCGAGGCCGCGCGGAGGAGAGGATGCGGCGCGCAGCTTGTCCGCTTCGCGCGAAGGGTCAAGCGCGAGGCGCATCCATGCAAGCGCGTCCTTCACTTCCTTGCGGGCGAAAAAACGCGTACCAAGAAGCTTGTACGGGATGCCGGCGCGCAAGAGACTCTCCTCAAGCGCGCGCGACTGGAAGTTGGTGCGGAAAAGTATCGCGATCCCTTCTGGTTTTTCTCCGGAAAGTACAAGCTCCCGTATCTTCGCGGCGATCCAGCGCGCTTCCTCTTCGGCGGTACGGGTCGCATGGATATGGATGGGTTCTCCGGCAGCGTTTTCGGTCGTCGAGGACTTCTCCTTGCGATTCTTATTTTTCCTTATGACAGCATTTGCCGCATCGACCAGATTTTTGGTCGAACGGTAATTGCGTTCGAGTATGATCGTGACGGCCTCCGGATAGGTTTTGTCGAACTCGAGAAGGTTTTCTATCGTCGCGCCGCGCCAGGTATAGATGGTCTGGTCGATATCGCCGACGACAAAGAGATTCTTCCTCTTGCCGGCAAGTATGGCCGCAAGACGGCCCTGGAGGAGATTCGTGTCTTGATATTCATCGATATGGATATACCGCCACCGATTCTGCGCGCGCTCGCGAACATCGGGATGCCCTTCAAGGAGCCGGAGCGGGAGGACGATGAGATCGTCGAAATCGAGAGCTTTCTCCGCCCGAAGCGCCTTCTCGTAAGAAAGCCAGGCTTCCGCGGTAACACGCCCCCCGAAGCTCCCGCGCGCGCTCTTTTCGTAAAACTCGCTCGCTGATACCCCCTCCCCCTTGAGGCGCGAGATGCGGCTCAATACGGAGCGCGGCGAGAACTCTTTTGCCGAAATATCAAGCGCCTTGAGCGCGTTCGCGATCGCTTTTTCAGAATCATCACGATCGTACACGCTGAAAAATCGCGGGATGCCGATTGCGCTCCCATACGACTCAAGAAGCTCGCGGCCAAGGCCGTGGAAGGTCGCGACGAGAGGCGAAGGACCCGATTCTCCCGAAGAGTGGCTAAGAAGAGCGTTCACGCGCTCGCGCATCTCGCGGGCGGCCTTGTTCGTAAAGGTTATGGCGAGTATCTCTTCCGGCGGGATGCCTTCCCGAATAAGGTGATAGATGCGCGTCGTGAGCACGCGCGTCTTGCCGCTGCCGGCGCCGGCAAGAACCGAAATCGGGCCGTCTTTCGTCAAAACGGCCCGTTTCTGTGCCTCGTTTAATCCCTCAAGATACGTCACATCCGTGACTATACCGCACAAACTACTCTCCACAGGCATGAAAATAACGTGATTGACTCGGGGCGCTTAATCGACTATAGTACGCGGTACCGACTGATACGGAAGTACTCAAGAAATGGCTTATATGCACTATGTATGTAAGCCATTTTTGTATGATCAGATTCGCTGCGTTTCCTCCCCCTTTCCATCGAATCAACCAATCAGCCCCCCGATCCGCTGCAAACAGGCACGAGACAGGATATATACCGTTTTATAAAGCAAGGTACGCAGTTTATCGCTGGCGTAGCGGTTACGGCATCTTTCCTTACGCTGCTTCCAGACCGCGCAAGCGCTTTCTGGCCGTTTTCAAGCCGTGCTGATGCGGCGGTAAATACCGGTATCCCGAGCGCCACGACACCGGCTCTTGCCGCAGCTATCAACAGCGACCCGAACGTAAGCGCGCCGCTCGCTCTTGCCACGTCAGACGGTTCGGCGCTTGTCCCTTACAGCGGCCCGAGCGGTACTCTCGCGGACGTAGCTCCTGTGGCGCCGCCTGACCGTATTTCGATCTACGTCGTTCGTCCAGGCGATACGCTTTCCGAGATTGCCGACATGTTCGGGGTCTCGGTGAATACCATCGTGTGGGCAAACAATCTCGGAAGCGCCCGCGATGTGCACCCCGGCGATACGCTCGTCATCCTTCCCGTTTCCGGCGTCGAACATACGGTTGCAAAGGGGGACACGCTTCAATCGATCGCTCAAAAATATGGTGCCGATAAGAACGAGATCGCCGAATTCAACGGGCTTGATCCGGCCGCTGCGCTTACGGCCGGAAGCGTCGTGATCATTCCGGGAGGCGAAGTCGCCGTTCAGGCTCCCGCACGGCGCGCAGCCTCTTCGGGCTACTCTCGAAGAATCCCTCGCGTGATACGGGAGCCGTACTTAGGCGGTAGCGGCCCCGCACAGCTTGGCTTTTACGGGAATCCTTTGCCGGGGGGCATCATCACCCAGTCTATCCACGGCTGGAACGCCGTCGATATCGGCGCACCGCGCGGTACGCCGATCCACGCCGCCGCAGACGGCACGGTCATCGTCGCACGCAATAACGGAGCGTGGAACGGCGGGTACGGGAACTACGTCGTCATAACCCACGATAACGATACGCAAACGCTCTATGCGCATATGACGCACGCTATCGTCTCAAGCGGCCAGACGGTATATCGCGGACAGGTCATCGGGTATGTCGGAACGACCGGTATGGCGACAGGGCCGCATCTCCATTTCGAGGTTCGCGGCGCGAAAAATCCTTTCGGATATTGTGCGGTCGGCAGCATATGCTCTCCGCAGTAAGATAATCGTCAGATCTCTTTTCTCCGGCTCACTCAAGGCCGAATAGCCCGCGCGGACGGTACTGCAACGCTTCGAGCACGCAGGCAGGCGTCACCGGTTCCGAACCGGCAAGGTCGGCTATGGTACGCGCAACGCGCATCGTACGGTGATAGCTCCGCGGCGACAGGCGCATTCGAGCGGCGGCAAGAGCAAGCGCTTCCTTTGCCGAGTCGGTAAAATTGCCCGCCTGATCGAGATCGCGGCCCGTAAGCACCGCATTGACCATCCCGCTTCCAAAACGCTCTTCGCAACGCCTGCGAGCGGCTTCGACGCGCTCTCGCACGCGCGATGACGGTTCGCCGCTTGTGAGGCCGGCGAGCGTTTCATGGGGAACGAGCGGGACCTCTATCCACATGTCGAGCCGATCGATGATAGGACGCGAAAGGCGGCGCGCCTGTTTTATGGCCGCGCGCTCCGTGACCCGTGCATCGCCTGAGAGCGTGTCCGCAGGATTCATCGCAGCGACGATCATACAGTCGGCAGGAAACGTCACCGTCGATCGGGCGCGAGAAACGGTCACCACGCGATCTTCAAGCGGCTGACGAAGCGCTTCGAGCACGCGCGATTCGAATTCCGGAAACTCATCGAGGAAGAGGACGCCTTTATGTGCGAGCGTTACCTCGCCCGCTTTCGGAAAAGCGCCCCCGCCGACAATCGCTACGTGCGAGACAGAATGGTGCGGCGAACGGAAAGGCGGACGATAGACCGCATCGCCTTCCTTGAGAAGGCCTGCGACCGAATGGATGGCGGTTACTTCAAGCACGTCGTCGTCAGAAAGCGGCGGAAGAATACCCGGAATCGCGCGAGCGAGCATGGTCTTGCCGGTTCCCGGCGGGCCGTACAGAACAATATTGTGCCGGCCGGTAGCGGCTATCTCAAGAGCGCGTTTGGCGCTCTCTTGTCCTTTCACGTCGCGCAAATCGACAGCCACAGGAGGCGGCAAGGGACGTCCGGCGCGTTCGGCTTGCGACATCTCCTTCTCTCCTCGAAGATGCTGGAGGAGCTCGAAAAGCGATGAGGGCGCGTAGAGTTCAACGCCTTCGGCAAGGAGCGCTTCGTGCGCATTCCCCGGCGGGACAAAGACCGTCTTTATGCTCTGCCGTTTTGCAGCGAGTACCTGTGGCAGTACGCCCCGTACCGTTCGTATGCTTCCATCAAGGGCGAGCTCGCCGATGAACAGCATCCCTTCCGTCTGCCCGGCTTGCGGCACCAGGTCGCCGTTTGCAATGAGGTAGGCAAGCGCGAGTGCGAGATCGTAGTGCGAACCTTCCTTTTTTAAGCTCGCCGGCGAAAGCGAGAGGACGATGCGCTTATTCTGCTGTTTCGGGGGTTTGAATCCGGAATGGCGTATCGCCGCGCTAACCCTGTCGCGAGCCTCTTCGACCGCCTTATCGGCAAGTCCGACGATTGAAAATGTGTGCAATCCGCGCGTAAGGTCCGCCTCGACGCTCACTATCTCCGCGCCCGACCCGATCGGTTGCGCCGCCAGCGTTTTCGCATATCCCTGATTGCTTCGCTTGCCAGCCTTCGAAGCGTCCGCTGCGGGCATCCCTCCTGAAACAAGATTCCGCGGCGAAAGAGACATCAGTGCAACGACCGGCTACCGGTGCGCCTTACAGGTGGCGCTCGCAGGATCGACCTCGAGCCGATCTTCTTCTATGTCGTTTCCGCAAACCTCGCACTTCCCGTACGTCCCTTTCTCTATCCTCGAGAGAGCGGCTAGGATGACATCGTACCGCGCCTCAAGCTCGGAAAGGATAGCCGCGTTATTCTCGCGGTTGATGATGACGTCGGCCTGATCCGCCATGTCCGGCTCGGATCCGGTTTCAGACGGCACTGATTCCCAGTCGTTTGGAACGGCGGGGTTCCTCCGCCCGATACCTCCCATTTCTACTTCGAGCTTTCCCTTTTCTGCTTCAAGCTTTTGTCGTGCATGTTCGATTTCCATACGGCCATGATATCAGAACGGAAAGCGCTATTGGGCGCGCGACGTCGCAAGCCGTTGCAGTATTTCAGTGAATGCGGCGGTGTTTCTTGCTATAACGAGCGTCCTTTGGTCCCAGTAGCCGTAGAGAATGATGCTTCTGCCCTCGACAGAACGGTAGACACGCACATCATGGTTAGCAACGGTTTCGTCACGGAAACCTGGCGGGGTGGCGCTATATTGCTGCGTACTCGTCGAAGAAGACGTGCTGGTGGCTGTTGTCGTCGAAGAGGCGCTTGTAAGCGGATAAGGAGGAAAGAGCAGCGCCATGGTGTCCGGCATCGTCGGTTCCCACGAGAGCATTCCCGCAAACGTGTCGCGGTAAGAAGCGACGGAAAGGATGAAAAACGGATCTTGCGTCCCGCCGGCGTTTATGATGCCTGCCATGCCGCCGGACGCGTTCACGTTGCGCAAGAGGATGCCGGGCGCACGAAGACCGAGCGAAAGGAAAACGTTGTCGCCGGTCGTCGTCGCGTCTTGAAGGTAGAGGAGCCTGATCGCTCCGGGAGCGAGAGTGCGGGCGCCCGAACGCTCGATCGCCTGCATCAAGACAGGACCCGTGCCCGAAACCTGTTCGCGTTCATCGACGAATATCGGCGCTGAAACGGAAGGCGCAATCATAACCGGCCCAGAATTGACCGCGTACCGAAGATAGGCGGCATAGACGCCTGCGATGCTCACGAGAAGCAACACAACACCGGCGATGACGTACCGCAAACCATGCGAATCCCGCGGAGGACGAGGGGGTTGAGGGGGTTCCGGCGCCGAATCCTGCTGTGCAGCGAGTATTGTCATGGTCGAAGCGCGCGTCTTCTTTACGCGATCGAAAAAATCGCTTGCATACGTCTGGAGCGGTGAGGGTTTCTTTTCCTCGTCCACACTTGACAAACGAGATTGCGCTCGATTTTGAACCGGTTTCGGAGGCGGAGGCGGAGGCGGAGGCGGAGGCGGAGGCGGAGGCGGAGGCGGAGGCGGAGGCGGAGGCGGAGGCGGAGGCGGAGGCGGAGGCGGAGGCGGAGGCGGAGGCGGAGGCGGAGGCGGAGTTTCTTCAATTTTTATTGCCGGAAAAGGTTGCGGCGCAACCGGCTTTTCTTCAACAACAGACGGTTCAACCGGTTGTTCGGTGCTGTTTTCTCCGAGAGGAACGAGATTAGGAACACCTCCTTTCTTAAGGATGTTCATGTCGCTCTCGAACGTACGGATGTATTTTTTCAGCGACTCCTTCTCCGGAAGGGAGTTTGGTACCGGGGTTTTCGTGTCCATTCAAGAAACATCATACCCCATAGCACGCGTTGCCTATGGGGTTATCCGCGCGAGCTGATAACGAATTTCTGAGGATCGTCGCAGAGGTCAGTGAACGCATGAGCAACCTCTTTCAGCTTGCTTGAAGAGGATTTTCCAAAAGAAATCACCTCGACCTGGCATCCTTCGTGCATATCGAGATACTGGATAAGCGGAACGAAGTCGCCGTCGCCGGTTACCAGAACGACGGTATCGAGTTTCGGGGCGAGCTTGACCGCATCGATAGCGAGACCGACATCCCAGTCGGCTTTCTTCGCGCCATCGGCGAATATCTGGAGGTCTTTTACCTTCGTTTCTATGCCCATCTTGGTGAGCGCTTCGAAGAAATTCTTCTCTTCCCCGCTCTCCGTCGATATGACATACGCGATAGCGCGCACCAGGATGCGCCCGCCGACCGCCTCTTCGAGGATTTTGCTGAAGTTGACTCTCGCTTTATAGAGATGCTTTGCGCTGTGGTAGAGATTTTGCGTATCAATGAATACCCCTACGCGTTGAGCTGGATGTTTGATAACCGCCATAAAATAGATGCTTCTGTAAAATGTATAAAAACGAACATAGCCGAACGTAATGCCGACTCTCGTATCTTACCACGAACGATTGAAAAGCGCCCGACGTTCTGCCGCCTTTTCGTGAGGAAAGCTATTTCTTCAAACCGAGTTTCTTGATGAGCGCGTTGTAGCGGCGCTTGTCGTTTGTCTCAAGGTAACGCAGGTGCGCGCGCCGGTCGGCGACCATCTGAAGAAGTCCTCGACGGGAATGGAAGTCCTTCGGGTTCTTCTTGAGGTGTTTCGCGAGCTCGTCGATCTGTTTCGAGAGAAGCGCGACCTGTACGTCGGGAGAACCGGTATCGGCGGCATGTCGTGCGACGTTTTTTATAGTGGTCGCCTTTTTCTTAGCGGTAAGCATAGAGAATACCACCTTACCACGCCTTACTCGAATCCGCAAGTGCGTCCGGTATGTCGCACATTCATCACCCGCTCGAGCTATACTTTCCCTACCGGCTATGGAAGCGGAGACACTGAAACGGCAATTCCTCGAATACATCGAGATAGAGCGCGGTCGCGCTATAAAAACCATCGAGAATTACGATCGTTATCTGACCCGTTTTTTCACGCGCATGGATATCAAGAGCATTGCCGACATCAGCGAGGAACGCGTACGCGAATTTCGCCAATGGTTAAACCGCCAACCAGGCGTAGAAAACACGATGAAGCGGCGCACCCAGAACTACTACATGATCGCGCTGCGTGCGTTTCTCAAGTTTGCGCGCAAACGCGGACTTTCCTGCCTCTCGCCCGAACGTATCGAGCTTGCGAAGCTGCCGGAGCGCGAACTTGATCTCATCACCCCGGTCGAGCTCGACCGTCTTTTGAAATCTGCCGACGGGGCGACAGAAAGGGATCGGCGCGACAAGGCGATACTTGAGATGCTGTTTTCCACCGGGCTGCGTGTTTCGGAGCTCTGCGCGCTCGATACCGACATCGACCTTTCCCAGGATGCCCTTTCGATCCGCGGCAAGGGGGACAAGGTGCGGGTCGTATTCCTTTCCGATGCGGCAAAACATGCCGTCACACAGTACCTTGCCATACGCAAAGACATGGAAGACGCGCTTTTCGTCAACATCCGGACAAGTGCGCACGCGCCGTCCCGTCTTGTTCCCCGCTCTGTCGAACGTATCATCAAGCAGCGTGCGGTCGCGGCGGGCATAACCCGGAAGGTCACGCCGCACGTGCTCCGTCATTCTTTCGCCACGGATCTCCTCACCAACGGAGCCGATATCCGCTCGGTGCAGCAGCTTTTGGGCCATGCCTCCATCAACACGACACAGATCTATACGCATATCACTGACGCGCGCTTGCGCGAAATACATAAGAAATACCACAGCCGGAAACGATCCTCGTGAGGCGGGCCGGATGTCATGAGAGCGTCCTTTTTTGAACAACGTCCGTCACGCTGAGTGCACGCACCATTCCTGCGCAATCGTATACAATACTAACCGTATGAAGATCGTCTCGTGGAACGTAAACGGCTTGCGCTCGCTCGCAAAAGAAAACTACTGGGACACGTTCCTGAAACGGTTGAAACCTGACATTTTCTGCCTTCAGGAAACAAAAGCGACCCCGGAACAACTCTCCGACGAGTTGCGCTCGCCAGCAGGCTTTTCATCTTTTTTCTCATCTTCGAGAGAGAAGAAGGGTTACAGCGGTGTCGCGCTCTATTCGAAAATAGAACCGTTAAACGTGCTGTACGGCATGGGTATAAAAGAGTTCGACCAGGAAGGCCGGCTTATAGGCGCGGAATACGAAGATTTCTGGCTCCTGAATGTCTACTTTCCAAATGGCGGGCAGGGACCCGAACGGCTTGACTATAAGATGCGTTTTTATGATGCGTTCCTGCCGTTTATAGAGAATCTCCGGAAACAAAAACCGGTGATATTCTGCGGGGACGTAAACACGGCGCACGAAGAGATCGATCTCGCACGACCTAAGGAAAACGAGGAAAATACCGGCTTCCTTCCCGAAGAACGCGCGTGGATCGACGAGGTCGTAAGTCTTGGATATGTCGACTCATTTCGCCACTTCCATCCCCGCGTTACAGGAGCGTATACATACTGGGATCAGAAAACGCATGCCCGCGATAGGAACGTCGGCTGGCGTATTGACTATTTTTTCGTAGCGAACGAACACATGAGACGCGTGAAAAAATCAGACATCGCGGCGGACGTCTACGGATCGGACCACTGCCCTCTTTCCATATCTCTCTCATAAAGGACCTGTGGATAATGTCCTTTACAATGTCCTTTATAGATTTACGATGGTATACAGGGAACGGTAGTTGCTTCGGCAAGGATCTTCCCTTAGTTGCTCTTTGAGAGTTCTTTCGATCTCTGTGTGCCTAACACGGTCATCTGCAAACGGGTTTGCGGCGAATCCGCACTACGCTATAAAAAAGCACGATGTTCCACGTGAAAGCACTCGTTAGAAACGAAGACCGCACAATCCCCGAGTTGAGACCCATCATGTACGCCCCTGCTCCTTTTTCTCAACTTACCGTGCGGTCTTTTGTTTTGTCTCTCCGAAAAGACCTAGCAAACGTGATGCTTTTCCAATATCTTCCTTACTTCTTCATCTTCCATCTCTTCCCTTTTCTTTTTTCCAGAATCTCCAAGTTCCCTTAAAGATTCGTCAGGCATTTGAAGCATTTCTTCAGTTCTTCCGTCAAGGTATGACAATTCGTTTCTTTTTGGGTCACTCAGTACCTCTTCAAGAAGAGCATTAAGTGCCCAACCTATCCTTGGTCCCGGTTTCTCATGAAACCTTTCCATGATATGCCTCCCGTCTGTCTTGAGCATTGCTACGGAAATCGGATCTCTGAGCGCCTGCTCAACCATGGCTTTATATTTCCTAAAACGGAAAGGTTGTTCTTTCGGACGTCCGGTACCGATGCGATCGCAAATACGAAGATTGAGAAGATCCCATATATTTTCCTCTCCAACATTAGTTATCATACGCCGGACAGCGGAAAGCGTTATTTGATCAGGATCCGAAAAAAACATGTGCCAGCGAACGAGTTTTACGACTTTTTCTATTATTTCACGTGAAAAGCGCAAATTTTCGAGTGCCTTCATTGTTACACGTGAACCAACGACTTCATGCCCATGGAAAGTCCAGTCTTTCTTCTCGTCTGACCAGCGACGAGTTTCTGGCTTAGAAACATCGTGGAAAAGCCCGGCAAGTCTTGTTTCGAAACTCCAGCCCTTATCAGCCGCATGCTGCATGGTTCGCATAAGATGCCCAAAAACGTCATAGCTATGGGCTTGATTTTGTTCAATACCGATACCGCGGATAAGATCTGGGGCGATGAATTCGAGAATATTGAGTTGCTGGGCGAGTACCAGGGCATCCATGGGCCGGCTCGAATTTAAAATCCTGATAAGTTCATCCCGAACTCTTTCACGTGAAACATTATTTAAATGCGCTCTATTTTCGCTTATTGCGCTAGCGACATCGCCGTCTATACCAAAACCAAGCTCGGCAACGAGACGGACTGCGCGTAACATCCGGAGAGCGTCTTCGTTAAAGCGTTCCTTTGCCGCCCCGACCGCCCGTATCATTTTGTCCTTTATGTCCTTTTGTCCGTTGTAAGGATCTTCGAGATGTCCTTTAGAGTCATCGAGCGCGAGCGCGTTTATGGTGAAGTCTCGACGAGCGAGATCTTCAAGAAGAGATGAGCCGAATTCGACTTTGTCTGGGCGGCGCTTGTCTGAATAATCGGACTCGATACGGTAAGGCGTGACTTCGATGATTTCGGTCCGCTTGTTAGCAGAGCCTGTTTTCACGCCAACGGTGCCATAATCGTTTTCGTAAAAAGAGTCAGGAAATAGGCCTTGGATTTGTTCAGGGTTCGCGTTTGTCGTTATATCCCAATCGTTTGGTTCTCGGCCGATAAGCAGATCGCGTACGCAACCGCCTACAAGATAGGCCTCGAACCCGTTTTTCCGGAGCGTCTCTGCAACAGGAGCGACTTCCTTCGGGATATGGAAATGCATAGCGTGATACTAGCATGTGTCGTAGTATTTGATGTACGCCCCGATGGTGAAACGGATATCACGCGACGCTTCGGACGTCGAATTCTGGGTTCGATTCCTGGTCGGGGCACCATATGGGTTAGAAATTACCGGTATTCGCTTTGCTCGCTATGGCTTTTCGGCTCGTTTGTGTTCGATTGCTCAATTTTGAGGCGAAACGATAGAGGAATGGGATGATATATGCTATCATGGCGTCTAACGCGGATATGGTTTAGTGGTAGAACGCGTCCTTGCCAAGGACGAGACGGGAGTCCGATTCTCCCTATCCGCACCATGAACAGCTACAGAGACTGTTCCGTTGATTTTAGCAAAAACGGCTCAAAAGAGCCGTTTTTGCTTTAAAAAACTTCTATGGCAAAGTGTTGATAAACATGTTCATATTGGGGATAAAAGACACGTGTCGATTATCGGTTTTTCGGGACGGTCCTAGAGTATACTGAACAAATACGCCATATTTCTAAAAGCCGTGAACATTTCTTTTAAGACTCGCAAAGAAGTGGGTGCTCTGGGGGAAAGGGCAGTCGCCGAGTACCTGCGCCGACACGGATTCAGTATCCGCGACCGCAATGTCGCGCGGAAAACAGGGGAGCTGGATGTGGTCGCAGAGGAAGCCGGCACGCTGCATTTCGTCGAAGTAAAGACGATTTTGGTTGACGAATTTCCTGACGACAAACGCGTGCACGACGAATACGATCCGTCATCTAATCTTCACGAATCGAAGATACGGAAAGTCGTTCGGACGGGGGAATGGTATGTCCTTGATACGGGATGGGAAGGGGACTGGCAGGTGGACGGCTGCCTCGTATGGCTGCGACGCAAAGACGGGAAGGCGCTGGTTCGCTATCTGCCCCAAATCGTCTAAACCTGCTAGGATGCTTGAGGAATCCGCTAGTGCGGGACATTCCGCTTCAGTCTAGGCGGTTTCGGGCCGTCGTATACCGGTAGTACGCATCCTTTGGGAGGATGATGACTGGGTTCGATTCCCAGCGGCCCGACACTAATTTTTTGAACAAATCAGGGCAAGGGAAGGGTTAGTGTCGACTCGAGAGCGGGCATCTGCGGAGCAAAATCGGCGATAGCGCTTGATGTCGGCTTAGCAAGAAGGATATCAAGCGCTTGTCCGGTCTCGCTTGCGTACTCGGCACGGATATAAGAAGCCGTGATGGCATTCAAGGAGCGGGAGGACGTCGGTCCGTCGACCGTGCTCGTCGTGATGGTGCCGACGAGATCTCCGGAGGAGTCCGCAACGCCTCCTCCCGAAGAACCTTCCTGTGCGGCCGCCGAGCCGCCGAGCGCGATGAGGTCGATGGTATTGGTCTTGAACGTGAAGACGCCTTTAACCGAACCGAAAACGACCGTAGGGAAGAGAGCGGACTCAACCTGGGCGGAATTGAGGAATTGCGCCCCGTACGAAGCGATAACGACAGGAGTACCCGGCGTAGGCGGCGTTTGGGCGATCGGTATGGATGGGAACGACGCCGGAAGCGGGGTGTCTGTCGTGCTTTTGGTCACCGCGAGGAATGCGAAATCGTATTCCCCGGTGCCGTTCGGAGCCGTTTCGGTAAGGACTCCGACATTTGCGCGAATCCATTCCGGCGAGATGAAAATGAGTGCGGCATCGTATCGCCCTTTTGCGGGAGTTCCCGATCGGATCGAACAGGAAACACCCCGATCAGCAAGAAGGAAATATTGCGCGATATGCGCGTTCGTGAGGATAACGCCCCTCGGATCAATAAAAACGCCGCTTCCTGAAATGGAGTGGAGCCCGCTGCCTGCAGGCACGTAACAGATGATGTTTACGAGAGCCGCCCGCAATCGCGAGGCTGAAATATTCAGCGCGTCCTCTTCGGTTAGGGACGGCGTAGAAGGCGAAGGTGATTGCCTTGCTGTCGTCGATGACGTTTCCGCTCTCAATGCCTTTGTCTTTGCGGGAGAAGGGCCGGTTTCAGGCCGGCTTGAGGCTATTGATCCGACGCTCGTTCTCGACTTTGCAGACGAATCAGGCAGAGAAGCTGTAGCATGGTCGGACGATACCGAAAGCGACGGCACGGGAGAAACGTGATAGGTCTGCGTCATCTGGGAAGAGAAAATCGCGGCGAGGATCCCGAGAGCAAGCGAGACGGCGATGGCAAGATAGCTTCGAAGGCGCATGTATACCTACGCTATCTTAAAAATGGTATTCTCGCACTATGCGGGCGTGGTTTAGTGGTAAAACGACTGCCTTCCAAGCAGTAATCGGGAGTTCGATTCTCCCCGCCCGCACCGGTTAGTGCCATTTCGGATGATCGAAGCGTCCACGAAGAGTTGTATACTGTGGCCATGCCAGAAAACGTGTATGCGGCTGCAAAAGCGAGCTTTGACCGGAAGATGTCTCAATTGCGTCGCCAACGAATCAGCATTTTCACCCGAGTGTCGGAGAAGCTCGATAAAGAACAGATTGCAGGTATACGGGAGAAATTGAGGCCATGAGATTCGAACAAGCGGAACGGCACGAATCGAATCGGGGCGATTACCGGGAAATGCCCGTTGAATCAACAGGACAGATGGTCGAACAAGCGCGACAAGAGGTTGAACGATTCGATACCGAGACGGAGGAAAACCTAGCACGAATCGAACAGCGTGCCGCACAGATAGGAGCCGCTATCGATCCGGAGGATCGTGTGGGAATCGACCTCCTTCATGTTGAAGCGAAGAGGGCGGAGGAAGAATTTGTTCAAGAAGTCCAAGCGGCCCGGTCGATGGAGACGAAAAGAACGGAGTCTGATCTGTCCACCGAAGAGCGCGAGCGTGTGAAAGCGTCGCTCGACGCCGTCCGCAATGCCGGCTTTTCCGTAATCGATCGAGTGGATACAGATGCTCCCCGCAGTAAAATATCTTCCTTCATGAGAAAGCCTTTCGAGGCTGTTGAGAAGCGCAAAGCCCTTAAGACGTTTGAGAGTTCCGTCCGAGACATTGACAAGGCGCTCGATGATCCTGTTTTGCGGGGAGAGGCCCTAAATCTACTCCTTTCATTACGGGAGCGGGCGGCAGGCAAGGAGTTCACGGATGTCGGTAAGGCGTTCACGGGCGAAATATGCAACTTCGTGCAGAGCCATATCGAGGACATCTCCCCGCGCTTCGGTTTTGACACAGGGGAGGATGTAGAGAGATCCACCGAGCTCATCGTCCAGCTTCTTGAAGAAGGGAAGGAACGCATGCACAAGAAAGGAATGTCGGATTGGCACGACCAAGCGCTCGCCAGCATCGAAGGAAGCGTATCCGCGCTTCCGGAATTCATCGGGAAGGTGAAGGACTCGCACGGTACGGGGCGTGAGGCCCTCGACCACATCGACAGATACGTCAATGCGGTGCTCTCAAGCGGGAGAGAGGACTCATCACGCGTTGCAAGGGAAATCGTGAGAATCCTCCTTCTTGACCGCAAGGTTAGCAATCCGCACGAAGCGTGTCTTGATACCGCTCTCAATACACTCCTCGAATCTTCGTTCACGTCAGACGACCTCCTCTCAGAATGGGATGAAAACGCAGAAGGTCCAGGGATTGTCGGTTCCGTTCGCAATGAAAATAGAGAATTTTGCAAGCATCTTTTCCAAGATATCGGCCTTAATCCGGAGGAGTTCCTTTCTGCCGTAAACGGGTCGTGCAAGGAAGGGGAGAAGAATGTTTTCCTCAGAAAGAACGCCCGAGCTGCACTTGAGGTCGCCGCAGAGAGGCCTGAAGCAGTAAAAATCCTTTCCGGAACCTTCGGCATACAAACGTACGGTCGGTATCCGACGCAACTCCTCATAGACCAGTATGACAATCTGAATAATACGGAGGGCCCTTATGGCATCATCATGTATCCTCGAGCGGACCATAACGGTGCATTTTTCAACGAAACGGAAAAAACGGTCTTGACAGATTTTGCTCATGATAACAAGGCGGCCAGCTATCAGGTGCGTGTCTTTGAAGCGGGGAGTAGGATCGATGTCGCGAAAAAGCTTCTCACGGCAAACAAGCTATACGGGGATAAGCACAAGATATCCTATGCAATCATAGGAGGGCACGGCTCAATCGACTCAATCGATCTGGGTGATTCGAGAAAAATCGGCAATATCGCCAGTCTCACTATAGGGGAAATTCTAGAGGGTAAGGGAACGGTGCGCGCCGTCCACGGCTTTTTTGTCGAAAAACCGACGTTCGTCTTCAACTCGTGCTCGACAGGAGGCGATTTTGGTATCGCTGAAGTTTTCGCGGATAAGATGACGCAAGCTGACGTGATTGCTCCGACGCGACCCATCGAGAGAATCAAGCGTCTCCATTTTTCCAACCCCAGTAAGGAAGGGTATCTTAAGTTTGATGTCGAATTTGATGAGGGAATTAATTCGGATAAATGGTTGCGCAAGATAAAAGGGGAGACACTTGAACCGGTAACAAAACATATCGAGGGATTCCGTAGTCCTGAAACGACGGCAAAAAGGATGGAGCAAAGACGATTAAGAGAGGAGGAATTGGCAAAGAAATACGGAGACATTCTCGACTGAAAGTTCAAAATACGTCTCTCGGATGATGGGCCCCCATCAGGAAAGAAAACGAGACGGCACATCCCTAGGGATTGTGCCGTCTCTGACTAGGAAAATAGGGGGCGTTCCTCCTTATTTTACCGCATCCTTCAGGGCTTTCGCAGGGCGGAATTTCGCCGTGCGAGAAGCAGCGATGCGGATGGTTTCGCCGGTACGAGGGTTGCGGCCTTCGCGGGCGGGACGGGCTTTCGTCGCAAAGATGCCGAGACCTGCGATTGAAACCTCATCGCCGGACTTGAGGCCGGAAACGATAGAGTCTATGACCGTTTCAACGGCACGCTCCGCGTCCGCCTTTGTGGTGCCGAGAACGCCGTGCACCTTTTCGATGATATCTGCTTTATTCATGAGTATGTGCTAATTGCTAACCCCGCGGGGCTCGTGTGGGCGAAGCGGGTATGCGGCAAAGTATAGGAAATAAGCCGTTTTGCGCAATAGGGCTTGTCAGGATAGCGTGGATAGCGCAAAATCACGATTTTTGTTTCAGCGCGCGAATTCCACGACCCTGTTTTCGCGAATGATATTCACTTTTATCTCCCCCGGATATTTCACTTCAGCCTGTATGCGCATCGCGATGTCGCGCGCAAGCGTATGCATGGCGATGTCGGAGACCTTTCCGGGATTTACAAAGACGCGTATCTCACGCCCGGCGGATATGGCGTAGACTTTTTCGACTCCTTCGAACATTCCGGCGAGGCGCTCGAGATCGCCGAGGCGCTCGAGATAGCGGTCGACGGTATCCCGACGAGCTCCGGGACGTCCGGCGGATATCGCATCTGCCACCTGCACGATAACCGCTTCCGGCGTTTCGTACGGATACTCCTCGTGATGCGATTGCATCGCTTGGATGATTCGCGTATCGACGCCGAACTTTTCAAGGATCCGGCGCCCGATTTCAACGTGCGTGCCTTGCACTTCGTGATCGACTGCCTTGCCGATATCGTGCAGCAGGGCTCCGGCGCGGGCGACAGCGGCATCGGCACCGAGCTCCGTTGCGAGCATGTTGGCGATATGTGCCATCTCGATCGAGTGCTGGAGGACGTTCTGGCCATAGCTCGTGCGGAAATAGAGACGGCCGAGAAGCGCCGTAAGCTTCGGGTCGAGACCGATGACCCCGGCTTCGTACGCCGCCGCTTCTCCTTTCTGTCTTACGATATCCGCTATCTCATCCTGTGTCTTCTTGACCGTTTCCTCTATCTTGACCGGCTGTATGCGCCCATCGGCGATGAGCTTTTCGAGCGCGGATTTCGCGACAGCCCGCCGGAGCGGGTCGAAAGAAGAGAGCGTTATCTTGTCCGGCGCGTCGTCGATAAGGACATCGACGCCCGTCGCGCGTTCGAATGCTTTGATGTTGCGGCCTTCTTTGCCGATTATCTTCCCCTTCATCTCTTCGGAGGGGAGCGTGACGGAAAGCGACATGACCTCGGCGTTCACCGCGTTCCCGAGACGATGGATAGCCGATACGAGGATCGAGCGAGCCTTATCTTCAAGGCGTTCCCGCCCGTTTGCGGCAAGCTTCTGCAACCGCAAGAGGATCGCTTCTTCGTAGGAACGTTCTATTTCGGAGAAAAGCTCCTCGCGCGCCGCCGCCTCCGAAATATGGGCGATCCGTGCGAGCTCTTTCGAGCGTTCGGTGATAAGGCCTTCCGCCTTGCGCGTCGTATGCACCGCTTCCTGTTCGCGCGCGCGTATCTCATTCTCTTTCTCGTCGAGGTCCCGCTGGCGGGAGTCGAGGAACTCTTCACGCGAAGCAAGACGTTCCTCGCGCGCGACGATCTTCCCCTCGCGATCCTCGAGAGGCGCGAGGCGTTCCGTCTCGATGACGGCGCTTCGGTATTCCGCATCCGCGAGCATCTTCGCAACCTGTTCCTTTGCCTGAAGCAGCTTTTGTTTGATGTCGAGCTCGACCGAACCGCGCTGCGCAAGCCCGATAAGGACACGCAAGACATACCCGAGCACGACGCCGCCAACGCCGCTCAGCGCGAGTAGTATCAGTATGATATTGAGTGACATGGTAGGGATATCTCCATCGGGGAATAAAGCGAGGAGCAGTGAGGCGGACAGACGGATTCTGGCATACAGGGGACAGCAGGGCGGGAGTGAAGGGACTGTACCATGAAAAAGCGGGCGGCGCTTCGCTGCCCGCTTCCCCTATCCTGTCATCGTTCTATTTGTAGACGTGATCGACAAGGCCGTACTTTTTCGCCTCGTCCGCCGTCATGAAAAAGTCGCGTTCGACGTCTTTCTCGATTTTCTCGAACGGCTGGCCGGTATTTTTCGCAAGAATCCTGTTGAGCCGCTCGCGCAGCTTCAGAATCTGTTTTGCGGTTATCTCGATATCGGTCGCCTGCCCTTCGGCGCCGCCGTGAGGCTGATGGATCATGACTTCGGCATTCGGGAGAGAGAAGCGTTTCCCCTTCTCCCCTGCAGACAGCAGGATAGCGGCTCCTGAGGCGGCCATGCCGACACAAACGGTCGAAACCGGAGGTTTTACGTGATTCATCGTGTCGACCATAGCGAGCGTCGAGGTAACCGAACCGCCCGGCGAGTTTATGTAGAGCGATATGTCCTTTTTCGGATCTTCCGCTTCCAGAAAGAGAAGCTGGGCGATGACAAGGTTTGCGACATCATCATCTATAGGCCCGCCAAGGAATACGACACGTTCTTTCAAGAGGCGCGAATAGATGTCGTAAGCACGCTCTCCGAACTGGCTTTTCTCCACGACCATGGGGACGAGCATCGAGGCATGCGGTTGGGTATTTTTATACATGGTTACGTACTGCTTAGTCGGTTAAAGGGTCATCGGGCGGCATTCGTGATAAGCGCGCGGTTCTCGGCGACTCTCTTCTGCCAAGAATAGAACGCTCCGATGACGATCATGAGCACGATGACTACGATCGAGATGAGCACGCCCCACGATTGCGCTTTCGGCGACGGCGTTCCGGACAGAAGAGGTGGTTTCTCATTCATGTTCGTTTCGTTATCCATCAGGCCTTGTGAGCGTCGTCGTACAATTTTCGCGCCCGGACATATGCCGCCTCCGCGGCAGCACGGCCTTCGAACTCGCCAACCGCGACCTCTTTCTTCTGGATCTGCTTATAGGTCGCGAAAAAATGAGCTATTTCCTTCAGCACGTGCTGGTTTGCGGCGGATATGTCGTCCACCTCCGCAAAACGCGGGTCGCCGGAAGCGACAGCGATGACCTTCTCGTCGGCTTCGCCGCCATCGGTCATATGCATGATGCCTATCGGGCGAGCGGGAACAAGGATGCCGGGAGCGAGCGGATATGTGGTGAGCACGACGACATCGAGAGCGTCGCCGTCATCCCAGAGCGTCCTCGGTACGAAGCCGTAATCAAAAGGATAGTCTTGCGCGCTGTGCATGACGCGATCAAGCTTTATAACGCCCGTCTTCTTATCGATCTCGTACTTGTTGTGAGAACCTTTCGGGATCTCGATGATGACGCTGATCTCTTCTTTCGTGCCCGGATCGATATCGTGAAGGAGGTTCATACGGTTATCTTTTCTTAAGCATCGTCGTGTAACGCGATACTGGCCAAGTATACAATACTGATCATTCGTCTTTCGACGGGTCGCGGTCTTCTTCCGCATCGGCGACGGTCTCGTCGGAAGAGGGGAGCTCGACGAGCTCTTCTTCGGCAGGAAGACTGGTTTTCTGGCGGGCTTCTTCCGTAACGACCTCGACGCTCTCGACCGGCATAACCCCCGCCGCTTCGGCCGGATCCTCGTCAGCTGAAGCGATCTCGACCGATTCGCCGTCGGATTCGGCTATTTCGTTGCCTTTTGCCGAAACGATATCGATATTCCATCCGGTAAGTTTTGCGGCAAGCCGGACGTTCTGCCCGCCGCGGCCGATCGCGAGCGACTGTTCGTCCTCAGAAACCGTTGCTATCGCGCGATGCTCGCCCTCGTCAAGATCGATACTGAGCGGGATGGCAGGGGAGAGCGCTTCTTTTACGAACTCTTTCGGATCCTCGTTCCATTCGATAACGTCGATGCGTTCGCCGCCAAGCTCGCCCATGACCGTGGAAACGCGCACGCCGCGCTGACCGACCAGGGAACCGACCGGATCGACGTGCGGATCAAGGGACGCGAGCGCGATCTTGGTGCGGCTTCCCGGTTCGCGCGCAAGCGCTTTCACTTCAATGGCTCCCGAAGCCAGCTCGGGCGCTTCAAGCTCGAAAAGCTTTACGACGAAAAGCGGGTGGGCGCGCGAAAGCCTGAGATAGACGCCGCGGAACCCTTCGTCCACGGCATACAGGTACGCGCGGATGCGTTCGCCCATGCGGTATCGCTCGCCCGGTATCTGCTCTTCATACGGGATAAGTCCGGTCGTACGTCCGAGATCGACGAATATCGCTCCGCGTTCTACGCGCTGCACGATACCGCTTACGATTTCTCCTTTCTTTTCGCCGAATTCCTCCATCATCGAAAGCTTTTCCGCTTCGCGGACCTTCTGAATGACGACTTGCTTCGCGGTCTGTGCGGCGATACGGCCGAAATCGTCCTGCGGTTCGAGCGCAAAGACGATTTCCTCGCCCAAGCTTGCGCCCCGCTTCATGCGCTTCGCATCATCGAGGAGTATGTGTTTTTCAGGATCGAAACGCGGAAGCTCCCCTTCTTCGACCGGTTCCTCCTCGCCGTGAGGAAAAGCGTGCGGATGCGCGTGCTCCTCGATCACCTCGCCCTCGGCAGGGAAACGGACGGTCGTCTCGTCAACGACGGATTTCACCTGCTCGAAAGATATGGTCCCCGTATTGAGATCGAGTTTCGCTCGCACGACTTGCCCGCGCTTGCCATATTCGCGCTTATAGGCGGTTGCCATCGCGCTCTCGATAGCGTTAATCATGGTTTCACGGCCTATGCCTCGGTTCTCGAACTCACCAAGCACGGCACTCATGGTTTTGAGATCAATCATATGGTGTGGGATAGGGTATATCTTAATTACCTATTTTATACGCGGTCTTCCTAACAAAAATGCCCGCAGCGCGGACATTTCAGATACGTACAGAATACCGGAAACCGCCCGATACGTCAACCTCTCCATTCCATAATTCCATTGAACTTATCCGGAAAGTCTGACTTTCCGATCATGGAGACGCGGGGAGGGGAAAGATTATTCAATATATATGTGTATTATGCGCGGCATACGGAACGCCGCGCGGTATATACTTAACCGTACGATATGCACGTTTCGGAAGGAGAATTAAAAGAGTTCATCATTGACTCGGGCCTCGTCGCAAAGAAGGACGTCGATGCTGCCGCTGCCGAAGCAAAACAGCGGGAGCAATCGCTCGGCGACCTGCTCGTCTCTCAGGGTGCCCTCACGGAAGACGCATTGCGGCGCATCCAGGCATACGTCCTCGGCATCCCGTTCGTAAACCTGAAGGAACACCATATCCCCGTCGACGTTCTCATGCTCATTCCTGAACCGATCGCCCGGACTCATAACATCATCGCGTTCAAGAAAACTGACAACGATCTCGAAGTGGCTATGCTCGATGTCGAAGACCTCGCCTCGATTGACTCGGTGCGCAAGAAAACCAGCCTCAAGATTCTTCCGAGACTGACCGATACGGAAGGCATCAAGCACGCGCTCCTGCAGTACCAGAAATCCCTTAAGGACGAATTCGGGGATATTATCTCGACCGAGGCGGGGAAGATACGCATCGTTACGGATGGCGATAAGGATCTCTCCGGCGATGACCTGAAGAAGATGGCTGAGGATCTTCCTATCGTCCGCATCGTCGATACGCTCTTGCGACACGCTATCGTGCAAGGCTCTTCGGATATCCATATCGAGCCGATGGAGGACGAGGTTCTCGTACGCTACCGCATCGACGGCATCCTTCACGACGCGATGACGCTTCCGAGAGTCGCGGCTGCCGGCATCGTCGCGCGCATCAAGGTGCTCTCGAACCTGAAACTCGATGAGAAACGTCTGCCGCAGGACGGACGCTTCAAGATGGAAACCGAGGCGGAACGTGTTTCTTTCCGCGTCTCGATACTTCCGACTTTCTTCGGAGAGAAAATCGTCATGCGTCTTTTGCGGGAAACCGGCGAGGGCTTTACGCTCGACGCGCTCGGCCTTCATGGGGAGAATCTGGAACGCATCCATCACGCGCTCAAGCAAACGACCGGCATCATCCTTATTTCAGGACCGACCGGAAGCGGGAAAACGACGACGCTCTACACCATGCTCGATATCCTCAACCGGCCGGACGTGAACATATCGACCATCGAAGATCCTATCGAATACCAGATGAAACGGATCAATCAGACGCAGGTGAATCCGCAGATAGGACTCACGTTCGCGAACGGGTTGCGTGCGCTCGTGCGCCAGGATCCGAACATCATCATGATCGGCGAGATCCGCGACGGCGAGACCGCTTCACTCGCCATCAACGCGGCGCTTACCGGCCACCTGGTGCTCTCGACCATACACACCAATAGCGCCGCCGGAGCTATCCCGCGTCTCATTGATATGGGCGTCGAGCCGTTCCTTCTCGTGTCAACTATCCGCGTCATCATCGGACAGAGGCTCGTAAGGAAGCTTTGCGAGAACAAAGAGACGTACGCCGTAGATAAAAGCATGCGAGCGAAAATCGCGAGCGAAGCGGAATTCGAGACGGCGCTCAAGACGCTCCGCGAAGAAAAGCTCGTGAAAGACGGGGTTGGCCTCGACGAGCTCCCCTTCTGCCGTCCGGTCCCGTCAGCCGAATGCGAGGACGGGTATAAAAGCCGCATCGGTATCCACGAGGTTCTCACCGTATCTTCCGCCATCCGTGAAGTCATACTCCGCTCAAGCACGAGCGACGCTATCGAGACACAGGCGAAGAAAGAAGGGATGCTTACGATGCTCGAAGACGGGCTCTATAAAGCCGCGAGAGGGGTTACGAGCCTTGAAGAAGTGTTGCGTGCCGTAACCGAATAGCATGAAATTCCGCGCTACCGTACGAAAAACAGGAGCATCGGATCAGATCGTCATCATCGAGGCCCCGTCGCGATTCGCCGTCTACGACCAGGTGCAGAAAGAAGGCGGCTTTGTCGTCGAGCTCGAAGAGGCGGGGAAGGGCTTTTCTCTTCCGGCATGGCTGTCGCTTTCGATCGGCACGGGCGTCAAGCGCATGGAAATAGTCCGTATGGCGAAGAATCTCTCTGCCATGCTGAATGCGGGGCTTTCTCTTTCGCGCGCGCTCTCCGTTATAGAACGGCAATCGAGCAACAAGCATCTCAAAACTGTTTTTTCCGGGCTTTCCGAGTCGATTAAAAAGGGGTCTTCGTTTAACGAGGCGCTTGCGGCGTACCCGCGGATATTCCCGAAGATATTCGTCGCGATGACAAAAGCGGGGGAGGAGTCCGGTTCGCTCGCGAACGCCCTCAATACCGTCGGTCTCCAGATGGAACGCTCGGAGGAACTGATCCGTAAGATACGGGGCGCGATGATCTATCCGGCGATCGTGCTCACGGCGATCGTCATCGTCGGCATCCTGATGCTCATGTTCGTCGTGCCGACGCTTACGAAGACCTTTGTCGAGCTGCACGTGCAGATACCGCTCGCGACGCGCATCATCGTCGCCATCTCCGACTTCATGGTGGGCAATGTCGCGCTCGTTCTCGCGTCGATCGTGACAATCGTCGTGGGCGGCACGGTATTCGTCCGGTCTGAGCGCGGAAGCACCGTCGTGTTATGGCTCGCGCTCAAAACGCCGGTGATCGGCGAACTCGTGCGCGAGACCTACGCGGCCCGCACGGCGCGCACGCTGTCGTCCCTCCTCTCTTCCGGGGTACCGGTGCTCGAGGCGCTTGCTATCACGAAAGATGTCGTGTACGCGGCGATATTCACGCGCGTCATAGACGAGGCGGTCGCGGACGTCAAGAAAGGCGATCCGCTCTCGACCGCGTTTGCCGAACATCCGAACCTCTACCCTATACTGATGAGCGACATGCTCGCCGTAGGCGAGGAGACCGGCAACGCTGTCGCGATGCTGCAGCAGATCGCCGAGTTTTACGAAACGGATGTCGCCGAAAAAACCAAAGACCTCTCTACCATCATTGAACCGGTCCTCATGCTCGTCATCGGAACGGTCGTCGGCATCTTCGCGGTTTCGATGATCGCGCCTATTTATTCGCTCTCATCGGCGCTATGATGCGTGTCCGTCGGGGGTTCAGTCTCATAGACGTCATCGTCGGTACGGCGCTCATGCTTGTCGTGTTCCTCGCGCTCTTCGGCCTCCTGCGCGCCTCCCTCATGCTTTCGTCTCTCGCGAAAGCGAAAGCGGCAGCCGTCGAGCTCGCAACGACGCAGATGGAGTATCTGCGCGGCCTTTCATACGATTCGATCGGGACGATCGGCGGCATCCCGAGCGGCAACGTCCCGCAATACGCGACGAGTACGGTCGACGGCGTCACGTACGTAACGCGCACTTTCATCGAATACTATGACGATCCTGCCGACGGTCTTGGTGCACAAGACAGGAATAACGTAACGACCGATTACAAGATAGGGAAGGTGACGGTGTCATATTCCATGAGCGGCGTCGCAAAATCGGTATCGCTCGTCTCGAATTTCGCTCCGCCCGGGATAGAGTCCTCAACCGGCGGCGGGACGCTCTCGATACACGTCGTGGACGCAACCGGCGTCGGCGTGAACAGCGCGAGCGTGCATATCGTCAACGATTCGATATCGCCGACGGTCGATTTCACGACCTTCACGAATCTTGACGGCTATGCCGTCATCGGCGGCGCTGCCACCTCCTCGGCGTACCAGGTATATGTGTCAAAATCGGGATACTCAAGCGCGCAAACCTACGCACGGACAAGCCAGAACGCAAATCCGAACCCCGGCTACCTCACCGTCGTGAACGATCAGACGACGAATGTCACCTTCGCGATCGATCTGCTCGCCTCGCTTGCGCTGTCGAGCTTTTCGCCCGCGACGACAACCGCGTTTGCCGATTCGTTCGCGGACGCTTCCGGTCTCGCTGTTCAAACGGATACGCAGGTCGCAGCCGGCGTACTCATGCTTGCGAACCAGGCGCTCTCAGGATCCGCGCGCTCTATCCCTATCACGCCGTCGCGCCTTGACGGATGGGGTCTCCTTTCGGCGGATATCACGACACCGGTCGGCACGAGAGCTTCCATACGCGTCGATGACGCTTCCGGCAATCCTCTTCCGGATTCGGTACTCCCGGGGAACGGCACGGGCTTCTCGGTATTTCCGATCTCGCTTACCGGCATCGCGACGTCGACATATCCGACCTTGTCGCTTGAAGCCGATCTCCTTAGCGATTCGACCACGACAACCTCCTCCGTGCTTGACTGGTCGCTCTCTTACACCGAAGGACCCGCGCCGCTACCCGATGTCGGCTTCACGCTCACCGGAACAAAGACGATCGGGACCGACAGCAGCGGAACGCCGATCTATAAGACGACCCTTACCGACACGACCGGAAGCGCTTCGACCGTGACCGAATCGCTCGAGTGGGACGCGTATACGCTTTCTCTCGGGAGCGGTACGCTCTTCGAGAGCTGCCCCGCAAGCCCTTATGCGCTCTCTCCGGGCGAAGCGACGACGACGGATCTCATCGTCGGCACTCCGACGACGAATACGCTCCCGCTCCTTATCGAGACGACGTCAAGCACCACGGTCCCTTACGCGACCGTGGTGTTGACGTCGCCCAACTACGCTGCGACCATCCCCGCCTCTGCCTGCGGCCTCGCTTACTTCGGCGGTCTTGCCGCCGGCAGCTATGCCGCGACCGTGTCGGCCCCGGGGCATGCGACGACGACATTCCCGGGGATCAACGTATCCGGCGTGACGCCGACGCAAACCCTCGTTCTGCCATGATGCAACGCGCTTTTACCCTCATAGAGACTATCGTCGCCGTCGGGTTGACCGCGCTTATCATGGGAGTGCTCGGCATGCTGCTCGTCTATTTCTACAGAACGAACGCGTTTACGCTCGAACAATCCATCGCGGTGCAGCAGGCGCGGACCGGAGTCGAAGACGCCATGACGTACCTGCGCGAAGCGTCGTACGGAAGCGACGGTTCTTTCCCGCTTGAAAACGCGGCGACCTCGTCGGTCACGTTTTTCGCAGACATGCACAATACGGGGATCGTCGAGCGGATTACGTATGCGCTTGAGGGAAACACGTTCTACCGTATCGTCGCGGAACCGTCCGGAAACCCGCTCTCGTACGTCAACGCCGCGCTTGCGACGACGACAATCGCGACATCGGTCACGAACGGGACGTCGACACCGGTGTTCCGATATTTCGATCACTCCGGCAATGAGCTTTTCCCTCCGGTCAATCTCGTGCAGGTCGCCTCGGTGGAAACGACGATCGTGGTTGACGTCGACGTCAATCGCGCGCCGGTCGCCTATACTCTCTCAGGAGGGGCGACGTTGCGCAACCTTCGGGAACAACCATGAAATCAAAAGGATCGGTCATGCTGCTCGTGCTTGTCTTTGGCGGGATATTTCTCGCCATCCTCGCGGCGCTTTCCAGTTTCGTGATCGTCGAGAACCGCGCGCAAGACATAAGCCGCGCGCGAGCCGAAGCGTTCAATATCGCCGAGGCCGGGCTCGAGTATTACCGCTGGTTCCTTTCTCATTTTCCCGGCGACACGACAAACGGCACGGGACAGCCAGGACCGTTTACGGAAACATATGCCGATCCCGAAGGAGGGGTCGCTGGAAGCTATACGCTCTCCATCACGGGAAATACCGCGTGCGGGCAAGTGCAGTCCATGGATGTCGCGAGCAAGGGGACCCCATCCGACGCTCCCGGCGTGAGCGTAACGCTTGACGGACGCTTCGCGGAACCGTCTGTCGCGGCATATTCTTATATCGTCAATAGCAGCGTATGGGCGGGTTCCGACCGTATCATTAACGGGCCGTACCACAGCAACGGCGGCATCCGTATGGACGGGACATCCAATGCGCCGGTTACGAGCTCGCTTTCAAGCTGGACGTGCGACTCCTCGTTTGGCTGCTCTCCAAGCGCAACGGAGCCCGGCGTTTTCGGATCCGGAGGCAACCAAGGCCTGTGGAGTTATCCGACGCCGCAAATGGACTTCGCCGGTATTGCCGCGAACTTCTCCTCGCTAAAAGCCACCGCTCAAACAAGCGGGATCTACCTGCCGCGCTACAGTTCCGGTAATAGCCGCAGCGCGGCCTACCATAAGGGCTATCACCTCATCTTCAATGCCGACGGCACGCTCACCGTGCGAGAAGTGTCTAACGTTACGACGCTTTCGAACGTTTATCCGGTTGACGGATCGTCCGGCTTCACGAACGATTACACGCTCATCGGGAACGAAGCGGCGTATAAGACCTACACCATTCCTGCGAACTGCGGGCTCATTTTCGTCGAAGACAACACGTGGGTCGAAGGAACGATACCTTCCAAGGTTACGCTCGTGGTCGCAAACGTTACGACGCCGGGCGTAACGCCCGATGTCGTTCTCCACGGGAACATCACGTATACGACGACCGACGGTTCGGCCGGTCTCACGATCATAAGCGGGCACGACATCCTCATAGCTCCTGATTCTCCGCAAAACATGACGCTTGACGGCATCTTCATCGCGCAAGGCGGCGCATTCGGACGAAACTATTACTATTATCCGAGCGGCGGCTGCGACGGTCTCTACGAGCCTCGCGGCACCCTTACCATCCTCGGGACGACGGTCTCAAACCTGCGGACCGGTACGAGCTGGATAAACGGCTGCGGTTCCGGCGTCAATGCAGGGTACCAGACGCGCGTCGACTCGTTCGACAGGGCGCTTTCGAACGATCCGCCTCCCTTCACGCCTGTTACGTCGACACAGTGGCAATTTGTCGATTGGCGACAAGAATGAGCGGCTTATCGGAGACAGTGCATGATATCCTTTCATCATGATCATCATCGCGAACTGGAAGGCGTACGTTGAGGACATCGGCAAAGCGAAGGAGCTTTTCACAGTCAGCAAAAAACTCGCAAAAGACACCGGCAATGGTATCGTGCTTGCGCCTCCGGCTCCGCTTCTCGGCATCCTTGCGGCAAAGAACGCTTCTTCCGTCGCATTCGGTGCGCAAGATATCTCTGCGACGACCGGTGGCGCAGAGACCGGTGAAATAACGGCTCAAACGTATGCGGCCGCCGGAGCGACCTACGCCATAGTCGGGCACTCGGAACGTCGCGCGCGGGGCGATACCGATACTCTCGTTTCCGAAAAGCTTCGGCACGCGCTTGCGCACGGGCTGACGCCCGTCTTGTGCATCGGCGAGCACTCGCGCGACACTGACGGACGATACCTGTCTTTTATACGCGAAGAACTCACGACGGCCATCTCCCCGCTTACGCCGAGAGAACGCGGGAAAATCGTACTCGCATACGAACCCCTGTGGGCGATCGGAAAAACGGCATCCGAAGCCATAGCAGCCGACGATCTTGCGGAGATGACGCTCTATATAAAGAAAGTGCTTGCGGAGATTTTCTCGGGGAAAAGTTCCGCGCGGATCCCTGTGCTCTACGGCGGATCCGTCGAGCCGGACAATGTCCGCGCGCTCGCCGAGCTCGCGGGCATTGACGGTTTTCTCGTGGGCCACGCGTCGGTCGACCCTCGTTTATTCGCGCTCCTTGTAAAACAACTCGCTTAAGATGCGAACCGTCCGCGATATTCCTCTGTTCGAAAATATACCGATACTCGTTCGCGCCGCGCTGAACGTACCCCTTGAAAACGGCCGTGTCACAAACGATTACCGGCTCCGGCGGGCGATACCGACAATCCGTTTTCTCGCCGAACGCGGTGCGAAGGTCGTGCTCATAAGCCACATCGGAGAGAAGGGGACCGAAACCCTCGAGCCGGTCGCACGGGCGCTCGAGACGCTTGTCCCGCGCGTTTCGTTCTTCCATGAAACTATCGGGAGCGGAGCTCGCGCCGCTATTCGCAATCTTGCGGGCGGCGAGATACTCGTTCTTGAAAACCTGCGCCGGCACGCGGGGGAACGGGCAAACGATCCCGCGTTCGCCAAGGAGCTGGCGTTGCTTGCCGACGTTTTCGTCGAAGATTCTTTCGATACCTGCCATCGCCGGCACGCCTCGATAGTCGGCGTTCCGACGCTGCTCCCTTCTTATGCCGGACTCCTGCTTGAAGACGAGATTGCCGCGCTTAAAGGAGCGCTCGCGCCGGAACATCCGGCGCTCGCGGTTATCGGCGGAGCGAAATTCTCCACGAAAGAAGCAGTGCTCACGACGCTGCTCGACACGTATGACCATGTCTTTGTCGGCGGCGCGCTCGCAAACGATTTTTTCAAGGCGGATGGCAAGCAGGTGGGGAAGTCGCTCGTCTCCGATAGCGATCCGGATCGGATAAAGAAGATTCTCGCCAATCCGAAGCTCGTGCTGCCTGTGGACTCGTTCGTCGCACCGGCGAACGAGTCCGTTACACCTGCGGAAGCGCACGTCGCCGCTATCGGACAGATCGCGCAAGACGAGATCGTTCTCGATCACGGTCCGGCGACGCAGGCGCTTTTACACGAGCTTGCGCAACCGGCAAAATCGATTCTTTGGAACGGTCCTTTGGGAAATTATGAAAAGGGTTTCGTCGGGACGACCGATGCCTGTGCGCGCGCTATCGCAAATTCGTCGGCCCGTTCGATCATCGGAGGGGGAGACACCATCGCTTCGATCGAGCGGCTCGGGCTCCTGTCGCGTTTCTCTTTCGTTTCAACCGGCGGTGGCGCCATGCTCGAATTCCTCTCTGCCGGAACGCTTCCCGGCATCGAAGCGCTCGATGTTCACGCGAGCGCTTGACGGATCTTTTCCGCAATCGAAGCGGCCTCGCCCGGCACATACTGCTTCTGAGGCAAGTGCCCGAAACCGTCATTGGAGAACCGCGGGATAAGGTGCACGTGCGCATGAAAAACGATCTGTCCTGATGCCGGCTCGTTGTTCATGATGATGGTCATGCCATCGGCGGAAACCGCGTTGCGAACCGCCGGCGCGATGAGCCGCACCGTATGCATCACCGCATCAAGCGTTTCATCGCGTATGTCGAAAATGTTTCGCGCGAACGTCTTCGGCACGACGAGCGTATGTCCCGGATTGTTGGGGCGAATATCGAGGAAAGCGATCGTCGAAGCGTCTTCGTAGACGATATCAGCGGGGATCTCGCGCCGGATGATTTTCATGAAAACGGTATCCTCCGTCATCATGGCAGTATACAATGACGCTCATATGTTTCCGCTCCATGATCCGCTTGACGAAGCGGCACGTGCCGCGCTCGCACCCTATGACGACCTTACCGCCGCGCTTCTTGTTCGGCGCGGCATGAAAACGGAAGAGGATGCCGAGACGTTCTTCAATCCGTCGTATGACAGCCACGTTCATGACCCGCTCCTCATGACGGACATGCGGAAGGCGGCGCGACGTCTCGCCCAGGCGGTTTTATCGGGAGAACGTATCGCGGTCTGGAGCGATTACGATTGCGACGGAATACCGGGCGGCGTACTCATGCATGACTTCTTGAAAAAGACAGCTGCGGATTTCGAGAATTACATCCCGCATCGCCACAATGAAGGGTACGGGATGAACATCGACGGGATCGAAAAGCTTTCGCGAAACGGCGTGAGGCTTGTCGTTACCGTCGACTCGGGTATTACGGATACCGAACCGATCAAGCGTGCAAACGAACTCGGCATGGACGCTATCGTAACCGATCACCATCTCCCGGGAACGGTTCTGCCGGACGCTTTCGCGATCGTCAACCCGAACGCGCGACCCGATGAGCCGTATCCGTTCCGGAGCTTGTGCGGAGCGGCGGTCGCATGGAAGCTCGTCTGCGCAACGCTCAGCGAGGAGCCGGCGATCCGCGCGCGCATCCCGACGGGGTGGGAAAAATGGCTTCTCGATATGGTCGGTCTTGCGACGATCGCCGACGTCGTTCCGCTCACGGGAGAAAATCGCGTGCTTGCTGCATACGGTATGCGCGTCTTGCGCAAATCACGCCGCATCGGCTTGCAGAAATTGTGCCGTGAGATGCGGCTTGCGCAACAGACGCTTACGGAAGACGATGTGGGTTTCATGCTCGCGCCGCGCGTCAACGCCGCGAGCCGGATGGGCGACGCGCGCGCAGCACTGGACCTCTTTACCACCGATAACGAGGATGAGGCGGGGGAGCTCGCAAAAAAACTTGAGAGGGCGAACCGGCAGAGAAAAGCGGAGGCGGGAGCGATCACGCGCACGATACATGGACGGCTTAAGGAGCGTGGAGAATTGCGAAGCGTTATCGCGCTTGGCGATCCGGAGTGGCGACCCGCGCTTCTCGGCCTTGTCGCAAATACGATTGCCGAAGAGTACGGGCGGCCGGTGTTTTTGTGGGGTCGTGAAGGAAACCTGCGCATCAAGGGTTCCGTGAGAAGCGGGAACGTGCACGCGCTCGAGCTCATGCGCGCGACGGACAACACCTTCTCTGAATTCGGAGGCCATGCTGCAGCCGGCGGTTTCACCGTGCACGACGACGCTGTCTTCTTTTTCGAAGACCGTCTCGTTGAAGCGTATGCGCGCATCATGCCTACGGCCTCGCCCGCTGCCAGTCTCGTACCGCCCGCGGATGCCGAAATCAAAACGGAATCCGTCGGGCTCCCGCTTTTAGAAATGGTGGAAAAATTCGCGCCGTTCGGCAGGGAAAATCCGAAGCCGGTGTTCCTGTTGCGTGCCGGTGTCGTCCATGAGATTTCCCGTTTCGGGAAAAAAGAAGAACACCTGAAAGTGACTCTCGTTTCCGAAGCCGGCAAGCTTGTCGAGGCCATCATGTTTTTCGCGAAAGGGAACATCCTACACCGTACGGAAACGCTTGAGCGGGGAGCGCGGTTGAACATGCTTGCTCATCTGGAACGGAATCCTTTCTCGCGCAAGACTCCGGTGCGGTTGCGGCTTCTCGACCTGCGCCTGGTATAGTTTACGCAGCATGCCTCGTTTCACTATTCATGCCGACGGGGGAGCAAGAGGAAACCCGGGACCCGCGGGAGCCGGAGCGTTGATCCGCGACGAGCTCGGCAATTCAATCGCGAGCGTTTCGCGGTTTCTTGGAACCCGCACGAATAATTTCGCCGAATACGAAGCGGTGATACTCGCGTTCGAGACGCTCGCGGATCTCATCGGTACGGACCGGGCAAGCGCGGCAGAGGTGACGGTAAAGATGGACAGCGAGCTTGTCGTGAAGCAGATGCGCGGAGAATACAAGGTGCGACACCCGGTCTTGAAAGAGCAGTACGCGCGGCTCGTGCGCGGCTCCGGAATATTCAAAACCGTTTCATTCATGCATGTCCCGCGTGCGCAAAACAGCGATGCCGACGCGCTCGCGAACGAGGCGATGGATCGCCGAGCATAGCTTTTCTCCGGAACTTGATACGGGGATCCCATGCCGATTATTGTCGTCGCGCTATCCGGATTCGCAGGAGGGATACTGCTCCGTTCATACGTCGCTTTCGGATGGGAGGTTGCCGCGCTTGCGTGTTTGCTCGCGGCGCTCTTTGTCGCGGCACGACTCAGGAAGCCGCGTTTCGGATACATGCTCGCTGCGAGCTTTTGCGCATTCTTCGCGCTTGGCATCATGCGCGTTGCCGCTTTCGACACGCCGCCTCCTCCCGCGTTCGCGAGCGAATTGCGGCATCGCGTTTCCTACGACGGCATCGTGACGGCCGATCCGGATGTGCGCGATGCGAACCAGCGCATTCTCATGCGCGTAACGAGCGGAGGCGAGTCTACGAACGTGCTCGTTGTCGCGCCGCGGTATCCGAAAGTCGGTGTCGGCGACACCGTGCGAGTTTCAGGCACGCTGCTTGTCCCGCAACCTTTCGTCGATAACGGACGCGTATTCCGCTACGACAAATACCTGCAGCGCGAAGACGTACGTTTCATCATTTCCTACGCATCCGTGAGGACGCTCTCCCGGGCTCCGTGGTATGCGCCCTCCGCGCTGCTCGCACGGACAAAACACGCGTTCCTCGACGGCCTTGCCTTGGCACTGCCTGAACCGGAAAGCGCGCTTGCCGGCGGTATCGTGATAGGAGGGAAGGCAAGCCTCGGAGAAGAATTGCGGGACGTATTCTTCCGCTCCGGCCTCGCGCAGATCGTGGTGCTCTCGGGCTACAACGTCATGGTTGTCGCCGAATGGGTGATGAGCGCGTTTGCGTTCGCTCATGTGCCGCGACGATGGAGCACGGTGCTTGGAGCATCTACCGTTCTCGTATTCGTCGGTGTCGCCGGCGCGTCGGCAACGGCGGTGCGCGCCATGCTCATGGCATTCATCGCGCTCTATGCACGCGCAAGCGGCCGTTCCTACGAAGCCGGCCGCGCGCTGCTCATCGTCGTCTTTCTCATGCTCATGTGGAATCCGCTCTCGCTCGCCTTTGATCCGGGCTTCGACCTCTCGGTCGCGGCGACCGGCGGCCTCATATGGCTCGCGCCGCGTATCGAAACATTGCTTTCTTTCATGCGGAACGCTTTTTGGAAAAACGCTCTTGCGACTACCCTTGCGGCACAGATCGCCGTGCTGCCGCTCCTGCTCTACGCGACCGGCAATCTTTCGCTCGTCGCCATCCCGGCGAACCTGCTCGTGATGCCGCTCATACCCATAACGATGGGGTTGTCGGCCCTTACCGGCCTCTTAGAAATTGTCCTCGGCTCTTTCGCGCCGCTTCTCGGCATTCTCATCGGATTTCCGGCTTATATCGTTACCGCCGTCATTATCGGCATCGCGCGCGTAAGCGCGGCGCTTCCGTTCGCGAGTGTCCCGCTTCCGCCGTTCTCTTTTCTTTTCGTCCTTGCAGCGTATGTGCTGCTTACTTATTTCGCCGCATCGAAACGTTTCTCAACGACGCTCCAATTGAGGTTTGCGAAAAAGGCATCGATATAATTTTTCTTCTCCGCGGGAACATAGTCCACCATGAATGCGTGTTCCCAGAGGTCGAGCGCGAGCACTATCGGGAGCCCCGCGAGCTGTCCGATCTCATGATCGTTCACAAAAACGGTGTGTAAGGTTCGGGTGGCGGGATCAACGGATACGACGACCCAGCCGATGCCGCGGCTTCCGGCGACTTCCTTAATGTGCGCGATGAAATTCTCTCCGCTTCCGTACTTTTCTTTTGCGGCCGCGGCAAGCGCGGAATCGGGACTTCCTCCTTTTTCGCCTTCGAATTGTTCGAAATAATATTCGTGCATGCGCATGCCGTTAAACTCGAAAGGGAACCTGCGGCGGAGCTCGGCGACAACGTACGGATCGAGTTTCAGATCCCCGTTGCGGACAGCGGCGAGCGTGTCGCTTATGAGGTTCACGTGCTTCACGTATCCTTCGTACAGTCCGAGATGTACCTTTATTTGTTTCTCAGAAAGCCCGGTGAGCGCGGGAAGATTGAATTGTCGTAGGGTATATTGCATATTCCGTATCATACCCTATTATTCCTTTCATATGACTATGGAATCGCAAAAATACCCGCATGCCGAAACCGGCGTAGAACAGATGGTAACCACTTTTATAGCGAAACATCCGGAATATGCCGAAAAGCAGTTCTCCGCTGATGAAATCCGCCAAGTAGCAGCCCTTATCGAGGAACACGGAAATGATTCTGTCGAAGACGTCGTGCAGAAAGCCCTTGATGCGCGTCTTACCGTGCGGGACGTCGCAGGGAAAGCGCCGGTCATAAACGACAAGGATGAGGTGATCGGGATGGCACGATCGATAGAAGAAGGGAAGCAGATCTATCGGGAGGATAAGATGCGCGGCCAGTAAACTCAGTAGCCTACAGAGTAAAAAAGACGCCCGCGATCATCTGATCGCGGGCGCTCCATTACTGCATGGTTGACCCCGTTTCGATAAAGCACTCCGTAAGCCGGAGCATCTCGAGCGTACGCCGGACGCCGTTGTCGCGGATGAGTTCCGCGACCTTCTCGAAGCCGAATATCTGGCGCATGCGTTCAAGCTCTTCTTCGAAAAGAACCTCTTCGTGAGGGGATGGATTCATGACACTTCTCCCGAAAATCGATCCGATTGAGTAATACTATACTTACGGTACTCATGCAAGCTTTGCGCAGCCGGACAATCATCGGTATCGCCGTCGTCCTTATTGCAGCAAATATGTTCGTCTATCGCGAACTATTCTCCACGCCACCGCTCACCGTAACCGTTCTCGAAACGGGGAAAGAGAGCCGTGCGATCCTCGTCCGGGAAAAGCGCGGCGCAACGATCCTTATCGATACCGGACCGGATGCGAAAATACTCCGCTTACTGGGAGGGGCGATGCCTGAATGGCAGCGTCGTATAGACGCAGTCGTGCTTACGCGTATTACCGCGGATACGACCGGCGGATTACCGGATGTCCTTAGCCGGTACAGCATCGGATACCTCGTCCGTTCGCCGGTGGCTGGTTCAAGAAGCCAGGAGGCTCTGCTTGCCGAAGCGGTAAAAGCAGAGCACGGGCTCCGCGATGCCGCCGTCTCGCGTGGCATGCGCGTTACCGCAGGGAAGCGCCTCTCTCTTGAGATTCTCTGGCCGCCTCTCCAGAGACAAGCACGCCCGAATGCAAAAACCATGCTGAACTATGCCCTCGCTTTCTGTCTTTCTTACGGCGATACGTCGTTTCTCATAGAGAACGGACTTTCTTCTGCTGCTGCGTCCCGGCTTGCGGACTTCGGTACGTGCTCGCAAGCTCCTGCAATAACTATCTCCTCAAGCACGCCGGCAAAGGTTTTCGTTTCAAACGGAAAAACGATTACGGCGCCTTAGCTCCGCGGTAATTGGTTATTCCGTTCGTTACGGCTAGATGACGCCGGACTTTTTCAGGGTCGTGTAGGCTCCGTTTTTCTTGATGGTCTTCAACCCTTTCATAGAAACATCAACAATGACCGTTTTACCGAGCTCGTGTACGTAAATGCGGCGTTTTTGAAGGTTCGCCTTGCGACGAACTTTGCCCGTCGGATTGAACTGGGTCGCGCGGGTGCGGTTGGAATACCGCCCGCCAACTTGCGTGCTTTTACCGGTTATGTCGCAGGCTCGTGCCATAATCCTCCGCATGGTAGCATAAGATTTCAAACGAGCAATATGATTACTGCGCTCTGGCTTAGCGTCCTCATTCTTTCCATCATCGCGCATGAGGTTGCGCACGGATATGCCGCTGATTCTCTCGGCGATCCGACCGCGCGCCTGGCCGGCCGCCTTACCCTGAATCCGATCCCGCACATCGATCTCATGGGGTCAATCGCCATCCCGGCGCTTCTCGTTCTCTCCGGTTCGCCCATATTCTTCGGGTGGGCGAAGCCGGTACCCTACAATCCCTACAACCTAAGGAACCAGCGCTGGGGCGAAACGTTCGTCGCGCTCGCCGGATCCGCGACGAACATCCTTCTCGCGTGCGTCTTTGGGCTTATCGTGCGCTTCGGGGCTTCTTTCGGGCTTGGCGCGACCGCCCTCTCTTTCGCCATGACTATCTCATTCATAAACTTATTTCTCGGGCTGTTCAATCTCGTACCGATCCCGCCTTTGGACGGGTTTACCGCGCTCCGCAGCGCGCTGCCGTGGTCTCTTTCTTCGAAGCTTGAGCATCTCGAGAGGAATATCCGTTCCATGGGGGTCTTCTCGCTGATCCTTTTCCTCCTCATCTTTTCCTACCTTTTCGCGCAGCCGTTTTTCACGCTTGTCCTCTGGCTTTTCGGTCTGCTTACCGGCAACAGCGGTAATGGTATATAGTTGAGAGCCTATGGACTTCAACAAAATCCCTAAACAGTTCTGTGAAAGCGTCGTGGCGGGGCATTCGGAAGAAAACTTCGTCATGGTCATGAGCGTCGGTGAAAACGCAACCGCTTACGCGCTCACGCCCCAACACATGAAACGTCTCGTACAGAGCCTCTCGCATCAGCTTGAGGAGTACGAAAAGAAGTTCGGGTCAATACAGGCCTCCTGGTCGCCCGGAATCGAAAGCCCGCTCCAACCGAAAGATATCCGAAGTGATGGGAAATAACGCGTTCACATCGGCGATCCTCATCATCGTCGGTATTACCGGCAACCTTTCACGTCGAAAACTGTTGCCGGCTATCGGCGAGATGGCTAAGGCGGGTGTCTTGCCGGCACAACTGCGTATCGTCGGCATCACGCGGCAGCAAACCGCCGACATCGAGTCACTCTTAACCGGCATCGCTCATGCGGAGTATATCCGCGCCCGCACGACGCTTTTCCCGATGTCGCTTACGGAGACCGCTGATTTTGCCCGTCTCGACTCGTACCTTCGCGATATCGAACGCGAGCAGGGCGGCACGGCGCAACGCCTGTGGTATCTCTCCGTGCCGCCGAAAACCGCGCGGCCCATCATCGAACAGCTCGGGGGCTCGGGGCTTGCCGACATCCCGAATACGAAACTGCTCCTCGAGAAGCCTTTCGGGGTCGACGAAGAGAGCGCGAAAGAGCTTGTGAAGCATATCGAACGTTCTTTTTCGTCGGAACAGGTCTACCGGATCGATCACTATCTCGCAAAGGAAACGGTTCAAAACATACTTTTTTTTCGGCGCGACAATCCGCTCTTCGAACATACGTGGAATAGCGAAGCGATCGAGCGTATCGACATCCTCGCGAGCGAAACCATCGGGATCGAAGGGCGCGTCGCCTTTTATGAGCAGACCGGCGCATTGCGCGACCTGGTCCAAAGCCACCTGCTTCAGCTCGCCGCCCTTACGCTCATGACCCTTCCCGAAAAAGACGCGTGGCATGAAGTGCCGCAGGCGCGACAAGCGGCTTTACGCGCGCTTGAGGTCGTTCCCGACCGCATCTATCGCGGACAATACGAGGGGTATCGCGATGAAGTGGGAAATCCGGACTCGATGGTTGAAACGTTCGCTTCGATCACGCTTTCTTCGACAGATCCTCGCTGGAGCGATGTGCCTATAACCCTCACGACCGGAAAGGCGCTCGGGGAGAAGAAAACGGAAATCGTTATCACGTATCGGCGTACCGACATATCACAATCGAACCGGTTGACGCTCCGTATCCAGCCGAACGAGGGTATCGAGCTCTGTTTCTTCGCCAAGCGTCCGGGGTATGACCGGACGATCGAGCGCGTCCCTCTCGCATTCGCATATGCCGACCATTTCGGCGCGCTCCCTGACGCGTATGAACACGTCCTTCTCGACGCTTTGCGCGGAGACCACACTCTTTTCGCGTCGAGCGGAGAAGTGCTCGAGTCGTGGCGCATCGTCGACGCCGTGCGGAAGGAGTGGGATGCACATCCCGAAGCGTTCCTGCATTACGAACAGGGCTCCTCGCCAGAACAAATTCTCAAAAAGACCGCTGCGAACGGGGAGTGTCCGTAAACACGGTAAAACGTTTCTCGGCGGCGTACGGCTGCTATACTGCAGACAATGGAGTATCAAGTGCCGCAGTTCATCGATGTCGAGGATAGAATCGTCGGGCCTCTAACCCTGAAGCAGTTCATCTACGTCGCCGGTGCGGGCGGTTTTTGCGCGATATTCTTCGTCTACCTTCCAATCGTGCTTGCGCTCCTGTTCTCCATACCCGTCGTGGCACTCGCGGGAGCGCTCGCGTTCTACAAAATGAACGGGAAGCCTTTCGTCGAAATACTCGAAGCCGGTTTCAATTACTACACCCGCGCAAGGCTCTTCCTATGGAAACACGAAGAAGGGGAAGCAAAGAAAGAAGGCGCCGGCGGCGCGACAGCGGCAATGCCTCAAGAGCAACCGACGCGCGGCACCCCGAAGCTCACGCGCGGGAAACTCTCGGAACTTGCCTGGTCGCTTGATGTAAAATCGACACAGGATACCTCCGATAATACGAACCTATAATATGGCCGCAAAAACAGTGGGCGCAACGCAGCAATTCGTTCCGGTCAAAGAGATCCGGAACGGCATCATCGTCCTCAAAGACGACAGCTACCGCGGCGTCCTTATCTGTTCCTCGGTCAATTTCGGCCTGAAATCCGCTGACGAACAGCATGCCATCATCCTCGGGTTCCAGAACTTCCTTAACGTGCTCGACTTCTCGATTCAGATCGTCGTGAATTCGCGCAAGATGGACTTACGGCCGTACCTCGCGCTGCTTTCTGAAAAGGCCGCCGGGCAAGAAACCGAGCTTATGCGAATCCAACTGCACGAGTACATAGAGTTCATACGTTCGTTCACGGATCAGGCGAACATCATGACAAAATCGTTTTACGTCGTTGTTCCGTATTCGCCGCGGGTTTCCCCCGTAAACGCGGTCGGATTCCTCCATCGCGGGAATCCGGTGGCTGCGAATGCCGCCGATCTGTCTTTCGAAGAGAATCGCGCGCAGCTCGAGCAGCGCCTCGCGCTCGTTGCAAGCGGGCTCGGGAGTTCGGGTATTCGTGCGGTCCCGCTCGGGACCGAAGAGATCATCGAGCTCCTCTACCGCTCTTTCAATCCCGGAGAGCTCGAGAACCCGATCCGGCTTGACGCCTAACCTATTATAAAACTATGTCGCTCCTCGATTTTCTCAATCGCAAAAAAGAAGAAACGCCGGAAATAATGCCGGTCCTTCCGAAAGACATCTACCAGCAGGGATCTCTCGATCTCATCGATACGATCGCTCCGACGGCGCTTAAGATAAGCTCGAGGGAAGTCGAGCTCGGTGAGAAATTCGTTCGAGCATTCTATACCATTTCATACCCGCGCTTTCTCGTCGACAGCTGGTTTTCTCCGGTCATCAACCTCGACAAGGTGCTTGATATCTCCATATTCATCCATCCCATCGAAACCGAACAAGCGCTTCGCGGCTTCCAAAAAAAGGTCGCCGAGGTTCAGAGCCAGATAAACGACCGTGAGGCAAAGGGTCTGGTACGCGACCCGCTCCTTGATACTGCATATCAGGACCTGGAGAACCTGCGAAACGATCTCCAGCAGGCACAGGAGAAGCTTTTCGATGTCGGACTCTATCTTGCGCTCTACGGCGATTCAAAAGAAGAGATAAGCAAGACCGAGGGTGATATCCGCAGCATCCTTGATTCAAAGCTCGTATATACCAAACCAGCCCTTTTCCAGCAGGAACAAGGATTCCGGTCCTGCCTGCCGCTCGGGACCGACGAGCTCCTCGTCAATTCGAAATTGAACTCTTCTCCTCTTTCTTCCATATTCCCCTTCGTTTCATTCGACCTTACGAGCGACCGCGGCATTCTCTATGGCATCAACCGGCACAATTCTTCGCTCATCCTCTTCGATCGCTTCTCGCTTGAGAACTACAATTCGGTCGTTTTCGCGAAATCCGGCAGCGGCAAGAGCTACTCCGCAAAGCTTGAGATACTTCGTTCGCTCATGTTCGGCGCGGACGTTATCGTCATCGATCCTGAACAGGAGTACGGACAGCTTGCGGAAGCGACCGGAGGCCGTTCGTTCCGCATCTCGCTCTCTTCCGAACACCACATCAACCCGTTCGACCTGCCGCCGGTCAAAGAAGACGAGGATCCGCGGGACATCTTGCGCTCCAATATCATCGCGCTTGTCGGGCTCTTCCGCATCATGCTTGGCGGACTCACCCCGGAAGAAGATGCCATCATCGATCGCGCGGTCAGCGAAACCTATGCGCTGAAAGACATCACTGGCGACGCCGATTTCACCGGCGCCGAGCCCCCGCTGCTTTCCGATTTCGAACAGGTGCTCTCCGGCATGGAAGGGAGCGAGTCTCTCGTCGAGAGGCTTTCCAAATATACCCGCGGCACGTGGTCCGGATTCCTCAATCAGCCGACGAATGTCGATTTCCGGCACCAATTCGCCGTTTTCTCGATACGCGATATGGAAGACGAGCTCAAGCCGGTGGCGATGTATATCGTGACGCATTACATATGGAACGCGATACGTCACGAGTTGAAAAAGCGCCTGCTTGTCATCGACGAGGCGTGGTGGATGATGAAAAGCGAAGATACGGCTTCGTTCTTGTATTCCGTCGCGAAACGCGGCCGCAAGTACTACCTCGGCGTCTGCACCATAACGCAGGATGTCGAAGATTTCATCAGGAGCCCGTATGGGCGGCCGATCCTTGCGAACTCCTCGTTGCAGCTCCTGCTGAAACAATCTCCGACAAGCATCAAGGTCTTGCAAGAAACCTTCAGTCTGACCGATGAAGAGAAATATCTGCTCCTTGAAGCAGGCGTCGGGGAAGGGCTCTTCTTTGCGGGACTGAAGCATGTCGCGATAAAGATCGTCGCAAGCTATACCGAAGACCAGATCATCACGTCAGACCCTTCGCAGCTTCTCGCGATAAAAGGGGAAAAAGAACGACATGATCTCACGCAGAAACAGCAGTAAAGAGCCTCCGCGCGTTATGACCTGGACGCGGGCGATGCCGGTCATGACAACCGCGCTCGTCTTTGATGCGGTCCGGTTCCTCTTCGAACAGTTTTGGTTTTTCGGGCCGGTCCTTATCGGCGTCGGTACGACTGCCGCAACAAGCGGTTTGTTCGGTACTTGGATCAGCAGTATTCTCGGCACCGCGGGCGGAGGTGTCTCCGGATTCGTCATCGGGCCTGCTCTTGAGGTTCTCGGAATCATCTTGGCGGTGGCGGTTGGTTTCTTCGGATGGCTTACGGTTGGGTTGATGATCATGCTCACCAATGCGCGTATCTTCAAGGAATCATCGGGCAATATGCTTTGGTTTATGTTTGGCCTTCTCATAAGCGAGACGCCCTTTATCGGCTCATTGCCGGGACTCACCGGCACTACGTTCAAGATGTATCACTCTCAAATAAAGCGGGATCGGGAGGCGTTGGCACGATACGAGAGCGAGCAAGCCGAATCCGGAAGGCAAGAACAGGCTCAGATAGCCGCGCAAATCACACAAATAAAAGCGGCCGAAGCGGCAAATGATGAGAGTATGGATGAAATCCCCGACGATGTGCGCAAAGCCGCATAAAGTTCTTGCGCACGCGATATACTAAGAGCAATGAAAGGGTTCTCATTCCGGCCACTTCGCATCACCTTCCTCGGGCTTGCTTTTTTCTTGCCCGTTCTAGCCGGCGCACAATCGTTCAATGTCAACAGCGTTGATCCTTTCTCTCTTTCGATAAGCCCGCAAAACCCTTCTCCTTCGAGCTCGGTAACCCTTACCGCGCTTTCGACATCGCTCAACCTGGCAAACGCGACGATGACGGTTTTCGTCAACGGCAAGGAAACCTATTCAGGAAATGTGCAGCCGGTCAGCATTCCTCTCGGGGAAGCGGGGAGCCTTACGACAATCAAAGCGGTCATCTCATCGGGAGGAACAACGTACAGCCGCAGCGTCTCCGTACGGCCGCAGGATGTCGTGCTTATCGCCGAGCCGATCTCTTCGGCGCCGGCGCTCTATCCGGGGAACCCGCTCGTACCGCTTGAGGGGACCGTACGCGTCGTTGCGATGGCAGACATTAGGAACGCCGCGGGGAAGCCTCTCGATCCCGCCACGCTTTCGTACGCGTGGACGGTGGACGGGGCGAGCATATCGAGCGTTTCGGGTATCGGAAAAGAAGCCATCATTGTCGCCTCGCCGCTCCAGTACCGTAGTAGGAATGTCTCGGTTGTCGTCGAGAGCCAGAATGGAGTCTTTGTGGGCGGAGCATCCGTTTCGCTTACGGCTCAGGAACCGACCGTGCGTATCTATATAAACGATCCGCTCCTCGGCATTCTCTATGACCATACGCTTTCGGGAGGATACACTATCACCGGAACAGAAACATCTCTCTATGCGGCTCCTTTCTCCTTCCCGACCGGAACCGGCGCGCCGGCGCTTCAATGGTTTTTGAATAACGCGCTTTCACAAACCGGCAACCTGATAACGCTCCGGCCAACCGGATCGGGGAAGGGCAGCGCATCGCTTTCGCTCGTCGGTTCTTCGGGAGATTTCATAAAGGCGACGACGGTTCTGCCGCTTTCTTTCGAAACGCAGGGGAGCGGTAACCTATTCGGCTTATGAAAAAACTCGCTTTCCTCACGCTTGTAATGCTCGGCACGGTCGGCGTGGCACATGCGGCGCTGATCACTGATTGTACGAACCAAAACGTCGGGGTCCCGTGCAGCACGTCATCGGGTGCGAACGGCACGTGTCAGGTTTCATATGATGGCGCGAGCATGACGTGCCAAGCATCGGGTTCCAGCTCCTCGGCAGGAACAAGCGCTACCGGACAAACGACAAATCCGACAACAAATGCAAGCAATAATCCTTCAAACACGACAGTCTCGTCGCAAGGCTCAAACACCAGCGGATTCGTCCCTCTTGCCGGAATTCCCGGCCTTACGCAAGGAACCGTGGCAAATTCGAGCGGGCTCTCCAATTTCCTCAACAACCTCTATAAATATCTCATCGGCGTTGCGGCTATCCTTGCGGTTATCATGATCATATGGGGTGGTCTCGAGATATCGACGAAAGACAGCGTAAGCAAGCAAAGCGACGGCAAGAAGCGCATCACGCAGGCTCTTCTCGGTCTCGTTCTCGTCCTCTCGCCGGTCCTCGTCTTTAGCATCATCAATCCGAGTATCCTGAACCTCTCACTCAATATCCCGCCACTTAATCTAAAAACGGCATCTTTTGCGGGAGGTGGTAACAACTCTATCCCTACGACAGTCGATAGCGCTACCGGTTGCACTGTTACTGGTACTAGTTATTTAAAAACCGCGAGTTGCGCGGCTAAGGGCGGGCTTAGCGCTGACAATATTGCAAAGCAGTGGCTTTCAAATAATTGCAGCACTTCTTTTTTCGGCCTTTTTGGAGCTAATAGTTCTTCGGTAACTTGCACGTCTTCTAATTCTAGCGGCTGTCTTCAAGCGACTGTTAGCTGCGAGGGGGCATCGCCTCAGTCTTATTTGCTCATGGATATCGGAGCACAGTCAATGACAACCGCAAACTTGGAGCCCTTTGACGCTCAGACGAGCGCGTCTCTATCGCAGTTTATAAACGGCTGTAATGCAGATGGCGGCTATGTATGTACCAATCAAACTACCGCTCTTTTTTCACAAACTAGCTGTCCCTCATACTCAACACCAGTATCAGGAAGCGCTAGTAAAAAATGTTTTGATCAAACATACTATTGCTTCGATTCTGCTGATGCGAACCAGGCGAATTCTATCATTAGCAAATTCACATCCTTCTCAAATTTCACCAATTCGAGTAATAATTATATTTGTCAACCAAACCTCCAATTTACGTTGCAACCTTTAAACTAATATGCGCCGCACACTTACCATCACCGCGATCGTAATCCTCCTCGCCGGAATCGGAACGGCGACATACTTCTACTTCTTCGCTCCTTCCGCAAGGCTTGCGGTCGGCCCGAAGACAGGCACAGACAATACCGCGGGGTTACCGGTTGCCGGACAAGGAACGCTCCCCGGAGAGGCGAGCACCACAACGGCCGTCCAGGCTCCTTCGCCGGTACCGATCTCAGCCCGGCTCGTAGAAATAAGCGCCGGTCCGGTCGTACCCGGAGAAGCGGTGGTCGATATTTCCGCACAAAATGCAAGCTCGTCTCCCGACGTCGGGGTCTCCTATATCGAACGGCAAAGCGGGAACGTCTTTTCATACCTCGTACAGGCAGGGACGCTTACACGGATAAGCAACCGGACGATCCCGGGAATTGAAGAAGCATCGTGGCTTCCCGACGCCTCTCTCGCCTTCGTCCGCTACCTCTCCGGATCCGATTTTTCCACGGTAAACACCTATGGGCTGCCCTCAGACGGTTCAAGCGGTTTCTTTCTGCCCCAAGACCTCGCGGATGTCTCGGTTTCTTCGACAAGTGTGCTCGCGCTTGCTTCCGGCGTAAACGGATCATCGGCTTCTCTCATGCATACCGACGGCACCGGATCCTCGGTGGTATTCACGACCCCGCTCGCAGCGCTTCGCGTTTCCTTTGCCGGGAAAGGGCATTATCTGGCGTTTACGAAACCGTCGGCAACGCTTCCAGGGGACGCGTTTATCGTTGACGGCGCGGGGCATTTTTCGAGGATTGCGGGGCCCTTAAACGGCCTTGTCGCGCTTGCAAGCCCGTCGGGAGAATGGGTGCTCGTGAGCTATACGCTCCCGAAAGGGATGCAGACGGAGCTTGTAAACGCGACGACCGGCGAGACGATCCAGCTTCCTATAGCGACAATCGCTGATAAGTGCACATGGACAACGGACAGCTCGATGATTTACTGCGGCGTGCCGATGAGCCCGCCTGAAACCTATGCGTATCCGGATGACTGGTATCAGGGGGCCGTCCATTTCTCCGACCGTATCTGGAAGATAAACGTTTCCGGCCGCTATGCGCAGCTCGTGCTCGATTTTTCAAAGGAAACGAATACGCCTCTTGATGCCGAGGCGCTCTCGATAGATCCGGCAAACAGCGTTCTCGCTTTCTTCAATAAGAACGACGGGTCGCTCTGGGCGTATAAGCTTTGAATCAGGATCCGGACACTTGTCCGAATTCCGCGTGTACGCGGTGTCGCACGTGCCATTCCTGAAGCGCGCCGGCGATATTCGTCGTGATGAAATATAAAGCTATGGCGCTGGACGTCGTATAAGAAATCGTGCCGATGATGAATGGGAATACGTATTTGAGCTGCATATTCATCACTTTTTGGAAATCGCCCTGCATGCTCTTTTCGTTTGCGGCCGGTTGCGTCATTCCTGAAAGGGCGAGACGCGCCTGGAGAAACTGCGTAAACCCGGCGAGCACCGCGAGAAAGATGCTTTTTGAGGCGACGGAAATGATCCCGAGAAATTCGAGGGAAACGGTGTGGGGGATTGGGGTAAAAAAATAGAGCCGTGCCGTATCAAGCGTCGAGAATGGCTCGTAGAGAAAAACCCAGTAAAGTGCAAGAAGGACCGGTATCTGTATGAAAACCGTAAGGATGCCGGCAAACGGGTTAACCCTCGCTTCGCGATAAAGAGCGAGCGTTTCAAGCGCTTCCTGCTCCTTATTGTTCTTATGTTTCTCCTTAAGCTCTTTTATCCGCGGTTCTAGAAACTTCATCGCCCGCTGCGTGCGGGCCGTGGAGAGCGAAAAAGGGAGGAGAACGACCCTTATGATGATTGTGAGCACGATAACGGCTATCCCGACGTCCCCGCCCGGTATAAAAGCGACGAGCGCGACGAGCGCGTTGTAAATCGGGTTATAGAACGCCGTGTGGAAGAAGGCTGATATCACGATTCTTATTGTACGCTATCGATTTATTTTAGAAAGAAGTTCGGAAAGTTCGTCGCGAATATCCTGTTGTTTAAGCGTCGTTACGGACTGTTTCGGGAAAATGACGAGGGAAGGGGGGAGAGAAAGCGTCCGAAGCGCGGAAAGCACCCTCCGCCGCACGAGATGTCTCGTAACCGAAAGAGGGGCTGTCTTTTTTGAAAGAACGACAGCGTATCCTTCCGTCGCTTCCGAGAAAACCGCATTAAAATGCGCCGAAGAGAGCCTTCGGCCGCCCTTAAGGACGATGGGGAAATTTTCTCGAGAAAGCCGTTTTCGGCGCGGAAACACGGGAAATTATCGAATCAGACCGCGAGAGAGGCTCTCCCGACGCGGCGGCGGCCGCGCAATATCTTGCGACCGGAAGCTGATTTCGTCCTTGTGAGGAAACCATGTGTTTTTGCGCGTTTCCGTTTCTTCGGCTGATAGGTCTGTTTTGACATGCTGGGAATCGTTAGATTGTACACATGATACTAACAGGTTCTCCACGAAACACCAGTAGGTGATGTTTTTTCCAGGAAGCGTATAATCCATGACAATATGGATAGGAAGAATCCTCGGGAGTTATGGGAATACGTGCTCACCCAGGTCGAACTTTCCATATCTCCGGCGAATTTCAATACATGGTTCCGTAATAGCTTCATAGTAAAGATAGATGACGAGGGGGTGGTATATATCGGGGTTCCGAGCCAGTTTTTCAAAGACTGGTACCTTAAGAAATTTCACGCGCTTCTACTAAAGATAGTTCGGGGTATATCATACGAGTTCCGCAATATAGAGTACCTCATCGTAAAAGATGATCGGCGTAAGGTCGTAAAGGAATCGAAGCCGGTCCGGGGTGTTATCGAGCTTCCTCTGCATGAGTTCTATATCAATAAAAGCGATAATCTGAACCCCCGTTACACTTTCGATACGTTCATCGTCGGTTCGTTCAATGCGCTCGCGCATACGGCCGCGCAAGCAACCCTGCAGCGCCCGGGTATCTCCTATAATCCGCTCTTTATCTATGGCGCGACCGGAAGAGGGAAAACACACCTCATACAAGCTATCGGTAATCAATTTAAAAAACAGTATCCGGGTCGGAAAGCGTTTTATCTTACGTCCGAAAAATTCGCCGTCGATTATACCGACTCCGTGCAAGCCGGCACGGCAAACCGGTTTAAGGATAAGTACCGTCAATATGACCTCCTTATCATGGATGATGTGCAATTTCTTTCAAAGAAAGAAAAGACCCAGGAAGAGCTTTTCCATCTCTTTAACGCCCTGTACGATACGAATAAGCAGATCGTCTTTTCGTCCGACCGGCCACCTGTCGCTATCCCTGATATCACAGAACGCCTTAAGGGGCGGTTAGCGAGCGGTATGGCTGTCGATATCGGGGAGCCCGATACGGAGTCGCGTATGGCTATTATCAAGAAAAAGGCCGCTGCTCATGGGATCATGCTTTCCGATGAAGTTGTTGAGTATGTTGCATGTTCCATAACCGGATCGATACGGGAATTGGAGGGTATGGTAAATACCATCATCTGCCATGCTCAGGTGAAGGGGTCTCCGCCGGATATAGCTGAAATACGGCAATCGCTACGCTCGTTCATGCGTCCGCAAAAAAACGTCTCGGTTAAGAATGTAGTCGATAAGGTTGCGGAATTCTACGGGATCGATGAAGAGAGTATTTATGAAAAAACGCGCAGAAGGGAAGTGGTACGGCCGAGACAGGTCATCATGTATCTCTTGCGGGAGGATTTTAATATCTCGTACCCGACAATCGGCACGAAGCTCGGCGGACGCGATCATACGACGGTTATCCACTCCTGTGAGAAGATAAAGCGTGAAGTTGTTGTGGATACCGAGCTCGCAAAAGAAATTCAAAATATCCGGACGCTCCTTGTATGAATGTGCGGCGACACTTATCAACACAATGTGTTGATGCCTCAACAGGAAAAACCATTATTTTAAGCCACCCTTATCGTTATCCCGTTATCAACAGCTCTAATAAAAGACTTGTATGAATATCTCAATAGAAAAGAAGAAATTTATAGATGCTGTGTATAAGGTTGCAAGATTCGCGGAACGTAAAAGCGCGACGCTCCCGGCGCTCTCTTCGATCCTCATCATCGTCAGCGATGAAGGGATAAAGATGCGCGCGACCAATCTTGAAACAGGGATCGATCTTACCGTTGAGGGAACTCGCGTGTCTGACGGTGTCGTTGCAATCCCAGCGACGCTCCTCCAGCAGATCGCCGCTTCGCTTACGCTCGACGGTACGGTAACGCTCGAACACTCAGGAGACATAGTCTCACTCTCAAGCGGTATGGGCAGAAGCTCGATCAAGACCGTCCCCTACGAAGATTTTCCCTCGATCCCGTTTCCCGAAAATCCGAAAAACTCGATTACGCTCCCCGGAGCTCTCCTGCGGACGCTTCTTTCTTCGCTTACGTCTTGCACCTCGAATTCAACGGTCCGACCCGAGCTCGCAAGCATCTATCTTTCTATCGAAGGAGGGGTGTTGACGGCTGTGGCGACCGATTCGTTCAGGCTCGCGGAAAAGAAGATACCGCTCACGAACAAGGGGACTCAAGGCAAGCTCCTCATACCTGCAAAGAACGCGGTTGAAATAGCCCAAGCGCTCCCCGATGAAGATATAGCCGTTTCGTTTGACGACCACCATTGCGCCTTTATCGGTTCGATGGGAACGATCGTTTCAAGGCTTACGAATGCGACCTATCCGGATTATCGTCAGATCATACCGAAAGAATCGCTCGCCGAAGCCGTAGTTTTACGGAAGGATTTCGAAATCAGCCTCAAACAAACAGCGATTTTTTCAGACATCTTCCAAAAAGTGAATATACGGTTCGATCCGAAAAAGAATCATATTTCTTTTTTCGCTCACAATACCGATCTTGGGGAATCATCGGAAACGATCCCTGCTCATGTAAACGGAAGCATGCTCGATCTCTCTTTCAATTATCGGTATCTTTCCGCCGCACTCGCTCTCTCTCAATCAGAAAGCATTTCGCTTTCAGCAGCCGGTCCTGGCCGCCCGCTTATCATACGCGGGGTAGGGGACGCTTCTCTTCTTTATCTGGTTTCTCCGATGAACCAGTAACCCTTCTACTGAGACGTCGTTGTAGCGGAAGTTGTTGCCGCGGATGAGAGCGGAACCGGTAATAGAGCACCCCCTGAAAAGAGATCAGGATGAGAAGCGTACCACGCGGAAATGCCGTACTCCCAGTATATAAATTGAGGATCACTCGACGGATCCGAAGGCGGAGGCCCTAAAGGATTATTTTTATCGACCCAATATAATAGGCTGTGCGGCACGATGTTTCCATTCGTATCGGGGATGCGCCAGTTTCCTTGAAGCATCGGCGGAACCGACGGGAGGATCGGATCGGGTTCCCCGAAATACTCTTTCGGATATTTCGAGAGAGCATAAGCCATGACCGCATGCCACATAGGCGCGGCGATGTAACCCGCGATCGATTTCACCATCGGCGTGTTGTCGTTATTGCCTGCCCACACCCCGATCGCTATAGACGGAGTGTATCCGACGACCCACGCATCGCGCGTATCGTTTGTCGTCCCTGTTTTTACCGCAACATCGTATCCGGGGAAAGAAAGAGGGGAGTTGAGAGGATATTCCGGCAAGCGTGCCGGGGCGTCGGAGAGCATGGCGGACATATCCCTCGCTATGTTTGCCGGAATGACCCGTATGGGGTTCGGCGTGTATTTCTGAAGGACATTCCCTTGAGCGTCGTCGACCTCGAGTATTCCGGTCGGGGTATTCTTAACGCCATCATCAGCGAATGCGGCGTATGCCCCGACAAGGTCGAGGAGCCGCACTTCGCCGCCGCCAAGCACCAGCGTAAGACCGTACTGGCTCGGATCGCCAAGAGACGTGAGCCCGAACGATTTTGCGAGGTTTATCGCGTTTTCTATCCCGACCAGGTAAAGCACTTTAATAGCCGGAACGTTTATCGATTGAGCAAGCGCGGTTTCAAATGTCATAGGACCCCGGAACCTGTTATCGAAATCAACGGGAGCATAACAAGGAGGCGTGCTGTTGGTGACGTCGGAAGGGCTGCACGCGGTTGAGAATTGCGTCGGAACGTCGAAGACGACCGTATCGCGCGTATAGCCGCGCATAAGCGCAAGAGAATAGATAAACGGCTTCATGGTCGATCCCGGCTGCCGTAACGCGAGCGCGGCATTATATTGGCCATCAATAGCGGAATCAAAGAAGTTTCTCGATCCGACCATAGCAAGGATTTGCCCGGTCGGGGGATCGATCGCGACCAATGCGGCATTCGAGGCTTTGAATTTTTTCTCGTTCTCTCGCGCATACTGCTGGACAAGCGATTCCGCCTTCACCTCAAGATCAGCATCAAGCGTCGTGGTCACCTTAAGACCGGAAACGAGCGCCCCCTGCCCATACGTCTGTTTGAGCTCGTTGAGGATATAGAAAACGAAGTGCGGCGCGATGATGGAGTTTTGTCCTCCCTCCGGTGCGAAGGTTACCGTTTCATTTTTTGCCGAAGCATACGTAGTATCGTCTATGAACCCGAGGGTATGCATACGGTCGAGGACGAGGTTTTTACGCGCGTCAAGCTCGGCGCGATGCTTACCGTACGGCGAGTAGTAGGTCGGGGCCTGGATCATGGCCGCGAGGTAGGCGGATTCGGCAACCGTCAGGTCTTTTGCCGGAACCCCGAAATAAGCCTCGGAAGCGGCTTCGATCCCATAGAGCGTCCCGCCGTACGGGATATCGTTCAGATACGCCTCGAGGATCTGGTCTTTTGAATATACCTGTTCAAGTTTTATCGCGAGCACCAGCTCGTGTATTTTCCTGGAGATGCTTTTCTCGTCCGTAAGGAGCGTGTTTTTCACCACCTGTTGCGTAATGGTCGATCCTCCCTGCGAGAGCGATCCGCTGAAAATATCGGCGAGCATCGCGCGGATGATCGAGGTTATACGGATTCCGCCGTGCTCGTAGAAACTCGAATCCTCGATAGCGATCGTCGCATTTATAGCATTTGGGGATATTTCCGAGAGGGGAACGACGTTGCGTTTTGCGTCACGGTTATAGTCGTAAAGCAAGACCTGCCCGGTACGATCGTAAATCTTCGTCGACTGATCGACTTGTCGCGCGGCGAAAGAGCTTATATCGGGCACCGGCGTAACGGCAACCGCAATAAGCATGCCTCCGGCTATAAGAAAAAAGAACCCGAAAAACACGAGAACGGATACGAAAAGAATATGCCGCAATCGGCGATGCCGCCCGAGAATCATTGCATACATGCTACCATACGCGGTTCCGCGAATGCGGAACCGCGTATGGATGAACACCGCAAACAGACGCTTATCTAAAACGATTCCTCGTCTTCCGCGTTTTCAAAAGTGTCGAGATCGTCATCCTGTTCGAGATCACGCTCCTCGTACCGTTCATCATCCATACACGTGAATTAAAGAATTAACCCTCAGGGGGCTGGTATATTTGAACAAAAAAATAATTCTATGCAAGCGTCTTTTGTTCTGCGCTGTTGATTATGCCCCTCACTTGGTTACGAGCGCCGTGATGCCGATTGCAATCGCATCGAGCTCGTCGTCAAGACGTTTCTTCTTTTCGATTTTGATAAGCCTGGGGAGCATGGTCGCGATGGCGGATTTTGTCGCACTGCCATAGCCGGTTACGGCAAGCTTCACTTCCTGCGGAGAAAATTCTTTGACAGGGAGAGATGTCGCTCCGGCAGCGGCAAGTATCGCACCGCGCGCCTCGGCGACACCGAGCGCGGTTTTCTTGTTCGTGCTAAAAAAAAGCGTTTCAATCGCGAGCGCGTCGGGCAGGTAGGACGAAATCGCCGCCGAAACGGCTGCCCCGATACAGGCGAGCCGAGATTCTTTCGTTTTTTTTTCGGGAATCACGCAATCGCTCCAGAGAAGAACCGGATGAGACGAGTCTCCCTCGACTACGGCTATACCGAGCCTGTCATAACCCGGATCAATCGCTAGTATTCTCATAACCGCGTGCGTTGCTGAATACCCGTTGCACATCCTCATGTTCGTCGAGCGCTTCGAGAATAGAGCCGAGATGTTCTTCGTCATGGCCGGAAACCTCCATCAAAGGCTCGTTCGGCACGTAGGTCCCATCGGGGGATTTTGTAAAAGCCCAACTCGCGGACCCCGGAGCGGCCAGCTCGACACCGTGTTTTGTGAGCAGGTGTTTCACTTCTTGCGTCGTGCGATTCTTATTGTCGCTCAGCGCCTCGATGAGAAGCGCAGCGCCGCCCGGTCCATACGCTTCATACACGATCTGTTCCAGATTGCCAGCATCTTTTGATAGGCCTTTTGCGATAGCACGCTCGATATTCTCTTTCGGCATGTTCTCTGATTTTGCGCGCGCAATGGCAACGGAAAGGCCGGGTGCCGAGAGCACCCCGTTTGCTTTCTTCGATTCGACCGCGATAAGCCGCGCATAACGCGAGAATATACGGCTTTTTGCCGCATCGGTCACAGCCTTTTGCCGTTTAATTTGCGCCCATTTGCTGTGTCCTGACATAACGGCACTATAACAAAACAAGGGGAAGGGAACAAAACAGCCTTACTGTTGAAGGTATGCGCGGCCGTTCGGCGTAAGCACGCGGCCGCGGGTGGAACGTTCGACAAAACCGAGCCGGAGCAGATACGGCTCATACACGTATTCGATCGTGTCCGGCTCCTCATGAAGAGCGGCCGCAAGGGAACGGACGCCGGCCGGTCCCCCATGGAATCCGTTTGCGAGAGTCAGAAGATACCGTCGATCATCCTTCGTGAGACCGAGCTTATCGATCCCGAAAAGCGCGCAGGCTTCTTCGCAGACGTCTGCCGAGAGCGCTCGCCCGTGTACTTCGGAGAAATCGCGGATGCGCTTCAGGAGCGCGTTCGCGATGCGCGGCGTCGCGCGGCTTCGCGCCGCAACGCAGAGGATGACCTCGTCCGGCGCCGAGAGGTTAAGGAGCAGCGCCGAGCGCCGTATGATGTCGCACAGGTCTTGCTCGCTGTAGAAATCAAGCTGATAGATACCTCCTCCAAAACGCGAGCGCAGGGGGCCGGAGAGTTCCGCGATACGGGTCGTCGCTCCCACGAGCGTAAACGGCGGCAAGGCGAGTTCGATCGTTCGTGCCGAAGGACCTTTCCCAAGAACGATATCAAGATGGCCTGATTCAAGAGCCGGATACAAGAGCTCCTCTATCTTCCTTGAAAGCCTATGGATCTCGTCGATGAAAAGGACCGTGTTCGGCTCGAGGTTGGTGAGTATCGCCGCAAGATCCCCGGCGCGCTCGATGGCAACGCCGGAAGTGTTCTTAAGCGGAGATTCGAGCGTATGGGCGATCAGGTGAGCGAGAGTCGTTTTTCCGACGCCCGGCGGACCGTAAAAAAGGATATGCTCGGGCATCCCTCCCCGCATCTTTGCGGCATCGATCGCGATGCGGACGCTCGCTTTCACCTGCTTTTGTCCGGTATAGTCCTCCCATGTGACAGGGCGTAGTGCCGCATCAAGCGCTGCTGGAACCGCCTCTGGTTTTGGTGGGGGGGTTGACATAGGTTTAGCGTATGCTAACATGTTACCACACGTTCCCGGTTCCTGTTCATACTCCTCTGGGCAAGGCTTGACGGCTTTGAGGCGACTCCCCAAGGACTTTCTGGTTCGTCATCTTGCATGACGGGCTGGGAATCTCCTCAGGTGTTTTGTCCACCCCGCTTTATCGCGGGTTCTGCCTAGAGGAGCATGCATGGGAACGGGCGTATGCAAAACCGCGGGGTCAGACCCCGCGGTTTTGCTATGCGAGATTGACGGTAGCCGCAACTTCGGAAAGGGATGTGATACCGGCGAGCGCCTTGAGAAGGCCGTCTTGCGCCATGGTGAGATATCCCTGTCGCGCGGCGTGCTTCACTATCTCATTTGCGGGCGGGTTGTCTCGCAAGAAAAGCGCGAGATCGTCGTCCATGAAGATGGCTTCATATAAGCCGATGCGGCCCTTGTATCCCGTCTCGCCTTCGTGGGCCGGAACGGGTTCCCATACGGTCTCTATTTTTTGCGGAGCGAGCGTCTGGTCGGCGAGCGATGCGAATGTCCGCGCGATCATCGCCTTCTCCTCGTCGGTGAGCGGGCGTTCCTTTTTCTTTTCGGGATCGAGGCGACGGACGAGACGCTGAGCCATCGCGACCGTGACCGCCGACCCGAAGGATTTCGGGTCGATGCCGAGATCAACGAGGCGCGGGAATGTTCCGGCGGCATCATTCGTGTGGAGCGTTGAGAGCACGAGGTGGCCGGTGAGCGCCGCTTGGATAGCGATACCGGCGGTGTCGCCGTCGCGGATCTCGCCGACCATGATGACGTCCGGGTCCTGTCGGACGATGGAACGAAGCCCCTCGGCAAACGTGAACTTCTTTTCCTCGACCTGCGTTTGTACGATGCCGCTCAAGTGATACTCGATCGGATCCTCGATCGTGATGATTTTTATTTCTGGCGTATAGATCTCGCGAAGAAACGAGTAGAGCGTCGTCGTTTTCCCGCTTCCGGTCGGTCCGGTGGTGAGGAGCATGCCGTTTGGCCGCCTGATCTCCTTTTCGAGGCGCGCAAGAAGCTTCTGGCCTATACCGAGCTCTTTATAAGAAGTCATCGTCGTTTCAGGATCAAGGATACGCAAGACGATGGATTCGCCATAGTTTCCGGGAATGAAAGATGCGCGTATCTCGATCTCGCTCCCTTCACGCGAAACGCTAAAACGTCCGTCTTGCGCGCGATTCTCGACGTTGAGTTTCACGCCCGAGAGAAGTTTGATGCGCGAATTGAGCTGTTGGTACGTCTTGAGGTCGAACGAATGGATCTCGGTGAGGAGCCCGTCGATCCGAAGACGCAAACGGGTGCCCGACTCTTCCGGTTCGAGATGGATATCGGAAGCGCGGAGGGCGAACGACCCGACAAGGATCGTCTCGAAAAGGTGAGAGATGTGCTCCAGGGATTTTGAGACGACATCGGCATCGAGTTTTTTGGTAAAAAGCGGCCGCGGATTCTCTTCTTTTAAAAATTCGTCGAGCGCGGCTTTCGTAACGACGAACATCCCCACCTTCGATTCGGTTGCAAAAGAAAGATCGCGATAATAAGAAAACGCCTTATCAAGGCTTTTCTTCGAAACCAAGAATTCTTGCACCTTAAAGCCGCGTTGGGCCATATCATGGCGAAGTTCCGCGAGCGCCGCGTTGCTCGGATTATGGATGGCAAGCGAGATCGTCTTCGCAACACGGTCGAATGCCGCCGCCTCGGCCGTTCGCGCCTTCTCTTCAGGGATCGTGCGGAGCGCGTCGGCGTCGATTTTGTTGAGAGAAAGGTCGTTGTAAGGCAGCCCGTATTTTTGGGAGAGGATGCGCGTAAGATCCTCTTCCTCCCGTTCGCGTATTTCGGCGAGCTTTGCGGTCTCGTGTTCGGTATCGAAAGGCAAATCCATGCGAAACATCATACCATCAGCTCGCGCAGGGCGGCGGAGAGACTTGACTATTTTATAATATTTATGCTATAATGTAAAGAGAAATATCCGCCAGCCAAAAGGAGGTTCATCGTGAGAAAGATCGTTTTTGCCCTTTTGTTGTTTCCCCTTGCGGGTTGTGCCGAGTATCCGACCTACGAGCAGCCGTATACCGGGATACCGGCATCCTCTGCGAAGGTTTGTGATGAAAGCGGATGGTTCTGTCGATCGGTCTATGCGCCGCCCGTTTATGCGCAACCCCCAATTCTCTTTCGCCAGAGCCCTTTCTATCCGCAGTCGTGGTCGTTCTTTTATTGGCACCGCTAGTTTCATGCGCCCGCTTTGTAAAAGCGGGCGCATTTTCCATTCGGTTGTACAATTACCTCGTGGATAAGAAAATCGCGAACCTGAAAGAGCTTGAGCGCGAAGCCGAAGAATTCGCGCACAATCTGCGTCCGCACACGGATGGTACCGCGACGCTCGTGCTCCTTTCAGGAGAGCTCGGTGCCGGAAAGACCGCCTTTACAAAGGCCGTTGCGGGAGCGCTTGGCGTCAAAGACGTGGTGAACAGCCCGACGTTCGTCCTCGAGAAAATATACGCGCTCCCGTCGACCTGTCCGTTCAGGCGCCTCGTCCATATAGACGCTTACCGGCTCGAGGGCGCCGATGAGCTTGGCCCGATCGGTTTTGACGAGATTATGAAAGACGAACGCAACCTCGTCTTGTTCGAGTGGCCGGAGAAAGTCTCGGCGGCACTCCCCCGTGAGGCTGTCCGCATCTCTCTCAAAGCGTGCACCGACGGTTCTCGCGAACTATCGTATGCCTGAATCAAGCCGGCAAAAAAAACGAATCGTCCTCCTTGACGCGCACGCGATCATCCATCGCGCATACCATGCGCTGCCGGAGTTCACCAGCCCCTCCGGGGCGCCTACCGGGGCTCTCTACGGGCTTGTTTCCATGCTGCTTAAGATAATCTCAGACCTTTCTCCCGACTATATCGTCGCTTGCTATGACCTGCCGAAGCCGACCATCCGTCACGAAGCGTACAGCGGCTACAAGGCGACGCGCGCGAAGACCGATGACGCCCTTGCCGTGCAGCTGCAGGGATCGCGCGATATCTTTAAGGCGTTCGGGATCCCGATCTACGAACGGGAGGGTTTTGAAGCCGACGACCTCCTCGGCACTATCGCTCATGAATTGCGAAATGAATCCGGAGTAGAGGTTATCATCGCTTCAGGCGACATGGACACGCTTCAGCTTGTCGACGGAAAACGTGTTCGTGTCTACACTCTGAAAAAAGGCATTAACGACACCATTCTTTACGATGAATCCGCGGTGCGTGCCCGTTTCGGATTTTCTCCCGCGCTCATTCCCGATTGGAAAGGGCTTCGAGGCGACCCTTCCGACAACATAAAGGGCGTTCCCGGTATCGGAGAGAAGACCGCGACCGCGCTTGTGGCGAACTTCGGCTCGATCGATGATATCTACGCTCTCCTTGCAAAGGATGAAGCCGTTTTCGATGTAAAGGGCGTTAAACCGCGCGCTCGCACACTCCTTAAGGAGCATGAGGAAGAGGCGCGTTTCTCCAAGGCGCTCGCAACCATACGGCTTGACGCTCCGATCGCTTTCGCTCTGCCAAAAACTTCATGGAAGGAGGGGGTCGACAGTGCGGACGTCTTCCGGCTTTTTGACGAGCTTGGATTCCGATCTCTGCGCGAACGGGCTCGAACGGTCCTGGGGGAGCGGGCAGATCCTCCGGCGCGCGAGAACGAACCGCTTGAGGCCGTACCTTCCGCACAGCTTGCCGAGGCGGCCGTCATGCTGTGGCTTATTTCTTCCGAATTCACGAACCCTTCGCTCGATGACATCCTTGCGTTTACGAAAGAGCGTTCTTTTGCGGCGGCCTACGATACGCTCGAGCGCCAGCTCAAGGCTCTCGGAAGGGTGCACGATGTTTACGAACAGATAGAACGGCCGCTCATTCCCATCGTTCGCGCGATGGAAGAGCGGGGTATTCTCGTTGACACTGATGTTCTTACCGATCTTGCCGTAACGTATCGCGCGGAGCTTTCTCAGCTTGAGAAGCGCATCCATGCCGCCGCCGGACGGACATTCAATATAAGTTCTCCCAAACAGCTCGGCGAAGTATTGTTTGATGAGCTCGCGCTTGTTTCCGGACGGCAGAAAAAGACAGCGGGCGGCGCACGCTCGACGCGCGAGAGCGAGCTTGAGAAGATACGCGACCGGCACCCGATCGTCGGGGATATTCTCGAATACCGAGAGCTGAAAAAACTTCTTTCGACCTATATCGAGAATCTCCCGCCCATGCTCGATGCTGGGCATCGGTTGCATGCCGAGTTCCTTCAAACCGGCACGACGACCGGACGTATGGCGAGTCAGAATCCGAATCTTCAGAATGTCCCGCTCCACTCCAAGCGCGGCCAGGCCATCCGCCACGCGTTCATTGCCTCACCACAGTTCACCCTCGTCGCGCTTGATTATTCGCAGATAGAGCTGCGGCTCGCAGCCATCCTTTCGGGCGATGAGCGGTTGTGCGAAATCTTCAGGACCGGCCGCGACGTGCATCAGGAAGTCGCTGCGCGGGTATTCCATGTCGATCCCGGGGATGTTGACCAGGAAATGCGCCGGCGGGCGAAAGTCATCAATTTCGGCATACTGTACGGCATGGGGGTGAACGCCCTTCGGGCGCAACTCGGCACGACAACCGCCGAAGCCCACTCTTTTTATGACGAATATTTCGGCCAATTCAAGACGCTTTCCGAATATCTTGAAAAAACGAAAGGTTTCGCGAGAACGTACGGCTACACCGAAACGCTCTTCGGGCGGCGGCGGCAGTTTCCTGAGATGAAGTCATCCTTGCCATACGTGCGGGCGCAGGCGGAACGAACGGCGGTGAATGCGCCCTTACAGGGCACGCAAGCGGATATCATTAAGCTCGCCATGGTTCATGTCGATACGATGCTTGAACGGGACGGCTTCCGCGGGGACGCCCATCTGCTGTTACAGGTGCATGACGAGCTCGTGTACGAGATACGCGACCGCCACATCCGCACCCTCGGACCCCGGATACGAGCGATCATGGAGTCGGTCTTGTCCGGAAAAGAAACGCACGGCGTCCCCGTCCTCGCTTCGATGAAGGCCGGCTCCGATTGGGGCGACATGCATCCGATATGATGTACCTTTTCCACGGCACCGACGGCGACAAGGTACGGGCGAAAGCGTTTGAATGGATCGCAAAAGCGCGGGAAAAGGAACCCGGACTCGCGTATCGGCATCTTTTGCGCGACGAGCTTTCCACGCCGGTCCTTGAGGACATCGCGTATTCCGGCGGCCTGTTCGTGAGGCGGCTTCTCATACTTATCGATGATCCGTTCTCATCTCTTCAAAAAAGGAACGAGAAGCCCCGCGAAGAAGGGGAGGAAGGAGGCTCAGAAAACATCCTCGAAGAACACCTTGACCTGCTCGCCGAATCCGATAACGCGATTATCATACTTGCGCCTGAGCTTCCCGCCGCAAAAGCGAGGAAGATCGAAACACGGGCCGCGAAAACCTACGTGTTTAACGTTTCCGCGCTTCCTTACAGCCGCGGTTTCAATAGCGCGCTCGTAAATGCGCTTGCCGCGCGGGATAGCAAGAGGCTATGGCTTGAGGTGGTGCGAGCGCTCCGCGCGGGTGACGCTCCGGAAATGATCCACGGGCTTCTTCATTGGAAGGCGCGCGACCTTATGGAGAATGGTAGTCGCACCTGGAAGCCGGAAGAAGCGCGCGCCCTTTCCGTCGCGCTTATCGAACTTACGCGACACGCCCGTCGTACGGGTGTCAACTTTGGCGACGCGCTTGAAAGATTCGCGCTCTCGATCTGAACGCTTGTTTGGTGTCCCGAGTATGAGGCAACTAAAAACCTACTTCAAGACCGAAATTATATGGATAAAATGGCGCAACAACTGCTGTTTATCAAAATGCTGCAGCGAGGAGTCCTCACTTCGTCGGATATAAGATGCCCTTCCCAGGTAAACAACTATCAGACGCGGAGATTAACACAGGTTCGTCTTTACTGTTGAAGGCATAGGTATTTGTCGTTCCGCATTGCGCACTTTCGTGCCAATAGACATCCACGGAGTGTCTTTGAGAGCCGAAAGACAGGAAGCCGAACACCGAACCATCAGTATCTTTTTGCACTGTGGCTGTAGTTGTCGAACCTGCATCAGAATAGGCGTCGAATCCTCGCAAATGACGAACTACACCCGGCCTGACTTCAAGCATAGGATAGTAGGTGCAGCCACCACTGCCACAGCCTAACGAGGAGATAGGAGCGATGAAGTATAGGGTCTTGCCATCAGAGAGAGTCATTTTCATGACATCTGAATACTTGCCACAGAGGAAGTCAGCGAGCGGGTGTAGATTCGTGAAGTCAGAAAGCTCAACAGAGAAAGAGTCTGTTCCCACCCCTAAGTTTTCGTAATACAAAGCGCAGTTCGGATTTATCTTGGCATACTGTTGATCCTCTTCGCTCATTTGAGAGGGCTCGGTTGAGGTAGCAACTACGGCAGAAGCCATGCTTACTTCCTTGCGCTGACTCTGATACCAAGAGATGGTGAGTATTATGGCGATGGCGATAACAAGACCGTAAATGATGCCGAGGCATATTTGCTTCATAAGACGTTCCATTCTTTCTCCCGTTTCTTTGGTTTGGCACTTCTTGCAATACTAAGTTCTGATTCAAGCTCAATTATCCTTTGTTGCAGTTTGTTGATTACTACAGTTGCATTATGAATTGTTGCATTCCTATCATCGACGAAAAGCCAAATAATGATGAAGGCAAGAAAACCGACCCCGCTATTATTACTCGTTCCTCCAATTATCATTCCCCATAAAATTGCCCATCCCATAGTTATTTTTGTTTTAAAACCTTCTCGGATTTCTTCCTACCGGGTTTATCCCCAGCTCCATAAGCAGGATTCCAGTGATTAAAGAAACGCAATTCCCATGAAGCTATTTCGAGACCTTCTTGTTGAGCAATTTCGCTAATCTTTCTAACTCGTTCTTCGTAGAGTTCTTTACTCAAAAGAGGCCAGCGGGGTTCTTGTGTCTTAATCTTTGCAAGGATAATCGAATCGATTGGACAGTGCGGCGGAGCATCATACAGATACCCGGCGCACCACAGCCATTTCAAATAGAGATTAAGAAGCTTTTGTGCCACGCCGAATTTTACGATCTTCAGTTCACTTTTAAGAGTGTCGATGTTATTTATATGTTCTTGCGATGATATCTTCCGTATACGATACGGCACAGAACTTTTGCGCAAAAGATTTCTTGCTATCTCACGAAATTGTTCACGGTCTTCGTTCGTCGCACTTTTGTCATATATCTGCACACGTTGAAATGCGCCCTGCAAAGTGCGACTTAGAATCTCTTTTTCTATAAAATCTTTTTGTTCTGAGGAAATTGTCATTTCGTCTTGAAAGAAACGACAAGGAGCAATGCAAAAAGCTCCCCGCCAGGCGATAGCTTTCGCTACCCATGCCAGTTTCCCGACATGACCAATCACGGTTGCTCCTGACGAGGAGCTTTCTACCGTGATTGGTTTTGTAGCCATGCCCAGCCGAAGCCAGGTTTAGGCCATATCGCACCCCTGTATCTTACTCCTTTCGAGCGCCATTCAAAAGTCCTGTTACTTCGTCTTGAAGACCAGCGGTAGCTGAGCGTGGATATTGCGCAGGAAATCCTCATCCGACCTCAAACGGCACTACACGATATTCTTCTGTGACCATTTTGAGTGACCGGACGGGGGTTATTAAAATCCGTTCCAGCTCCGATTTTCGAAGCACTTTTGGCTCTCGAAGCTGCATATTACCGCAACCAGAAAGAACCAGACCATCAAGAAATCGTACAAACAGGTGGGCTTATAATAAGCCCGTTTTGGTGCGCCCACCAGGGCTCGAACCTGGGACCGTCTCCTTAAAAGGGAGCTGCTCTACCGACTGAGCTATGGGCGCTTCAAAATGTCCGGGCAAGCCGCCTGAGCGTATTCGTACTGTACTCTTTTCGTTTTATTTTTCCAGTCGAATGCTTGCTAGTAGCTGAACGCATCGACGAGTTTCCCTTGCGCATCGACGAGCTTCACGATTTCATAGCGGGTGCGCCACATCGAATTCGTGCGACCGAGATAAACATGCCACGTATCGCCCATAAAATCGGCATCGTTCCTGTGGGCATCGACGCATCCGTTGTAATTGAGATAGGTGACGAGGAAATTCTGGCATGTTCCCGAAACGGTGGTCGGCGGAGTAAGCATGACCTGACAGCGATGAAGCGTATTGACGTAATCGATGCACGCTGCGTCACGAATGTACGTTGCACCGTAGAAGGAACGCAATTCGCTCGACGGTGTCGGACAATTTTGCGGCAAGGACGGCTGGAATTGCTGGAAATCGCTGAAATAACCGATGCATTTATTTTCTTGGAACGATGCTCCGATGGGAGACTGACCCGAAATGATAAACGCGTGTTCGCCCGGAGAAAGCACGATATCTTCCGCGGCGTTAACGATTCCGGACAAAGGGACTTTCGTGCCCTTCGGGATGACAGCCGCCGCTCCGGTCGCATCGCTCTCAAGCCTCCATCCGGTGATATCGACGGGTCCGGGCGCGTTTTGTGCCACGGTTATCTCGACGTACTCGTTTGACGGATCTTGCGAGCCGGCGCCCGAAATATAGTGGTTCATCGACACGACCCCTTGATACGGGGAAGCGGAACGGGTTCCGCCGACGATGGGCGGCAGCAGTATCCCCGTGCTGCCTGAGAATCCAGCCGCCCCATGAGAGGAGCCGGGGAGAGATATATACGAATTGCCGATGCCAAGAGGCGCGCGCGGGAGCGAGAAACGGTTCGTGCTGCTTGCGAACATCTGTCCGAATCCGAAAGAGCCGCCTGATTTTTCGAGAGCGGGGAACGTGATATCGAGCGGACGCGTCGGGCCGCCGAGAGCGAACCAGACAGCGAATATGAAAACGAATATCCCTACGAAAATCCAGGCGTCGCGTTGCGGCATGCGACCATAATACCAGGAGTTCTCTAGTTTCGCGTAAGAAGCCGTTCAAGCTCTTCGCGGACGACCCGAGCATCGCTCCAGGGCGTTTTCGAGCCGCTCGCGCCCATGATGAACGGATCGGTGCCTTTTCCGGATACGAGCACGGCGTCGCCCGTGCGCGCCGCGCGAAGCGCGGCGCGTATTGCCTCGCGCCTATCCAGAATAATGTCCGGCGCGCGCTGCATGCCGCTTGCCATCGCGTCTACGATCGTGCGGGGATCTTCATCATAAGGATCTTCGTTCGTAAGGATGACCATGTCGCATGATTCTTCGGCTATTTTCCCCATTTCTGGACGCTTCCACGTGTCGCGGCCGCCGCCGGTGTTGCCAAGGACGCATATTTTTCGACGGTTCCGAAATGCGCCGTAGAGCGCTCGCAACGAATCCGGCGTATGTGCGTAATCGACGATTGCCAGGAAACCCTGGCCCACGTCGATACGTTCCGCGCGTCCGGGAATGTGCGTAAGCGCCGCAAGCGCCTGGGCGCATGTCGCAAGCGGTACGCCAAGCCACTCCGCGGCTTTGATTGCCGCGAGAGCGTTCTCCACGGAAAAACGGCCCGGTTGAGGGATTGAGAACAGAACGTGTTTATACGTAAACGATATGCCGTTCTCCGAAATAGAGGTTTCTTCGACATCAGCAAAAGAGAAGGGGATGTGCGCCTCAACCGGAAGCGCAAGATACGGAGCCGCATACGAGGATTCGGCGTTCGCGATGATCGCCCGCGGGCGTTTCCGCGATTTCGCGAGCGACTCGCCGATTTTGAATTTCGCGCGGGCATAGTGCTCCATCGAACCGTGCGACTCTATATGTTCTTTCTGGAGATTGGTGAAAATGAGAGCGTCGAGTTCGAGACCGAGGTGCCGGTATTGGAGCGCTCCTTCGCTGGTTATCTCGACGACGGCATGCGTGCATCCTTTCTTTTGCGCGGTGGCGAGGAACTCCTGTATGAATCCGCGGCCAGGCAGGGTCATCTTGAAGAGGTTCGGCCGCGATTCGTCCCCGATCGCGAAGCGGATCGTTCCGGCAAGAGCCGTCTTGCGCCCGCTCGTCTCAAGTATCGCGTAAAGCATCTCGGCGACCGACGATTTCCCTTTGGTGCCGGTAACGCCGATGACGGCCAGGTTGCTCGCGGGGAATCCATGCCGGAATGCCGCGAACCATGCCCATGCATAGTGATAGGGAGCAAGCACGAGCCGTCGCAAACGGCGGTTCATGCTCGTGCGGAGAGCGCGGCCTTGAGACGCGCCTCCTTGCCGGTCGTCGTGTCAGGGACCGTCTGGAGCGCCTTGCGCGCTTCCCGTTCGGTGAATCCGAGCGCGATGAGCGTTTCAAAAACCTCGCCGTCCTCGCCGTCGTGTGCGTGCGCCCCGATCTTGTCGGCAAGCTCGACGATCATTTTTTCCGCGCTTTTTTTGCCGAGCCCGACGATGGCGGTAAGGTAGCCGAGATCGCGCGCGCCGATGGCGCCTTCAAGCGCTTCGCGGCGCGCGCGGCGCAGCACAGACAATGCCGTTTTGGGGCCTATGCCGGAGACCGAGAGTATGAGCTCGAAAAAATCACGGTCAGCCGTCTCCGTAAAGCCGTAAAGCTCCATGCCATCCTGTTTGATCGCCAGGTGGGTCGAAAGGCGCGCCTCGCTTCCCACGAGAAGCGTTTCCGGATCATTCATACGCACTTCGATGCCGAATCCGGCAACCTCGATGAGGGCGCTTGTCGCTGTCGTGTCGATCACTTGTCCGCGGATGCGCCGGATCATAAGGCTATCCTAGCATTCCTTGACGCTTATGAGGCAAAGAAGCGCCGCCGCCGTCTCGCTTGCGGTTTCTCTTGCTTGGCGGTAGATTAGTTTCATATGGCAATTACGAGTTCGGCAAAAAAGGCCGCGCGCTCTTCGGAGAAGAAGCGTATTTTCAACCTGCGCCGCAAGGACGCGCTACGAAGCGCGACGAAGGCGGTATCAAAGAAGATTGCCGCAAAGGATGTTTCAGGGGCTGAGAAGCTGCTTCCCGCGGCGTATGCGGCTATCGATAAGGCTCGCAAGCGCGGAGTCATAAAGGACAATACCGCTGATCGTAAAAAATCGCGTCTCGCGACACTCATTCGTCGTGCGGCTTAAAGAACCCCTGTTCATAATTCTCTAAAGCAGACGTTCTGCGGTATCCTGTTATCAGGAGCTTTTCCTGTCTTTTCGGAAGGAGATTCCTATGGAGACTGAACGCATACCATGTCTTGGGTGCGGGACTCGGTCGTACACCTATACGTTCGCGGTGTATGAGGAAGGGGTCGTCTGTTCACGTACCTGCAATGATATCTACGAGAAGGAGAATAAGCTTAGACAGCGCGATACCGAACTGACAAGCTGCTTATCGGAATCTGATGCTGCTGCACAATAACGAAGCGCGACACATTCTTAACCGCCGTCTTCAGACGGCGGTTTTTGTATGGAGGTTCTCGGTCCTCTCAGCAGGAATCGAACCTGCATTTCCTCCTTCGGAGGGAGGTGTCCTATCCGTTGAACGATGAGAGGTAAGGGACGTAACAGCTACGCTACATTGTTATACACGAGTGCAAAGATGAAAGCGAGAAGCAGGAATACGAATATGCCTGATACTATCGACCATGTCACGCCGATGCGGGGAGCGAAGTAGTAGATGATGAACATGTAAGGCATCCATGCCACGAGCGTACCGAACATGACGAAGAGGGCATGCCGGGAAACCGCTGCCGCGCCATCAAGGTGTCCGATGAAAAGATACGAGACCCACGTAACGACCGGAAAAAGAGCGGCGATACGGGAAATCGTCGGGAATCCCGAAAGCTCGAATGCCGTTACCATGAGAGTAAATGCTCCTCCGGCAAGAAAGGCGAAAAGGTACTCGGCTACGCGGGACATAGTGGGTGCTCTCGAGAGGAATCGAACCTCTATTGCCGGCTCCGCAAGCCGGTGTCCTATCCGTTGAACGACGAGAGCGCTACGAGAGCACGGCAAACGTTTTCAGTATAGTGCACGAGACGCATACGCGCACGCCCCTCTCACGAGAGAGCTGTTCCGATGTATATCAGAATCCGAGCCACGCCGCCACTACGTCGGTAAAGGTATGCCGATGTTCCTGCTCATCCACATGCTTGAGAAGAAGCGCGTACACGGCGTCGACATCGATTTCTGCAAGCGGAACGATAAGGTGAGGCGACAGCCAGCTCTCATTCTTGATGGAAAGGATCGGTGGAAGTTTCCCTTCGATATCTTCAAGAACCGTAAAAGAGAGCATTCGTTCGAAAGGGTGCAGCTCTTCTCCTATAAAGAGGCCGTGCTCGGTAAGCTGGAAGCGATGAAGGGGAGGAGTCTTTGCCGCGTGGAGCGCGATCGCGACAGTCGCGACGACGACGAGCACGGCGAGCAGATAATTGCCGAAGAGCACGAGCGCCACGGTTCCTGCGACCGCGACGATACCAAGAGCCCAATACCAATCCGCGCTCTTCGGATTGTGTTCGTATTCACGCCCTTCCCACTCAAAGACGGAAACTTGCGGCATGCTTTGATGATACCAACAAATAGTGTGCGGGCATATGCGATTTATGCACCGGCTGTGTAGTTCCTTTTGGCATCCGTGCGTCTTTAGCAGGTGGTGGGTACCGTATTCTCCCCTGGAGAACGGGTTGGTATACTTTAAAGACAACCGCTCATCTATGGACGACGCTCTCGAGGCAGACAGGGGTACTTCGCCGACGATGCCTGTCGGGGGAAGCGTCGCGACCGCGTTTCTATACTGGTATATCGTTATCGCGCCGAAGAATATTGTCAGCATCTGGCGTAACTACCTTGCTGCAAACCTCAATTACTTTTCTATCGGGTTCCTCCTGCGCACGCTCTTTGCGCCCTGGCATCGCGATACCGAAATCTATGGCGGATTCGACCTTACGCTTTATCTGCGCACCGCTATCGTTAATAGCGTTTCGCGTATCGTCGGTCTGTTGATACGATGCGTCACGATCGCGATCGGACTCGTCGTTGAGTTTGGCATCGTTATGCTCGGGCCGGTTTGCCTCGCGCTATGGTTCACGGCCCCTTTCCTTCTCTTGTTTGGCCTCACAACTCCTGCCGCTCCGCCTTCCTTGGCGATGCCGCACTTCTCGATCCCGACGACATCTCCTTCGTTTCTGGACTTTTTCAACCATGGAGTACGTTAAGCCGAAACGCACTCGTCTCTATCGCGCTGTCCGTCTCGGCGTCGTCGTGCCGCCGAAGGTTTCGCGTTTCGTAGCCGGGATCGCGACGCTGGCGGCCGCCATCTTTTTCGGCTTCTGGTTTTTCGGTGTGCATGCTGCGGAGAACTGGCATCTTGCGTTGTTTGCTGCGGTTGCCGCATATGCGCTTTTCGTGTACACGCTCTTTTCCGAATCGTATCTCGAAATGTTCTCGCCGCCTGAACCGGGGGAGGAGAATCTGGCCGAATACCTCGATTATGAAGCGCTCGTTGTCGTGAGCGCTTTCCGCGGCGATATCTCCGCGCTTCTCCTTCCTTTGCTCGCGGTTTCGGGGATCGATTTCGTTCTTGCCCGTATGGGTACGACGCCCCAGAACTTCCGCCAGGCCGTTAAGGGCTATCTGCAGCGTCTTCCACAGACATCCGCCGAAAACGAACTTCCGTCGTTTCTTCGAGCGTGTCTTGAAGACCGCCGTGAACGCGATCTCCCTCTGATGCTTGGCTGGCGCGATCTTTTTTCCGGTCTTGCGACAGCGTCTCCTTTCCTGAAACAATTTCTCCTCGACGCAAAGCTCGAAGCGGCGGATTTGCGCACTCTCCTTGATTGGCAGGCCGAAAACGAAGCGCGCCGCAAGCAGCAGCGCCGTTTTTGGAGCACCTACAATCTCATGCGTACGCGCAGCATCGGTCGAGGTTGGGCTTCGGGCTATACGCCGCGCCTTGAGGAGTACGCTGTCGAGATAAACAAATTCGCAGGAAAAGGATTTTCTCCTCATCTCTATGGCCGTCAGGAGGAAACGGAGTCAATCGAGCGTATTCTGGCGCGCGACGGGAAGAACAACGTCATTCTTGTCGGAGAGCCGGGCATCGGGAAGCTCCTTACCGTGTCGGCGCTCGCGGAGCGTATCGCGCTCGGGAAAGCGTTGACCGCGCTTTCGCATAAGCGCGTGCTTCAGCTCAATGTCGGCGTGCTTGTCGCGAACCTTGCGAATGAGAGCGAGGTAGAGGCGCGCCTGCAATCCGTACTGAACGAAGCGATACGTGCTGGCAATATCATTCTCCTTATCGAGAATATACAGGATTTATTCGATGTCTCGCACGCGGCGGGTACGGTTGACGCGACACAGGTGCTCCTGCCATATCTGGCTTCCGAGCGTTTACAGATCATCGGCCTCACGACATACGAGGGGTATCACGAAAGCATCGCGGCGCACCCCGATCTCATGCGCCTCTTCGAGAAGGTGGAGATGCGCGCGCCGGCCAAAGAGCATGTCTATGCCATCTTGCGTGATGTTATCCCGCACATCGAGCGGCACGATAACGTGTGGATCCTCTACCAGGCGATAAAAGCCGCGGTGGAACTCTCTGACCGCTTCATTAAGAATGCTCCCTTTCCGGAAAAGGCCATCGACCTCTTACAAGAGGCGGCTGTGCTTGCCGCAACGAAGCAGAGCGGCGTCGTGACCGCGGAACACGTCGAAACCGTCGTGCGCCAAAGGACGCAGATACCGATCGGTAGGATATCGGACGAGGAGCGTACCGTACTCCTCACGCTCGAACAGGCGCTCCACAGGCGCGTCGTCGGCCAGGACGAGGCCATATCCGCGATCGCAAACGCATTGCGCCGCGCCCGCGCCGGTATCGCATCCGCGAAAAAGCCGATAGGATCGTTCTTATTCTTCGGACCGACCGGGGTCGGTAAAACCGAAACCGCGAAAGTGCTTGCCGCAACCTATTTCGGTTCGGAAAAACGCATGGTGCGCTTCGATATGTCCGAGTACCAACAGCCCGATTCCGTGCACCGGCTCATCGGGTATGACCACGAGGGCGGAACGCTCACAACAGCAATCATGGACAGCCCGTTCTCGCTCATCTTGCTCGATGAAGTCGAAAAGGCTCATCCGGACATCCTTAACCTCTTTTTACAGGTGCTTGATGACGGCCGTTTGACGGACGCGCTCGGGCGCACGATCGATTTCACGAATACGATCATCATCGCCACGTCCAACGCCGGTGCCGAGCTCATCCGCGAATCGCTCGTTGCGGGTACCGCGCACGACCCCGGATTTCAGGAGCGGGTGCTTGAAACGTTGCAAAAACAAGGCATATTCCGTCCGGAATTCCTAAACCGTTTCGATGCCATCGCCATGTTCAAGCCGCTCACGCAAGCAGAGACGATGCAGGTCGCGACACTCCTCATCGCCGACCTCAACGAACGGCTTAAAGGGAAGGGCATTACCGTCGCGGCAGACGAACCGACGCTTGCAAGGCTCGTCGAGCGCGGCTTTGACGAAGAGTTCGGCATGCGCCCGTTGCGCCGCATCATCCAGGACAAGGTAGAGAACCTTGTCGCGCAGAAGCTTCTTGCCGGAGCCATCAAGGACGGCGACACCTTCACCCTAACGCCCGAGAACATTCCTTAGCGATTCGGTCCGTTCCCTTCCGCGTTCGTATCGCCAAGAAGTTTCTCGGCAAGATTATGCCGCAAGAAGACAAGCTCTTTTTCAAGCGCGTCCTTATCGTTTTCGGTTTTGTAGGAATTAGACGCAGTCCGTTCTTTCGTGGAGCGCTCAAGCATGCGGATACGGTCTTCGACTTCTTCCATCTTCTCAAGAACGATCTCCTTGAGATAAGCGAGCTCCGCTCCCGTAAGCTCGATTCCGCTATGTTCCTCCTCTCGCATCTTTCGCGTTTCCGGATCAAGCATTTCCGTCGGCTTGTCATGGCTCTCGACTGCGCGTTGTGCCGCATCTTGTAGAGAGAACCGTTCGGAATCGGAGCGGGGGAATGGCATGGGTTCACTATAACGCCGAAATCTCTGTTCGGGCGACGAAACGCACAAACCAGCAATTCCCTAACTGGCGGATGGTGCAGGATTCGAACCTGCGGTACCTTGCGGTACGGCGGATTTCAAGTCCGCTGCTTTAGACCTCTCAGCCAACCATCCGGGGGGACTACTCTATAGCCGACGGAGAACGTACCTGCGTTTCTATCGGTGCGGGCGTATCATTTTTCGGGCGGAACCAAATGAGGTATATGATCTCGAGGATTCCGAGCGTGTTTATGATGAGCATTGCGACAAACCACCACTTTTGACCGCCGCGAGCAGCATACCAGAGAGCGAAACCTTTCAAAACTATTGTCCAGAGCACCGCGAGAAGAAGAAGGGGAAGGAATATATCCATATATCCGAACATATAAGGGGAATAAATAGGCGAAAATCCGTGCATATAAAGCAATCATACCATACACTTTCTTGTATGCGGTACTTAGGTGTCGATTACGGTTCGAAGAAAGTCGGTCTCGCGCTCTCGGACGAGGCCGGCACCATGGGATTTCCGTACCGCATCGTTCCCAATACGCCGAGTCTTATCGAAGACCTGTGTTCCGTTATAGAAAAAGAAAATATCGGCGCGGTCGTCATCGGAGAGTCAAGGAACCTTGCGGGAGATGAAAATCCGATTGCCAAAGATGCCCGTGCCCTTGGAGACGGTGTTGCTAAGAGGTCGGGTATCCCGATATTCTTCGAATCCGAAGTATTTACCAGTACCGAAGCGCGCCGGATGCAGGTGCGCGGGAAAAATCCTCGTTCGCCAAAATCAAGGAAACCGATTGACGATGCCGCCGCCGCGCTCATTCTTACCAGCTTTCTTTCACGCATACAGCATGGATAAACCGCGCATATCGATCGATGAGTTCAGCAAAATAGAGGTGAAGATAGGCACGGTCCGTACTGCCGAACGCGTACCCGAAACCGACAAGCTTTTACGGCTCACGGTCGATTTCGGCGAGGAAGGCGGGCCGCGCCAGATCGTTTCCGGCATAGCCGCGTACGTGCCCGAGCCAGAGGAGCTTTGCGGTCGTCAGCTTGCTTTCGTTACGAATCTCGAGCCGCGCACGATACGCGGGCTTGAAAGCGACGGCATGCTTTTCGCTGTCGGTTCGGACGAGTCGTTCGCGTTCCTTACGAGCGACCGCACGGTACCGCCGGGAACAAGCGCGCATTAACATCAAAATAGCCGGTGTTCCTGGGTTGGTCGCGGTATACTGTACGCGTATGCTTTCCGTTTCCAGAGGATTGCGCGCCGCGTTCGCTCCTCCGCGATATCTCGCCGCTCCGCTTTCCGGCATCGATCTCTCGACGAGCGGCGTGAAAGCGGTGCGTCTTGCCGAAAACGCCCATGGCTTTGTCTTGGCAAAGTATGCCGAGGCGCGCTTGCCGGTCGGAGCGTTTACGGACGGCGAAATCATGGACCGAAACGCCGTCGCCGCTGCCCTTGCCGCGGCCGCGAAAGAGGCGGGCATTTCCTCAGGCAATGCCGCGTTACCGGAATCGAAGTCGTACCTGTTTGAAACGGCGGTACCGGGCATGAAGAAGCAGGAGTGGCGGACTGCTATCGAGCAACGTATCGACGAGCTCATACCGCTGCCCCCGCAAGAAACGTCTTTTGATGTCGTCGGCACCGGGCAGGACGGCGCCGGCAATACGCTCGTTGCGGGTATCGGATTCGCGCGCCGCATCGTCGCTTCGACGCTCGACGCCTTCGATGCGGCTGGTGTCGAGGTCAGGGCTCTTGAGGGAGAGACGTTCGCGATGGCGCGCGCGCTTCTCCCGCACGGAGACGAGTCAACGGCGCTCATCATCGATGTCGGCAAGACGACCACGAAGATGGCTATCGTCGCGCGCCGCATACCGCGTTTTGCGACGACGATCAGCATCGGCGGCCACGCACTCACCCTTGCCGTGCAGAAACATTTTGGCGTTACGGAATCCGAGGCGCGCAAGGTAAAGGCCGAACGCGGCATCGTCCATGCTCCCGGTAATGATGATTATCTTGCCGCCATGCTCTCGACCGTTTCGGCGATCCGCGACGAGATATTGACGCGGCTCGATTATTGGCAAGGAAAGGCGGCTTTTCAGGGGTCTCATGAGCGGGTGTCGCACGCCATTCTCGCCGGCGGTAACGCATCGGTCCGCGGACTTCCTGAGTATCTCGAAGGATCGTTGAAAATCCCCGTCACGACAGGCGACGTTTTCACCAATCTCGCATCGCGCAACGTGTGGATCCCCTCGCTTGACTATACCGAATCGCTCGCCTATGCGACGGCGATAGGTCTTGCGTTGCGCGATTGTGTCGGATCCTATGCATAACGAACTCACCAACCTTCTCCCTTTTGAACGTCAGCGCCTGCTGCGCCGGAATTACTTCGTGCGGCTCGGCGTCATCTTCCTTTTGCTCGCGTCCGCTCTTGCTCTTGCCGCCGCGATATTGCTTTTGCCGACATACGTTCTTTTGGGAAAAAGCTATCAGACCAAAGAAGCGCGTCTCGCGAGCGTAGAATCCACGCTCTCCTCGACGGACGAATCGTCGCTTTCCGCAAAACTCTCCGCGCTCTCAAACGACGTAGCAACCTTGACCGCTCTTGAGACGGTGCCGGCGGCAAGTTCGGTCATGCGTTCCATACTTGCGATCCCACATACCGGCGTCAGCCTTTCCGGATTCTCATACACCCCTGCAAGCGGGGGGAGCCCGGGAAAGGTAGCGATCTCCGGCACCGCGGCATCGCGCGACAACCTCCGTGTTTACCAGCTCGCGCTGCAAAACGCTTCGTTTGTTTCGAGCGCCGATCTGCCGGTCTCCGCATACGCGAAAGGATCGGACATCCCCTTTACTATCGTCGTCACGCTTGCGCCATGAAACCGCCTCTCACACATCTCGTCGGCTCGCTCGTCTTCTGCGTTATCGTCTTTGCCGGTTTCTATGCATGGTATATGTCCATAGTGGACATGAGCGCTTCGGTTGCGAAGATCCAAGACCAGATCGATGCAAAGACCGCCACCGCTAGCCGCGTTGCTTCCGTCCAAGCGGCTCTCGCGGAAATCGCTGACAGCGAAGCTTCCGTGCAAAGCTATTTCGTCCCCGAAGACGGCATCGTCCCTTTCATCGATAGTCTCGGCGCGTACGGCAAATCCCAGAAGACACACGTGAATATCCTTTCCGTCTCTTCAGGGAGTGTCGGGACGCACTCGGTCTTTACGCTTGCGCTTGCCATAGAAGGACCGTTTGATGCGACGATGCGCACGATCGGTCTCATCGAATACGCTCCGTACGATCTCACCATATCGGGGCTCTCGCTCGAACAGGTCGATAAGAACAGCTGGCATGCTAACCTTACTATGCTTGTCGGTTCAGCCTCCTCCTCTCCTTCCACGACAGGCATGTATTCAAATGCCTCGGATACGCCCGCTTCTCTGATGAACTCGACTACCGCACGTCCGAAGGTTCCGCAATTACGTTGATTACGCTATGCGCTCCTCGATCGAACTACTCGTCAGACGTCTGCGCACCGGGATCCGTCCTGATCCATCCCGAGACTGGCTCATGCTGCTCGTGCTTTCAATCGCGGTCCTTGCCGGCAACGTCATGTGGAGCATATCGGTCTTCGATACCGTTGCGCGCGGCGGCATCATAGGTTCTTCTGTAAGCAGTACGACCGAGCCGGTTTTCAACCAGTCGTCGCTCGACACTGTCCGCACTATTTTTGCAAATCGTGCCGCAGAAGAGTCGAAGTATGAGACGGGAGCGTACCAATACCCGGATCCTTCGCAATAACGCCTTGGTGCGGTAGGGTAGGGATGTTTGGCCCCCATAGCTCAATGGATAGAGCAGGAGACTTCTAAGCTCTTGATGGAGGTTCGATTCCTTCTGGGGGCACCAGCGCGAGCGTAGATGTGATGTCTGATCCATACCGCCCTCCGCTTTCTCGGGCGCGGAAACATCCACTTGCTCCAGCATCTCTGCAGCATTTGCTTCCGTGATATGCTATACGGAATATAAAAATTATGCGCGCAAAAATATGTCAGCAGCGGTAGCAGTTTCGACGGGAGCGGGTCCGAAAACGAGGTCGGGAGAAAGCGCGCTCGTCTATGCTGAGATGAAAGGGCAGACCGGATTCACGGTGTTTTATACGCCGCGCGACGATGGCTCGGTCGATTTGAAAGCGAGTGCCAATGACGAACCTGACATTACTGCATCGTTTTCACAAAAGCGTATCGACGAGGCGCACATCTTATATATGGAATCGACGGAACTTCTCCGCTCCCGTGCGAAGATCAAGCAGTCGCACGATCAGATCCGGCAGGCCGAAGAAGTGCTTTTCTCGATGTTCCGCGGCGAGAAGGTGCCGAGCGAGCGGGTCGAGGCCGTGAGCGTTCCTCGCCTTGCAACAGCCGGCGCCGCGCCACTCAGTAGTCCGATCGACGTTGACGGCACAAGGTACGACCGCCTCCTCGTGAAATCGCGTCTCATCACGATGGCCGACAAGGACTTGCTCCCGATCATCGTCGAGTATGCCGGACCTCATGTGCAAGCAGAGGACATGGTCTTTGTGAGCGAAAAAGCATTGAGCATCGCGCAACAGAAGATTATCGACATGAGCGAGATAAAGCCCGGATGGCTCGCCTATGTTTTCGCGCGCAATGTCGCCAATTACTACGGCACCCCCGAGTTTCGCGGCTTCGGCCACGGCACGCCGCTCGCGATGCAGCTCTTCATTCAAGAAGCCGGCTATCCGCGAGCGCTCTTTGCCGCGGCGGTTTCTGCGATTACGCGACCGTTCGGCATCCGCGGACTCTTCTATACGTTGGGTGGCAAGCGCGCCAAATCCGTCGATCTCCCGATGTCGTTCCTCATTCTCGAGTACGCACATTCGGCAAAACTCGCACCGGATGATCCCGACGATTTCGCAAAACGTGTCAAAGCCCGTCTCGGCTGCGAGGTCGTCATCCTTGACTCCAACTACCGCGGCGCATTCTCGCTCGGGAAGTCTACGCGCGCGATCACGGAAGACTTCATCGGCAAGGTTTTCCGCGACAACCCGATGGGCCAGTCGGATGAGATGACGCCGTTCTGCATTGTGCGCAAGGCGCGATAAAACGAAACGCGCCCGGGGCGGAACAGGCGCACGAGCCAAGTCCCCATAGCAATTCGTACGTGATAAAATGCCAGAGGACGTACTTTTCGGAGGTTTCGATGAAGATTGAACACGAAGTTACCGGTGTCAGGGTCGTTCGTAAAAACACCATTGCAGAAACGCTGACCTCGTATCTCAACGGTCGTTTTTCAGGCGCTCATCCCTACTTGTTCCTGAGCAAGCTGTTTTCGCGCAAGTCTCTTGAGGAGAGGCTCGATCTTTCCAGCGTTCTCTATGGGCCGCTTTGGAAAGAGTATGAAGGCGAAAGGGCGTACGAACGGACGTTCGCTCTCGTCTCGCTCGATATGGAAACCGATATTCGGGAGTTTTATCGTGAGGTATGCGAAGCGGGATATTATCCGGCAAGCATAAGCGAAGGTCTTTCTTTCGCGCTCGTTCTTTCCGCGCGGAGCATCGATGTCGACCCCATGTTCCATCTCGGCACGGTTCTCTTTAGCAGAGAATATGTCGAACAACGGCTTCTCACGAAAAAGAATGGCGAATTCGAGATAGTCGCCTTATATCCGACGACAAAGCTGAAACCTCATTATAAAATAGCCGTCCTGAAGAAAACGAGAGAGCAGCGGTTTGAGAAATAGTCCGCAATCATTCCAGAAAAGCGATTGCGGACGTCTCTTTGGGGCCGCTCGTTGTCTCAATCGAGAGTCTGCGATACCGTAAAGAGAGGCGCATATCCGGGAAGGGAAGGGCATGTGGCGGAATTGGTATACGCGTACGTCTCAGAAGCGTATGTCGCAAGACTTGGGAGTTCGAGTCTCCCCATGCCCACCAAAGCGGTCAGCCATGGCATAGAATGTACGACAGGCACCCTTAGCTCAGTTGGTAGAGCAGCGCATTTACACTGCGAAGGTCGGGGGTTCAAGTCCCTCAGGGTGCACCCGGAAAATAAGAGCAGGGTCGAGAAGGCGGCGCGACCCTTTCCAAAAAGCAATGGTAGAGTAGCGCGATGGACCTCGCTGTCCTCTATGAAGATGCCGATCTCGTCGCCGTCCTGAAGCCGGCGGGAGTTTTGACGCATCGTCCTAGTATCGGATCCGTAGATACTCCCCATACCGGCCAGAAGACAGAAACAGCAGAGGACTGGTTTAAGGGAAAGTATCCGGCCGGCGCAGGGTATGTGCACCGGCTCGACCGTGACACCTCCGGCGTCCTCGTCTTTGCGAAGAATGAGACGGCCTACGAGTTCCTACGCAAGGCATTCCGCGATCGCGCCGTGCGGAAGACGTATCTTGCAATCACGCACGGCGCGCCGAAGGAAAAGAAAGGCATCATCGATTTCGATATCGGACGCTCGAGAAAGGATTTCCGGCTCCGGAGCGCTCAACCTAAGGCGAAAGGGCGTTTGCGGGAAGCGCTCACGCGCTACGAAGTGCTCGGCGAGGCGGACGGGTGCGCCCTGCTTATGGTGAGTCCGGAAACAGGGAGGACGCATCAGATCCGTGTCCACCTCAAGGCTATCCACCATCCGGTCGTCGGGGACGTCCTTTATGCACCGAAGCATTCGCCGGCGCTCGGCACTACGCGCCTCGCCCTGCACGCTTATGAGCTTGAATTGCCGCTTCCGAAGGGCGGCAGCGCGCATATCGTCGCGCCGATACCGCCGGACCTCGCTCCCGCATTCAAACGCTTTCCGCATGCCGCCCAGAAATTTGCTCTCTTTGAAAACGCATGCTAAAGTGCGCGGCAATATGCACGACGTCATAACGCCGGTTAATGCAGAAGGACGCGCCAAGCTCGGTATCCGTTCGGGCGATACCGTGCGCGTGGTGCAGAACATCGTCGAACTCAAAAAGGGCCGCGGTACCGACAAGAAAGAGAAGACGATCAAGAACACACGCAAGCAGGTTTTCGAGGGCCTCGTCCTTTCGGTCAAGCACGGAACCGAAGCCGGCGCATCGTTCACTGTCCGGGCGACGCTTTCAGGCGTCGGGGTTGAAAAGACGTTCCCGCTGTACTCTCCTTTGATCGACTCGATCGAGATCGTAAAACGCTCGCCCGTCCGGCGTTCGAAGCTCTATTTCATCCGTGAAAAGGCGGCGAAAGAAGTGCGTCGTCAGCTGCGCAACGCGCGTATGCTCCACCTCAAGAGCGACGAGACGATCGCTCCTGCGGAAGCCGAAACTCCCGCCGAGGGGGAGGTTGAAGAAGGCGCTGTCGCCGTTCCGGCTGCGCCGGAGGAAGAACCGAAAAAAGAAGAAGAGGTTGTCGCTTAAGCTTTCCTTCCGCACAAGACATCGGAGTGTTTGCGGGCGGGAGGATGTACTCATTGCGTCCGCCGCGTTTTCGTTTATAGTGTTTTTACTGCGCAGGTGGCGAAATTGGTAGACGCACTACCTTGAGGTGGTAGCTCCCGCAAGGGATTGGAGGTTCGAGTCCTCTCCTGCGCACACGTTATGCTTTATACCGGCAAAGGGGACGGAGGGACGACGAAAGTGTTTGGCTGTGACCAGCAACGGATCTCGAAATCTTCGGAACTTCCGGAAGCGCTCGGTTCGCTCGACGAGCTGAACGCGTTCCTCGGGTTCGTAAAAGTACGGGCGCAGGATGAACCGCGCATCAAAGCGGTGTTGCAAGAAACGCAGGAGACGCTCTTTATCGTCCAGGCCGAGATCGCGGGCGCGGATAAGCGTATAGGGAAAGAGCGGACCGAATCCGTAGAAGCGGTCATCAATGCCATCGAGAAGGAAATCCCTCCTCTCAAGGGATTTTCCATTGCCGGCGGGACCGAGCTCTCCGCGCTCCTTGATGTCGCGCGAACGCTCGCGCGGCGAGCGGAACGTCGGATCATCGCCGTAAGCGATGCGCAGGTCCGCGAAATCACCCAAGAAACGAAAACCTACATGAACCGCCTCTCGTCGCTCCTTTTCGCGCTTGCCCGGCTCGCAAACCATCTCTCGGGTGTTCCTGAGGAAAACCCGCGGTATTGAATGCTCGCGCGTTCCTCCGGACCGGTCTGTGCAAGGTCAGGGTGTCTGCAGCGTCTCGATTTCGCGTATCGAACGGTTGCGATGCACGAGCTCGTCATTTCGGACCGATTCGAAGAACTCATACTGGCTTCTCGGATGCCGGCCGTACCATGCGAGAAAATCGCTCACGATCACTTTCGTTTTGAGAACCTCTTCGTTCTCCTTGAGGAAAAGGGAGTACTGATCGAAGGCGTGCTGTTCGAAAAGATAGTTGGTTTCAAGCGACCAGCGCGGATTGAGGAGATAGAGGAAATACGACACCCAGAAATAGAAGAACGCGAAGAACATCGGGATAAGCGTGTAGCGTACGATGCCGGCAGGGCGCTCTTTCCGCGCAAGGGCGGAAATCACGACAACGTGCATCGTCTCATTGTCGGAAGCGAAACGGGAGAAGCGCGACACCGTCGAGAGCTTAAGAGCACGCGCCTCGTCGGTATAGAAGAGCGTAAGGAGCGTGAAGGCCGCCGAAGCCCAGGAATGGTACGGGACGCGGGCGATGACTTCGACCGCACGAAACTTAAGATAGGAGGGCGATCGGCCATAGACGGTATTGCCGCACCAGATGAGAATCTCTCCAAGGAAACGGGGGAGTATTCCCGTCCGGTATCCGTCGAGAGGCGTTTTATACGCCTCGCGTACGGCAGCGTCATTCAGGCTCTCGACGAGTCTCTCGGATCCGGCGTATTCGTCGTCCATGCGGTTGGGAACATTGTAGCATGTGTGTTATAAAACGTGGGTCCTCAATAAGGTTCAGGCCGTATTGGGCGTCCGGTATGGCGACTATGGTGTAATGGTTAACACTGGAGCTTGTGGAGCTCTCGATCAGGGTTCGATTCCCTGTAGTCGCCCAAATGTTTAGCTAATCGAACCAGCTCGTAACTACTGGGCCGAGTTTGATTTGCTTCGGGGGCGCAGCCATTAGTGGCATCGCCTGCACGATGAGTGCTTTTGCCGTATTGCCTTGTAGTGATGCGTCATGCGTTGCCTCGTCCGTCCATATTTCGGTCGCCACAGTCACTGTCGGATCGATTGCATCTAATGCAACCTCATAGAGCTTGCAACTCGCGACCTCTTTCATGGACGTTGAGGCTTTGGAAAGCAGGGCTACGAGTTTCTCTCTGTCCTCTGCGTTCGTAGTGAACTTAGTGTAAAAACCAACCATAGAGCAATTATACCTGAGTAAGCGACGTTATGAGTTGTAATTTCTCCTTCACCCCCGCCATGTATTCCGGATCTGATAAAATCCCCAGGTAATCGACGGTTCGATTAGCTGCACTCCCTCGGCCCTGAGAAGTCCCCGACGAGGGGCGAGTAAGCGAGGCGCCTGCGCGTCTCGCGGCAGGGAATCGAAAGCCGGAGCTGCCCGACTCATAGAGGACAGCGAGGCGGGCGTCTCCTTCGCCCGCTCCGGGTACTCGCGTGTTCGGAATCTGATACCATGGGGATAATAAGACAACTCGAACACCCGCATCGGTTCGCCTTTTCAAAAACTTCATGGATTTCATCACTCACTTCTTATTACCGATACTCTCCCATCTTGGGGTATGGGGGTACTGGATCGTGCTGCTCATCGCTTTTGCCGAGTCGGTCGTGCTTATCGGCGAGGTGATACCCGGGTCGACACTCATCATTTTCGCCGGGTTCTTGGCCGCGCAGGGTGTATGGGATATCGGGGATCTCATGTGGTTTGCCGCGATAGGAGCGATTCTTGGCGACGGCTTGAGCTACTACCTCGGCACCAAGGGTACCAATTTTTTCCGTGATGAGAACAAGTTTCTGAAAGCCGCTCACATAGAACGCGGCGAGCTTTTTTTTGAGAAGCACGGAGAGAAGAGCATTTTCCTCGGAAGGTTCTTGGGGTTCCTGCGGCCGCTCGTTCCGTTTATCGCGGGGCTTTCCAAGATGGATCTGAAACGATTCTTATTTTGGAATGTGTTAAGCGCCATCTTCTGGTCAGTGTCGCACCTGCTGCTCGGTTACTTCTTCGGGAGCGCTTTTACCGTCATCGAGACATGGGTAACGCGTGTCGGCTATAGTATCGGCGTTCTCGTGCTGTTCCTCATCGTGCTCTATGCCCTCAAGGTATTCGTCGTGCGGCACGGGCATCAGATCGCGCTCTTTACCCGTTCCATTTTTTCATCCGTGCGGACCGCATTCGTCTCGAACCCGGACGTGCAGGCTCTCGTGCGGCGATATCCCCGGTCCTTCGCCTTTCTTGGGAGGCGTTTTGAACGGTCTTCGTTCGAAGGCCTTCCGCTCACGCTTATCGGCATCGGTTTCCTGTATGTGGCGGCCGCGCTTTTCGGCGTTATTTTTGCTGTCGTAACGTCAGGTCCGGTCGTCGCGGTCGATATGCGGATCAATAGCCTCCTCATCGCCTTTCGCAGCAGCGAGCTCATTCAGCTGTTCCTCTGGATCACGGTCTTGGGCACGTGGCAGATGGTCGTTTCCATCGCGGCCGTCGCAACGGCGATTCTTTTCCTCCGGAGGAAAGGCATCTATAGCGCATATCTCTGGCTCATGCTCGCCGCAGCCGCGTCGCTGAGCTTCTTCGGCAAGATCGTCGTGCATCGCGCGCGGCCCGAGAACGCCGTCTATCTCGAGCCCTCGTTTTCTTTCCCGAGCGGACACGCGACGGTTTCCGTCGTTCTGTACGGGTTTCTCGCGTACGTCGCGATACGGCATAAGGGCTGGAAGCGGAAAGTGAATATATTCTTTACCGCTCTCGCCGTTATCCTGGCGATCGGATTCAGCCGCATGTATCTCGGGGTCCACTACGCAAGCGACGTGTGGGCCGGATACCTCCTCGGGCTGCTTATCCTTGGCACGGGGATTTCCATCTATGAATGGCGTTCGAGCAAACAAGGGGATTCCGGGACGGAAGAACCGGAGCCGATATCGCCCGCGGCAAAGCCCGTGACGGTCGCACTCCTGTTCGCGACGATTCTTTGGTACGTCGCTTTCGCATCGGCGTATCAGCCGCAGCTTGCGCTCCCGACGCAAGCGCCGACGCAAAACGTGTCCGGCGATATCGCCGCGTATTTCACCGAACACGCGATCCCGAAATATTCGGAGACGGTACTCGGCAATCCGCAGGAACCGCTCGACTTCATTTTCTTGGCAAAAGACGATACCGCGCTCACGCACGCCTTCGAGGAAGCTTCGTGGCTCCCCGCCGACCAGATTGGCGTCGTGTCCGTGCTGCATGCAGCCGCGGCCGCCATAACCAACAGCGAATATCCGAACGCTCCCATAACCCCGACGTTTTGGAATTCGTCCGTGAATGATTTCGCCTTCGAACAGGCGACCGCTTCGCACACGATCAAGGACCGTCACCATATCCGGCTATGGAAGACGAACCTCGTGCAGGACGGCTATGCCGTATACGTGGGCACCGCGAGTCTCGACCAAGGCTATAAATGGTTCATTACGCACGCCATCAATCCGGACATAGATTCCGAAAGGGAGTTCGTGGAGAAATCTCTCATGTCCGCAGGCGTCATCGACAGCGTCGAAAAAGTACAATTCGTGAGCCCTGTCCTCGGTGCGAATTTCGCTAATGAGCCGTTCTTCACGGACGGCGAACTCTACATCATCACGGTGCGGTAACGAAGCGGCAGCGCGATTCTTGTAGTATCATGGCGGCAATGAAGACACTTCTGCTCGGCGTATTGCTCATCATCCTCATAGGCGTCGGAGGCCTTTTATACCGTAACGCCATCGAACACCCGCTGCAGCCGATAACGTGCCCGCTCGACGCCGAAGTCTGTCCGGACGGAACCTCGGTCTCCCGCACCGGCTCCTCGTGCACCTTCCCGGCCTGTCCGCCGCCGAACGTGACGCTTCAGGATATCGGTATCGCCTTTGCCATCCCCGACGGTTTCGCTGCGGCATCGCTTCCGGACCCCTCGAGCATCGCCGCGTACGAGATGACGGCCACCACGAGCACCGCAACCACGAGCACCGCCGACATCATTATCCGCCGGTATTCCATCGACGCTTCTTCGACCGCGCTTGCCGTCATACAACAGACGGCGATCAGTATCGTGACGAACGCACCGGCGCCCGTCACGTCGTTTTCCTCGACGGTTATCGGCATGCATCGGTTCACCGTCGTTTCGCTCGGGCGCGTCGGAGGCGTCGTCGATACGGCGTACTACCTCACGCGCGGCGCCGACGTCTTGCGTTTTGACGCCGTCGATAAGGGCGTCGTGAATTGGAACGATCCGGCCCTCGATTCGCGGAGCCTTCCGGCCCACGCCGCGCTCTTGAAACTCCTCTCGACGCTCCAGGGGGAATAAGTGCTATGCTTATGGCGTGTGATAGAAGGGCGGCTCGCATCTAACTCTCTCCCTATGAACAACAACCCTCTTCAGGAAGCGTTCGATAATACCGGCGTGCGCATCGCGCTTATCGGGGTGCTATCCATCCTTTCTCTTTTTCTCCTCGTGAACACCATAAGCTCCGCGGAAAACCTCGGACGTCCGGCGCATCCGGCGACGGACACTATCACCGTGTCCGGTACGGGCCAGGCGACGCTCCCGCCGGACATCGCTCGCATTTCTTTTACCGTTGAAAACACGGCGGCAAGCGTGAGCGCCGCACAGGCCGCGACCACCAAGCAGGCGAATGCCGCCATCCGTTTCGTGAAAGGACAGGGTATCCTGGACGCGGACATAAAGACGCTTTCATACGCCGTCACGCCGCAGTACTCATATCCAAACCCTTGTCCGCCAGGAGTTTTTTGTCCCCGAGGCAACAGTTCGCCGACGGTTACGGGCTACCAGGTTTCCGAGACGCTCCAGGTAAAGGTGCATGACCTCTCTCAGACAGGCGCGCTTCTCGACGGCTTGGGGAAGCTTGAAGTGCAGAACATTTCCGGCCCCGCTTTCGGGCTCAATGACGCGACGAGCGGCTACGACGCGGCCCGCGCCGACGCGATCGAGAAAGCGAAGGGGCAGGCGGCGCTTCTTGCAAGCGAGCTCGGCGTCTCGCTCGGGAAGATCGTGAATTTCAGCGAATCTTCCGGCTCTCCTTATCCGATGATGATGCGCGCAGCCGGAGCGGCACAGGCGGCAACACCGGAGATACCAGCCGGACAGAACACCTACACCGCGTCCGTCTCGATCACCTACGAAATCCACTAGTTTCTAATAGCGGCTCTTTTCGTGTATTTTTGAGTGCTATATTGCGTGTATGGCGCACAAGCTTCGATACGCGGTCGTGATAACGGCGCTCTTCGCGGGCGTCCCTGTTTTCGCCCAGACGACATCTCCCGATCAGTCCTCATTTCCTTCCTCGACCCCGCCCGCCGGTCTTACCTCCTGTTTCGATTACTATCGTTTCGGCTCCGTTCCCGCCGTCGTCACCCCGACGCTCTTCGCGTTCGCTCAAGGCACAACCGCCGGGTTTGAAGGAACGATCACGAATCAGAACCCCTATCCGATTGACGACGCGGCAATCTACGTGAAAGTTTTTCGGGACAGCGCAAAAGAGGCGGCGATAGACGGCCCCGATGTCGTCGACCAGTTCGTCGCCGAAGACCACATTGATTTGAAGGCGGGGGAGTCGAAACATGTCAGTATCACCTGGCCGATACCCTTCGATGCGCAGCCGGGTTCGTACAAGCTTGCGCTCTATGTCGCTTCTTCCCATCGTTTCGAGCTCTATGGCCTCACCTTCACCGATGATGTTACCGGAAGCACGGTTCCCTTCAAGGTGGTCGGTACCGATCAGGGAGCCGTTCGTTTTGACAAATCGTCAATAACGCTCGATGGCCAGCCGTTCCACGCCGTCACATTCCCGCCAGTCATGGCATCGACAACGACGGCCGTACCGGTCACCGCCGTGGTCAAGAACACAACCTCTTCGACCGTTACCGCCTCCGTGCATTGGCAGCTCTTCTATTGGGACGCGCAGCAATCCTCCCATCTCATTGGCGAATCAACCGAGCCGGTGACGCTTGCTCCGCACGATCAAACGACCGTCTCGTATACCGTGAGAGACACCGCTCACGCCGTGTACTATCTCCTCGGGACGCTCACCGACGAGCATGGCGGCAAGTCTGTCATCGGTGTCCGGTATGTCGCGAGCAATGCGAATGATCCGCGTTTCAATTTCGTCGGCATCTCCGCGTATCCGGCCGAAGCAGGGAAGGGGGTTGCGTTCGCGTGCATCCATACGCCGGGTGTGGGGCCTGCCGAGAATAGCGAGATCGATATTACTGCAACGACCGATGAGGCATTTCCGTTCCTCTCTCGCGTCATCGCTCACGCCGTATGGAAGGGAGATATCCCGCAATCGATTTTCGCGCTCGCCGCTCCCTTCACCGGCTCTGCAGACTCCTTTACGCTCACCGCTTCGCTCTACCAGAACGGGAATCTCGTCGATACCGTCTCGCTTCCGTATACCTGCACCGAGCTTGGCGTGCCTTGCGGCGCATCGGATTCGACGTTATTCTTGAGAGCGTTAGCCGCTCTCTCCACGATTGCTGTCATCGTCTTCGGAGCACTCCTGGTCTTGCGGATACGAAGGAAAGCCGATAGTAAAAACCTATGAAAACAAAAGAAGTCCTTCCTGTCTCATTCAAAACGGCTTCCGTGCTTGTGGCAGCATTCGTGCTCCTGATGATTTTTCCTTCGGGCAGGGCGGTAGCGGTGGTTCAATGTAATAAATCTGGCTGCATTAATAGCATTAATAGCAGCATTACGTCGATATACGCTCCTGCTGTTTCTGTTCCAGTTTCGTTCACCCCGTCGTCTTCATTTAATGGGACGCTTTATGCATACGGCAGTTATCCTTACACAATCACTCACACGATTACACATCCAAGCGGATGTATGAAGGGCGGATGCTCTTCGCATACTTCCTCAACGTTTAGCGGTCCCGCATGGTTCCCAGCTCTGTACACCATAAAAGCTCAAGTCGGTTATGCCGTGGCGGTATCGAAAAATGGAAACCCGCTTCCTCAAGGAAGTTCGGTGAATGTCGGAGATACGCTCGTCTTTTCCTTTATGCCGCATGCCTCGACAGATGTGTCATGGTTTACCGCTGGATACAGCGTCCCCCATGCTTTCTCCTTTATACACACTAGTCAGGATACGCCATATGGCGAATGGGCTGCTAATGCCGCAGCACCAAGTTCTTGCACGGCAAGCAACAATAACTACACATGGTCATGGAGTGGCTATAATTTTTACATCCCCTTCGTCGTCAACCCCCCTGCAGAGACCATAACGGTTCCCGCTGGCTTAACCTGCGGACAGCTCGTAAACACAGCCAACGGCGGTGCTTCAATGGCCTGTAAGGTCAACAATGCCGCAGGCGGTACCACGATAACCCCGACGTTCAACTTCAGTAGCACCTATGGTCAGTTCTATTTCCAAACCAATCGCCTCTCGGGTGCCTTCTGCTTGACTACATCAATTCCCATGAGTGCTACTGCCGGCGGCGCTCCTTACCAGCTTCCTATCCCCGCCCAATCAATCGCATATCCTCTTGCGATTGCTCCCTCCACCCCGCCTCCCTCCACCCCCACCCTCTCCTGCCCCTCCTCCGCCACGGTCGGTCAGCCCTCTTCCTTCATCCTGAGCAACGGCACCGACCCCTCGGGCCTCCCGATCCGCTACGGCATCGACTGGCTTAACAGCGGCTCGGTGAACGGATGGCTCCCGTCTTCCGGATACGTCCCCTCCGGCTCCTCCGAGACCGCAAGCTACACCTTCGCTGCCCCCGGCACCTATACGGTGAAGGCGCTCACCGAGAACTCGAGCGGTACGGACTCTCCCTGGACAAGCTGCACGGTACCGGTTACAAGCGGCCCGACGAACGGCTCCTGCGCCCCCTCCCACTACGCCTGCACCGCCGGCACGAGCGCAAACGCCGTGAGCGGAGCTTCCTCTTGGTCCTGGCAGTGCGCAGGCCTAAACGGCGGTGCCACCGCTTCCTGCTCCGAGCAGAAGCCCCCCACGGTCATCTCCTTCACCTGCGGCAAGAACCTCGCCACCTCCGCCTCCTCGTGCACCGTGAATAGCGGCCAGCCGACGAACCTCTTCTGGACCTCGACGCCCGGCACCTCCTGCACCTCTCCCGGCTTCTCGACCACAGGCGGCTCGCCCGTCTCGACCGGCCCGCTCACGGTCAACCCGACCTCATACAGCCTCACGTGCATCGGGCCGAACAACGCTCCGAGCACCGCGAACGTGAACATAACGGTCAACCAGCCCGCCGTCTCCATCAGCGCAAGCCCTGACCGCGTGAACCCTCCCGGCTCTTCCACCATCAGCTGGGACTCCACGCTCACAAGCAGCTGCACCGTCTCAGGCCCGGGCCTTTCAAGCACGCAGATAAAAGGCAACAAGACCGTTACCATCACTTCGCAGTCAACCTATACCATCAGCTGCACCACCGCCGGGAACCCCGTCTCCGACTCGGTCATCGTGAACGTGACGCCGAAGTTCAATGAGTTCTAGGAGCTCGTCTTTCTTGACGCGTCGTGCTGGTGTGCTACCATAGCCTACGTCAAAAGCCCGCAGGGCTTTTTTATTTACCAAACCGCGCTTTCCTATGCTCACTCCCGTAACCTACCTCAAACACGTACGCGATGAATTCGCGCATATCGTCTGGCCGAGCACTCGGACCGCGATCGCGCATACGTTCGTCGTTATCATCATCGCTGTCGTCATGGCGCTCCTGATCGGCGTCTTTGACTACGCGTTCGGTTCCATCGTGAGCCGTATCGCCGGCGGATAATCTTCTTGACGTATGGACGAAACAGGACGCCCGCACAGCGGAGAGACAGAATTGCCGGAAGAGATCGGGATGGCTGATATCGCGCCCGCGCTTCGTAAGGAGATCCGCGACGAATCCGCCTCGAAAAAAGAGGAGGCGCGCTGGTATACCATCCACACCTACGCCGGATACGAGAATGCCGTCGAACGCAACCTCAAGCAGCGCATCGAGTCGCTCGGCATGGAGGGTAAGATATTCGACGTCGTCGTTCCGACCGAGAAGAAGATCCGCGTGAAGGGCGGCAAGCGCGTCGTCGAGGAGGAGAAGATCTATCCTGGCTACATCCTTGTCCGCATGATCGTCGATGATGATTCGTGGTTCGTGGTGCGGAATACCCCCCGCGTTACCGGTTTCGTCGGTTCGGGCAATACGCCTGTCCCGATGGAAGAATCCGAGGTCGCCTCGCTCATGAGGCGTATGGCCGCAGAAGCGCCGAAGCACCGTATCGATCTCGTGAAAGACGATCCGGTCGTCATCGCCGACGGCCCCTTCAAAGACCTCGAGGGCAAGGTGGGCGATATCGACGAAGAGCGCGGGAAGGTGAAAGTCATGGTCTCGATGTTCGGACGCGAGACGCCTGTCGAGCTCGACTTCTTGCAGGTTCGCAAACTCTAGCGTAAAGTCGTTCTTATCATGGCTACCGTAGTAAAAAAGATAAAGCTTCAGATTCCGGGCGGCGCTGCGACACCGGCTCCTCCGGTCGGTACGGTGCTCGGCCCTGCGGGCGTGAACATCGGCCAGTTCGTGACGCAGTTCAACGACGCCACGAAGGACAAGAAGGGAACCATCATTCCGGTCGAGCTCTCGGTATACGATGATCGTTCGTTCACGTTCATCATGAAGAACCCTCCGGCGGCGCGGCTTATCCTCAAAGCGCTCGGTATTGAGAAGGGCTCAAGCAAGGCGCCGCGACAAAAAGCAGGAACGCTTACGAAGGAGCAGGTTGCTCAGATCGTCGCAGAGAAGATGCCGGACCTGAACGCGAACAGTCCCGAAGCGGCAGCGCGGCTTATCGAAGGAACCGCCAGAAGCATGGGGGTGGAGGTTAAGTAAGGCGCTTGTTTGATTTTGGACCGCCGCGGAAGCTTCGCTTCCGCGGCGGTTGCTTTTTACCTTTTCCGCGCATATAGTCCGAACGGATTGTTGTTCGTCCAAACCTTTCAACTTTCACAGGAGAGCCATCATGGCGGAGTCCTTCAACGAAATCACCGTGCGTGTTCTTGCACGTACACAAGTCGACCGCGGGGCAGTTCGCGAATGGCTCGACGAAATGGGTGCTGACGAGTTCGAGATCCCCTCGAAAGAGTCGGTTTCTGATCCTGCTCTGCTTGTCGCGCTTGCAGCGAAGCAGTGTTATATGGCATTCCAGCCGGGCCTCAATCCGAACGTCAACAAGGTCCGTAAGGATATGGTCGAGTACCTCGACAACGTCCTCAAGCAACGGCACGGCTCGGTCATGGAGCACGCGGTCTTCACCTTCGGCATAAACGGATGCTCACGCGTCTTCACGGGCGAGATGAATCGTCATCGTGCGGGTGTCGGCATCTCGGAACGGAGTATGCGGTACATCCGCTATACCGATATCAAGTTCTGGATGCCGGAATGTTTTCGTGAGGACGACACTGACACGCCTGAAATAGCCAAAAAGAAACGGGACAGCCGCGAAGTACTCCTGGCACAATTCGAGAGCCAGGAGACCATGATGGTAGCTTTCGCTTCGATCTGGAAAGACGAGCTGTCACCGGGAAGCACGTTCCACGCGAAGAAAGTGCTTACATCGGCATTCCGGCGTGGTATCGGCATGGGCATAGCCACCGGCGGTGTCTGGTCGCTCAATCTGCGGGCGCTTCGGCACGTGATAGCGCTTCGCACCGATACGGGAGCCGAAGAAGAAATCATTCACGTTTTTAAAAAGATCGGGAAAATCATGCTGGCTGAAGTACCCGAGCTCTTCGGGGACTTCAAGGAAGTGGACGGAGCATTCGTTCCGGAATACTGGAAAGTCTGACTTTCCAGCAGAGTACTTTAGCGGAAGCTTCGGCTGCCGCTTTCTTTTTTCCCTGATTTGCTTTTCATCCTCGGCGCGCGTAGAGTTCCGGCAGATTGTACCAACCAACAGAAGGAGAAGCACCATGTCGAGAACAGGCGTTTTGCCGAAGCAGATGCTTCGGGAACTGTGCGCAACAGGCTGCATTATCGGCGTCGACGAGCGCTACCTTAACCCGGCGTCGATCGACCTGCCGCTTGCGGATGAAGCCTACCGGCTCGAAAGCATCTTCCTGCCGCTTCGCGGTGAGAAGGTACGCGATCTCTTGCCGCTTGTCGGCGCAACGCCGCACAACTTTAGCAATCCGCTTGAAGTCGGGGTGCCGTATCTCATCCGTATCGCGGGGGAATGGAGGCTCCCGAGTATGATCTACGGCTATGCGAATCCGAAGTCTTCGACCGGCAGGAACGGTTTCTTCTGCCGTACGGTCGCGGACGATGTTGATATGTATGATGCTCTGATAGGTCCGGGATGGTCGGGAGAGATGTGGGTGCTCGCGCGGCCGGATTATTTCCCGGTCCTCGTCCATCCCGGCCTCGCCGTGTCGCAGATGCGGCTCTTCGACGGAAAATCATTCCTTGACGACTTGCACACCGAACTTGCGATAGGGCGACACGGTCTCATCTTCGACGAGAAGGGGAGGAAACTCTCTTTCGGCGAGATGAGACGGCATGCCGATTCGTTTCTGCTTACGCTCCGCGTGGGCGAGATGATGGGGTGGGAATGTCGCGGAACGCGCAAGGTGCTTGATCTGGATAAGTGCAACTTCTACGATCTGGAGGACTTCTTCAAGCCGATACGGATTTCCGACAGGAAGCATATCTTGCGGAAAGGCAGCTTCTACATACTCACGACGCCGGAGCACATCATGGTTCCGCCGAATCTTTCGGCGGAACTACGCGCCATAGATCCGCGGCTTGGCGAGTATCGCTCGCATGCCGCCGGATATATCGATCCGGGTTGGGGATACGGTTCAGACGGAAAAGCGTGCGGGCGGCCCATTACGCTCGAGGTCATCCCGCAGGAGGACATGCTCGTACGAGATGGCCAAGCAATCGCGCGTATCCGGTATGAGTATATGAAAGAGGTGCCCGAGACCCTGTATGATATGGCTGCGTCGAACTACACCGACCAGCGCGCCGCACGGCTTTCGAAGCACTTCAAGAAAACCTAACTCATCTTCAGCCCCGCAGCGGCTATGCCGCTGCGGGGCTGCTTCTTTATTCGTTCGGTTTGGTGTAGGATGGCCTCGGATCAACTTCAAAAGGAGTCCAGTCATGCTGGAAGTCAAGATTCAGCAAGAAGCGGCAACGTCTAGCAAACCCGCGAAGGCATTGATATACGAAAACGGCCGTCTCGCTATTGAGATAAATGCAAGAGTTACTTACGACGAAGGGGCGGACGGAAGGATGTATCCATGTGTCGTTCTCGAAGCGATCGACAACAAGGAGAAATCCGACGAATGCACCTGTACGCGAACGTGCGACTGCCAGTGTCCGGAACCAGAAAACGGAGTCGCGCTCATAAGCAACGAATGCCCGATACACAACGACGTTCCAGCCCCGTCTCCTCGATGCGAAGCAAGTGTGCATCACGCTGCGCATTCGAGATGACGGTGCCATAGTCCGGCGCGCTTTTGCGCGCCGGCTTTTTCTTATTTCTGCTACACTCGTCGGTATGGAAGGCAACATACGAGAAGCGGTAGGAAGCGCGCTTGCGAAGCTCGGCGCAGAAGGCGTCGCGTTTACCGTCGAGCGGCCGGGCGACGCCGCGTACGGCGACTATGCGACCAACGCGGCGCTCGTCTCGGCAAAGCAGATCGGCAGGAGTCCGCGCGAGCTCGCGGACGAGCTCGCGCGCTCCCTTGCGAGCGCGCTCGGCGCTGCGGCCGCGAAGATCGAAGCGGCAGGTCCCGGTTTCGTGAATATCACGCTTTCCCGCAATGCCGTGACGCTCGCTGTCGCCGAAGCGGATGCACAGGGCGAAACGTGGGGGAGGAATACTGCCGAAAAAGGCAAGCGCGTTTTCATAGAGTATTCGAATCCGAACGCCTTCAAGGAAATGCATATCGGACACCTCGTCGGGACGATCATCGGCGAAGCGCTGTCGCGGCTTATCGAAAATTGTGGCGCGACCGTTGCGCGCGCGACTTTCGGAGGCGATATCGGCCCTAACGTCGCGAAAGCGCTCTGGGGACTCCGTAAGAAGGGTATTGCGGAGCCGGTTTCGGCACAGCAAATCGGTACTGCTTATATCGAAGGTTCAACCGCATACGAGAGCGATCCGCGCGCGAAAGAAGAGATAGACTCACTCAATCAAGCCCTCTATGCCGGTTCAGATGGCGCTCTTGCGGAGCTTTGGCGCCGCGGGCGCGATGTGTCGACCGAAGAGTTCCGGCGCATCTGGCGCGTGCTCGGTACCCGCTTCGATTTCGAATTCTTTGACAGCGATACGGTCGAGATCGGCATGCGTGTCGTACGCGACGGCCTCGCGAAGGGTGTGTTCAAAGAGAGCGATGGCGCCGTCATCTATGATGGCGAAGCGAAAGGCGTAGACACGATGGTATTCATCACCTCGCATGGGACGCCTACCTACGAAGCGAAAGACATCGGCCTCGCGTTCCTCAAAGAAGAGCGGTGGGCTTCAGACGCGAGCATCATCGTCTCCGGCAGCGAGCAGACAGGCCGGTTTAAGACGGTGCTCGCGGCGCTTCGCGACAGCGCCCCGCTTGTCGCCGCGAAGACGAAGCATGTCGCAAACGGATTCCTGAAGCTTACGTCCGGCAAGATGAGTTCGCGCGAAGGCAATATCATCGCCGCCGAAGACTTCATCCGCAGCGTTATCGCGAGAGCGGGCGAAAAGAACCCCGATCCGCTCGTTGCCGAGCAAGTAGCCATCGGCGCCATAAAGTACATGATCCTGCGGCAAGCGCCCGGACAAGATATCGTTTTCGATCCGGAAAGGTCGCTTTCGCTCGAGGGCGATTCCGGACCTTACCTGCAATATGCGCTCGTGCGCGCCCGTTCGGTGCTCGCACGCGCGCCGGAAAGCGCGAAAAGCGCGATACCGGCCGATCCTTCGCGTGAACCGTATCTCCTTGAACGCGTCCTTCTGCATTTTCCGGAAGTCGCCGCGCGGGCCGCGCGCGAGTTTGCACCGAACCTGCTTGCGAACTACATCATCGAAGCGGCGGGGGAGTGGAACGCTTTTTATGCGAAAGAGCGTATCGTGGGCGGCGACCATGAGGCGCATAAGCTCATGCTTGTCCGCGCATTCGCCAACACGATGACAAACGGTCTCGCGCTTCTCGGTATCCCCACCCCGAAAACGATGTGATTGCGCTTCCGCTTCCGATGCGTTATATTCGCGCGTAGCTGCGCAATCCCGCGCAGCACGACCGTTTGGAGGGCGTTATGTCTTCAAAGAAAAAATCGAACGGATGCAGTTCCGTTCGTTGCGTGAGCGAGGCGGCGAGGAAGTGCGGCTGCTCGATCGAGAGGTTTTTCGCATACGCGGCGCTGGCAGAGAACGAGAAGCGAAGGGCGCGAAACGCAAAACTGCTCTTCGGAGATGATGCGGAAGCGTTCATGGAAGCCATCAAGGCCGACGTGAAAAGGTTCCTCCTTTTCAAGATGCAAGGCGTTGTTGCCGACCCGAGATATCGCATCCCTCGTTATGTCATCGCGTACGCTGAAGGAGTCATGACATCCGGCGCCCCTCGTTCTCGCAAGGAGCACGAGAAGAAATACGCCCGACCCTTACGACCGTCTTTGGCGATGAGGGCGTGATCAAATGAACACACGGCTACAGGACATTACATTCCTGTAGCCGTTTTTCTTTATTTAGATGTGAGAAAGCGGTACACTGTCGAAGATGAGCAAGGATGGTCCTGAACCGAAGTCGGAGGTCGCAATGAAGGAGGAGGAAACGCTCCTTTTTTGGAAAAAGAACGATATTTTCGAAAAATCGCTCCAAAAGAAGGCACCGAAAGGCGAATTCGTCTTTTACGACGGCCCGCCGTTCGCCACCGGATTGCCGCATACCGGCTCGCTGCTCTCTTCCATATCGAAGGATGTCATTCCGCGGTATAAGACGATGCGCGGGTATCGCGTCCGTCGTCGGTGGGGGTGGGATACGCACGGGCTTCCTATCGAGTCGATAGTCGAGAAAACGCTCGGGCTCAAAAACAAGAAGGACATCCTTGCGCTTGGCATTGAAAAGTTCAACGAGACCGCGCGGGAGATGGTTCTCGCATACGTGCGTGATTGGAAACGGTATATCGAACGTATCGGGCGCTGGGTCGATTTCGACAATTCGTACAAGACGATGGACAACTCTTTCATCGAGAGCGTGTGGTGGGCTCTGAAGGAGATCCACAAGAAAGGCCGGCTCTATGAAGGACGGAAGGTGCTCATGTACTGCCCGCATTGCGAGACGCCCTTGGCGAAGGCCGAGATCGCGATGGATAATACGTATAAAAACATCGACGAGGAGGCGGTAACGGTCAAGTTCAGGATGGCGGATCCCGGAAACCTCGGGCTTGCGGGAGACGTTTATTTCCTCGCATGGACGACGACGCCGTGGACGCTGCCGGGTAACGTCGCGCTCGCGGTCAATCCGGAAGTCCGCTATGGCGCATACGCGCACGACGGCGAGACGCTCATCCTCGCCGAGGCGAGAGCGGCGGATTATGGATTGAAAGATCCGCAGCGGACCTTCGAAGGAAGCGAGTTGGCGCATACGGATGCGAAAGGAGGATTCGTGCAGTACGAACCCCCGTATCGGATAGACGCGATTATCGCGCAAAGAAATGATAGGACCTGGAGCGTCTGTTCCGGCGATTTCGTTACGACGGAAGACGGCACCGGCATCGTGCACATCGCGCCGATGTATGGCGAGGACGACTTTAATCTCGGCAAAAAGCACGGTCTGCCGATGGTGCAGCTCTTGAATCCGAACGGTACCTACACTGACGACGTTCCAGAGTTTTTGCGCGGGGAATATCTCAGGAAGGCGAACGCGAAGATCATAGAGGATCTTGAGGATCGCGGACTGTTTTTCGCCAAGGCGCCGCACACGCACTCGTACCCGCACTGTTATCGTTGCGGCACGCCGCTCATCTATAACGCCGTCGCAAGCTGGTTTATCGATATCCAGTCGGTTAAAAAGCGCATGCTTGCTGAAAACGAAAAGATCGACTGGATACCGAAGCACCTGAAAGAAGGCCGTTTCCGGCATATTATCGAGAGCGCGCCGGATTGGACGATTTCTCGCAATCGTTTCTGGGCGAGCCCGCTTCCCATATGGAAGGACCAGGAAGGGAACGTGACGATTATCGGCTCCCTCGAAGAGCTCAAAGCGCATACGAAGAGAAGCGGAAACACGTATTTCGTGATGCGGCACGGGGAGAGCGAAAAGAATCTCAAGAATATCGTAAGCTCTGATCCCTTGAGCAATAACCTCACCGAGCGCGGGAAAGCGGAGGTGCGCCAGGCCGCCCATACGCTCTCGCACACGGGCATCGATATCATCTACGTTTCGCCGTTCATGAGGACGAAAGAGACTGCCGAAGTCGTCGCTTCCATACTCGGCATCCCGCATTCCGCCCTGCGCTTCGACGAGCGGCTGCGAGAGCTTGATTTCGGGGCGCTCTCCGGGAAGCCGCTCGCGGATTTCGTCGCGTATCGCGATGCTCAGGAGTCGCCGTTCACTGACGCTATGCCGGGCGGCGAAAGCTACAAGGAAGCGAAACGGCGGTTCGGCGACTTCCTCTATGAGATCGAGGCGGCAGAGAGCGGGAAACGCGTGCTTATCGTGACGCACGGGATAGGCCTCGAATCGCTCCTTGCCGTCGCGCGCGGAGCCGACACGCAAGGGTTCGCGGACATCGTGCATACATCAGATTTCAAGACCGGAGAAACGCTCGCGCTCGATTTCGTTCCTTTGCCGCATAATGCCGACTACGAGCTCGACTATCATCTTCCATACATTGACCGGCTCGAGCTTAGGGACGAACACGGGAAAGCGCTGAAACGTATTCCGGAAGTCGTCGACTGCTGGGTCGAATCCGGCGCGATGCCTTTTGCCGAATACCATTATCCCTTTGAAAATCGGGGTGAGTTCGAGAAGCGTTCGCCGGGCGATTTCGTCGCGGAGTATATCGGCCAGACACGGGCGTGGTTTTACTATCTCCATGCCATGAGCGTCGAGCTTTTTGACCGGCTCGCTTTCCGTCATGTCGTGACGACCGGAAACGTGCTTGCTGTCGATGGCGCGAAGATCTCCAAAAGCAAGGGGAATTATACGGATCCTCTCTATCTCTTCGATCGCTACGGAGCGGATGCGTTCCGCTACTACCTCATGTCTTCGGTCATCATGCAGGCCGAAGATCTCGTGTTTCGCGACGAAGACGTGCGCGAGGCGCATGCGCGGGTGGTGAACATGCTGCGGAACGTCCTCTCTTTCTACACGCTTTTCGCGAAGGAGGGGCCGCCGGCCGCGCCTTCCATCGAGAGCGAACACCCGCTCGACCGTTGGATACTGCTCCGCCTCTCCATGCTCGTGCGTGACGTAACGAGCGCGTTTGATCGGTACGATATCCCGCGCGGGACGCGCCCCATGCGGGACTTCATAGAAGATCTCTCGACGTGGTATGTCCGTCGTTCGCGCGAGAGGATCAAGGGTTCCGATGAGAAGGATAAGGAGCGGGCGCTCGCGACGCTCCGACACGTGCTTCGCGAATTCTCGGTGATTATCGCGCCGGTCATGCCGTTTCTCGCCGAAGAGGTTTTCAATCGCGTTCGCTACGAGGACGATACGATAAGCGTGCACCTCGCCCATTGGCCGTCCGATTCCTTTGCGGGGAAAACGAGACGCTTTATCCGTGCGTGGCCTGATGCCGCGCTCCTCTCCGGCATGGAGCGCGTTCGGGCGCTCGCTTCCGATGTGCTCCAGCTGCGCCAGAAAGCGGGCATCAGGGTGCGGCAACCGCTTGCAAAGCTTCTCGTACCGGACCTTCTCGAGAAGGAGCTCGCGCAGATTCTCGCGGAAGAAGTGAACGTCAAACATGTTTCGACCGGCCATGCATCTATCGAGCTCGACACCGACCTCACGCCCGAGCTCGTCAAGGAAGGCGACGAGCGCGAAATGGCACGGGCCGTTGCGGAAGCCCGCAAGAGCGAATCTTATCTGCCGAGGGATACGGTGCGCGTCGAGATCCGTACCGAAGGCGCGTATGAAGTCGAGCTGTCGACAGGACGCGTCCGCTTCGATCTTGTCCGCGATGTGGCATAGGTACGAAACGCGGGGGATCGTGCTCGCGCGTTCGTTCTTCGGAGAAGCGAACGTCTTGATGACGCTCATGACACAAGATCTCGGTCTCGTGCGTGCGAGCGCGCAGGGCGCGCGCCTCTCTGGCGCGAAACTCGCGGGCGCGCTTTCGACTTTCGTCGAAAGCGGATTCGTTCTCGTACGCGGGAAGGGGGGGTGGAGGCTCGCGGGCGCGATTCCTTTTGAGAATTGGTTCGTGCGGATGCGCACTCCCGTGGCGCGCGAACGGGCCGGTCGCGTGTCCGGCCTCTTTTTGCGGTTTGCAGGCGAAGCTCAGGATCCCGAGCTTTTCCCGGTACTCGCAGGATTTTTCGAAGCGCTCGCGGTATTGCCGGAAGAAGACCATGATGCCGCTGAGGTGCTCGCGGTGCTCCGGTTGCTCGCTACCCTCGGTCTCGATACGGGAGGCATACCTGGCAAAACCTCTGATTTCACCCGTCCGCTCCTTGCCGATATCGCACGGGAACGTGCCGGGTACGTTGCCCGTATCAATCGAGGTATCCTCGCTTCGGGACTCTAGTTGGAAGTTGTATACTTATACGGATATGCCGTCTCCCGACCAAAACGACGATACGAGCTCGCTTGAACGCGCCCGCAAACGGCTCTATGCGCCCGACGCCGTTTCGCGCGACGCGCGGACGCCGCTTGGCGCTGCAGGAGCGCGGGTCTTACCGCATGCCTGGAAAGACGATCCGGTGCCAAACCCGTCGAATCGTGGCGAGCGGCACGTCCATATCGCCGGAATATTCTTCATCGCCGCATTCGTGTTCTTCCTCGTCTCTCTCGGCGCGGCCGGTTACTTCATCTATTACGGCGGCAACGGGGTCTCTCCGGACAAGATCGTCGTCGGCATCCAAGGGCCGACGACGATCGCGGCGGGCGATACGGTTCCTCTCGCACTCACGATTACCAACAGGAACGCGGTCGCGATCGAGAACGTCACTATCGAAATCGATTTTCCGGACGGTTCGCGGAGCGCAAGCAACGTGCTGGAGCCGTATCCGCGCTACGTCGAGAACCTGGGAACGATCGGAAGCGGCGAGACGGTCACCCGCTCGGTAAAATCCGTCTTGTTCGGTTCTGCCGGTCAGACGCTCACGCTTCCGGTCTCTCTTTCATACAGCACCGGCGGCTCGAATGCCGTCTTCATGAAGAAAACATCCTATCCGATCGCGATATCCTCGACACCGCTCTCGCTCTCCGTCGACACTCTCGCGGAAACCGTCTCGGGCAAGCCGTTTACGATCTCGCTCTCCGTCCGGTCGAATACGACCATTCCGCTTGACAATGTCGTTCTTGCCGGAACGTTCCCTTTCGGTTTCTCCGTCGCTTCGTCCTCGCTTCCCCTCGTCAATTCGAGCTTCCTTCTCGGGTCGCTTGCGCCGGGCGCTCGTAAGACGGTAACGCTTACCGGCGTGCTTGCCGGACAAGACGGCGAACAGCGCGTCTTCCATTTCTCTGTCGGGACGGCGAACAGCCCGACCGACCAGTCGCCCGCGGTTACCTACATGACGCAGGATGCGACGGTTGCGATCACCGCGCCTTTCATCGATACGACGCTCTCAATCAACGGGGACACGTCGGAAAAACCGGTCATCCAGCCCAACACCCGTCAGAGCGTCGCGGTCTCCTATACCAACACGCTTTCGACGAATATCCAAAACGCGACGGTTTCCATTTCCGTCTCGGGGTCGGCGGTTGATTACGGCAGCATCCAGGTATCGAACGGTTTCTACCGTTCAGCCGATCACACCATCGTGTTCAGTCAGGATACCGATCCCGCACTCGCGTCGCTTGCGCCGGGGGCTTCCGGTATCGGGTCGTTCACGTTCTCGACCGTTCCGCCGGGCGGGTTCGCCCCGACGATCGTTTTCACGATATCCGTGTCGGGTACGCGCGTCGGACAGACGAACGTGCCGGAGGAGGTGAGCGCTTCCCTCACGAAGACGGCGAAGGTAGTGACGGCCGTAACGCTCTCGGCCTCATCGCTTCATGCATCGGGGCCTTTCGGCGAGAGCGGTCCTATCCCGCCACGCGCGAACGAAACGACCACGTACGCTATCGTCTGGAATGTTTCCGATTTAGGGAGCCCGATTGCCGGAAGCGTGGTTACCGCGACACTGCCCGTGTATGTTACCTATACCGGCAAGACCTCCGGCAGCGGCGCATTCTCGTATGATGCGGCATCGCGAACCGTTACATGGAATGCCGGCGATATCGCGCAGAGCGCTTCGACGCAAGGAGTCTTCCAGGTCTCTCTTACGCCGTCGACGTCGCAGAAGGGTAACATACCGCTGCTTACGGGCCCGCTGTCGTTCTCCGGTTATGATCGCTTTGCCGGCGTACAGGTTTCCGCAACGGCGGGCCCGGCGACGACGGCGACCGTTAGCGACAGCGGATATGTCTCCGGGAACGCGATTGTGCAATAATCACAGCCTATGCGCGACATGAGCCTCATGGAGAAGATCGTTTCGCTTGCCAAGCGCCGCGGCTTCATTTTCCCCGGATCCGAGATATACGGCGGTTTAGCCGGCATATACGACTACGGGCCGCTCGGCGTCGAGCTTCGGCATAACATAAAACAGCATTTCTGGAACGCTTTTATCACCGACCGCGACGACGTATACGGCATGAGCGCGTCCATCCTCATGCCCGAACGCGTATGGGAGGCATCCGGCCATACGGAGCTTTTTACCGATCCCCTCGTCGAGTGTAAGACATGCCATGAGCGCGTGCGCGCCGATCAGCCTGAAGCGATTGCTGCGCATGAAGAGTCGCATCCGGAGAAACCGGAGTGGTCGAATCCCTCCGTCTTCAACCTCCTCGTCGAGACGCGCCTCGGCGCGTCGGAGAAAAGCGCGACGAAAGTATATTTGCGCGGCGAGATCACCCAGGGCGTACACGTGAATTTCAAGAACGTGGTCGATTCGATGCATCCGAAGATCCCTTTCGGCATCGGTCAGATAGGGAAGGCCTTTCGGAATGAGATTACTCCCCGCGATTTCATCTTTCGCTTGCGGGAGTTCGAACAGATGGAATTGCAGTACTACATCCGCCCCGATGAAGAGGAGGGGAAGCGACAATTCGCCTTCTGGAAGGAATTCGCTTTTTCCTGGTACCAGAGCCTCGGGTTCGACAAGACGCGCTTGCGTCTTCGCGCGCACGCGCCCGATGAACGCGCGCACTATGCCAAGGACGCATGGGATATCGAATACGAAACGCCCTTCGGATGGAAAGAGGCGTGGGGGATACACCATCGGGGCGATTGGGATTTGCGGCGCCACAGCGAATACTCCGGCCACGATCTCTCTTACTTTGACGAGTCGACGGGCGAGCGTTTCATACCGTGGGATATCGAGTGTTCCGGCGGCGTCGACCGCGCGGTCCTTTTCGTGCTCCTTGAGGCGTATCGCGAAGACGAGCTCGGCGGCGAGACGCGTACGTACCTCGCGCTTTCGCCGCGGATCGCGCCGATAAAGGCGATGGTCTCGCCGCTCCTCAAGAACAAGCCCGATCTTGTCGCACGAGCGCGCGAGGTTCGCGACGCTCTCCGGAAGGCTCACCCCGCCATCGCATGGGATGATAACGGCAATATCGGCAAACGGTACCGGCGGCAGGACGAGATCGGTACGCCTTTCTGTATCACCATCGACTTCGATACGCTCGGCGAAACGCCGGAACTCAAAGACACCGTTACGCTGCGCCATCGCGACACCGGCGAGCAAGAGCGTCTTACGGTTGCGGAGGCCGCCGAACGCATCAAGGGAGCGATTCAATAAAAAGCGGCGGGTGTGATAGGATGCTCGTATGGGCAAAGAGATCCGCGTTTCTATCACGTCGGGCACCATTCTCGCAGCGCTCCTCGTCATCGCCGGAGCGTATGTGCTCTGGCTCCTTCGCGATCTCGCGTTCCTCGTCTTGACCGCGATCGTCATCGCTTCGGCTATTGACCCTGCCATCGCGTTCTTCATCCGGTGGCGCGTTCCGCGTTTTCTCGCGGCGCTCCTCGTGTACGTACTCGTTTTCGGTTCGGTTTTCACGCTCCTTTACTTCTTCTTCCCCCCTATCGTCGGCGACGCTACGAATTTTCTCTCTTCCGCGCCGCGATACCTTGACGCGCTCAATATCCCGTCCTCCTTCTCTGGCCTCACGAACGCTGCGAATCTCATGAATGACCAGCACCAGACGGCATCGTTCATACAGACCCTCCTTCCCTTCCAGTCCGCTTTCTATTCGAGCTCGAGCGGCATCCTGCAGATCATCATCACGTTTTTCGGCAGCGTCTTTTCTCTCCTGCTCGTCATCGTCCTTTCTTTTTATTTCGCGCTCCAGGAGACCGGCGTCGATGATTTCCTCCGGCTCGTCATGCCGGCCGCGCATGAGGAATATGCGGTAAATCTTTGGAAACGGTCGCAGAAAAAGATAGGACTCTGGATGCAGGGGCAGATACTCCTCTCGGTCATTGTCGGCATTCTCGTGTACCTCGGCCTTCTCATCATCGGGATTCCTTATGCGCTCCTCCTCTCCGTCTTTACCGCCATGGCGGAGATCATCCCGATCTTCGGCTCGCTCTTGGCAGGAACCATCGCCGTCATCATCGGGTACTCGACCGGCGGCATCGCCCTTGCGGCGATCGTTGCCGGCCTCTACATCGTCGTGAATCAATTCGAATCGAACCTCATCTATCCGCTCATCGTGAAGAAGATCGTCGGCGTCCCTCCTCTCCTTGTCATCGTGGCGCTCATCGCGGGATACACGCTTGCGGGATTCCTCGGCGTCCTGCTTTCGGTGCCGATTGCGGCGGTCGTGCTCGAGCTTCTCATGGATTTTGATAAACGGAAACGCCTCGCTGCGCGGACGAACGTCTGACGTTCCTCATGGGGGCACGCTACATCACAACCACGTTACCGTATGTAAACGCGAATCCGCATCTCGGACACGCGCTTGAGTTCGTCGAGGCTGATATGCTCGCGCGTGCGCTCCGCGCGCAGGGAGAAGACGTCTTCCTGAACATAGGAACGGATGAGCATGGCGCGAAGATCGCGCGGAAAGCCGAAGCGGAAGGGAAGAACCCGCAGGCCTACGTCGACGATTTCGCCGCGCGCTTCAAGACGTTCGCCGACCGGCTCGACATTTCCTACGATTCTTTCATCCGCACCACGGATCCCGCGCACGTCGCCGCCGCCCAAGCGTTCTGGAAGCGCTGCAGAACGGCCGGTGATATCTACAAAGGCGCTTACAGGGTGAAGTATTGCATCGGATGCGAGCTTGAGAAGACAGATTCGGAGCTCGAAGACGGGCGCTGCCCTCTCCATCCGACTCTCGACATCGAGATACGCGAAGAAGAAAATTATTATTTCCGATTCTCGAAATACGGAGAACCGCTCCTTGCGCACTACGGTTCAAAGCCGGATTTCGTCGTACCGGAAGAACGGTTGCGTGAACTACGGGCATTCGTAGAGGCGGGTCTGAAAGATTTCAGCATCTCGCGAAAGAAAGAGAAGCTCTCGTGGGGCGTGCCGGTGCCGGACGACGAGGATCACGTGATGTATGTCTGGTTTGACGCGCTGGTGAATTATATTTCCGCCATCGGATGGCCTCTTGATGAGGAACGTTTCTCAAAGTGGTGGCCGGTTACCCAGCTTGCCGGAAAGGATAATCTGCGGCAGCAGGCGGCGATGTGGCAGGCCATGCTCCTTTCGGCACGCTTGCCGTTCTCGCGCCAGATATTCATTCACGGGACCATCACGTCAGGAGGACAGAAGATGAGCAAGACGCTCGGCAACGTCATCGATCCCCTTACCGTCGCGGATCGCTACGGGGTCGAAGCGCTGCGGTACGTCCTCTTGCGGCATGCGAGCCCTTTCGAGGATTCCGATCTCACGCTCGAGCTCATACACGAGCACTACACCGCCCACCTCGTGAACGGTCTCGGCAATCTCGTCGCGCGCGTGATGACGCTCGCCGAGGCGCATGTGCCGCATCCCGTCGAATGCGCGGATGAAATCGGGAATATGGAACCGGCGTTTTTCGAAAGCGTCGGAGCGTTCCGTTTCAACGAGGCGATGGATTTCATTTTCCAGAAAGTCGCGGATGCGGACGCTTTTATGACCAGGCAGGAACCGTTTAAAACCATAAAAAGCACGGACGAATCCGCACGTGAAGCGGCGCTTTGCGACATAGAGCATCTCGTGCGGCAGCTTGCGGGCATCGCCGCCCACCTCACAAGCGCGATGCCGCGCACGGCCGCGGCGATACTCGCGGCGATCCGCGAGAACAAGAAGCCCGACAACCTCTTCCCGCGGCTCTAAGCTATGATCGCCCGCTATTTCGATGCCCATTGCCACGTGCAGTTCGAGCAATACGACAAAGACAGGGAATCCGTGATCGAAGCGATGCGCGAGCACGGCATCGCGGGCATCGTCGTCGGATGCGATCTCGAATCGTCGCGGAAGGCGGTCGAGCTTGCGGAAAGGCATGACCACCTTTTCGCTTCGGTCGGCCTGCATCCGAACCACGCCGCCCTCGAGCGGTTCGACCTGTCGGCATATCGCGCGCTCGCCGGAAGCGCGAAGGTCGTCGCGATAGGGGAGTGCGGGCTCGATTACTATCGGACGACGGGTGCCGCTCTCGATGACGCGAAGAAAGAACAGGAAAGATTGTTTCGCGAACACGTTGCGCTCGCAGCCGAGCTCGGGCTCCCGCTTATCATTCACGCGCGCCCGTCAAAAGGGACGATGGACGCGTACCATGACGTGATCGCCATCCTGAAGGAAGCGAAAGCGCAGCATCCGCGCCTCTCCGGCGACATCCATTTCTTCGTCGGCGGGGTGCCGGAGGCCGAGGCGTTTCTTGCGCTCGGTTTTACCGTTTCCTTTACGGCGGTCGTGACGTTCGCGCGCGAGTACGACGAAAGTATCCGTGCCGTACCGCTTTCAAGCATCCTCTCGGAGACCGACGCGCCGTATGTCGCCCCGCAGTCGCGGCGCGGGGCAAGGAATGATTCGCTTGCGATCCCGGAAGTCGTCGCGAAGATCGCGACAATCCGCGGCGAGGACCCGGAGACGGTCCGCGCAATCCTCCTCGCGAATGCACGACGCGTATTTTCCGTGCCTGACACGGAGGCGGCCGAGGCGCTTGCGGAGGCCGGAATCTCGTGCTAAAGTGCCGCTAACTATGGCAAAGGGTACATACGCAGAGGAGCGCGAGGAAGAAGTGCTTGAAGATTCGGAGTCTGAAGCGCGCGTATACGAGCTCGGGTTTCATCTTGACCCCGAGCTTCCTTCCGAGGAGGTGAAGAAGGCGTACCACGCCCTGCACGGACTGGTCGCGAAGGACGGCACGATCGTCGCCGAAGGAGAGCCGGTCATGATGCAGCTCGCCTACACCATTTCCCGCCAAGAAACATCCGGCCGGCGCGATTTCAATTCCGCTCATTTCGCATGGATCGTGTACGAAGCGACGGCGGCGGGCCATGCGCGGATAGTGAAGGCTGTCGGCGCCGATACGCATATCGTCCGTTTCATCGACCTTCTCACGACGAAAGAAGCTGCCCGGCATGCCGTCGAGATGCGGGAGCTTTCCATGAAGACGTCGGAATCCGCTTCCGAGTCGGAAGAGTCCATCGGGACCGAGCTCGATGCGGCGCTTGAGAATGTCGCGGTGTAAGATAAACAAATACCACCATGTATCTCAATAAAGTATTCCTCTACGGCAACCTTACCCGCGATCCGGAGCTCAAAGCGCTTCCTTCGGGGCAGCAGCTCGCTTCCTTCGGCATCGCGACCAACCGTACCTACAAGGACAAGAACGGCCAGAAACAAGAAGCGGCGGAGTTCCATAACATTGTCGCATTCGGCCGACCTGCGGAAGTGATCGCACAATACGTGAAGAAAGGGCGGGCGATCTTCATAGAGGGGCGTATCCAGACGCGTTCATGGGAAAGCGAAGGCCAGAAGAAGTACCGCACCGAGATCATCGTCGAGAATTTCCAGTTCGGCGAAGGCGGCAGGGGCGGCGAAGGCATCGGAGCGCCCTCCGGAGGCGAGTCCGTCTCATCTCAGAAGGAAACCGAAGACATCCAGTATCCGGATGAAGAGATAAACCCGGAAGACATTCCTTTTTAAACCCATTTTGAACCATGGCCTACCAAGCTGAACGCGAAGAGATAGAGATCAAGAAGTTTATCGACTACAAGGACGTCGCGTATCTGAAGCAATTCATCAATCCGCACGCGAAAATCCTCTCAAAGAGACGGACAGGAATCCCGGCCGCGAAACAGCGGGATATCGCCGAAGCGATAAAGCGCGCGCGTTTCATGGCGCTCCTGCCGTACGTCGCGGCGTAGCGGCGCTTTTGTAAGCGCACGATAAAGAGAAAGCGCTCCCTAGGGAGCGCGCTTTCGTGCTTCTACACCTTCTCGACGCGTTCGGTATACGTACCCGTATCGGTATTGATACGGACGATATCACCGGTATTTATGAAGAGCGGGACGTTCACTTTCGCGCCCGTTGAAAGCTCGACGAGCTTCGTGCCGCCGGAGACGGTGTTGCCCTTCACGGAGGGCGGGGCGTCTTTCACGGCGAGGTCGACTTTCACCGGTATGGTGATGGTTACCGGTTTCTCTCCATAGGTGAGCACTTCGACGACGCTGTTTTGCGCGAGCCACTGCACCTGGTCGCGTACGGCATCGACAGGGAAGGCGAAACGGTTCTTCGGATTGCCTTCCTCGGCGAACCAGCTTTCGCTCGAAGAACTGTACAGGTAGACAGCCCGCATACGGTCGACATCGGCTTCGGTCGCCGTCTCGTTCTGGTGGAAAGAAATCTCGATGACGCTGCCGCTCACGAGGCTCCGCAGCCTGGTCTGATTTACCGGCTTGCGCTTCTGCATGCGGAAAACGTGCGAAGAAAGGACTTCGTACGGCTCATCATTGTAATCAATGATGGTCTTGGGGAGTATTTCGTTATATGAGAGTATGGCCATGGTGGTGAAACTAATCGATAGCGCGACAGGTTATAAAAAGTGCCGCCGAAGGCGGATGGACGTATGATACAAGGCATTATGAGTTTTTCAACTGTCGCTCACGGGACGCTCTCGGACGCCGAGCTTCTTGCGGAGTCACGGAAAGATCCCGAGCTTTTCGCGTGTATCGTCCGCCGGTACGAGGCGGCGCTCTTGCGTCGGGCGCGGACGATACTCAGAAGTCCCGAAGATGCCGAGGAGGCGGTGCAAGACGCCTTTACCAAGATGTACCTCTACGCGGATACGTACCGTACCGAAGAGGGCGCGAGCTTCTCGTCGTGGATGTATACGATTCTCAACCGCGTGGCATACACGAGATACACGGCACGGCGGAAAGAGTTTGAGCATCGCGTCGAGCTTGCTCCCGAGCACTACGAGTCGATGCCGGACGAGCATGCGGGATTCCTCGAGGATATTTCCATCCGGAACGAGGTCCTCGCGGTATTCGCGAAGCTTCCCGAGACCGCGGCAAAAATACTTCGAATGCAATTCTTCGAAGGCAGGAGCCAGGAAGAGATTGCGAAGAGCGAGCATCTCTCGATCTCCGCGGTAAAAACCCGCGTGCACCGGGCGAAAAAGCTCTTCAGGCGCGCATATAATGAACAGAACTCCTATGGAAATCGAGAGGAATGATCGGTCTTATGTCGAACAGGTCGTGATGCGGCGCGTACGCATCATCCGGATACTCCGTCTCGTGTTGTCTTTCGACGTCCTCGCCATGCTTGCGCTCGTCGCGGCATTGTGGGGTATCGGAAGGGAGGTATGGGTCGCGCGCGTGTTCGAGAACGCCCCGAAAGACCTTCCCGATCTCCCGCGTTTCTACGTTGCGGCCTTCGAGCATACCCGCCTCATCGTCCAGGCGCTTTCGCTCGTCACTCTCGTATCGCTCATATACCTTGCGCGTGAAAGCGCCCGCGGAGCCGTGCGATTCCTCCGGAGCCCGCTCAGCTCTCCGAAAGCTTTGCCGTAATCTGTTTCAGGAGCTCTTTTGAGACGTCCTTATTCTCGCGAAGATACGTGCGCGCGGCGTCGTAGCCGCGTCCGAGCGCGATGTCTCCCGTCTTGTATGCCGCGCCTGATTTTTGTACGATGCCGAACTTCTCTCCGAGCGCAAGGAGCTCGCCTTCGCGGCTGATGCCTTCGTTATAGAGGAGGTCGAACTCGGTCGTCTTGAAGGGGGCGGCGACCTTGTTCTTCACCACTTTCACGCGTACGCGCCCGCCCACGACCTCCTCGCCTTTCTTGATGCTCGCGATGCGGCGGATATCGAGCCGCACCGAGGTGTAGAACTTGAGCGCCTTGCCGCCCGGCGTGGTTTCCGGATTGCCGAACATGACTCCGATCTGCATGCGGATCTGGTTGATGAAGATGACGATGGTCTTGCTGCGCGCGACGATGCCGGTAAGCTTGCGGAGCGCCTGGCTCATAAGCCGCGCCTGTTTCCCCACGTGCTGCTGGCCCATCTCGCCCTCTATCTCGTCTTTGGGCGTGAGCGCGGCGACGGAATCGACGACGATAACATCGACGTTTCCGCTCCGCACCAGGGACTCGACGATGTCGAGCGCCTGTTCTCCCGTGTCCGGCTGGCTGATAAGGAGCTCATTGAGCTTTACGCCGATGCGCCGTGCGTACTCGGGATCGAGCGCATGCTCGGCGTCGACGAATGCTGCGATCCCGCCCCCGTGCTGCGCCTGCGCGATGACGTGGAGAGCGAGCGTCGTCTTTCCGCTTGATTCCGGACCGAATATCTCGATGATGCGCCCTCGCGGAAGTCCGCCGATGCCAAGCGCGCTGTCGAGCCCGATCGAGCCGGTCGCTATCGAGGCTATCTTTTGCGGCTTACCTTCGCCGAACGTCGTGATGGCTTCGTCGCCGAACTTGGTGCGGATCTCTCTGAGCGCTTGTTCGATCGATTTCTGCTTCTCGTCTTTAAGCGCGCTCGCCGCGCCGACCGTCTTAGGAACTTTCTCTTTTGCTGCCGATTTTCTGAGGGCCATGGTGAAGTTGGTTAGGGTACAAAGATGGTGCGTCTCTTGCTCACTGTCCTACCGAAGCGGTCGGTAGCCGTAATGGTAAGTATAGACGCTCCGTGCGGGAACGTGAGCACGGACGAGAAGGCTCCGTTCTCGTCAGGAAGGATCGTCGCTCCGTCGAGCTTGAGCGCGACGGTACGGGTCGCTTTCCCCGATACCGTTACGATCCCGCCCGGAATCGATGCGTCATTCCCGGGGGAGGCGAGCGAGAGCGTGGGTCCTGCAAGCAGGGCCCACGCCTTTACGAAGCCGTAGCCGAGCACGGACACGAAGACGACGAGGATGAGAAGACGGGTCATGTTTAGAAAGCGCCCATTTCCTCCGTATCTCCTTCGTCCATACTTGATTCGACGTGAGCGTTTCGGGTAAGCACTTCGCGCGGTTTGGACCCGTCGGCCGCGCCGATGACCCCCCGCGCTTCGAGGATGTCCATGAGCCGCGCCGCGCGCGAATAGCCGATCTTCAGCTTGCGTTGCAGGTACGACGTCGAGGCGCGGCCGGCCTCCTCGACGGCGGTACGCGCTTCTTCATAGAGGTCGTCATCATCGTCAAAATCGCCGTTCACAAGAGCGAGAACGTCGTTCGGTTCCGAGCTCCCGCCGTTCGTGCCGCCGAGGTCGATGCTCGAAAGGTCGCCCGCATTATGGGCCTTGATGTACTGTACGACCTTCTTCACCTCGCCTTCGGCGATGAAAGCAGTCTGGATGCGAACCGGCTTTTGCATATCGCTTGAGAGGAAGAGCATGTCGCCCGCCCCGAGCAGGGTCTCTGCGCCCGAGCTGTCGAGGATGGTGCGCGAATCTATCTGCGAGGCGACCTGGAGCGCCATGCGGGTGGGGACGTTCGCCTTGATGAGGCCGGTGATGACGTTCACCGAAGGCCGTTGCGTGGAGAGTACAAGGTGGATGCCGACCGCGCGGCTCATCTGCGCGAGCCGGACGATCGACGCCTCAAGCTCGCGCGGATAGCTGTGCATGATATCGGCGAGCTCGTCGATGACGACAACGATATACGGGAGTGCTTCAGGCATGTCGGCGAGACCCTTCTTTTTCGCCGGTTCGTACACGGAGGCGTGGTACGAGTCGATGTCGCGCACCTGCTCCGTTTCGAGGATATTGTATCGTCGTTCCATCTCTTTTGCCGCCCACTTGAGAGAAAGGATGGCTTTTTTCGGATCCGTGATGACAGGGGTGAGGAGGTGGGGGATGCCGTTGTAGAGCGTGAGCTCGACGCGCTTCGGATCGATCATGATGAAGCGGAGCTGATCGGGGCCGTTGCGGTAGAGGAGCGAGGTGATAAGCGCATGAATGGCGACCGATTTCCCGCTACCGGTCGCGCCGGCGACGAGCCCGTGCGGCATCTTCGCGATGTTCACGTAGTGCGGCGTTCCGGAAATGTCCCGTCCGAGCGCGGCGAGGAGCGGCTTCGTGTTCTCGGACCATTCCGGCGCGCCGAGCAGACCGCCCAGGCCCACCATCGCTTTCGTCGTATTCGGGACCTCGATGCCGACGAGCGACTTGCCGGGGATAGGCGCTTCTATGCGCACGGGGTGCGCCGCGAGCGCGAGCTCGAGATTGCTCGCAAGGGAAACGATTTTCGAGAGGCGTACGCCTTCTGCCGGTTTTACCGCGTAGCGGGCGACCGTCGGGCCCACGGACACCTCATCCATCTCGAGATGGATGCCGAAGTTCTGGAAGGTGCGCTTGATGATGTTGGCGTTCGCCTTGATGTCGCCGGTCCCCGGTTTCCCGCGGTCAGCGCCGAGTATGGAGAGCGGGGGAGGGTCGTATTCGGCATCGAAGTTCGCTATGCCGCCCCCTCGGCGATCCGCTTCTTGAGTGCGGTTGAAGATCGTCACGACGGGCTCATGTTCGTCTTCGGTCTCTGACGCGTTCGCCCCTTTCTCTTCCCGCTCTTCCTCCTCGTCGGCAAGCGGTACGCCGACGACATCCTCGAAATCGCCCTCAACAGAAAGGGCTTTCTCTTCCCGCTTCTTCATCCGCGTATCACGGAGCCGGTGGTAGAGGGAGGAGACATTCTCGCTCAAGAGGTCGCCGAGCATCTCGACATCAAGCATGACCGCCATGCCGATGGCGATGACCGCGAGAAGGAGCACGACCGTGCCCCAGAATCCGAAGAATCCGGCGAGCATCCCGCCGGTCCAGGTGCCGGCCGTTCCGCCGAATCGCGCTCCGGGGAAGAGGCCGGCGAACGCGAGGACTGAAGCGAGGATGAGGACGATGCCGGACGTCGTGAGCGGCGCGAGCGCGGGGCGCCCGAACCCCGCGTAGAGTCCGATCATGATGAGCACGAGCGGAAGAAGGAATGCGCCGATGCCGACTATCGCATAGCTTGTGGTAAGCGCCACGGTGCCCACGGGACCTGCGGCGCCGAACATGGCAAGGATGAGGAGCACGCCGGCAGCAAGGAGCGCGATGGCAGAAGCGTAACGTACGAGCGCGTCATACTCTTTAACCTCGCGCGAGCGTTTCGCGCCATTTGGTTTCCTGTTCTTGCGGCTCATACCTGGTTTGACACAGTTATTGTAGCATCGTTCCGCCACGGGGAATAAAGCCGGAATCAGAGGGAGGCTTGCGCAGGGGCAGTGCGGACGTATACTGTCTTATATCGTATGGGACAGAAACGTTTTTATATAAGACAAGGAACAGAAACGAGCAACATACAAGCGAGAAATAGATACGCCCATTCAGAAGATTTTGTCTTAGAAAAAAGCATATTTACACACATTTTTGAAAAGGACATAAGGAGGGTATTCATCTATAAGAAAGCGGAGAGGCTCGCAAAGGCGACCCACCTCATCGCGCCGGCTTTCGCGGAGTCGGTGTCTTTGAAAAACCGGGTCGACGCCATCGCGATCGCTCTGGTTGATGCGGCCATACTGCCTCCCGGAGCCGCTCGCGCCGCGCTCTCTCACGAGCTCCTCGCGCTCTCAAGCGTGCTTGCCATAGCGCGTACGAGCGGGATGCTCTCACACATGAACGCCGAACTCATCACCCACGAGGCTCATGCCTTGCTGCAGGAAATCGCCGCCTATGAAGAGCCGCGCCTTTCCCTCGACGAGGCTCCGACGCTCTCCGGTATCGCGAAGAAAGCCCTCTCGAAAGACGCGTCGCGGAACAACGAGGACGTCGCGCTTCTCCCGCAAAAACATCCGGCCGAGCCGCGCCCCCGCGCTGCCGATAAAAGACAAATAAAGGACATCAAACGGACACCGGACGGCCATATAAAAGACAGACAGGAAGCGATACTGTCCGTTATTAAAAATAAACGGAAGGCGAGTATAAAGGACATCTCGACTTTCATCCGCAACGTTTCTGAGAAAACCATCCAACGGGAACTCCTGAGCCTCATCGAGGCGGGCATCGTAGAAAAACAGGGCGAACGGCGATGGAGCACCTACTCGCTTCTCGCCGTCTGATTTACCGCATAAGTTTTGACTCCCTGCGCCGTCCTTGATAGTATGCGGCCGTGGTAGCGCTCGAGCGATAGGGATGCGAAAAGGCCGGCGACGGCCTCTTTTTCGTACCCGTTTCCTTGTTCGTTATCCACACGCATGCACCAAAGGACCTTTGTTTCCGCTATATACTGGGAGACAGTCCTTGCGAGGACTTTTGTTCCTCTAAGGGGCGGCACTTTGATAACTGAATAGCGGCTCTAGCTAAGTCGCACCACATCTTGCCAGCTAACCCATGGCGCACTGGTCGATACCGTGCGCTGTGGGGTAGTGTGAAATGAAATGTGCACCGTGCTCTCAAAACTCTAGATTATTACGGGCTCCTTAAATCCTTAACAGAAACTTATGCAAACGGTAACTACAAAAGCGATCGCGAAGGTCGCAGCGGTAGCGACCGGACTCGCGATGGCGACGTCGATGCTCTCGCTTGCGCCTATCGCGCATGCGGCATCGCTCACAAGCGCGCAGATCCAGTCGATCCTCTCGCTCCTCTCTTCGTTCGGTGCGGATAGCGCCACGATCGCAAACGTCAATGCGGCCCTCACGGGTACGCCTTCGACGAGCGGTTCGACCGGTGGCTCTGTGTCATCGAGCTGCAACTTCACCATGGATCTCACCATGAAGTCGAAGGGTGCAGACGTGACATGCCTCCAGAACGCACTTATTGCGGCCGGCTACTCGATTCCCGCCGGCGCGACCGGGTACTTCGGTGCCCAGACGCGCGCAGCGGTGATCGCGTGGCAGAAAGCAGTCGGTGTTTCTCCGGCGGCAGGCTTCTTCGGTCCGATCTCCCGCGCACACTGGAACCTCGGTGGCAGCTCGACGAGCGGCACCGGCACCGGTACCGGCACGACGACACCGACGAGCGCAGGCCTCAAGGTCTCGCTCTCGCCGACCAGTCCGAACGGTACGGTCCTCGTGCAGGGTCAGGGCATCGGCGATCTTGGAGACTATGTCTTCACGAACCCGACCGCTACCCCGATCAATGTCACGGGCCTTACCTTCAAGCGCACGGGCGTGAGCAACGATTCGACCTTGTCGAACGTGTACCTCTACAACGGGGTCAATCGCATCACGGACTCGGCGGGCGTGACGAACAGCCAGTTCTCTTACAGCAACTCGGCTGGTCTCTTCACGGTTCCGGCGAACGGCACCTACACGGTGTCGGTCCGCTCGGATATCGCGACGGGAACCTCCGGCCAGCAGCTTGGCGTAAGCCTCGTCTCGGTCAGCTCTTCGGGCACGCTTGACTCATCGGTCAGCCTCCCGATCAACTCTGGCTATCAGACGATCTCGGCTGCGTCGCTTGCGGGTGTTGATTACGGCGCGACGGTAACCCCGAGCGCGGCAACCACGATCAGCCCGCAGTCGAGCTACCCGGTCTGGCAGAACACCATCAACGTGTCTACCAACCCGGTGAAACTCACGTCGCTCAAGTTCACGAACCTCGGTTCGATCGACTCGTCCTACGTGACCAACCTCCGCCTCTATGTTGACGGCGTGCAGGTCGGCTCGACGGTTCCGGCGATGGCGGCAGACCGCACGGTCACCTTCGACCTTTCGGCAAGCCCGCTTACGCTCTCGACCCAGAGCCATGTCGTGAAAGTCCTCGCGGACATCACGGGCGGCGCGAACCGCACCATCGTGTTCTCGGTGCAGCGCAGCTCGGACGGCATGTTCGTCGACAGCGAGCTGAACCAGCCGGTAACCCCGACGAGCAATGGCTCGACGTTCTCAGCGGAATCGACGCAGACGATCACGATCAACTCGGTCTCGGGTTCCTCGGGCGTCTCGGTCTCGCTTGATCCTGCTTCTCCGACGGCAAACGTCGCGGTCGGTGCTTCCAATGTGAATTGGGCATCCTTCGACATGCTCGCCTCGGGCGAGAACGTGAAGGTCTCCGACCTCTACGTGTACGCAAGCTCGACACAGAGCACTGGCGCGCTCGCAGGCGTTGGCGGTCTCCAGAACGGTAAGATCATGGTCAACGGTGTTCAGGTCGGCTCGACCAAGAACATCGGTTCGCTCCTCGCGAACAAGACCGACTTCTCGCTCGGCTCATCGCTTATCCTTCCGGCAGGCCAGACCACGGTCGTCAGCATCTACGCGGATGCGAAAGACACCGCGGGTACGAACCTCCCGACAGGCTCGACGGTCATCGTCTCGCTTGCGGCGGGTTCGAGCAACGCGCAGGGACAGTCCTCGCTTAACGCGGCGAACGTTCCGGCAGCTGCGACAAGCGGCAACAGCGTAACGGTAACGTCTTCGACGCTCACGGCTACGCAGTACACGGGTTATGGCAACCAGACGGTCATCGCGGGCTCGAATAACGCCAAGATCGGCGCATTCACGCTCTCGACCGGCTCGACGGAAGGCGTAACGGTCAACACGATCGCCATTACGATGCCGGGCGACACCTATGCGTCGGTCACGAACCTGACGCTTAAGGATGACGCGACTGGCAACGTGCTTGGCACGGTCATCACGACGCCGTCGGCGACCAATACCTTCGCGGTTACGTATGACATCCCCGCTTCGTCTACCAAGACGATCGACGTCTACGCGAACATCCTCTCGGGCATACCTGCGGGTACTATCCAGCTGAGCGTCGGCAACACGACGGCCGGCACGGGTGATATCACCGGTATCTCGGCTACGGCGGCAACGACGGCTCTCCAGACCATCACGATCGGCTCTGGTTTGCTCACGGTTACGCGCGGCGCGGGTGACCCGGTAAGCAACAACATCATCGCAGGCGCGAGCTCGGTGAACGTTGGCCAGTTCACCTTCAACGCTGTAAACTCGGCGTACACCGTGAACAACCTTGTCATCAAGGTTCCGAACGGCGTCGCGACCTCGGTCACGAACGTCACGCTGTCCTACAACGACGTGAACGGCAACGCGAAGACGGCGACCCAGGCGCTCACCACGAGCACCACGGCTCCGTACGCCACCGCGACCTTCACCGGCCTTGGCATGTACGTTCCGATGAACAGCTCGGCGAACCTCAATGTGTCAGTCGGTACGCCGACTATCGCATCGGGTGCAACCTCGGGTGCGGCCATCAACGTCTCCCTTGGCACGGGTGCAACGACGGGTGACTTCCAGGCGCTCAACAGCGCCGGAAACGCGACGACGACGATCAACGGCGGCGTAGCGGTTGCCTCGAACGGCACGTTCTACGTCCGCGAGTCGATCCCGACCTTCGCGATGCAGCCGACGGGCGTTACGGTCCCGTCGACGGGTAATCCGCTCTACAAGTTCAGCATCTCGGCTGATCCGGCCGGCGCGATCGAATGGACGAAACTCGTCTTCAACATCGCGACCACTTCCGCGACGGTGACGAACGTCTACCTCACGGATGACAGCTCGGGCACCAACCTGCTTGACAACACGACTTCGTCCGCTTCGACGACGGCCTCGACCATCACGGTCAACCTCACGAAGAACTCGACGCAGCCGCAGTATCAGCAGATTGCAGCTGGTGCAACCAAGACCTATGACCTCTACGGCACGGTCGCTGGCTTCACCACTGGCTCGACAGTCACGATCAGCCTCGCTTCCGACAGCGCGACGACCCCGAACGCTTCGGCGGCAACGGTCGCTGCAGTCCCGAGCAACGTAGTCTGGTCTGATCGCTCGGCGACGAGTCACTCGCTCACGACGACCGACTGGACGAACGGCTACCTCCTCAAGAACTTCACCACGAACGCGACGAGCTACTCCAAGTAGTCTTCTCGCAACGAGTGAACTCTTAAAGGACCAGCTCCGGAAAGTCTGACTTTCCACCAGCTAGAGAATCGGTCTAGCAACAAAAACCACCCTTCGGGGTGGTTTTTGTTTTTCTGAAGCATTGGGAAAGTCTCCCCCATGGAAAGTAGTCTCACAAGTCTGGAAAGTCTGACTTTCCAGACAAGCTAGGTTGATTTTACGTGCATTATGCCCACTTTATGACTCTGGAAAGTCTGACTTTCCATGTACTATGGTGGAATGCGTGTCGAGAGATTTGGCGTCGGCTCTATCGTCCATGTGACACAGCGCGGTGCACGCGGGATGGACATCGTCAGGGATGATCTCGACCGGTCCCGAACCATGAGGACCCTCTTTTATCTGAACGATGCGCATACTGACCCCTACTGGCACCAGTCTATAGCCGGATTGCAACCATTCGAACGTCCGAGTCACTGGCCGGAGCGCGAGCCGCTCGTGCGCATTTTGGCATGGACGCTTCTTCCAAATCATTTCCACCTGCTCGTTCAAGAAATCCGCGAAGGCGGCACGGCGAAATTCATGCAACGGCTTTGCGGGAGCCTCTCGACGTATTTCAATAAGAAATACGATGAAAAGGGAAGCCTCTTCCAAGGTTCGTATCATGGACGGACGGTTTCGGATGAGGAACATTCTCGGTATCTCGCGTTCTACATTCTCGTGAAGAACGTTCTCGATATGTATCCTGGCGGGCTTGGAGCGGCACAGCGTAATTTTGACGATGCGTGGGAGTGGGCGAAACGCTACCCGTACTCGAGCCTGCGTGATCATGCCGCAGGAGCTTCCTTGCCGATTGTCGACGATCCGGATGGTCTCGTGAGCAGCATTGTCGGCACGGGCGACGCGTACAAGCAGGAGGCGCGTGATCTGCTCGATTTCCACATGGTAGAGCGAGGGAAAGGCTTTAATGTTCTCATGCTCGAACCGTGGTAAGTCTGGAAAGTCTGACTTTCCGCAGGGTTCCCTTTGATGGTCTTTTGGAAAGTCAGACTTTCCAGAAACCGCGGGGGCAGTTTCTGCGTATATGGTATAGTGCGAAGCACAACAACTGACCGCCGATGCGTATGGAAATCTCGAAAAGACAATGGCTCATAGGGGGTGGCGCGCTTCTTGTCATCATCGCTGCTCTTTCCGCCGGAAACGCGTGGCGCTCCGAAAACGCGCCAGTATCGGGAAGCCCGACCGCAAGCACGACAGGCGCTACGGCTGTCGGTACTAGCACGCTCGTAGGCGAACCGCAGCAAACGGCAGCGGCCAACCAGCCGTTTCCGATAAACAAGGCCGACACCATCGCTTCGTGGTCTTTCAAGGGAGCCTATTCCGGCAATGCGACACTCACTGCGCACGCACAAGCCGATATCGTGCACCTGCGTTCGCTGCTTGGGAAAGGGGAGTATGACGACTATGATCTCTACATCGGCATGGGAAATGACGCCAATCTGCTTGGCGACGGGAAGAGCGCGTACGACGCCTATAACCGCGCGGTCGCCATCCATCCCGGCAAAGGTCTCGCGTACGCAAACATAGGGCATCTCATGGACGAGCTTGGCGCCTACCACACCGCCGCCGATGCGTATGCGAAAGCGGTCGCCGTCGAGCCCTCCATGCTCGAGTACCAGCTTCAGCGCCTCACCTTCCTCACGCAGCGCTTCCCGAACGACAATGCGCTCATCCTTGCGGCGTTTACCGACGCGAGCAACGAGTTCGGCGACAGCGCGCCGGTCCTCGCGATAGAGGCGCAGTGGCTCACAGGGCAGGGGCGCTATGCCGATGCCATCAAGGCGTGGCAGACGGTCAAGATGCTCTCTCCGAAGGATCGCCAAGCATCAATCGATGCCGAGATAGCGCGTCTCCAAGCGAAGCTGCAATGAAATACGTCGAGCGAGCGTTCCCGTGGCTCCTCCTTGCTCCTGTTATCCTGCCGGTCGTCGTGTGGGGCGGGCTCATCTACCCGTACCTCGTCCCGAAGACGTTGCTTTTTTACGCTCTTTCTCTCGTCTCTCTTGCCGCATTCGCGCTCCTTGTCGCGCATGGACGCCTTTTCTACTGGTCGCGGCTCTCTCGCGCGGAGACGTGGTTTCCTGCGGCGCTTCTCGCGCTTGCATACGGAGCGAGCATAGCCGGAATCGATTTCTACCGCAGCTTCTGGTCGCTCTTCGTGCGCGGCGACGGGCTTCTCATGCTCTCCTGTGCCGTCTCGAGCTTCTATCTCATCTTGCTTTCCGCCGACCGGGCGTTTTTCACCCGGCTGCTCTACGGGGTTTCGATAGTGGGAGCTTTTGTCGCCGTCTTCGGTATCGGCGAATGGCTCTTTAGCGGCGGCGGCCGCATCGGGAGCCTGCTCGGCAACGCGGCGTTCTTCGCGGGGTATCTCGGCATAGCTCTTTTCGCCACGCTCGCCGCCGCGATCGGGCTCTCCGGTCTTTTGCGCGGTGCCGCGTTTGCGGCCGTCGCGCTCGACGTCCTCGCTATCGTGCTCACCGCGACGCGCGGCACGATGCTCGCGCTCCTCGTCGCGCTCCTCGTCCTTCTCGCGTACTTTGCGTGGAGGGGAAAAGGCCGCAGACGCGCATGGGCAGCGGGTGCGCTCGCTTTTTTCGCGGTGTTCGCCGGGCTTTTCTTCGCGTTCCGCAGCTATCTTGCGCAGGTGCCTTTTTCGCCTGTCGCGCGCGTCGCCGCGATCTCGACGCACGATCCGGACGTCGCGAGCCGTCTCTTTATCTGGAAGAACATGGTGACGGAAATAGAGAAGAGCCCGTGGCTTGGCGTCGGCGCCGAGCATATCGACGTGCTTTTCAACCGTTTCTACGATCCGACGCAGATCCAGGAGCAGTGGTTCGACCGGTCGCATAACGCGTTTCTCGACTACGCGGCGCAATACGGCATCGGCGGACTCCTCCTGTACCTCGCGCTCATCGGCTCCTTCTTCCTCGCCGCGGCGCGCTTTGCGCGCCGCGGCGAGAGGACGCTTGCCGGAGTTTCGGTACTTCTCGCCATCACCTACGCCACGCAGAACTTCTTCGTCTTCGATACCATTTCTTCATTCTGGCTCTTCCTCGCGCTGCTATCCGTGTTCCTTGCGCACTCGCTTGAAGACGCTCCGCGCGAAGTGCTCCCTCTTCCTTCGTGGACGCGCTTCCTCTCGTGGCCGTTCGCGCTTATTCTCGTGGCGCTTATCGTGCCGGTCTCGGTCCGTCCGGCGTTCGCCGCATACGACCTCGCGCAAGCGTATGCCTACCAGCTCACCGATCCGGCGAAGGAGATGCGGTATTTCTCGGAGGGTACCGCCCTCGGGACCTACGGCAATCTCGAGTACGGCTATGAAGCGTACGACATGTACGCGAACCACCAGGCAACCGCTCTTTCAGGAAACGCCCGTGTCGAGGCGTACCAGTCGGCGCTCGCTATCCTCACGTCGAATTTCAACCGGTATACGTACGACGCTCGGACGGCGCTCTATCTCGCCCACGTCCTTTCGCTTGCTCCGTCTGGCGTCCCGATAGACCAGAACCTTCTTTCCGCGGCGCTTGCACGCGCCATACGCCTTTCGCCCAAGCGTTCGCAGCCATGGTATATCCTCGTGAACCTCGCCTTAAGCAAGGCGAATGCGTATCCGGTTGGTTCTCCGGCGCGCGCAAGCGGCTACCAGGCAGCTCGCGACCTGCTTACGCGTTACGAAGCGCTCGTACCGACCCTCTCCGAACCGCATTTCGTCCTTGCCGAGTTCGACCTCGCTTCCGGTGATGCTTCCGCCGCCGCAAAAGAAGCGGCGATAGGGAAAGCGGACTACAAGAGCGATCTTGAGACTGCCCTGCGCGCGGCGGGGTATTATGAAAGCGTGAAAGACTGGAAGAACACGGTATTTTTCCTGTCGGAGGTCGTACGCCTTTCGCCTTCCGACATGGTCTCGCGCTATGACCTCGCGAAAGCCTATTACCTTTCCGGCGATCCTTCCTCTGCGGAAGCGATAGTCGCTCAACTGCGGACGAGCGATCCGGCGATCCTTGATACCGACCAGAATTTCCTTGCCGCTATCACAGCCTATGAACGCACGGGAAAATAAAGCCGAGAAGGATAGACGCGACGCCAGGAAGCGGGCGTTCCCGTTCGTCGTCGAGTTTGTGAAATTCTCTACGGGATTCGTCGTTCTTATCGCGCTCGCTCTCCTCACGCTCCGTTTCGTAAACGGGACGCCATAAGCATGAACCGAAATAAATAAAAAAGTATCGCCTTCCCTTTAAGGAAGGCGATTGGAGTGCTATTCAGGCAGAACAAGATATCCGTCCTCTTTGTTTATTGACCCGCACACCAGAAGGCTTCCGATTTCGGCCGTAGCCGGTTCGTACCACCCTTTATCGTCGTGCCGGTATTGAGGAACCGGCTTGATGATCCCCGCTTTCACAAGCTTATCGACGGTGGTGCGGTCCCTCTGATAGAATTTCTCCATCCCGAGGTCGCCAAGCACGACAAGCGTTATGCTCAAGCTGAACCGTTCGTCGTAGGACAACCCTTCCTGGATTTCCCGCAACTTCTTACTGATCGTACGCATCATACCCTCCTTTCCGAAAGGACGTACTAACATATATTATAGCACATATTTCTCTCGTTTAAAAGTGTCGTTTGCGGAACGCACGCGCGTGCGGTATGATCCTGCTCGTACGGACCGAAGACCGCAGGCACCCATAAGCCCTGCCAAGGCGAGACCCATACGGTCGAACTCCCTTTATGTTCCGTTCGTACGTACTTCGTTATGGCAATAACAAAAGACAAGAAACGCGAGATTCTCGCGAAGCTCGCGGATATCTTCAAGGAAGCATCCGCGTCCGTATTCGTCGGCTTCACGAAAGTGACCGTCGCCGATACGTCGAAGGTGCGCAAGGAGCTCGCGCAAGCGGGCGTGCGCTTCTTCGTCGCGAAGAAGACCCTTATCCGGAAGGCGCTCACTGACCGTGGTTATGCCGGAGATATTCCGGAGCTTCCCGGAGAGGTGGCTGTCGCATGGACGTCAGGAGAAGACGTAACCGCTCCCGCGCGCGGCATCTACGAGCACGGCAAGAAGCTCAAGGGAGCGCTCGCGCTCCTCGGTGGCGTGTTCGAAGGCGCGTTTGCGGACAGGGAACGCATCACCGCCGTCGCGACGATTCCGCCGACGCCGGTCTTGCGCGGCATGTTCGTGAATGTCATCAACAGTCCCATCCAGGGGCTCGTTATCGCGCTCGACAAGATTCGGGAGAAGAAAGCAGCGTAGTTTTACTTATCAATCGACTTAATCGCATACTATGGCAGACGAAATGAACGCGGTATCCGCCGCCGAGACGGCAGCACCGGAGGAGACAGCCGCTCCGGCAGAAGCAGCAGCCGCTCCGGCGAGCGCATCCGCAGCAGAGGAGGTGTTCGAGGTTCCGGCAAAGTTCAAGAAGATCGTGGAAGAGATAGAGACCATGACCGTTCTCGAGCTTTCCGAGCTCGTAAAGGTGTTCGAGAAGAAATTCGGCGTGAGCGCCGCGGCTGTCGCCGTCGCGGGACCGGCAGGACCCGCTGCGCCGGCCGAAGATGAGAAATCGACCGCTGACGTCGAGCTTACCGATGCCGGGGGCAGCAAGATAGCCGTCATCAAGGCGGTGAAAGAAGCGCTCGCGCTCGGGCTCAAGGAAGCGAAAGACCTTGTCGACAACGTGCCTTCCATGCTTAAGACAGGCATGAAAAAGGACGAGGCCGAGGCTCTCGCCAAGAAGCTCACCGAAGCCGGCGCAAAGGTTACGCTCAAGTAAGGCTTTCGTTTTTCAGAAAAACGCGGGCTCCGCATACGGCGGAGCCCGCGTTTTGCGTTTTTGGCGTCCGGCATTTACACTAGGCGGCATCGTCTATGGAACCCCTTACAAAGCTTTTCGGCTCTCCGGCGCGCCTCAAAACGCTCCGGCTTTTTATGTTCAATCAAGACAGCGCTTTCACGCTCGCCGAGATCAAGGACCGGACGAAGCTTTCAAGCGGGGTTGCGCGGAGGGAAGTCGCGGATCTCCTCGCCGCCGGCCTCTTGCGCAAGAAAGGCGAGCGCGCCGCGGCGCGCTACCAGACGAATCCCCGCTTCGAACACCTCGCGGCGCTCGACGCCTTTATCCGCGACACCACCGGCGTTCGTCCGCAGAACATCGTACGGGCGATGAAGCGCGCCGGAACGCCGCGGCTCATCGTTCTTTCCGGATTTTTCGTGGGTGTCGTCGAACCTCCGATTGACCTTCTCATCGTCGGTGACCACCTCGACGAGCGCACGCTTATCGCTGCCGTGCATTCTCTCGAGGCCGAGCTTGGCCGGGAGATCCGTTACGCATCGTTCGCGCTCGCCGAGTTTCGCTACCGCATGGGGGTCTATGACCGGCTCCTCCGGGATGTTTTCGATTATCCACACCGCATCCTCGTCGACAGAATCGGGCTCTAGAAATGCTATACTTGAAAGCAGATGCTCGCTGTGCGCAATCCCCGCGAGTAATTAGCCGTTAAACAAAGCGTCAATCATTATGGTTTTCACCACATGGGCAGATGTTCTGAGCCAGTCTTTCCAAAGCCTCTTTTACGGATTGGTAGCGTTCATCCCGAACGTAGTCGTCGCGATCGTTATCTTCATCGTCGGATGGCTCGTTGGTATGGGGCTCGGTCGCGTCGTCGCGCAGATCGTCAACTCGCTCCGCGTCGACCAGGCGCTCCGTTCGACAGGCATCGAGCGGCTGCTCTCTCGCGCCGGTTTCGAGCTTTCTTCCGGAAAATTCCTCGGCTTCCTCGTCGAGTGGTTCTTCATTATCGTCTTCCTCGTCGCGGCGCTCGGCGTCCTGCATCTTGATGCGGTCAACGTCTTCATCCGGGATGTCGTCCTCGGCTATCTCCCGCAGGTGATCGTCGCCGTCCTCATCCTGCTCGTCGCTGCGGTTGTCGCCGATTCGGCGGAGCGTGTCGTAAGCGGTTCTGCGAAGGCCGCGAACCTCCACGCTGCCGGATTCATCGGGAAAGTCGCGCGCTATGCGATCTGGACCTTCGCGATCCTCGCGGCGCTCGATCAGCTCGATGTCGCAACGGCGTTCGTTCAGACCCTCTTCACGGGTGTCGTCATCGCGGTATCGCTTGCTGTCGGCCTCGCTTTCGGTCTTGGCGGACAAGTCTCGGCGGCTCGCTATCTCGAGCACCTTCAGTCGGAGATAAAGAAATAGCCAGTCTCTTCCCTGTGAAAACCGTCCCATCCCATGGGGCGGTTTTCATTTGTCTCTCCCCGGCCTCTTGATCCTTGACGGCATATCTTTCCTCGGCTATACTCGCTTTTACGTGTCTACGAACCGAAAGAACAAAACCTTAAGGAGCGGATAGGCCGTCAAGGCCGGCGTGCAAACGCCTCAAAGAACCGCTTCAGGCGGTTCTTTCGTTTTAAACGGCACGGTGCAGTCCTTTGACACACGAATACGCATAGGTAATCGAATGTCTCGCAAGCTTTCGCTTGTGAGATATCAGAGTGCAAATATTAAAGTAATGATTGTGGTATTCAGGTCTCCGCACGGGAGACAAAAAGAGTACACGGTGGATGCCTTGGCCTAGGACGGCGATGAAGGACGCGACTAACCTGCGAAAAGCTTCGGGGAGGCGGTTTGTAGCCTTTGATCCGGAGGTGTCCGAATGGGGGAACCCTTCCAGTCTTGAACTGGAAATCCGCGGGGTAACGCCTGCGAGAAGCAAACCCGGGGAAGTGAAACATCTCAGTACCCGGAGGAAAAGAGAACAATATCGAGTTGCGTTCCGCTCACGCGTTATGTTCGTGTGAGTAGAACGCGGCTCTCGTGATACCCTAAGTAGCGGCGAGCGAAAAGGGAAAAGCCCAAACCGTCATCTTCGGATGGCGGGGTTGTAAGATATGAGCTTCGTACTTGTACGAGAAGAGTTACCAATCGTCTTCATAGCGGAAGCTGCTGGGAAGCAGCGCCCCAGAGGGTAATGGCCCCGTACGCGAAATGAACGACGACTCTTGCTCATATTCTTGAGTAGCTCGAGACACGATTAGCTCGAGTGAATCTGCCGGAACTAACCGGTAAGGCTAAATACGTCCTATGACCGATAGTGAACTAGTACCGTGAGGGAAAGGTGAAAAGAACCCCGAGAGGGGAGTGAAATAGAACTGAAACCGTGTACTTACAAAGGGTCGGAGCGGTGCACCACTTTGTTCTCAACTAACGAGGAGAAAGTGATGACAACAGACGATTACCAAATATACAATTCAAATGGGAAAGTCGTTTTCGAGATGGAATTCTCTAGACGGACTAACCCTGATGGACAAGAGATGGTCGTGTTCTTGTCTCCATCCGGTGAAAAACTTGCGGAGTTAAGCGCAAAAACCGGTGAAGACGGGAAGACAACCCTCTCCCTGAAAAGGATTTATTGAGGTAAAAATTGTTCTTTAGTCATCAGCTCACAGAAAGTTGAGACT